>CALFEO010000001.1 GCA_937949995.1 uncultured bacterium
AGCTTTGTTGACGAGCATATCTCTATTTTAGCATAGAGTTTGCTAGTCTAGAGCCATAATAAATAATAAAGCGGGCGGAGGGAATAATCTTTATTATTTGTTATTTATTATTTGTGATTTCTATTAAGAAGGTGGAGCCGAAAGTGGGATTCGAACCCACGACCTACGGTTTACAAAACCGTCGCTCTAACCAACTGAGCTATTTCGGCTTATAATAACACCGTTAAATCCTGATACAACAGCGCGAAAAGTATATCTCAACCATCCAAACTTGTCAACAAAGCCAAAAACCCAAGCCTATAACCCTCA
This sequence comes from uncultured bacterium, assembly GCA_937949995.1. GTDB lineage: Bacteria > Patescibacteriota > Patescibacteriia > 2-12-FULL-60-25 > 2-12-FULL-60-25 > MWCR01. The sequence continues at coordinate 310 of CALFEO010000001.1, forward strand.
AAACTCAAGTTCATCAAGAGCAAATAAGGTAGTTCATCAAGATAAAAGTCTAAAGTTCATCAAGAGCGGTCAAAGTAACTCTTGATGAACTTTAGACTTGATGAACTTTTAACTAATTTGGACTTGATGAACTTTGGACTTGACCTGTCCCGCGAAGCCGTTGGGGCGTAGTGGGATAAACTTATAATAGGCTTCCTCTGGCTTTTTCCGCCTCTAAAATTCTGCGTATCGCTAAAATATAACCGGCCGTACGAAAATCAGCTTTTCCTTGTTTTTCTTCATAAACGGCAAAAACGCGTTTCCAGGCATCTTTCATCATACTGACCAATTTACGCTGTAAATATTCTTCATCCAAAATATTACCGGTTCGGTTCATTGCCCATTCAAAATAACTAACCGTAACACCGCCCGCATTGGCCAACAAATCGGGAACAACGTGAATACCTTTGGAATGCAGTATTTGATCCGCATCCGCGGAAATCGGTCCGTTGGCCAGTTCTATTATCGCCTTAGCCTTTATTCTATCTGCATTTTCTTGAGTTACCTGATTTTCCAAAGCCGCCAATACCAAAATATCCACTTCAAGTTCCAATAACTCTGCATTGCTTATATCCTTTCCCAATCCTGATTCGGCCAATGATTTACCTTGCTTTTTTGCATCCATCAAAGTCTTAACATCCAAACCGTTATCCAAATAAACGGCACTCTTGCTGTCGCTTGCGCCGACTATTATATGTCCGGCCGACGTTAAAAATTGAGCCATATACGACCCTGCATTACCAAATCCTTGCACGGCTATCTTTAAACCGGTTTTGGGTAAATTCATGGATTCCAAAAATGCTTCGGCGACAATGGCGCCTCCGCGCGCCGTCGCATCCGCGCGCATGGCTATTCCACCCAATGCCAAAGGCTTTCCGGTAATTACCCCCGGCTCATGACAGCCTTTAACTTTTTCATACTCATCCAGCATCCAACCCATAATTTCGGCATTTGTATAAACATCAGGCGCCGGTATATCAACATCTTGGCCGATAACGTCCGCAAATTCTCTGGCATAAGCGCGGCTGATTTTCTGCAGCTGCTCCCGGCTCTTGTTTTTTGGATCAAATTGAACCCCGCCCTTACCGCCTCCATACGGCAAACCCAATAAAGAATTCTTTAAACTCATCAGCAAAGCCAAAGATTTTACTTCGTCTTCACAAACTCCGGGATGAAATCTGATGCCTCCTTTGCCCGGTCCCAAAGCATTGCTATGCCTGACTCTCCAAGCAGGATAACTCTCTCCATCCACTTCCAAAACATGATGAGTGACTGAATGATATTCTTTCAATTTACTCATCTCCGATTCCGTAAAATCTCCGGAATCTTTTAAACCATCCAAGCGCTTCAAGAGCGCGTCTATGAATGCATTGCTCATATAACAAGATTAAAGTTCATAAAGTCTAAAGTTCATCAAGAGAAGCTTTAGTAACTCCTGATGAATTTTAGACTTTTAACTTGACCTGTCCCGCGAAGCCCCGTGACCCTCGTAGCTTCAGCGAAGTGGGTCAGCGAAGTGGGTTGGCGCAGTGGGATGAACTGTTTTATTGTTTAAAATGTTCCTTATTTCTCGCGTGTTCATGCGCAACTTGCGGTGATATTCTGCCCTCTTGCAGCAGCTGCTGCAAATCTCGATCCAAATCCACCATTTTATCCGACATTGAAGAATATATGATATTGGGAATTTGTTCTGTTTTTCCTTCTCGAATAACGTTTGAAACGGCAACCGTGTTGGTTAAAACCTCTCTGACAGCTATCAATTCACCTGTAACCGAAGGCACCAAAATCTGCGAAATCGCGCCTCTCAAAACCAAAGATAATTGCAAGCGTATTTGATGTTGTTGCGCCGCCGGAAACGAACTGACGATACGATCAATGGTTTGTTCCGCATTGCCGGTATGTAAAGTGGCTAAAACCAGATGTCCGGTTTCCGCCAAAGTCAAAGCCGTATGCATTGTATCCTGATCGCGCATTTCGCCGATTAATATTACATCCGGATCTTGTCTGAAGCAATGCCGTAAACCTTCACTGAAAGAAACAAAATCCACTCCCAATTCGCGCTGACTGATTAAACAGTTCTTCGGCGTATAAATAAACTCAATGGGATCTTCCAATGTTACGATATGCTTATGGTCGTTTTGATTGATTTCTTCCACCATACTGGCCAGCAAAGTTGATTTACCCGCACCTGTCGGACCGGTAACCAAAATCAATCCTTCATGCAAAGCCACAAAATCAAGAACCGCTTCCGGTGCTTCAATATCTTCCAATGAAGGAATTTCCAGAGGAATTACACGCGCCGCCAAAGCCGGCTTTCCGCTCTTCCAATATGCTGCAAAACGAAATCTGCCCATATCGCCAAAATCATATGAAAAATCCGCATCATTGTGCAACATTAATTTTTCATAGGCATCGGGTAATAAAATGGTTTTTATTTCCGACAACAAAACTTCTTCACTGATCGGTTCATTGATTTGACTCGCCTGCAAAACATCTCTAATCCGAAAAATGGGGCTTTGTCCGACCGTAAAATGCACGTCCGAAGCTCCGGCTTGTACCGCCATTGTCAGAGCCTTCAGCAAATAAGGAGTGTTGATTGTCATCATACGGCAAAATTATACCAGAAAATACAAATATCGGCACATGATTCATTTTTCAATGTTTACCCCCATATCTTAATCCTTATGATCGCTGAAAACGATATCATCATCCTCATCTGTTTGCTCATCCATTTTTTTAAAATTCAAGTATGTTCGTACGATCCCGTATATTATCAAAACCGCAAGCAACAAAACCGGTACAGCCAAAACAATTCCGTAAATATTCATATAAGCTGTCAAAGGCATTTCCGAATAAACTTGATTTTTGATTTTAGCCAACTCTATAAAAGTTCTGTATGACGATTGCCACGACTCATCTTCTTCGTTTCCGATAATCAATACATACGGTTTCTCATTATCCGGCAAAGAGCTTATGGTAATCGCGTGAGTTCCGCTTGACACATCGGCCATAAATTCAGGACCCAAGTAATACCCGTTTCCCGTAAATTCATCTTTATAATACCTCCATTCATCTTCCGAAAACACCAAATCAACTTTCTGCTGATCTCCATTTAAATCCCTATAACCAATCTGCATCGCCACATTCTTACCGGCACTGGGAATATCGGGTATGCGCAAAGACGCCGATAATTTTCCCAATTCTTTAAAATTGATCACATATCTTGCCGATTTCCCCGGTAATCTCGCATAATAACCGACTGCATTTGCGGGATCTTCAATATTATATTTAACCGATGATCCTGCAAATCTAGGCTCATAAGCAAACAAAGCGACGGGAATAAAGCCCGCAATGACAAGTATTGCAATAAGATATCTTTTAATTTTCATATCATCCAATTTTTAACCAAAAGCATGAAAATTGCAAACCAACATCATCGAACTTATCAATTCAAGCATCTTCTATCCATTCACATATGCCTTGATTTGATTTTCTCTCTTTCTAGCCTCTGTCTTTTTATCAAATTCTTCAAAATATACAATCTCCCATGGACGGTATGGCTTGGTGGAACGAGTTGCTCCTTTATTATGCCTCAATAAACGCTCTGCAACATTCTTTGTACTGCCAATATAATAGCGCCCGGATATTGGACTGAACAAAATATAAGTAAAATAGCTCATAAACTGAAATCTCCGCTTTAAGCGGAGATTGTGGTGGGTAGGCCCCCGCCGCGGCGGGGGGAAGGCTGAGCCAGCAGATTTACAGTCTGCCCCGCCCCGCCACATTGATATAAATATTTATTCTGAAGGCGGGGTCCCGCCCGGGGCGGGATTTGACCTTAGTAGCTTTTTAAACGCTTCACCGTTCTTATATGCCTTGATTTGATTTTCTCTCTTTCTAGCCTCTGTCTTTTTATCAAATTCTTCAAAATATACAATCTCCCATGGACGGTATGGCTTGGTGGAACGAGTTGCTCCTTTATTATGCCTCAATAAACGCTCTGCAACATTCTTTGTACTGCCAATATAATAGCGCCCGGATATTGGACTGAACAAAATATAAGTAAAATAGCTCATAAACTGAAATCTCCGCTTTAAGCGGAGATTGTGGTGGGTAGGCCAGGATTCGAACCTGGGAAGGCTGAGCCAGCAGATTTACAGTCTGCCCCGTTTGACCGCTTCGGTACCTACCCTTAAAGCTGGAGCCGTTGACCGGGATTGAACCGGTGACCTTCTCCTTACCATGGAGATGCTCTACCAGCTGAGCTACAACGGCAAAAATGCTCGAAAAGTATAAACAATAATCTACAATTAGTCCAGTAGCTTATAAACAAGGCTCCTTTTCATAAAAAATGACTTAAATATGAGAAAGATTTAAGCATTTTTAATATTTTCAATTCTTTGTTTGTATTTTGCCAATTTCGGTTGATCATCCAAAATCAAACGCAATTTATCATACTGCCTTTTCGCATCAACCGCCTCTCCCAACTCAATCAAACATTCCAACGCCAATTCTTGATACTTGGCCGATTTAGGATCCAAATCCGTAGCTCTTTTTGCCGATGGCCAGGCCTCTTTATATGCGCCGTTATCAATATAAAATTTTGCCAATTCCGCTTGTCTGTTGGCCAACCGCGGTCTCGCTTGCACGGCTTTTATTCTATAAGCCTCTTCTTGACGCTTATCTTTATCAAAACCCGCGATATCGGCCAAAGATGCGTAAACAATATCATCGGCTTGTTTTACTTTCAGCAGGTATTCAAAAGTTTCCTTTGCTTGCGGCATCATCTTTTGTTTTAAATATATCAAACCGATTCCTTTATATGCCTCGGAATTTCTATTATCCATCAATAAAATTTCCAAATATCTTTTTTCCGCATCCGCCCATTTCAAATCCCTGGCCAAGCTTCGTGCTTCATCCAACAGCAATTTTACCCTTTCGTCTTGACTGGGAGCCACTTTTGCAAAAGGATGTTTCGCTTGTTCATAAAAACGATTCAAATTTATCAGCTTTAAATAACTGCGGTGAAAAGCCGTTTTTGAAGAAAAAACAAAACGTCTGTACAAAGTTTTAAAGGGTTCCACTTTACCGCTTTGGATGCGCTTAAATCTTTCTTTAACCAATTCATCTCTTCTTTGTTTTTCCTTTTCTTCTTTAATTGAATCCGGATCCAGCAAACGAATCTCATGCCAATGTTTATAAACCAAAAATAATATTACGGCAAAACAAATTGTCGCTATACCCACAGCAATCCAAAATAAAATTTGGCTCATGTTAATTTGGCATCGCGCTTCGGCACAAAAGCCCGAAAACTCGCGGATCAAGCGAAGATCCTCCGACCAAAGCGCCATCAATACCCGTTGTGGTTAAATACTCGCTGATATTATTGGGATCAACCGATCCTCCGTAAATAACTCTTATTTTTGCCGCCGTTTGTTCATCGAACTTTTTCGCTACCGTTGCACGAATAACTTCATGCGCCTCTCTCGCTCTTTGACTGGGACAAGGCTTGCCGCTTCCTATGGCCCAAATCGGTTCATAAGCAAACACAAAAGGCGTTTTTGAAGCCGGATCCAGCTTGGATATCGCGGTCGTTACTTGTTGACGCAAAATTTTATTGGTTTCTTTATTCTTATTCTGCTGTGCCGTTTCTCCGACGCAAATAACCGGCACAATACCCGATTTTTGCGCGGCTGCGGATTTTTTCTGAACCATTTCATTGGTCTCTTCAAGGTACTGCCTGCGTTCACTGTGACCGATTAAACAATACGCAACTCCAAACTCTTCCAGCATCGCAGGAGACACCTCGCCCGTGTAAGCTCCATCAGCTTCCCAAAATACATCTTGAGCCGCTAACGAAGGTATCGAAGCTCTTCCTAAAGAGGCTCTTGCGGCGGCCAAAGAAACATGCGGAACCGCCACGGCAATATCCACATCTTTGGGCAATCTTTCGCGTCGAAAAGCTCGAACCCAGCCCCCCGCTTTTATGGGGCCATAGTGCATTTTCCAATTGGCGATAATTAATGGATTCATATTATTTTCTGGCAATTATTTTGGCAAAATCGGATTTGGAGGCAATCGGTCCGATCGCGGCTCCAACCATTTTATTCGGATTTAATATGTTTCTGGCCGCCCTTTGAACATCTTCGGACGTAACCGCGTTTATTTTTTTTATTTTATCTTTCGGAGATTCCAAATTATGTTCATAAACCCAATTCGCTCCATACCACCTCGCTTGCGCCGCCGTATCTTCCATGTACAAAGCCAAACTTCCGGTTACATGATCTTTGGCTCTTTGCAGTTCATCCTTGGTAACCGCTTGTTCAATTAACTTATTCAACTCTTCATAAATGGCTTTTACGGCTTCTTTCAACCTTGTCTTATCCAATCCAGCCCAAATAGTCAAGATACCCGTATCTTCAAGCGATTCATGCATGGCGCGAATCGCATAACATAAACCTCTTCTTTCGCGAATTTCGATAAACAGCCTCGATGACATATTGCCTCCCAAGATAAGCGATAATAGCCCTGCCGCGTGTTTATCTTTATGCCCGTAAGGCAGTCCGTAAAAACCCAAAGCCAATTGCGTTTGTTCGGTTTCTTTTTTCTGAAAAGCCACCGGCTGTTTTAATTTTTTCGGTTCTTTAAAACATGCAAACAAATTATCGGTGCTTTGCTTCGGAGCTTTGATGGCACCAAAAGTTTTTTCAAATTCTTTGATTACTCCCGTCTGAATTTTGCCGGCCAAAACAACCGTCATGCGCTCCGGAATATAATAATCATGATGAAATTTAACCAACTCACTTCTTTTCATTTCTCGCACGGTCTTTCGAGTACCCGCTATATTCCATCCCAATGTTGAACCGGCGAACATAGCCTCTTCCAATAAATCAGCAATATGATCACGGGGATTATCCTCATACATGTTAATCTCTTCCAAAATTACTTTTCGCTCTCTTTCAATTTCTTCCGGATCGAATTTGGAAAAAAACAACATATCGTAAAGCATGTCAATCGCTAATGAGGTATGATCAGCATCCATCTTTATGTAATAACCCGTAATATCTTTACCGGTGTAAGCATTGTACTCCGCTCCGTAACGATCCAATTCTTTGGATATATCCAAAGTGGTCGGACGCTTTTGTGTACCTTTAAACATCAAGTGTTCCACAAAATGCGCCGCTCCGTTTATTTTGGCCGATTCATATCTGGAACCCACCTTGGTCAAAACCAACAACGTCATTGATTGCGCGCCTTCTTGAGGAACCAAAATCAACCGCATGCCATTTTTTAATTTTTTACTTTGTATATTTTTCATAAATTAAGTTTTTACAATGAACTGATTTTTTGTTCAAACCATTGCTTTAGATTATCAAGTTGTACACGTTCTTGACTCATTGAATCTCTTTCTCTGACGGTTACCGCATTGTCATTTTCCGTTTCAAAATCAACGGTCACGCAATAAGGCGTGCCTATTTCATCCTGCCTTCTGTATCTTTTTCCGATTGAACCCGTCTCATCATATTCTATACGATATTTACCGCGCAGCTCTTTCGCGATTTCATCGGCCTTTTGCTGCAAAGGTTCTTTTTTGGATAATGGCAAAATCGCGATTTGCACGGGAGCCAGATGGGCAGGCAAGCTCAACACATACCTGACATCAACTTCACCCGGATTGGCCGTCGGTGCCTCCTCCTCTTTATAAGCGCTAAGCAGCGTCGCCAAAAACGTTCTGTCAATTCCAAACGTAGGCTCTATCACATGAGGCAAAACTTTTTCGCCGGTGACGGAATCCGCAACCCTTAAATCAACTCCCGAAGCTTCCATGTGCCGCTTCAAATCAAAATCCGTTCTATATGCCAACCCATAAAGCTCTTTTAAACCAAAAGGATAATGATACTCGATATCTATTGTCCTTTTTGAATAATGTGCCAATTCATCCGCATCTATCTCGTGATAATAAACCTCTTCTTCTTTTATTCCCAACGATCTGATCCAATCTTTCATATCACTCAACCATTTTTCAAAAACCTCTTGCCACTCCGAATCATCTTTTGGCGGAGCTATAAAATATTCCATTTCCATCAAATTAAACTCTACTTGCCTAAAAAGATAATTACCCGCTGTAATCTCATTACGAAACGCTTTGCCGTATTGCGCTATTCCAAAAGGCAATTTAACCCGCATTGTATCCAATACATTTTTAAAATTCACAAACATACCTTGCGCAATTTCTCCACGCAAATATACGGGCTTCGCGTCTTGGGAAATCGGCCCGATATGAGTCTCAAACATCAAATTAAACGTCCTGGGTTCGGTAAGCTCTCCTTTGCATTTTGGACAAGGTAATTTAGAAACTTCGCTCACCTCGATCCCCTTTTCTTCGGCAAGATGATCGGCGCGAAATCTTTCTTTGCACTTCTTGCAATCTACCAAAGGATCCGTAAAATTATCCACGTGGCCCGAAGCCTCCCAAACTTTGGGATTCATCAATATGGCCGAATCCATGCCAACCATATCCGACCTGGATTCCACAAACCGCTTCCACCAAGCATCGATGATATTTTTCTTTAATTGCGCGCCATAAGGGCCGTAATCCCAGGTATTCGCCAAACCTCCATATATCTCGGAACCGGGATAAACAAAACCTCTTCTCTTCAGAAGCGCAACCAATTTATCCATCTTATTTTCATTTTTTGACATACTATATATAAGCCACAAGCTACTAGCCGCAAGCCACCGGCTATCAATCAAGCGTTTATAACGTTTTTAACCCCGAAGAACTCATTTCATTCGTTTTCGGGGCAGGCTGTTCGTAACGAGTTAAGCGATATTCAGTCTAAAGTTCATCCCACAAAGTAACAAGTTCATCAAGTTTAAAGTTCATCAAGAGAAGCATGAGTAACTCTTGATAAACTTTAGACTTTCAACTTGATGAACTCCTGATTAACTCTTGACGAACTTTAGACTTTCAACTTGATGAACTCCTGATTAACTCTTGATGAACTTGTTACTTTTAACTTGATAAACTTAATTAATTAAATCGACATTACATCTTTTTCTTTTTGCTGAACCAGTTCTTCAACTTTTTTATTCGCTTTACTTACAGCTTCATCCAATTTTTCTTGATAAGAATATTTTTCATCTTCGGTTATGGTTTTAGCCTTTTCATCTTTAATGATTTGTTCGCGGACTTCTTCGCGGATATTTCGGATGGAAATTCTGGTTTGCTCCGCTTTTTGATTGATTAACTTAACCAAATCTTTACGATTTTCCTCGGTCATTGGTGGCAAATTCAAATGTATGATTGTACCGGCTACTTTCGGAGTAATGCCTAAACCGGAACCCGTTAAGGCTTTTTCTATTTCTTTAACCAAATTTTTATCCCAAGGCTCAATTTGAATTGTTCGCGCATCCGGTATGGTTATCGAAGCCACGCCTTTTAAATCCATGCTTTGGCCGTAAGCCTCGACTCTGATATCCTCAACCAATTCGGCCGTCGCACGATTGGTGCGCAAATTCTTTAAATCTTTCGCGAAATGGGCTAAAGTCTGGTCAAACCCCGACTCAGCCTCTTGTATGTAATTTGACATATATATGGAATAACATTTTGCACAATTTCGGGCATTTAGTCAATAAAAATTCAAAATTCGGCTCTTAATTACCGAACCTCCAACCCCTTCATGCATAACGCATTTCTTGGATATTTGAATTATCTCTTTATTTTGGACGGCATGATTCCCAAATATGCCAGATTACCGTCGATCGGATCAATTAAGACAACAGCCCCATGGTTGGCCGTGGGTAATTTTTTTACTTCCCATGTCATACCCGCGTCTTGCGTAAACACAAGCGCCGTTGGACCGGTATAAACCATTTTTTTAGGATCATTGGGATCAACAGCCAAATCAGCGACTTTATTTTCGCCAATATCCGTGATTAACGGCATCGCCTCCCAAGTCGCTCCTTGATCCTTTGATTTGGCAATACCATCGCGATGCACCAAATATATCAAACCGACATCTACCGGATCCGGCACTACTTTTATCACTCTGCGCGCATTCCCTATATCTCCGAATTCTTTTCGAATCTGCAGCCAAGTCACACCCGCATCCAAACTCTTCCAGATACCGTCTCCATCCGTACCCGCATATACCAACCGAGAGTCATGCGGGCTGATAACCAAAGATGAAACCGATGCATTGACACGTTTTATAACCGCCCAAGACTCACCTTCATCCGCGGACTTGAAGATATCACCATTACTGGTTCCGGCGTAAATAAGAGTGGGATTAAACCAATCCACAACTATTTGCGTAAACGAAACATCGGTGCGCGGATCAAAAAACTTAACCTCCCAATCTCTGCCGCAAGTTTTCGTTTTGTAAACTTTATTTCCGCTGACCGTATACAAAGTACACTTATTCTTGGAGTCAACCGCCACGGCTTTAACATTTTTTGCTTCCAATGCCTCGGATCTGCGCCAAGAGTCCCCGCCATCGTATGAATATATAAGCCCATTTTCGATTGTACCCAAATATATTGCCAATCTATCTTGCGGATCCATTGTTATAAACTGGACGCCGAATTCCGCGGCCGCGGGTGTAAGAGTCGCCCCTTCCACATAAGCCAATTTGTGCACCCAAGTTTGCCCTCTATCCGAAGTTTTCCAAACCCCCATATCCGGCCCGGCCGTAGAGGTACTCTTTTTAGGAGCGAAACATCCTTGCCCCAATAAAGGCAGTATTAAAAATAATGCCAAAACCCAAACAATATTTTTTGAGATATTATTTTTCATATAATCCCATTATACACTATAACGACAATTCAGTCATAACGGCGTAACGAGCAATCAGTTCATCAAGATAAAAGTAAAAAGATTATCCCACTACGCCTCAACGGCTTCGCGGGACAGGTCAAGAGAAGCTAAAGTTGCTCTTGATGAACTTTTAACTTTATGAACTTTATTAACGTTGCCGTAGGCTGGCCGGATAAGCCCTCGGCAATCCTGTTGGTAACCGCAATTGATCTTGTGACATCTGAACCGCAGAGCCTTCCAATAAAATTCTTGGATTTATGGGTCCATTGAGTGCGGAGATAGCATCCAAAATCCCCTGCCCCAAAATCAAACTTTTTTTGGTGTCCGTAATCATTATACTTCGCAACTCTTCCATACAAGCATTCAAAGCATCATTCCAACCTTCGCGAGACTCCTCTTGCTCTTCAGCGATTCGCCTTAACTCATCAATTGCCGCCAATCTCGCTCCCAAACTTTTTGCCAATACAAAATCTTTAGCCGCCCGCCTATACGGAGTCAATGCATCGCTTTCCATCAAAGCCAAACCCGGCTTGCCTCTGGCCGAGCTTGCTAAAATCTTAGCCTTGGCATCATCCTTTCCACCGGCGATCAAAGCCGAACAAATCTCATTCTCCGCAACCAATCCCATCTTCACATGAACCATTCTGCTGAAAATCGTACTCGGTATTGCTGATAGTTGCTCGGCAATACCAACAAACACGGCATCAGCCGGCGGATCTTCCATTACTTTCAGCAAAGAATTAAACCCTTCTTGATTCAACCAATCTATTCTGGGCAAATAAACAATCATCCTGCTCGCAATTTGCGGCCTCTCGTGCAATCTGGCTCTGGCTGTACGAACTGTTTTTACTCCCACTTCTTTTTTTCCTTCCTCTGGCAACAAAACAATCACATCCGGATGCGTTTCCAACGGCCTGACTTCATCCAATTCCGCCAATCCGCGCACAAACTTTTCCGCCAACATGGTTTTCCCGATATGCATCGGCCCGCTGAATAAATACGCAAAAGCCGGCCTCTCAACCCATAGCGGCAACATCTTCTTAACATTCTCATGCCCAATAACCCCGTTCAAATTCATACCCCAGAGCTTACCATAGGCTAGAGGCTGGAGGCTAGAGGGTTAGCACAACCCCCAACCCCCCTTATCAGGGGGCTGTTATTTGGTTTACGAGCCCCTGATAAGGGGTTGGGGTTGTGCCGGTTAGCTCGTAGCTGGTGGCTTAATAAAAAAACCGACATTGCTGTCGGCCTCCTGCAACTGTTGTTACAGGAAAGGAACGTTTTCGATGCCGATTCCAAACAGAACCGGCGCGTCAAACCTGCCTTGCACAGGTTCGAACTTCGGGTCAAGGATGCCATGCCGGCCATAACGATAACCGGCTCCCACCCTGCCCAAAAGGTACAAATTGAAACCCTTCACACCATCACTCGATTCATTGAGGTTCGCGATATTCAACCGCCCCTCAACTTGCGGACCGATCCAGAACAGACGCCCTTGTTGAACATCAGTTCGGCTGTAGCGATGAGTACCGGCACCCACGGAGATGCTTCCCGGCTCCGCCGAATAGCGGTATCCGCCAAAAAGATGCATTTCGAGCATACTCCTGTCGAAGTAATCGGCTGATTTGCCGCCGCCGAAAACCACGACCGCCCGATGCCTGCCATTGGCCGACAAAGACGGATACAAACCCGCTTCCAAGCCTCCGGCGTACATGAACTCATCGTAAAGGGTAAAAGATTGGAAAGTGAAGTAAGGATTCACACTCCAACCCATAAGCGCCGGTTCGATGCGCGCGGTTTTGCCTTTCTTGACCTCTTCGGCCAAACCCATGGCCGCGCTGGCCATTGCCTCCGCATTATCCATACGCTTTTCCAAGCTGTTCATTCTTTCGTTGAACAGCTCAGCGTATTCGATAATGCGCTTACTCATTTGATGCAAACGATCGTTGTAGCCCACCAATGTCGTATCGATGTGCTTGAGCAAAGCAATCTGCGCTTCGCGCTGATTCAGAATATCGGCAGGCACAGATTCGCCTTGACTCGCAAATCCTTGCGCCTTTTTTTCCAAATCGTTCAATCTGGATTCGGCTGCCAAGATCTGCTCGTACAAGGACTGATGCGTATAGCAAAACTTTTCGGTCCCACCCGGCTCGGTCAGGTAAAAACCATCAACCGCTTTACAAGCATCCTGCCTTGTGACAGACCTTCTTGCTGCCGGCTTTTTTACCGGAACCGGCGAATCACCGGCGGAATCCGGCTTATCACTCTTATCCGCCGGCGGACAATTGGAGGGGCAATGATTGGTTACACCCTCATAACAAGCGCCCAGCAAAGCACTGGCCGCACTGCGCTCACCGGCGGAAAGCGAACTCTCCGAACAAGCGCCAATATTTCCGCAAAGCACAGTAATGTCACGATGTGATTCATCGAAGCAAATCAGCTTCAATTGTGCCTCACAAGCCTTGATGCACTGATCCAAACCCGAATCCGCAGCTTGCGCTCCGGTTGCAAACAAAAGCGCCGCAGCACCTACCACAAAACCGATAATTCGCTGATACATTTCCAAACTCCTTTTTTTCTCTTTATGAGTGAAAGTCCGATTTCTCTGCTCATTAAGGCAATTTTTCCCACTTTTGTCAAGTATAAAACCCCCATCAACCCAAAAAACCGCTAAATTGAACTGTATTCAGCTATCAGCCACTTGGCACAACCCTAAATCCCTTATCAGGGACTTGCGAACAAACAAAACTAAAAAAACCGTCTTCGTAGGGATAAACCTTGCGAAGTCCTGAGAAGCTTTAGCGTAGAAGGATGTTTATCCGTGCCAAACAGACCGTTACTTCAGTACGGATAAACACGAGGTTTATCCCTACGAAAATCAATTCGTCATTCCCTCGTCCTCCATCGTCATTCCCTCGTCCTCCATCGTCATTCCCTCGTCCTCCATCGTCATTCCCTCGAAGGAGGGAATCCACAAAGCCGGTAATAACAGTGTAGATTTCTCACATCCGATGCGCCTAAGGAGCAGAAATGACAAACTATAGCTAGCAACTAGAAGCTAGTGACTTGAGGCTGAAAGTGGCTGATGCGCCTAAGGAGCAGAAATGACGAACTTGGGGGCTGTTGTTTGGTTCATAAGCCCCTGATAAGGGGTTGGGGTTGTGCCAATAAACTAGCAACTAGAAGCTAGTGGCTTAAAAAGAAAAACCCCCTCAAGCAAGTGCTCAAAGGGGTTTAGGACATAAAAAGTACATTAAGATTTTTGCCGATCTTGTCGGCTGGGGTGACTCGCCCGTGATTATTGGACCGGGCGAGAGTTGTAGTAGGGGAAAGATCCCGATGCTTCGCAACTCTGAGTGCCGGACGGCTTCATGACGCCGTTGGACTCCCATCGCTGCTGCATCGGAACTCCATCCTTCCACAGGCGCACCGTGCAGAGCAGCGTAATCGCGTGCCCTTGCATGGCATCCACCTGCGAAGGCGTAACGCACGGCGCCGGGGCATTCCCCGAGCCGTCGCCGGCGTACCGGCCGAAGCCCACGAACCCCTGTCCCACGAACGTGGGAAAATCAGGGGCGGGAATCTCGAACGTGCAGGCGGTCTTACGCGTGCCGGTCGAAACACAACCGGTCAACGGACCGTAAGCCCTTCCTGCCCAAGACCCCTCGGGCTGGGGTGATTGCGCCCACGTTTGGGCCTCGCAATCCACCTCGTACTTGACCGTGACCTTGGTATTGGTGGAACCGCAGACATTGTCCTCGTCCACCAACCCATCACAGTCGTCGTCCTTCTGATTGCAAACCTCGACTGCGTCGGGATGCACACCCGAGTCGTTGTCGTTGCAATCAAGCTCGTCCGACTTCTGCGCCCTCCAACCGCTGGGCGGATTGGAGTTCGTCGAAGTCATCGTTTCGTTAGTCGTGTACTCGTCTCCATCCGCATCGCGGTAGAACGTGTACACGGTGGATTGGCAAGAGGCGTGACTGGCGCAGGATGAATCCTCGCAGTCCGTCTTGTCATTGCAGTTGTTGTCGATGTCGTCCGTGCAAACCTCGGTTGCACCGGGATGCACGTCCGGATCGGTATCGTCACAGTCACCGGCGATACTCACGTATCCAGCCGGCTTCTGCACCGCCACCTTGGTACGATCGGGGTTTCCGTACGAGTCATCGTCAGAATCCTCGTACCAAGTCTGCGGAGAACCGCAGACATCCCCCTCGTCGACCTGTCCGTCGCAGTCATTATCTTCCCCGTCGCACACTTCCTTGGCGCCGGGATAGGACGAAGCGTTGCCGTCGTCGCAGTCATCGTTGTTGCCAACGTGACCGGACGGCGGGTTGGTGCCGGTCACCGGATCCGCTTCCGCGTCTCCGTACTCGTCACCATCCTCGTCCGGATAGTACTCGCAGACACACTGCTCGTACTCCCCGTCCACGCACTCTTGCGTACCGCTCGTGCCGTCGGGGCACTCGCAGTCGCGCATGGCCCCTTCGGGCTCGCACTCGGGGCTCGCGCCCCCCGTGCCTCCGGTTGCTCCTGTGCCTCCGGTTCCGCCGATTCCACCGGTCGCTCCCGTGCCTCCGGTTTCGGTTCCGCCGGTTCCACCGGTTTCACCTCCACCCGAACCACCCGAGCCCGCCTCACCCGCACTCCCGGCCGTTCCGCCGGTCGCACTGAGTTCGGCCAAGTCACCCGTCTCACTCACGCAGCCCATGAGACCAAAAGTCATCACGAGCACCCAGACCAACAAAAGATTCCAGCTCTTCATCTTCTCTTCCTTTCTTTCTTTGTCGATGTTCCTACCCCGCTACGAGCGAGGTATTTGTTAGTTTAGTTAGACCGAAATGCTTCCGGCCCAAAACTTCAATCATTTGTTATTGATTAAAGTCTTGGAAAGAAGGGGCGAATCAAGGTTGATCCGCCCGGTTAACGTTTACCCCCTCCGATGGATCATCGAGGGAGCTTAGAACTAGAATTGACCAAGGATGCCGATTCCGGCACCCAAGGACACTCCTGACTCACCGCGCATGGGCGGAGAGGGGTGCTGTTCGGTGGGGGTCCGGTGGAAGATCGATGTTCCGTGTACGATATGTGCTTCCGGCACAATGCACACGGACTTTTGGTTCGATTCATCCACTTGAGGACAGAAGGAAAAAGCAACCCTTCCGCCCACGCCACGAGCCAGACCGATATCCCCATTCGGATCATACAGGTTCTTTCCAAGTGCACTCACATGCAACTGGAACTTCGACTGTTGATCCAGATCGAACACCGGCCCAACGTAAAGCTGGTAGTCCAGCGCTGCCCCGGAACTGCCATCTTCATCAACCGAAGAAGCACTTCCGAACGACGCTTGTCCTCCGAACTCCAACCGAAGCGGAAGCTCTGCCGTCAGCCTTGGGCTTTGAAACGAAGCCTCCAGACTCGGACCGTAAAATGAACGGCCCTCGTAAGATGAGACCACGAATCCTCCACCGACACGCCACCGGAACTGATTGGCGGCATTCCTTTGGAGTTCGGCGACAGCATCGCACAAATCCCTCACGCCCTTGGGCGCATAGGGATCCTCGCACATGCTGCCCAGGATCTGCTGATGGCGGTCGACCCTGCCCTCAAGTTGCCTCAACTGCTCCCGAAGCTCTTCGATACCTTTGGCGTTGAGATCAATCTTGAGCTCGTGGCCATTCACCAGGGCGATAACCCCAGTGATCTTGCCATCCGCGTTTTCCACTGCAGTGCTGGTCTCAGCTGCCAGCTTCATCAACCGATTCAAGCCCTCGGCGATCACTTCCGCATTGGGCTCGATATTCGTCGGAAGGCAGACACCGAACCATTTGTAGTATTCGGTCTTTGTTCCATCTTCCGACTTCGTGACGTTTGTTACGCGCCACGTCTTGGAGAGTTCGTAACCCTCCGGACAGACGCACGCGCCTTGCTCGATGTGCGCGGTGTTCTCCGTAACACGGACGGTATACTTCCCGTCCTCGAACGTAATGCGTTGATCGCCCGGGACTTCGCATTTCTCCCAAGTGTGAACGCGCTTCGTCTGCGCACGTGCTTTTGCCGCGCATTCAGCCACATTCTCGCACGTGAGGATCTTATCTTTCTCCTCGTGCGACTGCTTGTCCTCGGCAGCGCCTTCCGCGCTCTCTCCTCCTTCGGGATCGGCGAAAGCCGCTCCGGGGAGCAAGAACAAAAAAGAAAAAGCACACACAAAACTCCAAAACATCTTCTTCATCTCTATCTCCTTTTGCCCCGCCTGTGGGGCGCTTGTTGTAGCGCCCCCCGTGGGGGCAATGGTTGAACTCCTACCCACCTCCCTCTTAAGACAAGAGGGAGGATGTCAATTCCAGTTTCAATGTAAGGTTCGCGTCATACACGCATTATTGCGGTGTGACGTTTAAGTCGTCCCATGGCGGATGAGGTGAGGAGGAAAACATCCCACCCGCGCATGAAACGGCTTAAAAACCACACTTCGGCAAAGTTACGAATAAAGTACATTAGCATAATTTACCCAAAATGTCAATAGTAAAACTGCCATTTTAACAGACTATCTCTTCCGTATATCCAAGTCAGATTAACCTGTTATTCCTCTAACAAATCCCAATACAAAAAAATCGCTTAATTAAGCGGAAAATATATACGTTAAAACGTTCATAACCCCGTCATTCGACGGGGCGGGCTGTTCGTAACCCCGAAGAATTCGCTGTGCTCATTTTCGGGGCGGGCTGTTCGTAACGAGTTTAGATGTAAAATGCCAAAAAACTTCGTAGGGGCAAACCTCGTGTTTGCCCGCGCTTAAACGAAGCAATATACGCCATAGTTGGTTATTATAGCGGGGATAAACACGAGGTTTATCCCTACGAAGACCGGTTCGTCATTCCCTCGTCCTTCATCGTCATTCCCTCGTCCTTCATCGTCATTCCCTCGAAGGAGGGAATCCACATAGCAGGTAATAACAGTGGAGATTTCTCACATCCGTTCGAAATGACAAATTATAGTTTGTTTGGCTGGTAGCTAGTGGCTGGTGGCTAGAAGCTAACGTATCTGCCTTATCCTCCCCAGCACCCACGCCGAACCTATAAGCAACCCAAGAAGCGTGCCAAAACCTATATTGGTGGCAAAATCAGGTTTAGCAAAATATCGGCTCGGTAATGGATCATCGATTATTTGAACGCGTACCGAATATCCAAAAAAATTAGGAGCCTGTTCGGCCAGTTGACGAGAAACAGCGACGGCGATTGCCGCGGCTTGCGCCCTTTCCGGATGATAAGCCGTAACATACATCACACCCGTACCCGGCGTTACTCCAACTTGCACCGTTTGCGCCCACTCGCGCCTTTTTTCGATTTCATCATTTAAAGTAAAATAATTGGCATCAACTCCGCCCTCATTTATAACTCCATTAAAAAAACTGGAAGAAAAAACCAATTCCGCCAAATTTTGCCCGATTCTTTCTGTTGATTTTATGGCCGTGTACGGATCCACACCCGTAACATTTGTTTGTGTGATCAATAATCTGACTTGTGAAGAATATTTTTTAGTCTGTATCAAAGAAAAAACCAAAGCCAAAACAAAACCCAGCGCCGTCAATAAAACTATGAGGCGCCATCCGCGAATGTACAGATTAAATAAATTGATAGAGGGCATGGGACTAAGTAACAGTCGTAACGTCGTAACGAAGTCGTTCTTTTGCGTAGGGATAATCCTTGTGATTATCCGTGCTAAGACAACAAAGTTTGTTATTACAGTACGGATAAACACGAGGTTTATCCCTACAAAGTTTTTTGTTGGATCCGGTAGCTGGAGTTTTAAAGAGTTTTGCTTGTAGTTTGTTTGCCGAGGGTTGCCGGGATGTCGAGCTCTTCGCCGTTGCGCCAAACTCTAAGTGTAACATTGGCGCCCGGTACAAATTGCAAAATAATATCCCCAAGATCCAAACTCTCATCTATTATATCACGATCCACTTGCAAAATCACGTCGCCCGCTTTCAAACCCGCAACAGCCCCAGCTCCTCCGGGAACAATCGCCGGTAAATTCGCGTCCGTGGAAGACAACCAAACACCTTTTTCCGGCAACTTGAGATTGGCATCAAGAGAACGTACCAACGATACGTTAACACCTCTGACTCCCAAAGAAGCATGTTCGATTTTTTGATTGGCCATCAAACTCTGCAACGATCCTGAAACAATGGCTCCCGAAATCACTTTTAATCTATCGCCCTCTCCCGATTCAATTAAACCCACCAATGCACCGCTGGCATCCCAAACCGGAGCACCGGCTTCGAATCTCTCTATTTGCCCGATGGCTGTTATTCTGCGGGCAACCTCATCAGACGATACCGCTTCTCCGGAAACAACAGCCCTGGTTGATGCTATGACGGATGGGATAAATTGCATGGGCCCAACTTCAAGCCATACTCCGACTCCGGATCTTCCGGACAAAGGCTTGGCAAACGAAGCCACGGAAACATTTGAGGAATTTATTTTTAAAAATACTACATCGGTAGCCGAATCCAAAATCACTTGTTCGACTTTATTCATTTTTGCCTCATGCCAAATATATAAATTTGAATTCAAAACGGGCTTTACCGCCTCATGCGCCGTCACAAACCAACCATCCGAAGTCATGGCCACCGCTCCGGCCGCCGCATCATCCTCGGTCAAAGTTAAAACCGTGGATTTTGGTTTTTGCGCGTAAATAACACCCACTGTTGATTGACGATCCAATAAAGACTTGGGCGCCAGTCTGGGCGAGCCGTCGAGCATGGTCAACGGAACCAACTTTATGGTGGTTGAAGCAGTCTCTTGATCATCGGCGATACCCGATCCCGTACCGGACGCCATACCATTGGCATATTCGGTCAGTTCCTTATAATCCGTCAAAATCTTATTGGCCGATTTATCCGCAGCCACCCATCCCGAAAACCCGCCGGCGAAAATCGATAAAAAAACTTGCCCCGTTATTATCAAGGCAATTATCAAACTTTTTCTTACATTGGCTTTCATATTTTATACGCAAACAATATAACAACTTCACGGTCATTATTCAAGCCGCGTGCAAAATTACAACCATCTTGATGTTGTTAATATTGCGCCCAGCAAAACAATCGCCGTAACACCCTCCAGCCAAGCTTGCTTTTTTACAGGTAACGGATGGTATAAATATCGTCTCAAACGCAACATGAAACTGAATAAAAGCATGGCTATTGCGCCCTGCGCAAACATGGATAAAGGCAACATGGCTCCCAATAATCCCAAATGCAATCCCGTAACAAAGCCTATCAGCATCCATCTTTGATTCTGTTCTTTGGTTGCCTCCGGATGTCCGGTTGTACGAAACAATATCAATCCCAATACGGCCATTATTACAACGTGAATCCAAAAAGGAGTATGCACGAATGTCATCAAACCGGCCGAAGTCGCCGCTATGTAATAAATAATAAAAGGCACGTAAGCGATATTAACTCTGGACAGCCCATGCACGGGATATCTGGGCGGAGCAAAAGCCAATAAAAATAAAAGTTCCAACGAAAGATAAGTTCCAACTCCCGCCAAAACCATAATCGCGGTTACTTGCAAACTCCCTTCGGCCAGCAATAAAGCGAAAACCAAAGCCAAAATAAAAATCAAAGTCGGAAGCATTTTTTCCAGCAAATCTTTATAGCCGACTCTTCCGCGCGCCATCCAAAAAGATGCCAGCGGCAACAACACCGCTCCCATCAAGGCTATCCAAGGATATTGAAACGGATAACGAATCTGCAGCCAAAAACCAAAAACAATCGCTGTCGAGCAAATAAAAGGCAGTAAACGATAAAAAAACATCATGGCTGAAGCGGGCCGATTAATAATCTGATACTGGTGTCGGATACTATGGCATCCTGAATTCCGTATCCGTTGGATAAAACTATTTTCCATGTCCCCATATCTCTTTCAAAAAAATAGCCGATCATTTGCATGGATAAATTACCGGGCATGGGCAAATCCCCTATCTTTGCGTCCTTGATTTCCAAAACCACAGTTCCGTCATTATGCAGTACGGGAATCATTTTTGCCAATATTTGCGCTTGAAAAATCTCTTTCCAGGTAATATAAAAATACATTTCAATCTCATCCGGTAAAAAAACCACTTGCGCTATTTCGGCTTTATACTCCGGACTGCGCAAACCCTGATGCACAACTCCTTGCAATAAAGCTGTAAAATCATTTTCACTTATATCCAATTCGATCGGTATTTGACCGTCTAAACTTTTCTCTTGCAATTTATTGGTTAAATTATTTCTAAATTGATCCCAATCCTGCGGTTGCGCGATTACCATCCTGGTCGGTTCCGGCGCATCATACGCATTGGCGAAAATCGGCAAAGCCAATAATCCGGATTTTAATAAGAAAAACAAAATAATCAAAAGAAACACTAAAAATGTGGCCAGTGCCAAAATTCCGCTGCTAAAAACATCTCCCCAAATAATTCTCGCCGGCTTTATCACCTTTTCCGGCACGGGCTTAACCTCCGGCACAAGCAAAGGAGCCGCATTCTGTTGCCGGGTCGGTTGCTTGGCATCCGAACCTCCGGCTATCGATCCGGCTGTTACCGGAGGAGGCGTACCCTGCGGTAAAGGCGGTATTGGCGCAATCTTCGCCGTCGGAACTTTATTCACCGTCGGAACACTCGGCGCCGACTCTGAATTTTTCACTTCAATTTTTTCTTCTTCATTTGACATAATTTGCTTTATTCATACAAACACCTTCTGACTATCTGCATTCGACGTCAAACGTCGAATGTCAAACGTTAAACGAAACCAACCCCTCTACCAACTTTCGACGACCTGCACCACAGAAACCAAGTGAATTGCGAGGTTCGACATTTAACGCTCCTTTGCTGACCCACTTCGCTGACCCACTTCGCTGAAGCTACGAGGGTCACGAAGCTTCGAGGGTCACGAAGCTACGAGGGTCACGAAGCTTCGGAGCGCTGACGTTCGACGTTTGACGTTCATTGTTCGTAGTTCGTAGTTCGTGGTTCGCAGTTCGACATTAGACGTTCGACGTTCGACGTTAGACGTTAACTTCCCTATACGCCCTGGCTTCTTTTATAACAACCATTAAAGCTGTGGCAAAGGGGATAGCCAATAAAGCTCCCGCAATGCCAAACAAACGTGCGCCCACCAACATGGAAATGATGCTGATTAAAGGATTTAAACCAACGGCTTTTTGCATGATTTTGGGAACGATGATGTGATTCTCGGCTTGCTGAATCACAATCAATGCCCCCAAAACCAAAAACCCCTGCAAAGGAGACTGCGTAAAAGCTACAAAAATAATCGGCACACTGCTCAAAATCGGACCCAGATACGGTATAAATTCCAACAATCCCGCAAAAATCGCAAAAACCAATGCCCCTTCAACTCTAAACAAACTCAAAACAATAAAAACCATGACCCCGATAAGTAAACTCAACACCGCCTGCCCCGCAAACCAACGGCTCATTTGTTGCTGTAATTCATCAACCAAATGCAAAGCGAATTTTTGATGTTTTTTCGGAACCCAATCATTAACCAAAGTCAAAGCTTTTTTATCTTGAGCCACCAAATAATAAGTTATAACCAAAACTATGACCAAAGCGGCTATGCTTCCAAAAATTCCGGTCAAAGTCTTCATCAAACCGGTCACCGTTTCCGCAACTTGCGCCTGTATCGAAGCAAGGCCGTTATCGGGCAGTAAATCGTATTCTGCGGTAATATCTTTAATCCCCGTCATGGCATCCTGCACGGATTCCCATCTGGCACCGAATATGGGCCCCAATTTTAACGCCTGATCAATCAAAGTCGGCACCATAAGCATAATGGTTAACACCAACAATCCGATTCCAACAATATAAGCAAAAATAACGGTCAAACCTCTTGGAATATGATATTCATGAGCCCAATCCGCCAAAGGCTGAATCAAAGATGCCAAAAATAATGCCGCCGCAATAATAAAAATAACCTGCCAAGCATGCCACAATAAAAACACCCCGGCCAAAACAGCCAGTATTTTTAACAAAGTACCCACCGTAACATTTATCTGGATTTGTTGCATACAAATGTTAACCACCTTAATGCCATCATTATAACACAACGATCAGCCAACATGAACGGCTTAATGAGGTCTATCAAGTTAATAACGTTCATAAAGTTTATAACGAGTTTAGCAGTTACGGCGGATCCTCCCAACCTCCTTACTAAGGAGGTGCTCCGTGTAAGCTATTCCAGTTCCCAGATCCTAGTTCCTAGTTCCAAATTCGTAGTTCGTGGTTCGTGATTAGACGTTCGCAGTTCGTAGTTCGTGGTTCGACATTCGACATTCGACGTTCGCCGTTCGACGTTAACTGTTTGAGATTCATCGGTTTTTAGTTTATAGTACGTCTCATGCCCGTTTTAGCCGTAAATCGTAAAGCAAAGTTTGAATATGAATGCCTCGATACTTACGAGGCGGGCTTGGAATTGACCGGCCAAGAAGTCAAATCCATTCGCGATGGAGGAGCTAAAATCGACACCGGTCATATTATAGTTCGCAAAAACGAATTATGGCTTATTGGAGCCAATATTGCACCATACAAAAGAGCTTCCACTCTCAAAGATTATGATCCGCAAAGATCCCGCCGGCTGTTATTGCATAATAAACAAATTAAACAATTAATGGGTAAATTAAGCGAAAAAGGCTTGACAGCCATACCCGTTTCCCTATATACTCGCGGTAATCGCATCAAGCTCGAACTATGGCTGGCGCGAGGCAAGAAGGCCTTTGAAAAACGACAGCAAATAAAAGAACGCGACATAAACCGCGAAACCAAGCGGATTCTCCGCGATCACGATTATTAACGTCAAACCAAGATAAAAGTTCGTCAAGACTAAAGTTTATCTCACCAAGTAACAAGTTCATCAAGTTCAAAGTTCATCAAGAGTAACTTTAGCATCTCTTGATTAACTTGTTACTTTAAACTTGATGAACTTATTTTCGGGGATGCCGAGCTTCGACGGTGCGTTTCAACTTATTTTGCAGGCCGAGCCGATGCAACTCGTTAAACTGCGTCAAAAACGATAATTGCCAACATCGTAGAAAAGGCTAAAGCCGCCATCGCCAACGCGATGCGCGCGCCGCAAGCTGTACCGGTTCTCGCTTAAGACAACCGGCGATCCCTATATTGAGCCCGTCATTATAGTGCGTATCGTCATATCACGGGCTAAGGTTTACGCAGCGGTGCAAACGTAAACACAAAAAGGCATGCACCAACAGCCATCGCAACTCGCTTGCTCCAAGCGATTGCTGTATATTTGAGCAAGCCAAGCCTGTGACGATGAATAAGCGGTTCGTATCCGGACAGGGGTGCAACTCCCCTCATCTCCACCAACATAATAAGATTAAAGTTTATCAAGTTTAAAGTTTATCAAGAGAAGCTTAAATTGCTCTTGATGAACTAACGAAAAACTTGTAACTTTAATCTTGTAACTCAAAGTATTAAATGCGCATTCATTATAAACGTCGTCGAACAATACATAAATTCGACCAAATAAAATACCGGTACAACGATAAAATTCGGGTGCCGGAAGTTCGAGTTGTTGATGACGAAGGCACCCCTCGGGGCGTCATGCCCATCAAAGAAGCTTTGGCCTTGGCCGAAGAACGCGGTATGGATTTGGTCGAAGTATCACCCAAGGCCGAACCTCCGGTTTGCAAACTCCTTGACTACGGCGCGTTCAAATACCAAAAAGAAAAAGAGCTTAAACAGCAAAAAGCCCACGCTCGCAAAGTCGAAGTCAAAGGCATCAGATTATCGGTAAAAATCGGCGTCGGCGATTTGGAGATTCGCAAAAAACAAGCTCTCAAATTTTTGGAAGAAGGTCAAAAATTGAAAATCGAAATCATTCTCCGCGGACGCGAAAAAGCCCATGGCGACATAGCTCTGCAGAAAATTCAAGAGTTCATAGCGCAAATAGCCGAGCACTACGAGCTCTTCACGGAGCAACCTCCCAAGCGTCAAGGCGGAAACGTCTCGGCCATAATCGGCAGAAAATCTTAATAACTTAATTCAGCTCCCAGTCTCTGGCCCCTAGCCCTTTTCAAGCTAGCGGCTAGCAGCTAGCGGCTAGCAGCTAAATATATGTCAGGCAAAATGAAAACTCACAAAATGGTCAGCAAACGCATACGTACCACCAAAACCGGCAAATTACTTAAACGCGCGGGCGGCCAAGATCATTTTAACGGTCGTGAATCCGGCAATACCACTCGCGGTAAACGCTCGGACAAAACCATAGCCAAAGTATTTACCCGAACGGTCAAAACCTTGGCTCGCGTCAAATAATGCCGATTGCATTTCACGACAAATCTAAATAATCATTTTATCTATTACACTAACCCAGTATGCCCAGAGTAAAACGCGGTACGCATCATATTAAACGCCGCAAAAATATTCTCGCCCGCACCAAAGGAATGATGTGGGGAAGAAAGTCCAAAATCGCCGAAGCCAAAGTCGCTTCCACCAAAGCCGGCTTGCACGCTTTCACGGATCGCAAACTCAAAAAACGCGTCAACAGCGGATTGCAAAATATTCGCATCAATGCGGCCGCGAGATTGCTTGATACTTCATACAGCAAATTAATCGGCCAAATGAAGAAAAAGAACATTAAACTCAATCGCCGTGTTTTGGCTCAAATAGCCGATAAATATCCCGTTGTTTTTGAAAAAATAGCCAAAGTCTAAAAATATCCACATAAATGATAAAAATCCGCTCCGATGCGGATTTTTTTGTGCTATAATAACATCAATCATCAACAACCAAATCACAATCACCAAAACAATCAATAACCATTTTTATATTTTAATCGGTTATTGAAATTTGCTGATTGGTTATTTATATATTTATGCCTAAACAAGAAGGATCATTATCCTCATCTTCCAAAGAAAGAGTCTCCACCAAGCCGGAGATGCATAAGTTGTCCGAAACAGCCGAACAGCTCGCTCCCGAGTCTCAAGAAGCTCTGGATTTTTACATCTCAACGCAAAAACTATTGGAAAAATATCATCAAACTCTTGCTCAATATAACAAGGAACTGACAGTACCATCCAAGGAAACCGCGCCCGGCAAAATCCAAAAAACTTTAAAAGCCGAGTTGCAGCAACTTTGGGATCAACTGCAGGATCTGATGCCGGCCGTCAAAGAACATGAGTACATGGTCGCCGATCAAGACACTAAAGATAAAATGGCCGATATTATCGATGAAATCAATGATCTGCCTGCATATCCCGGCCAAGATCTCGAACCGCGTGAAGCTAAAAAATCAGCTCTAAATCGCAATATCGATACTGTAATGAAAAATCGCGAAAGCGCCAAAGAGCAAGCCAAAGAACATCTCCGCAACCAAGAAAGAATCAAAGCCATGCGCAAACAATTGGCTAAACTCAAATCATCATTTGCCGGAAGCTACAAAATCAGCACCATAGACGCCGCTGTATTATTACCGCAAATAGTCGCACTGCACAAAAATCAAAGCGCTCAAAAATCTTCGGGCGGTATATTGGGCTGGGTAAAAAACATTGCCGGCGCCTCGGATAAATCCGGCGGTAAATTTTCCGGTGAAGAAAGGGCCAAATACCTTGCTTTGGATCTCAACAAATTCAAAGCTGATCTCAAAGACATTCAGCAAAAAGATAAAGAATACAATACTCTTTGGGAACAAGTGCAAAAAGCCGAAAAAGATAAAAACTTCAATTTCACCGAAGATTTGGAACCCGATGACAGCGTCAGCTTTGCCACTTTGCGCGAAGGTTTTAATGAAGAAATTCGCGATGCTTACAAAATCGGAGATTCGGCCAAGGCTCTGCAATTAAAACAAGAATTGGATACCGCCTACGAAAACTTGCGTACCTATTTTCCGGAAATCCTGCAAGAGCGCACAAAATATCAAACTCCCGCCGAAAGATCCACGATTCTTCCCAAAGCTCCGGCTTCAACCAAATATTCAAGCATCGAGCCAAAATCACCCAAAACACCCGAAATTTCTTATACGGACGATTTTGCCGAAGATGAAATCACGGTTCCAACCGAGGCCACTCGCGCATTCGAATCGGCCGCCACTTTAAAAACCGAAAAAACCCAAGATCTCGAAACTGAATCCGCTGTAACTCTAAAAACGCAAAAAACCGCTGAATTGGAATCGGCCATTACTCTTAAGACTGAAAAAACGAAACAAGTCGAAGCTGAAACCCAAGAGGCTGAAAGACGGGCAAAAATTGAAGAAGTGATAAACTCTTTCGGCGGAGGCGAGAAAGGCCGTACCAAAGCGGGGCAAATGTGGGATGATGCTTTTATCAAATTATCCATGGTCGAACGCTCCGGCGTCTTAAAACCCAATCAAAAAATCGGCGATGCTCTGGATTATGTCCATGCCAACGCCACCATGCAAATGAAAGCCACGGAAATGGAACGCATTTTTGCACAAGCCGAGAATCAACTCATACAAAACAGCATCGAATCGTTCGGAGGCGGCGAAGCCGGACAAGCCAAAGCCGGAGAAATCTGGGATCTTGCAAACCAAATGATGGGCAAAGATTTATCAGAAGCCGAAGCTCAAAGACAATTCGGATTTACCCGAATGGAATACGTCGAAGCTTGGGCTGATTTATCCAAAGCTTACATGGATAAAAACGATGAACTGATCAAAGCCATGGAACAACGTGCATTTAACTTCACAAAAAAAATACTGGGCGAAGAAGGCAAAAAACTTACTAAAAAACAATTTGATGCCGATTGGAATCTTCTTGCCGGTTCCGGAGCATCGCGCATTGCAAAAATGCGCGGTATCGGTCAAAACCGCGCCCGCCAAGAATCAAGCCGGCAAATCGAAAAAATTTCCGGTCTGCAGCCCGCCGAAGCTCCCCATGAAATTCCACGTAATATCGAACGCATCGCCGGCCCCGAACCATACACTATTGATTGGACGATTAATCTATTGCCCGGCGCCAATGCCGAATGGACTAAAATTGCCAACACCATTTCCGCAAAATCCGATAGTGAACGCCAATTGATACTAACTTCCATTAACAATGAAATCAATTCTCTCATCAAAAAATTAAACAAATTGGATGATATCTCCGCAGAATATCAAACTCTCGGAAAAATCACTGAATCCGCAATCGGCGATCCTCCGGAGGCAACTCGCTATGTAATGCTCAAAGTATTCACGGACGGAGCCTTTATCGGCACCGAAGCCAACGATGCGAAAGCTAAAAAAGCGGTAAAAGACACTCTGCAAGCCATCGATAAACTGCTAACCTCCAAACCCGAAATTAAACGCAAACCCTCTCTAAGAAAACCAAAAGAATTGCCGGATACCCTTAAGGATGAGCCGCTTCCGGCTTTTGCAGATGAACTTCCGGATACGCTCAAAGATCAACAACCGCCTGCTTTCGAAGAAGATGATGCACCGACCCTCAAAAAATCAAAACCCGCCAGCTTAAGAAATTCAAAAAAACCAAATTCACTGCGCGCGCTGAGAAAAACATCTTCAATGCGAAAGAAATAATACCATTGCAACCATTACAAAATTCAAAAACTCCGCCATAGCGGAGTTTTTCAGTATTCTTGGCAGACTATATTTGTCTTTTTTGAATTTCCAATCTCAAATCCGTAATAAATTCATCTTTTTGCTTTTGATACTGATCCTTCATTCCGCGTTTACGAATAGTCAAATCACCGGCCATCTCCTTATCTCCAAAAACAATCATATATGGCGCTTTTTTCAATTCCGCGTTACGAATTTTTTTACCCACCGATTCCGCGGCTTGATCAACTTCGGCCCTTATGCCCAAATCACGCATATGTTCCGCCATTTTTACAGCCGGTTCTATGTGCCTGTCCGCAACCGGCAGCAGCATCACTTGTATCGGAGCCAGCCAAGTTGGAAAAGCCCCCGCATAATGCTCAATCAACAAACCGATAAAGCGTTCAAAAGATCCGAATAACGCTCTGTGCAGCATATAAGGTTGTTCCTCGGCGCCTTCATCATTAATATAAGACATCTTAAACCTCTCCGGCAGATTAAAATCAAATTGCAATGTAGAGCACTGCCACTCTCGTCCCAAACAATCTTTTATCTTAAAATCAAGCTTGGGTCCGTAAAAAGCCGCTCCGCCAACATCCTTGGTTATATTTAAGCCTTTTTCATGCGCAACTTTTTCCAAAACTTTTTCCGTAAAAGCCCAACCCTCATCACTGCCGATGGCTTTTTGCTTTTTCGGATCTCTTACGGAAAGATACACATGCACGTCATTGATATCAAAACCGAATGACTTAAACATGAACAAAGTAAAATCCACAACTTTTTTCAACTCGGACTCCACCTGATCAGCTCGACAAATAATATGTGCATCATCTTGCGTAAAACCGCGTACGCGCGTCAAGCCCGATAACTCGCCTTTTTTCTCAAATCTGTAAACCGTCCCGCATTCCGCCCATCTGAAAGGCAAATCTCGATAGGACTTAAGTCCGTTTTTATATATTTGCACATGAAACGGACAATTCATGGGTTTCAACAAATATCTTTCAGATACAGCCGCCTCTTGTTTGTCCTGCTCATCTTTCAAACTCTTACCGACTTCCAACGGCGGATACATGGAATCATTGTAAAAACCCCAATGCCCCGAAGTTTCCCATAATGCCTGCTTGCCGATATGCGGTGTTCGAACCAAATTATATCCGTTTTTCAAATGCTCCGCATACCAAAAATCCTCAATAACGCGCCACAAAATAGCACCGCGAGGATGCCAAAGAGGCAAGCCCAAGCCAACCATGTCGTCAATATGAAACAGATCCAATTCTTTACCTAATTTACGGTGATCGCGTTTTTCCGCCTCTTCAAGCAAGGCCTTATGTTTATCCAACTCCCCTTGCGTCGTAAAACATAAACCGTAAATTCTTTGCAGTTGTGGATTACTCTCCTTACCGCGCCAATAAGCCCCGGCGATTTTATGCAACTCAAATGCACCGACTTGCCCGGCTGTTTCCACATGAGGCCCGCGGCAAAGATCCGTAAACTCTCCTAACTTATACACAGTCGCTTTATCTCTTTTTTCCGGATCTATATCCCCCGCTTCTTCATCACTGATTTTTGTAGTTCCTTTTTCTTTCAAATCTCTAAGCAATTCCACCTTAAAAGGCTGTTTCAAAGACTCAAAAAGCGCCACAGCCTCATCAATGCTCATTTCCAATCGCTCAAACTGCTTATTTTCTTGTACAATTTTCTTCATCTCACTTTGTATGGAAACCAAATCCTCCGGCGTAATCGCACGTCCGATATCCATATCATAATAAAACCCGAAATCAACCACCGGCCCCACACCGAATTTGGCTTCCGGAAACAATCTCTGCACAGCCGCCGCCATCACATGCGCCGCACTATGCCTTATCAACTCAATATCCATACAACGAATACAAATTAAGAATTAAGAATTAAGAATTAAGAATGTTGGTACTTGATTAATAATATTAATGCATAATGAATAATGTATGATTCATAATTTTGGAACTTGATTACTATATAGTTAAATATCGCGCCAACGATTCAATCATTTTGCACTATGCATTATTCATTATGCATTAATGATACGCGATTCAATCATTTTGCACTATGCATTATTCATTATGCATTGTGCACAATGCCTTTTATACAAAAAATCCGACCAGCTCTCTGTTTAACCAGAAAACTCGTCGGGACGACTTGTGATTTCATACAACCACAAACCGCGGTTCCACCCGTATTTCTGCTCAACTGACAAACAGTCATAACGTCATAACGTCTTAACGTCGTAACGGAGTTGGTCAGTCTCTCGTAGCTAGTAGCTAGTGGCTATTTTTCGCAGACTCTTTTTTCTTTAATTGTGGCCTTAATAACATCAAGACCCTCGGTTGGTAGCCGATGCAAACATAATATACAATCAACCAACGAACGTCAAACCAAGTAACAAGTTCATCCCACTACGCAATAAGCTACGCGGGACAGGTCAAGTCTAAAGTTCATCTCACCAAGTAACAAGTTCATAAAGTCTAAAGTTCTTCAAGAGTTACTTAAGCCTCTCTTTATGAACTTTAGACTTTAATCTTGATGAACTCCTGATGAACTTGTTACTTTTATCTTGATAAACTCATTCGTCAATCAATCACCACCGTAATCTTGTCTTTCATGCTGGGTAACCTTTGCACCCAATTTGGCTGTAAACTTACATTTACTTCTTTAACACCGTCTATTGCCGACCACTTGCGGATAACCTCATCCATAGGCAAACCGACGATGGCATCTTTACGAAAAACCGAGCTCGATTCGGTGAGTTTACTCAAAGCTTCCGCCTTTACCGCTAAAGTCGCCGTACTCTTTGATTCATCGGCTTTATCCAATTTAAACGATATCTGTGACATATCGATATCGGATAATGAATAACCTTCGGGCAATTTTTGCATTAATTTTGTTCTCACCAAAGAGGCTAAATCATCTTTGGGAAAAAATACAGCCGTCACCGAGATTTTCACTTGAGCCATAAATCTATCCATTATTTGTCCGGGTGCAGCATTGCTTTGTTTTTTGGATTCAGTTACCCAAAAAATCGATTCCCATGCCGGATCAGCTCCGGCTTCCAAGGTTAATGTTTTTTTAGCCGTTTCAAAAACCGTAACATAAAGCCCTTCTTGAGCTTTTGCAATTGCATCAGCGGTTACCATGGTTATCGGCCCGGAGACACCGCCTTCTCCGACAATTTCCGTAATCGTTTCGGCATATATTTTATCCTGCAAACCCTCCCAAAGACCGGGGATGGTCATCTTTACGCCCTTATTGATTTCAAATTCAAAACCCTCTTTGTCCGAAGTTATTTCCACTTCAACCGATCCGCCGGCAGGCACATTAACATTTTTATTGATTCTATAAAGCTTATTATCGCTCGTTAACAATCTTGTAGTGGCAATTAAAGGCTGTTCTTTGGAATAATTATTAATAATTTTAACTTTACCGGTTGTTTTTGTCGGCACTCTTGGTATATCGGCGCTCGGGTTAACAGGCACCACTTCATACTCTTTGGCTTCAACGTAAGTTCCGCTTACAATCCTGCCTCTGATTTGGTTTGATTCCGGTGATGCGGCAATGTCCACGATGGCTTCAACACCGACGGGTTCTTCTTCAACCGTCACGGTAACAACAGCCTTTACCGAAGATGTCCATAAAGCAACCGCTATTACGGCAACAGTAACCAAGACAAAGGTAACCGCAATATTTCTAAACATTTTCGGAGCCGCAGGTTGAGGAAAAGTCCCCCTGGATACTCCGGGTGAAAGTTTAATGGCCATATTGGCTAATTATAGCATAACAATCAACAAACAAAAATACCAAATATCGAACGTCAAATGTCGAACGCCCGCGCTCCGAAGCTTCAGCGAAGGAGTGTCGAACCACGAACCGCGAATTTGGAATTTGGAACTGGGAACTGGGGATTGGGAACTTCGATCATTCGTAGGGATAAACCTTGTGTTTATCCGTGCTGAAATAACAGTAATCATGGCACGGATAAACACAAGGTTTATCCCTACGAAAACCGATTCGTCATTCCCGCGGTTCGTTAAGCGGGAATCCACGAAGCAGTTGATAACAGTGGAGTTTTCTCACATCCGATGCGCCTAAGGAGCAGAAATGACATGAGAGGTTATCTTAGCTGATAGCTGGAAGCTAGCGACTTGTAGCTATTAGCTATTAAAAACTAACAGTCCTTGGCCCCAAGATATCCTCGATTTGTTTGGTTACCTCGGGCGTAACGTTAACCAGCGCCGAAGATCTGACCCTTCTTTGTCCGCCAACATCGTCAATCACAAAATCCACCTTCATCCCGCCAGGATTGGCGTCAAACACCTTCCTCAACATCCTGATGGCGGTCTCCGGCAAAGCGGCGCCAACTCTTAAAGACACTACCGTGGACTTTTCTTTTTCCTCATTGTCTTCATTTTTGCAACTTGAATCCGAATTAATCTTAATCACATTTGCGGATTCGGCTATAACTTCATCAATATTTTGATCCGTAATAACAAAGGCTGTTTCCGCCAAAACCTTCATTTTACCGGCATCTTCCGATGGCCTGCCCGCCACCATGACTATATTTTCCGCTTCCCAACAGTTTGGCGTTTCCTGTAAAACTCGCGGAAAAACCACAACTTCCACATCCGTCTCCCCATCTTCCAGCCTGCAAAACAGCATGGGCTCATTCTTCTTTTTGGTGTAAATCCTCTTTACGGAAGCCACAATCCCCGCGACTTTGACGCGTTTTTCTTGCTTATTTTGCTCCAACAAGCTAAAACGCAAAACCGAATCTCCCAATTTTTTTGCAACTTCTCTGAAAGGGTGTTCTGAAACGTACAGACCCAGCAGCTCCTTTTCCCAAGCCAGCATATCCCGCTGTCGTATTTTTGGCGCCGGCGCCAATACCAATACCGATTTTTGCGCGTCTGTCGTTTGCGCGAATAAATTGAATTGCCCGCTGGCTTGCTCGCGCTCGTTTTGTTTATGATAATCAAGTAAACGTTCGATGTTATAATACAAATCACCCCTGTCTCCAAAACAATCCAAAGCTCCGGAGCGAATCAATGATTCCAAAGATTTTCGATTGATATATTTACCGCGTATTCTGATTAAAAAATCCGCCAAATCCGCAAACTCTCCCTTGGCTTTACGTTCCTTGATAATCTCATCAACCACATCATTGCCCAATCCCTTAATTGCCAGCAATCCGAATCTGATCACTCCCCTGGCTCCCCTTTCTCTATCCGCCGATGGTTGAACCGTATCTTTCACAACGGAAAATCCCGCAAATGATTCATTGATATCCGGAGGTAAAACCGTAATTCCCATTCTCCTGCATTCTTCAACCTCGATTGTTACTCTATCCAAATTCAAACAATCCGAATTCAACAAAGCCGCCATGAACGCTTCCGGATAATGCGCTTTCAGGTAAGCGGTTTGATAAGCGATATAGGCATAACAAGCCGCATGCGATTTATTGAATCCATACGCCGCGAATTCTTCGAATTGCGTAAACACTTGCTCCGCTTTATCTTGCGGTACTCCATTTTTTACCGATCCCTCGATAAATTTAGCCCTCATCTTTACCATCAATTCCGCAATCTTTTTACCCATTGCCTTACGCAAAGTATCAGCTTCACCGCCCGTAAAACCCGCCATATCTTTGCTGACTTGCATGACTTGCTCTTGATAAACGGGAATACCGTAAGTCTGCGCCAAAGCACTTTCCGTTAACGGATGTATATATTGCACTTTTTCTTTTCCATGTTTGCGGGCAATAAACGAATCAATAAATTGCATGGGCCCCGGACGGTACAAAGCCACCATGGCTATAATATCATCAATAACCGATGGCTTGAGTTCGCGTATATATCTCTTCATTCCGTCGGACTCGAGTTGAAACACTCCGGTAGTCTCCGCTCTTCCCAAAAGTTCAAATGTCGCCTCGTCATTCAATGGAATACTGTCCATAACAACCTCATCTCCATGAACAGCCTCGATGATCTCCAAAGCTTCGCGGATAATGGTAAGGTTCGATAAACCCAAAAAATCCATTTTCAGCAGTCCGACAGCTTCGGCGGGGTGCAGCGAATATTGAATAACCTGTTCAACATCTCCTCCTTGAGCTTTTTGGAGAGGCGCATATTCGGACAATGGCCTGGGTGCGATAACAATTCCGCAAGCATGTTGGCTTGCATGCCTGGCCGTACCCTCGAGCCTGGAGGCTAAATCCAGCAATTGCGTTACTTTGGGATCACTTTCATCCATGGCCTTCAACTCCGGATTTTCCACGCGCGACTTGGCAATGGGAATATTCTTGCCTTGCACCGGAGGTGGAATCGCTTTAGCAACTCTATCAACTTCCTGAAACGTCCAACCTAAAACGCGCCCCACATCGCGCACCGCGGCTCTGGCGGCCATGGTTCCAAAAGTTATGATACCCGCCACTTTATCGGCTCCATATTTTTCCGTAACATATTGAATAACATCTTTACGCTTTACATCATCAAAATCCATGTCCACATCAGGCATGCTGATACGATCCGGATTCAAAAACCTTTCAAACAGCAAACCGTATTTCAACGGATCCAAATTGGTGATTTTAAGCGCGTAAGCGATAATCGAACCCGCCGCCGACCCGCGTCCCGGCCCCACAATCACTCCGTTCTCTTTGGCCCAAACAACATAATCATTCACAATCAAAAAGTAACCCGGAAAACCCATATTCTCGATAACCGAAAGCTCATATTCCATACGCTCCAAAGCTTCATCGGGAGCCGGATCACCGTATCTTTCTTTAACTCCCTCGAGAGTTATTCTTCTCAAATAACTCATTTCCGTCTCCCCTTTCGGAACCGGAAAGGTTGGCAAAAGATTTTTTCCCAGCTCAATCGCAACATTGCATCTGTCTGCGATTCTACGTGTATTTACAATCGCTTCCGGAGTATCACTGAAAGCCGCAATCATCTCATCAGCCGTCGTCAAAGAGTGGTCGATATTGCGAATGGAAAAGCGATTCGTATCAGATAACAACTTTCCGGCATGTATGCACTGCAAAGCATCCTGCGCTTCCGCATCATCCGGATCCAAATAATGCGAATCGCGCGTCGCAACCAAAGGCGTGCCGGTTTTTTGCGCCAACTTGATAATATTATTATTGATATGAATTTGCGTCGGTGAATCCGGATGATGTACCAATTCCAAAAAGAAATTATCAACTCCGAAAATATCCTGATATTCACGCAACACTTTCTCGGCTTTTTCCAAATCCCCTTCATTGCAGGCCTTGGGAATCTCGCCTTTCATGCAACCCGATAAAGCTATTATTCCTTCATGATATTTTTTCAAATGCTCTTTATCCATTCTCGCCTTATAATAAAAACCTTCCAAATAAGAAATGGAAACCAATTGCAGTAAATTTTGATAACCCGTAAAATTCTCGGCGAGTAATGTTATATGGTATGTCCAATCATCTATACGCGCCCTTTTATCATGCAAAGAATTGGGTGCCAAATCAGCCTCAACTCCAATAATCGCTTTCAGCCCTTCCTTTTGGCAAGCCTCATAAAAATCCACAGCCCCATACAACCCGCGATGATCCGTCAGCGCTATAGCATCAAAACCCAGTGCTTTAGCTTTAGCAACAATCTGCTTCGGAGTTGAAAGCGCATCAGAAAGCGAATACATACTGTGCACGTGTAAGTGCACAAACGGACTTCGACCATCGTCTAACGTCAAACGTCCAACGTCGGTCGGCGATACTTCTTGTACTTTATTCTCAACTTCAGTCTTTTGCATAATTCATGTAAACTAAAAAGATAGCAATAGTTTGCTACAAATCACGCGGTCCCATTTTGGCGGGATTTTCGCTTTTTTATCTAAAACTTTCTCGTTTGACGTTTGACGTTTGACGTTTGACATATTGTGTATTCGGCTGACGGCCTAAAGCCTGCCTTATTACTTAAATTCAACTTGGAGTATCTTACCCACCCAACCAAAAAACGTCCACTTCGGGCTTGCGCCACAATACCAAATGCCGAATGGCTAAGGCTAACATAGAATTTACAAATAAATTATTTTTACTAGAGATAAAAAATATCCCATTAGGATATTTTTTATTAATTTAAAATCTATCTTACAAATTTTAAATTATTCTATCTGTACCCGGTCGAACTTGTTCTTTAAGTCTTCTATCCAATTCATCAGCCAAATTATTGTAACCGGCTTTTTTTAAATCATCAACATAAAAACTCATGTGAGTTACACGCCAACCCGGTGGATCATCAGGTCGCATTACTGCGTCAGCGATTGGAGAGTAGCACAAAGCATTAAAATCACCCTTGCTTCTTCCTAAAGCTTCATCAATTTTATCGCCTAAATCTCTCATCGATAAAGACTTCATATCCTCTCCATTTTCTAAAGAAGACTGGCTCGGAAATTCATTTGACATATTTTGGAATATTAATAAATAATAATAATTTTATAACATAAAAAAACACTTAACGCAAATTATAATACTAAAAAAACACTATATCAAAAACTACCAACTATTTGATTTCATGCTACTTTCTCTTGGCTCTTTTCGTGTTTTTTTCCGGCCTAAACTCATCTATCAAACCGGTAATTTTTGATGCTCCCTTGGCCATTCCGGCAACGTTCCCTATTACTGTTCCAAACTTCGCTTTTAAGTTTGCAAAATCTTCTTCTATCTCCGCTACTATATCGCGTATATGCAACAACACATCATTGCCTTGCCTCACGAGCCGCGCCATCTCGAATAGCACCCAACCCAATAAAACCAAAACAATAAACAGCCCGGTTCCAAAACAGAGCCAAAAAAATGCTTGCGCGGTTTGTAAATCTATCATACTAACCACAGTATAACACGTCCCGCGTCGCTCGTCCCACGTCACACGTAAAAACCTGTGGGTAAACTTGCCAAACTCACCTCACAAGAATATAGTAAACATCTAAGACCTCAATCTTTATTATTTATTAATTGTTAATTGTTATTTTAAGAAAAGTTATGTTAAGCAACATCCCCAAAAAGCTCGAGGGTTTAAGCCCCGAGCAAATTGATCAAGAAATCTGCCGTGCCGGCCTTATTGCCGAGCTTGATGCCATCAATCTTTACGAGCAAATGTCTGCGCTCGCGCAAGATCCCAAACTCAAAGAAATGCTCGCAGACATCGCCAAAGAAGAAAAAACACATGTTGGCGAGTTCCAAGCATTGCTATTAACGAAGGACGCGGAACAAGTCAAAGAACTGGAACATGGCAAAGAAGAAGTGGAAGAAATGTAAAACATGTCCCGCCTTCGGGCGGGATCCCGTCACTATATTTTTAATTGGTGCGGGATAGCATGTAACTTGGAACATGTAACAACAAAAATCGAAGCAAATCGTTTCGATTTTTGTTATCCGTATGTGTTACATGCTACATGTTACAAGTTACATGCTACAAGAAAATCACCTCAACTCCGCCCCAAACTTCTCTTTACAAGCTAAAATCGCATTATTCACAACCCCATCAATTTCTTGAGACGTCAGCGTCTTCTCATTAGACCCGATCGTCAAGTGCATGGCAACCGACTTTTTACCTTCCGCAACTCCTTTGCCTTGATACGTATCAAACCACTCGACTAAACGAATTTTTTCATCAGCTCGCAAAATCTCCAACTCAATATCACGATATTCAACATCTTGCGGAACTACAATCGCCAAATCTCGCTTCGATTCCGGATACGGCAAAGGCGGGCTATAAGATTTATGAGTCTTGGCAAATTTAATGATATTTCGCAATTCCAGTTGTGCGGCTCCAACTCTGGATTCAATTTTAAACGCTTCCGTATATTTTGGCGAAATTTCGCCCACTGTCGCAAGCAGTAAATCGTCTTTATAAGCTTGCACTCCTCTGCCCGGATGCCAGATATCATCTTTGGATTCACGCTTCCATTTAACATCTTTTATATCCAATGTATCAAATATATACTCAACAACCCCCTTGACTTCGCGCCAAGGTGAATCATTTTTGTGTTCAATATAACCAATTACACACTGTGGAGATTCTTCCGGCAAATCCGTCCAAGACCCCTTCTTACCTGTTTTCCGCAAATATACATTCGAGCACTCAAACAATCTTAAAGTATCGGCCCGCTCTTGATTGTTTGCCGCAGCATCAAGCAACTGCGGAACGAGCGAAGGTCTCATCACTTCAAGTTCAACGGTCAACGGATTTTGCACATGCAGCAAATCCTTTGAATCAAAACCGGACTTCGCTAACAAATCTTTCGACACAAAAGAGTATCCATAAAGCTCCGTATATCCCGCGCCCGACAATACATCTTTTATCTTATCCTCCCATACAATAATCGCATCCGATTTACGCGGGGCAATATCCATGGGAACAATCGCGGGTATTCTTCCGTAACCATAAATACGAGCTATCTCCTCAACCAAATCACGCCCGGACTCTATATCATGATCTCTCCACCAAGGAACTTCGGCTGTTAACTTTTTGCCTGAATCCTTAACCTTAAAACCTAAACGTTTTAAAACATCCACCATCTCCTTCTTGGAAATCTCAACTCCAATCAAAGCATTCACTTCATCCGTAGTTATCGAAAAAACCTCGGGCTTATATTTCTTGGTTTGTACATCAACCGGAGCTCCCACAACCTCCCCGCCCGCGAGTTCTTTGACTAGTTCAATCGCTCTGGCCATCGCTGACTCCGGTCCGACTTGCGACAAACCTTTTTCAAAACGCAACTGTGAGTCTGACTGCAACAATAACTTGCGTGATCCTTTACGCACAACGACCGGATCAAAAACGGCCGCCTCTAGCACGATATTAACAGTCTCATCTGTCGACCCCGTCTCTTCCCCACCCATAACACCCGCTACCGCAACAGGCTTATCCGCGTCCGCGATAACCAAGACGCTATCCGGCAATTCATATTCTTTGCCATCCAAAGCCAAAATCTTTTCTCCCTTCTTGGCATAGCGCACATGAATCTCATCACCCTGCAATTTATCAGCATCAAAAACATGCATCGGCTGACCTGTTTCATACATCACGTAGTTGGTGATATCAACAAGATTATTGATTGGTCTAATCCCCGCAGACATCAACCGACGCTTTAACCACCACGGCGATGGACCGACTTTCACACCTTCCATGCGAGTACCAATATACCTCGAACAAGCATCCTTCGCATCTATAACTATTTTCAACTTATCGTTTTTTAACGTTCGACGTTTGACGTCCGACGTTTGACGATACATTAACGGAACATCAAGTATAGCCGCGGCTTCCCGCGCAATCCCCACCATCCCCATACAATCCGGTCTGTTGGCGGTTACCTCAATATCCATTACAACGTCGCTATCCAATCCCAAAGCCTTCGCCAGTGTCGTCCCCGGCTTAACGTTCATTTCCGGAATTGCCTTGCTCAAATCCAAAATCTCATGATCATCTTTAACCGGAAAAGTCTCCCCCAAACCAATCTCGCTGGCTGCACAAATCATTCCTTCACTTTTCTCTCCGCGAATCTCCGTCAACTCAAGTTCTATCAAATCCCCCTCTCCATGCCAACGAACTTTTGCTCCGGGAACAGCAACGGCGACTATTTGCCCTTCGTAGAGGTTGGAGCCGCCGCAAACTATCCTCAAATCCCCCAAATCACGCTTTGCGTGATTATCCCCCTTTACTAAAGGGGGTTTTACGGTTCCTAAGTTGACATCAACGAGTTTAAGTTTGTCTGCTTTTGGATGATTGGATATTTTTGCAATCTTACCAACGTAAATACCATCCAATTCCGAATGCATTGGCAAAATCTTCTCCACCGACGGCCCGGATAAAGAAATACGCGCTCCAAATTCTTCAGGAGTCTGTTTAAGGCCCGCATATTCTTTGAGCCAGTCGTACGATACTAATAAATTCATAGTAAACTATTCGTCATCCCCGACTCGATCGTGGATCCAAGCTTTCGCTGCTGGATTCCCGCCTTCGCGGGAATGACAGGTGGTTAAAACTGTTTCAAAAACCTAACATCATTCTGATACAAAATCCTAATATCATCCAACTGCGTACCCTCTTTCATCATCGCAACTCTTTCTATTCCCCAACCAAAAGCTAGGCCCGAGTATTTTTTAGGATCAACACCCGATGCTTTAAGCACATTTGGATGCACCATTCCCGCGCCACCAATTTCCAACCAACCCTGCTTGCAAACTTTACACTTCTTACCATCAACCTTGCCCGTAGCTCCACAAACTCCACAAGAGATGTCGACTTCAAAAGATGGTTCCGTAAATCTAAAGTGATGCGGGCGAATGCGCGATACGCGACCCGGTCCAAAAAACTGCTCCGCAAAATAATCCAAAATGCCTCGAAGGTGTGTCAAATTAACTCCCTTATCAACATACAATCCCTCAAACTGATGAAACATGGGGGCATGTGTAGCATCCGACTGACGTCGATAGCACTTTGCGATGTTTAACATTCTCACCGGAAATTCACCTCTCTCTAATTCATGACCTTGCGCATTTGATGTATGAGGAGTCAAAACCATTTTACCTTTCTTTCCATCATCGGATTGCACCGCATCCATAAAAAAAGTTTCCCAATCATCACGCGCCGGGTGATCCGGAGGCATGTTCAATGATTCAAAAGCATACCAATCCCAATCCACTTCCGGGTAGCGTGTTCGATAAAAACCTATACGCTCAAAAATCATCGTAATCTCACGAATAGCTTGCGTTACAAGATGAAGATGCCCCTCAGGCGGACGGTTCCCCGGCTCTGTCATATCCGCGCGTTCTGTTTCCGCCAGCTTGGCAAAACGACTATCCGCAAGCTCTTTGCGGCGTTTCTCGAGCAAATCCAAACCCGCCTGCTTTACATCGTTTGCAAGCGCACCCAAAACCGGGCGCTCTTCAGCAGAAACATTCGCCAACCCTTTTAGCATCGAAGTTAACTCTCCCTTGCGACCCAAATATTTTATCTCAAGCTCATCCAAAATCTCTAGCGTCTCCGCTCCTCCAATTTCTTTCACTATCTGCAGCCTCAAGGCCTCTAATTGATCTTTCATAACTACTAAGTTCATCAAGTTTAAAGTTGAAAGTTTATCAGGAGCAACTTAAGCTTCTCTTGATGAACTTTTAACTTGACGAACTTTATTCTTATTATATTCCTATCAAATTCTTAATTCCTCCCATTATCGCTCCGCCGTATTTAACCAAATCCCTGAAGGTTACCAGAATAATTAACAATATAAGCGACAAAAAGGCAATTTGGTGAATCATGGCTTCGAGCTTGGGGCGCAAAGCCTTACGGCGAACTTTTTCGATCAATAAAAACACCACCCTGCCTCCATCAAGCGCCGGAATGGGCAAAAAATTAATCACCGCGAGGTTGATCGACAAAATCGCCATGAACTGCAATAAAGGTACGATGCCCTGCTTGGCAAACTGACCGGTTAAAATCGCTATGCCCACAGGCCCCGAAACATCTTCGCTGACTCCGTTAAAAGTTACAATATCTTTAATGATTCCCGCAAAAGCGAATAATATCAATTTCGTATATGAATATGTGGCCACTCCGGCTTGCCAAATCGCTTGATACCAAGCAAACTTAACAATCCCCACATCAGCCATAGCCACTCCGATGCCGGCTTTATCTATTTCCGGGATAAATCTTGGTTCCAATTGGATAGCCGTTTCCTGATCATCACGTTTAACAATCATCTCAAAAGGATTTTCACCCTGCTCCCCTATTAATCTGACAGCATCCGGATAATCAACCGGCACTTGCCCGGCTATTTTAACAACCTGATCTCCGGGCACTAAACCGGCCTTTTCGGCGGGCTGATCTTTTAAGGTTTGCGTAATACTGATAACCCTATCCTCGATAACCGCTCCTTTTGGCAAATCCTCCAAAATCGCCGGTGCCCCCAGCATAAAAATCGAGGCGAATAACACAAAAGCCAA
This sequence comes from uncultured bacterium, assembly GCA_937949995.1. Classification (GTDB taxonomy): domain Bacteria; phylum Patescibacteriota; class Patescibacteriia; order 2-12-FULL-60-25; family 2-12-FULL-60-25; genus MWCR01. Next base: position 42,745 of record CALFEO010000001.1, read on the forward strand.
AAACCAATTCATGGTTACACCGGCCGCAAGTATAATGACACGCTTCCAAATAGCAACCGTATGAAAAGAATCCGGATCATTCATGCCGTCATCGGGATTCTCGCCTTTAATTCTGACAAAACCGCCAAACGGCAACCAGTTAACCGACCAAATCGTATTTTTATATTTGGTTTCATCTTTACGACTGACGTATTTCCATCTGCCGTCAACTTTAACAAAACCAAAAATACGCGGAGGAAAACCATACCCGAATTCTTCGGCCTTGACCTTAAACAATCGCGCGGCCAAAAAATGCCCGGCCTCATGGATAAGCACCAAAACCGACAAAACCAAAAGAAATATGATAAATACAGTCATGCGAGTATGTTACTGAAATAACGAGGTTTTGTGAAGTGTTAAACCCCCGTTTCTGAAGTAAGTCAGGCATGCCTGACTTACTTCAGAAACGAAAACCCTACAAAACCGCCTTTTCTCCTTTAATTTTAACTTTCAACCATTTAGACGCCAAAGCATCCAAATGCGTTGATGTATCCGTAAAAGCGATTGTCTGCTTACGTTTAGCGGATGCCTTAAACAACTCCGGGCGCATCTCATACGCCATATCCACCACGGCCTCCGCGGAATTTATAACTTTTACTTTTTTACCCATAAACCTTTCTATCAAAGGTTGTAAAAACGGATAGTGAGTGCATCCCAAAATCAACGATTCCACATTTTTTTGTCTCAAAGACATCAAATATCGGCGCACCATTATCTTGGTCACCTGATCATCTATCATCCCCTCCTCCACCAAAGGCACAAAAAGCGGACACGCTTTTTGCATCACTTTAAGCTTTGGATTTAATTCTTTGATAACTTCCTCATAAATCCCGGATCCAACGGTCGCCCTCGTTCCCACAACTCCAACAGACGTTTTGCTCTGCCAAACGGCAAGTGTTGCCGCCGGTTTTATCACTCCCAAAAACGGCGTATCCGGATAAGTGTCACGCAATTTATCCATGGCCAAAGAGCTGGCGGTATTGCACGCGACAATAACCAACTCGGCTCCGCGGTCTATCACAAACTTGGCATCTTCCACCGCATATCTTTCCACCGTCTCTTTGCTTTTATTGCCATAAGGATATCGCGCCGTATCGCCAAGATACACAAAATCAACATCCGGAAACTTTTTCAAAAGCCCCCTCACAACCGTCAACCCTCCCACACCCGAGTCAAATAAACCAATCATACTCATGCTTCGCTGCGCTGCGCAAAATAATAAAGTATCAAATAATAAATAATAAAGATAAATCCCATCCGCTCGCTTTGTTATTTATTATTTGTTATTTATTAATTAATAAGATCCGCTCGCTTTATTATTTATTATTTATTATTTGTTAATTAATGTTGTTATTTGTTAATTAAAGTTGGATTTTTGTAATTAAATTAGTAATTTCAGTTGTTTTTTCATTTTGTAATTGTATTGTTGTTGCTTCCAGATTCAATCTGATAAGCTGTTCCGTATTTGATTGACGCAAATTAAACCACCAAGCCTCGCCTTGCTTGGGATCGCCAAACTCAAAACGCAAACCATCCAAGTCCACAACTTTTGTTGCTTTATCTTTGTACGCATCAACAACTCGTCTCATTACCGCATCCTTATCAAGAACTTCAAAATTTATCTCTCCCGAATGATGATATTTTTGCAGATGCTTCCAATAATCACCAAATGTCTGAAACGGATTCACCAACTCTTTCAATAAAACCAGCATGGCATAATCACCGCATTCCATATTCCAAAACTCCTTAAAATAATAATGCATGCTAAGCTCTCCGCCAAAAATCGCATCAACTTCGCGCATTTGATTTTTGATATTCGCATGCCCGACTTTGCAAAATACAGATTCACCGCCCGCCGACTCTATCGCGTCTTTTACCGACCACGAAGATCTGACATCATTCAACACTTTGCCGGATCCGAATTTAACCAACTCAATCTTGGCAAAAACAGCGGTCATGATGTCACCCGGGACTTGTTCGCCTTTTTCATCCACAAAACCGATTCTATCAGCATCACCATCAAAAGCGATGCCCATGACAGCGCCCGTTTCCACAACTTTTTTCTTCAAAGCATCCAAAGTCTCCTTTTTAATCGGATTAGCTTCGTGATTCGGAAAATTACCGTTCGGCTCAAAATACAAACGCTCAACCTTTAACCAAGGCAACCTCTCAAGCAACTTCGGTAGAACAAATCCGGCCATCCCATTTCCCGCGTCAATCACCACTTTCACCTCCGGCATCGCACTCGACAACTCCGCCTTCTCAATCACAAAATCAACATATCTCTCTAGCGCTTCCGGATCCTCCGTTACCTTCCCGGCATTCGACGTTCGACGTTCGACGTTCGACGATCCAAAGTTATCCCGTATCTCCTCCAAACCCGATCCCAATCCAAGCGGCAACATCTCCCCCGTTACAAACTTAAACCCATTATACTTACCGGGATTATGACTGGCCGTAATCATGATTCCCAAATCAAACTCTTTATTCGCCAGCCCCATTAAAATATTAAACATGGGAGTTGAACATTGTCCGATTTTCACCACATCCACTCCGTTTTGCGTTAATGATGCTATAAGCGCGTCTTCCAATTCCGGCGAAGTCAGCCTCATATCTTTGCCAATCATCACTTTTTTGGGATTTCGGGCTTTAATGACGGCTATGCCCAATTTTTCCGCAAAATTAGCGTTTATTACAGCCGGCGACTCCCCGCGGATATCATACGACTTAAACACCTCAAAAATCTCTTCTTGCATATGCTCCATATTATTGACCGAATGCAACAATTCGTCTACACTAAGCACATAATTACTATTACGTTCATAACGTTTCTAACGTTCATAATGAATTATGATTAAAGTTCATCAAGTCTAAAGTTTATCAAGAGCAACTTAAGCTTCTCTTGATAAACTTGTTACTTTAATCTTGACGAACTCAACCGTTACGACGTTATAACTATTAAAGATAATGTAAATATGACAATCTTTTGGATACTTCTCATCGCTATCATAGTTGTTGGCGCCTGGCTTATCACCGTTTATAACGGTCTCATCAAAGCTAAAAATCGTACCGAAGAAGCTTTTTCGGATATCGACGTGCAGTTAAAACGCCGTCATGATCTTATTCCCAATTTGGTCAACACGGTCAAAGGCTATGCCTCACACGAAGCTTCCGTTTTTACTCAAGTTACCGAGGCCCGCGCCAACGCCGTACAAGCCAAAACCATCGATGAAAAAATCGACAGCGAAAATCAATTAATGGGAACTTTAAAAACTCTCTTTGCCGTTGCCGAAAATTATCCGGAGCTTAAAGCCAATCAAAACTTCTTGCACCTGCAACAAGAATTGGCCGACACGGAAAACAAAGTCCAAGCCTCACGCCGCTTTTATAACGGCAATGTCCGCGATTTCAACACCAAGCTTCAAGTCTTCCCCACCAACATCATCGCCGGCATACTCGGATTCACAGCTTACAAATTCTTCGAAGCCGAAGAAGAAGCCAAAGCTGTTCCGGTTGTTAACTTCGACAACAAACCCGCCGACAACAACTAATCTCAAGCCCCCAAAGTTCCGAACCAAACGTTCGGAACTTTAAACTCTTTAAATCATTTAGTTTAACCCACCCCCTTCCCCCTCCCTTAAACCAAAGGAGGGGCTGCAAATTACCAAGTTTGCTTTCAGAAGCATGCTTCTCAAGCACAGAAATAAACGTCGTAAGGATAAACCTTGCAGGCCACTCGAAGCCACAAGGCGAAGATGCGGTGTTTATCCGTGCTAAGAAGACAAACGGTTACATTGGTGCGGATAAACACGAGGTTTATCCCTACGAAGTGACTAACCGCTAAACTCGTTACGAACAGCTTGCCCCGAAAACGAATGAAATGAGTTCTTCGGGGTTATAAACGTTAATAAACACTACGAAAGTTATAAACATCTGGCTAGCAGCTAGTGGCTGGTAGCTAGCAGCTCATCGCAAGTTATGTATAACCAAATTGATTCCAACAAAAGAAAATCCATGTTGCTCATCGCTTTGTTCGTTGGGCTTTTGGCGCTCGTGGGTTACTTGTACGGCTACATCAACGGATATGGTTACACGGGTCTGGCCTTGGCTTTGATCGTTTCCACGGTTTGGACGCTGATCTCTTGGTACGCCGGTTCCGCGATTACCTTGGCGACCCTGGGCGCTCACGAGTTAAAAGACAAGTCGCAATTCCCAACTCTTTGGAACACTGTGGAAAATCTCTCCATCACGGCCGGCATCCCCATGCCCCGTGTCTTTATTGTTAACGACCCATCGCCAAACGCGTTTGCCACCGGACGCGATCCCCAACATGCGAGTGTGGCCGTAACAACCGGCTTACTGCAAATACTCGATAAAACAGAACTCGAGGGTGTTTTAGCTCACGAATTGGCGCACATCAAAAATTACGACACTCGCATCATGGTCTTGGTCGGCGTTTTGGTTGGCGCTATTGTCATGCTTGGTGATTGGATGTTCCGCACATCACTCTTGCGCGGAAGCGATCGCAAAGGAGGGCATCCGGCTATTATGATCATCGGACTCTTATTCATTGTCTTATCACCCGTAATCGCCGAACTCATCAAACTCGCGATTTCCCGCAGCCGGGAATACTTGGCCGACGCTTCAGGCGCTCTGCTTACCCGCTATCCCGAAGGCCTTGCCTCGGCTCTGGAAAAAATCCGCGACAACGCCGCTCCCATGAGACAGCAATCACATGCAACCAATCATCTCTGGATTTCCGATCCCAAAGCCAAAAAACTCTCCGAAAAAGTCTCCGGCCTCTTTGCAACCCACCCCCCAATCAACGACCGCATCAACAACCTTAGAGGAATGCTCAACTAAAACCAATTTTACCCAAATTATTAATTAAAAATTAAGAATTAAAAATGAATATAGCCTACGGCATTACTATACTCAATTCATGATGCATAATGCATGATGCATAATTTTGGAACTTGATCATTATATAATTAAATATCGCTACAGCGATACAATCATTTTGCACTATGCATTATGCACTATGCATTGATGGCATGCGATACAATCATTTTGCACTATGCATTATGCACTATGCATTAAATATGCTCGATTCCGTAATTCATAATTCTTAATTCTTAATTCAAAATTATTAATTGTTATTCGTCAGTTATTATGTTACCCAACGATCTTATCAACCGCTTTACCACCCATCTCAAAGAGGCTTTGCAGAAAGCTTTGGGTTTTGCCGTTTCCAACGGCCGGGAGATGGTTGAACCGGGCGATATAATCGTTGGTCTTTTAAGCGAAAAAGGCGCATTGGGCGGAGAGATATTAAATAAAGCCGGCTGCACGGTTGCGGCCGCTTCCGAATTTTTTCGCGGTACTCCGGCACAAAAAAAATCCGTCATGGCGCTTGATCTAAGCGACCCGGTTAAAAAAATAATTGAAAAATGCGTAGTCATAGCTCATTTGCGTGAACATAAATTCGTAGGCACAGAGCACTTGGTTGCCGCTTTGATTGAATCCGGAGATAAACGCATCCAGGATTTTTTCTTACGGCAAAAAGTCGATATTGCATCATTAAAAGATCAAATTGAATCGGTTTTAAAATCCGAATCCAATTTTCCGGGCATGGATCAAATGAGCAATCGCGCATTAAACGATGATTTTCTGCCCCCGCTATTACCGGATGACGATTTGCCGGCTTCGGCTTTTTCGCAACAAACAAATCGCAACCCCTTATCCTCGGCCCTGGATTCATTTGCTCGTGACATAACTCATAAAGATATTGTTTTTTCTTTGGATCCGGTTATCGGCCGTGATGCGGAAATCGATCGTATCATCGAAGTCCTGATTCGCCGAACCAAATCCAATCCCATTTTATTGGGAGATCCGGGCGTGGGAAAAACCGCTATCGTTGAAGGCCTCGCCAAACGAATCGCAGATGGCGACGTTCCCGATGCCTTATACGGACACAAAGTGCTTAGTTTGGATTTGGCATCCACTGTTGCCGGCACAATGTACCGCGGTGAATTCGAAGCCCGTCTCAAACAAATCGTTGAAGAAGCAAGCAAAGACCCGCACACGATTTTATTTATTGATGAAATACACAACATTGTTGGCGCCGGCTCGACTTCCGGTTCTTTGGACGCGGCCAACATTTTAAAACCCGCTTTGGCGCGCGGATCCATCCGCTGTATTGGCGCCACCACTTGGTCCGAATACAAAAAACATATCGAGCCCGACGCGGCCTTGGAGCGTCGTTTTCAGCCAATCATTATCAGCGAACCCGATAGATTGGCAACTTTGGAAATGCTTAAAGGTTTGGAAGATCGTTACGCCAAACATCATAAAGTCGTCTACGCTCCGCAAACTTTGATTGCGGCCGTTGATCTGGCTGAACGCTTTTTAACGGATCGTCTTTTTCCTGATAAAGCCGTGGATTTGCTGGACGAAGCCGCCGCCTCGGTCGCCGCTCGCCGTCAATCCCGTGAATTCCACGAACGTTTGGCGGTTTTGGACGCGGCCATTCAAGAAAAAATCCGTTCCTCCGAAGAAGCTCTGCATAATCAAGATCTGGCACGCGCCGAAACACTGACCCGCGAAGCCGAGGATCTCATTGCCAATCGCAAGCAAATGGAAGATGAGAAAAATCAATCACTGCAAAAAGAACGCCCCCGCATTCTGCCCGAGGATGTTGCCCGTGTTGTCGCCCGTGTATCCAATGTACCCTTGGAAATGATTTTGGCTTCCGAGCGCGAAAGATTGGACGGTTTGGAAGATCGTCTGCGCGCCAACATTTTTGGCCAAGACCAAGCTCTCGAGGCTGTTTCCGACGTCATCCGCCGTGCCCGCCTTGGCCTGCAAGACAGTAAACGCCCCAAAGCCTCCATGCTGTTCGTGGGTCCGTCCGGCACCGGCAAAACCGAGTTGGCACGAGCTATCGCCCGCGAAATTTTTTCCCGCGAAGATGCTCTCATCAAACTCGACATGAGCGAATTCGCCGAATCACATACCATCTCCAAACTCATCGGCTCTCCTGCCGGCTATGTCGGCTATCGCGAAAGCACCAAACTTACAGATGCAATCCGCAAACGCCCGCACGCCGTGGTCTGTTTTGATGAAATCGAAAAAGCTCATCCCGATGTGCAACATACGCTTTTGCAAATTTTGGAGGACGGAAAAATCACCGATGCAACCGGCCGTACCGTCTCTTTTGCACACTCTTATGTAATTTTGACCTCCAATGCGGGCTCCGAGCATGTGGATAAAAAATCCATCGGCTTTGGTGATGAACGCACCGCCATGTCCGCAATCTTAAACGAACAAATCAAAGAACGCTTTAAACCCGAACTGTTAAACAGGCTGGATCGCATCATAACTTTTCAATCTCTGGATAATTCGCATCTTCGCAATATTCTGGATCAAGAAATCGCTCAAGTCTGCAATCGCCTGCAAAACATGCAAAAAATCGCCTGCGAAGTACCCGAAAATGTGCGCGAATGGCTCATGTCACAACCCCTCCCGCCCGAACAAGGCGCCCGCGCCATCCGTCGTTTGGTTGAACGCGAAATCACTTCGGCCATATCCCAATTCCTCGTCAACCGCCGCAACAAGCGCCTCATCCGCCTCACAACACAAAACGGCAAAATAATGGTAAAATAGCAGACAGAGTTCATCAAGACTAAAGTAACAAGTTCATCACGAGCAACCAAAACAACTCCTGATGAACTTTAATCTTGATAAACGTTTATCTGTCTCTTATGCCCCAAGGAGGAGCCGCTAAAAAATTAGAACCTCAAGCAAGCGATAAAAATCGCTCTTCTTCGAATGCGGCCAAACGCGCTACTTTTTCGGTAAAAATCACTCCCGTCAATGACAACTCTTCAGCACCTTCATCCGGTCGATCTACACTTCCATCCATCACTCCAACCGCAAAAGGGATGCCTCAAACATCTCCCGGTGCAAAAACTCTTCGTGGAATCGGGCCATCGGCCCCAAAAACAGCGCCTCGCCCAACCGGAATCGGTTCGGCTTCGCCCGTGGGCAAAAAATCTCCAAAAAAACCATCCCGCTCCGTAGGCCCCAAGGCCATAACCCGACCCGTTAACCCCATGCAATTGGCTTCGCGTTTGCAATCCGATCAGCAACGGGCGCGCTTGGACAGCGCCCCCGGCACCGGTCCGACCCGCGAAGAAATGCTAGCGGGCACAGGTACGGGAGACAATGCCATTTTACCCGGACAATTCGATCCGCTCAAAGGTCAAAGCGCTTTTGGACGCGAAGCTGAAGCTCCAGGATCAATGTCCGAATCTTCCGATCGCACAGACGATGCAAAAGGCGGGGGCCCGGTTATGTCGGATTTGGAGCGGCAACGCGCCATGCAGTTTTCCCAAGCACAGATGGCGGCTGCGGCCGGGGCTTCGGGTGTTGCCGGAGCCGGACAAACCGGTACCGAAACAGCAGCTCCCGGCGCAATCACGGTCGGTAAAAAATCAGCCGTCGCGCAAACCTCTCCGCAAGAACAAACAATTGAAGAAACCGAACAAACAATCGAAGAACAAGTCCCCGCCGATCAAAAACAACCCGGTAAAAAAGGCTCCGATCTCCAAACCGCTCAAAACATCGCGTCCGCCATGAACATGGAAAAAACCGCCAAGGTTCTGGGCGCGGCGCAAGCCGTAAAAGGCAATATAGAGGCCGTTCGCAAAGTGCAAAAAACAGCTCAAACTTTTTGGAATATCATCAAAGCAGGCGAATTAGCGGCCGGTGTCTCGATTCTTTCCTTGGTTATTTTGATAATTACCGCCAATCTTCAGATGATTAATAAATATACTTTCAAAAACCGCATCATCCCGCCTACATTTTTGATCGAAGACGCGGCCATTATCTGCGTTAACTGCGCTTTATGCGGAGCCTCGTGCATATCCGTAACAGCCATGCCATTTATAATGATTCCACTGATCGGTTCCCTCATTTTAATGGCCGGATTACTTGGCTTGGATTTCTTGGATATTTTTGACTTGGGAATCATGTAATAAATTGATAAACCGCGGGTAAACCTATATAATAAAACAAACCATGCTTATATGATCTCTATAACCGAAGCGCAAAAAAAAATTCTGTTTATCATCTTTTTTGTAACTTTTACGGTCGGCACAGGATATGCTCTGTACTATTTCTTTTTCAGACCTTTGCCCGCGCCCGTTACCCAAACCGGTGAAACTCCGCCGGCTTACACAGGTACACTCACCCCTTCGGGCGAAAGAGAAACCGACCAACCGTTTATCCCTTCGCAACCGGCCGGCCTTCCCATTGCCGGCCAAGCACCCGGCCAAGCGGAAACAACCGCAGAGTCCGATGCGCTTCGATCCCAAGTTACACAAGCTTTAAGCTTGGCCAAAAACGGTTCACCTCGCTATTACGACCCGCTTGATGGACGGTTTTATCAACTTTCAGCCGATGGTCAAGAACAAAGGCTTTCCAATCGTCAATTTTTAAATGTCGAAACAATTAATTGGTCGAGCGTCAGCAATCAAGCGATTTTGGAATTTCCGGACGGAAGCAATATTTACTACAACTTCGACGAAGACCGCCAAGTAACCCTGCCCGCTCATTGGGAAGATTTTGCATTCTCTCCCGTTGACGATAAAATTACCGCCAAAAGCATCGGTTTGGACGAGCGCAACCGCTTTTTGGTTGTAGCTGATGCGGATGGCAATGAAGCAACAGCTCTATATGAACTTGGATCCAATGCCGACAGAATCATTCCCAGCTGGTCGCCCAACAACACTGTCGTTGGATTTTCCAAAACCGGCGATCCCCTGCCGGACGGAGGCGAAGAAATCTTGCTCTTGGGCAAAAATCACGAATCCTTCAAGCCCCTCAAGGTTGCAGGCAAGGGCTTTCTCCCCTCCTGGTCGCCAACCGGCAAACAATTGCTCTACAGCATTTATCATGAACGTGATAATTACAAACCCATGCTCTGGATTTCCGAGGCTTCCGGCCCTGAAATCGGTCAAAATCGCCGCCGCTTAAACATAAATACTTGGGCTGATAAATGCGTTTGGCACGATGAACAAACCATTTATTGCGGTGTTCCCGTAGCTCTTCCGGATGGAGCGGGCTGGGATCGAAATCTTGTCTCCGCTGTTTCCGATGATATCTATCGCATCGATTTAAAAACCGGTGTAGCGCAAAAAATCAACACATCACCTTTAACGCGTCCCATTAACAATCCTCAATTGAATGCGGAACAAAATCAAATAATTTACACGGATACCATAACCGGACACTTGTATAAATTCGATCTGTAAACTATGCAAATACATTTTAACACGCAAAAAATCGCGACATTGATAATCATCTTTGCCATAGTTATTTTTGCCGGTTCAGCCGGATACAAATGGTACAAAATCTCAACCGACACCTATATAGCCGGCGCGCCTCCCGCGGATCTGATCAACGAAATTCCGCCAAAATCAGTCCCCTACAATCAAATCAAACCGCGCGCATTAACCCCTTATGACGCTTTTATTATCGGTTCCGCATCTTCTTCCTATGGCTTGGTAATCTACGGCGATTATACCAATCCCGCCTCCAATGCATTATTGGCCGAGCTTGTTCCCAAATTATTACCTTATGAAGATTTAATTCGTTTAAACTGGCACTACCTGCCCGAAACAACTAAAGACGGCGACATGGGTTTCGAAGCCGCCATAGCCTCCGAATGCTCGCGTTTGTTGGATACCGGCTGGCCTTTACATACGGCATTATTAAAAGAAACGAATAAAACACTGAACCGCTCCCGCTTAAAACAATTGGTGGAAGATTTAAGTATTGATCCCGAAATGATCAACGCCTGTCAAAATAACGCCGCTGTTCGCGACAGCATCAAAACAGCGATTCAAACCGCCAAAGGCGATGGCATCGACAAAGCACCTTTTGTTTTCGTGGGCACCGAAGCCATACCCGCCTCCGAGGTCAATACTGAAAAAATCATCAATGCCCTTAGAAACTATATTCAAAATTGATTCAATTCTAAAACACAAGCCCTCAACCGTTTTTTTTGCCAAAACGCTGTTATTTTTTATCACATTTTTCTCGCTTTCTTTTCCGATTTTGGCAAATGCCGCCTGCTGTATCTGTCAGCACCCTCAAGTAATAACCGGAATAGTTTGCATCAGCAAAGAAAACACATCTTGCACCAATTTAGGCACTCTTAACGATGAGTTAAAACCCGCAACCTGCAAAACCGAAAACAACGACTCGGCTTGCCGTTTGGTTAAAGACGGCGGTATTTGCGTTAACAATCCCAATACGACCGCGGCCGCGTTCAAATTAAGCGAAATCCTGCCCCAAACCCCCGCCCCCGCAGCCCCGGCATCTCCCGCACCCGCAACCGAATTCAAACCCGTACTCGTCAACTTAAACATAGCCATCCCCGGCGCCGAATTTTCCAATCCCACTTTACAGCAAGGCATGCTCTCCATACCTTACCTCGGTCAATATATTCAAGCCTTCTATAAACTTTTGATAGGCATCAGTTTAATCGCGGCCGCCATCATGATTGTTTACGGCGGTTTCCGCTATATCGCTTCCGCTACAACTCCCAAAATCCAAGCCGGCAAACAAATCATAATCGATGCCCTCATGGGCTTGGTTATCGTCATCGGCGCCTATATAATCTTAGCCAATGTTAATCCCAATCTCACTCAATTCGGAAGCTTAACATTGCCGTTTGTAGAGGAGAAACCGCTGGAATTATTAGATGCTGAAACACACAATGCTGTTGCAAGCGGAAGTAAATTTTTCAGCGGCAATGAAAACGTCGCGCCTGAAGAGATCTTTAAAAAAGCTAAAGAAGTCGCTCAAAGGGAAGGAGTTGATCCCTGTATCGTTGAAGCAATTATTAAAACCGAATCAGGCGGTAAAACCGGTGCAATCGGTCATGACGAAAATTTTGCTCTTAATTTTTTAAAACTGCAATCCAGAATCCCTCAATCCAGAGTTGACTTTTTAAGATCTCGCAAATATGCCTCCGGTAAATCTTTCGCTTCCGATGTACCGATATTCCCACAAAATTGCAACGGTGCAAACATAACCGCCTGCAGACAATTAGCCGGTACCGATGGTTCCAGAAAACCGGTCATGCCATTTAATGACGACAATTTTGATCCGTCCAAACAAGATTATAATTTAGACAAGCGTTATAGTCATGGTTTTGGAATCAGTCAATTAACCATTTTCCCAGGCAGCGGAGGATTACCTCGATGCAATGGTCATTGGAGCGCCAAGATCGGCGACACTTGTTTTACAGCTGCAGATTTACTAACCGCTGAAGGTGGTATCATGGCAATAATAAAAAATCCCGGAATTCAAAAAAATAAAAACAATCCCTCGGAAGCTTTTTGGAGCTATATCGGCGGCGCTAACAGATCTGGCAATGAATATTTACATCAAAAAAAAATGACCGCCTATCAAAAGTGTATAAAATAATAATATTAATTGGGAAATTTTGAAACTCCCTCTTTGGTAAAATTGGGACGCATTATTCGAGTGATTGGTGAATACCTTCCCGTACAATTGCCTTTATTTGCCAAACATCTCTCTCTAATGGTTGGATTTTGCTTAATACTGCCATCAAAAATCCAAGCTACACCGGGTTTATTCTCATGCCAACCCAGAAAAATCATTGAATGCATACCGTCACATTCTGTATTTCCGGCATAAACATAAACCCAATCCCCCGGCTCCAATCTTTCGGTGAATTTATCCGGATAATCACTTATGGTTGTACGCAGGTGATCTCTAACCAATTTAATTGCTTCGGTTGATGATTTACCGCATTGATCACTGGATCTAAAATAACTTTGCCATCTTTCCGCCGTTTTTTGATCTTTAGCGCTTCTTGCATGTGCTAAACATTTTTCTCCGCTTTCACACCTTCTGCCATAAGCCCAGGTGTATGCATCGCCACCTATTTCCGATGATACAGATATAAAAGAACCCTTAATAGGTTTACAAATTCCATTTTTTATTTCTCCGTTAATTCCCGCGGCCATCCATGCACACTGAGCAACATTTCCACAATTATTCATATTTATACCGCAATCAGCCATAATTTCCGCCACTTGTCTTATTCTTGCCCCAAAATCACCACCGGTATAGGTTGCAGAAACATTTTGTATATATTTATCCTTCTCGATAGCCATTATCGCCCTGCACTGTCCCGAAACAACGGGTTTAATCGCTTGAATTTCTGGATCGGGCACTATTGGACCATCCGCATAAATACCGCTTGGTGCAGTAGCTTCCGTGTGTAAAGAATGATCCGCTATGATAAATTCATTTCTAATTATTTCCGTTAAATCAAGACTGCGCGTTTGCACCAAATTGGCATTAACATTCGCCAAAATCACATAAGATCCAAGCAAAATCGCCAATCCAACTACAGCATCAACAATTTTTTGCTTACCGCTTTCGACACGCATTCCGGTAGAACCTAATAGATACAAGAAACCGCCATATATTATGATTACAGCACTGGCGACTAAACCCACTCCCAAAATATATTTATAAAATGTAAAAATATACAATGACAAAAACGGTATAGATAAAGCACCGAAAGATTTCGTAACACGAAAATCTTCAGCATTTAATCCCGGCAAAGGAACATTTAACCGGGGAACAGTATATGTAACATCAGCGGCAACGACGCAATCCAAAGAAATAAATATACTATGAATAATAAATACACCCGCGATGATGGCAATGGAAAGAATAAATTTTCGTCTATTTTTTTTATACATATTTTTTACTCTTTCTATTCATAGAAACATTATTCCGCATCTGCTTCAGTTGAAGTCGAAAATTCTTCGGCAGCCTGTTGCGGTTGTTCATTTAAATCCATACAACATCTGAAGCCGTTTTCAAAAGCTCTCCAGGAAAGTACGTGCTCTCCTCCCCAAGCCTGTCTGCAAGTAGGCTTCGCTCCGGCTCCACCGCCAAGATGCGCCACGGGCGACCAATACCAATTCATCCAAATATATGCATCTTTATTCAGTGCCGACGATCCAAGGGCTTGCAAATCCTGTACTGACATTTTTTTTCTTAAAGCAATTTCTTGTACATTGCCAACCATATCCACAACCCCTTCTTCCGTTACGCAACGTGGACGTCTTCCGCTGATTTCCACAGCCTCATTAATTTCATTAATAAAATTTTTGGCCGCAAAATACGCTTCACGATATTGTTCATTTAATAATGCGGTATTTTCATTTTCCGGTGTTAAAATACTGCCATCGGGTACTTGCGGATAAAATTTATTAAATGCGCCCAATATTTTATCCCTTTGTGCTATCAATTTTGCAAAATTTTCACTGAACGAATCATAGTTGCATGGCGCAGGCTCATTTTTTGTCAATCTGACATTCATTCCTTGAGTTGCGTATGTTCCGGGAACGAATGTATTCCCATACCCATAATCATTGTCGCCATCGGGACCCAAGCAAGCTCTGACCCATTCATTTTGAGTACACAATCTTTTGCCCCTTCTATCGCACCACCAAGCAGCCTCAATTCCCAAAACTCCGGTGTATGGCTTAATACCTCTTCGATTTGGCGCTTCATATCTATCTATACAAAATGATTCAACTTCAATTTTTGTTTTTGCCGTATAATTTACACTTTTAGAAATGGCTACCATATCGGGTGGACATGCTCCTTGAGCAATTAAAGATCCCTGCGAATTTTTTGCTATCGTGCCCTCTTTGGGAATATATACTTTGGAATCCGACTGCTCCAAATCGGTAATCGATTGATCAATACCCGGTAATACATAATCCCATTTCACCGTTGCGGCTTCTTGCGTCATTTTCAAGGCCTGATCCGGATCAGCCGGTGTATCTTGCTTGGAAACCACCGCCACCTCCATGGTTGGATTGGTTGTCGTATTTGGATTTATCATCGATAAAATCACAACACTGGCCAATAAAACACTTAAACCCAATACGGCATCTTTAATCTTTTCTTTCGCATTACTGATTTTAGCTCCCGTACTGCCCAAAATATACAAAAAACCTCCATAAATTAACATCATGGCCGCAGCTATCAAACCAATACCGACTAAATATTTATGTAAAGCGTATAAATATATTGCCAAATAAGGAACCTGCACTTTATTATCTTTTACTATCAGCTCGTCTGGAAAAGAAGCACCCGGAATCGGTACTCCTAATACAGGCATAGCGGCTTTTTCAGTGGCATTTTCTTTATCTTCTTCATTAGCTGCAAAAAAATTATTATCAATCTTGGTATAAACAAGCGGCTCATTGGAACAGCGCGCGGCCGGCTTGGTATTTATTTTATAACATGAATCATTATTCAAATTGGAACAAGTGACATTAAATTTTTGATCAGTCTGTTTATTTATCTCATTTGCGGCAAAAGAACAATTTTTTGTACTGGGTACAGTTACACAAAAATCGGTTTTTCTGTTTTCAGCACCACATTCACAACAGTTAAAAGTAATCGCATGACCTTGCCCTGGTATTAATAAGAAAAACGCAACAATTACAATAAAACGAATCAACATATTCAAAACAAATATACCATAAAAACAGTCAAAGTGTTAGCCTGTATCATCGATAAATATGGCGCAAAGCATTGATATATGCAATTATAGTAATTAATTACTATGCCCAAACCCACTCCTATCCACATTTGCTCCAAATGCGATGCTCAATTTCCCAAATGGTCCGGCCGCTGCGAATCCTGCGGTGCTTGGGGCACTATCGGCAAAGAAGCAACTCTGCCACACGCTTCCGGCGATACAGTTTCCGAAATCAAAGCCTCCCCAGCCAAACCAACCGCTTTCACTCAACTTTCGACGTTAGACGTTAGACGTTCGACGAATTTAACGGGTTTGGTAGCAATCGACACCATCCTGGGCAACAACCTGATCCCGGGATCCGTAACGTTAATCGCCGGCGAACCGGGCATGGGCAAATCAACGATCCTAACGGAACTAGCTCTAAAAATGGCAGAAGACGGCAAAAAAATCATCTACGTCACCGGCGAAGAATCACCCTCGCAAATCAATCTGCGTTTAAAACGTTTAAGCCCAAAAACACCGGAAACGCTGTTTTTCATGGAAGATACGAATGCCGAAACCATTTGTGCCACACTGGAAGCGGAAAAACCCGATCTGGCCATTATCGATTCCATTCAATCCATCAAAACCTCTCTTGCAACCGGCGAAGCCGGCAGTATCAATCAAGTCAAAGCTTCGGCCGCGGTTTTAACTCAATCCGCCAAAAAAACTTCGGTGCCCATTTTTTTGGTCGGCCAAGTAACCAAAGACGGCGATATTGCCGGCCCCAGAGTTTTGGAGCATGTCGTAGACACTGTGTTAAATCTGGAAGGCGATCGCTTGCACCGCTTTCGCATCTTACGCGTAATCAAACACCGCTTCGGCTCTACGGATGAAACGGTACTGTTGGATATGACCGAAACCGGTTTACAAATCGTTCAAGATCCTTCGGCGGTCATAATCGAAAACCGTCCGACTTCGGCTCCCGGATCGGCAATCGGCTGTGTCATGGAGGGTCGGCGCCCTCTTTTGGTCGAGCTTCAAGCTCTTGTCTCTCCGGCCGGATACAGTACGCCAACCCGCAAAGCCACCGGCTTGGATGGTACACGTCTCAACATGCTATTAGCCGTTCTCTCGCGCCACGCCGGCCTCAAAGTTTACGACAAAGATGTTTACGCCAACGCTGCCGGCGGTTTCCCTGTCCGCGATCCGGCCTCGGATTTAGCCTTGGCGGCCGCAATATCAAGCGCCGTCGCGGGCAAACCTTTAGACGCCAAAACCGCCTATTTCGGCGAAATCGGTCTCACCGGCGAACTTCGCCCCGTTGCCCTACCCGAGCTCCGCATCAAAGAGCTCGCCCGCATGGGCTTTACAACCATCATCTGCCCCGTCTCCAAAAACCTAAAACTCACAACCAACGTCACTATTATTCAAGCCAAAACAATCAGTGAGGCTTTGTAATAACCACCGTCATTCCCTCATCCCACTATCACCCCCCCCCTCATCTCCACCGTCATTCCCTCATCCCACTATCACCCCCCCTCATCTCCACCGTCATTCCCTCATCTCCACCGTCATTCCCTCGAAGGAGGGAATCCATACGCCGCAACCCTCAAAAAAATGAATTTAAAACCTTATTGGAAAATCATAAACTCTTACGTTTATATATTAGCCAGCAAAAAGAATGGTACTCTTTACGTCGGTGTAACAAGCAATCTCGAAAAAAGAGTATACGAACATAAAAACGATATTCATGAAGGATTTACCAAAAAATACCAAATTCATCTTTTGGTATACTATGAACACCACGAAGATATTACCACCGCAATTTGGAGAGAAAAATGCATTAAACGATGGAATCGTGCATGGAAAATCAAATTGATCGAAGAAAAAAATCCTGATTGGAATGATTTGTTTTATGAAATAAAAAGTTGGGAAGAGAGATGAAATCCTTCTGTTACTTCATTCTCGAGCAAGCGGAGATCTATAATTTAACAAGTTGAACCGCTTGGATTCCCTCCTTCGAGGGAATGACGACGGGTGGGAAGTGAGGGAATGACGACGGGTGGGAAGCGAGGGGATGACAGTTAGTGCAGAGACCAAGGGGTGCGGACTAAAGCAAGGAAATGGCAACGCAGGTGTTACTCCCCATGCTCGCTCTCCGTAAGCGACTCCGCGCGCTCTCGGAGTTCCGGATATTTTGTCAGCATGGGATCAATTTGCATCAATTTTATTGCCTCATCGCGGGCTTTTTGCATAACCGCGTAATCTTCCCAAGGACGTACATGACGGAAAATATTTTTTCCGGATTGTTGTGTTCCCAAAACATTTCCCGAGCCCCTCATCTTCAAATCTTCCTCGGCAATCACAAAACCGTCATTCGTACGCTCCATTACTCGCAATCTATCGGTTGCAACCGATTCATCCGTCGCAACCAGATAACACGTGCAATCTTTATCCGATCTTCCGATGCGCCCGCGCAATTGATGCAATTGCGCCAAACCGAATCTTTCCGCGGATTCTATCAACATAATTGTTGCATTGGGAATATCAACTCCAACTTCTACCACGGTTGTCGCTATCAGCACATCCGCTTTTTTATCCTTAAAATCCGCCATCACTTTATCCTTATCCGCAGAACTCATTTTGCCGTGCAAAGCCGATATTTTAAGACTTTTCAATGCTCCGGTTTTTAACCGCAAAACCTCGGCTTCCACGCTTTTAGAGCCCGACTTGTCTGACGGATCTATCAACGGACAAACGATAAAAGCTTGTTCTCCGCGAATCACGGCGTCAATTATCGCTTTATAGGCCAAATCACGACCAACATCCCCCACCAGCACATGGGTTTTAATGGGCTTTCTTCCAGCGGGCTTGGTTTTAATGATGGAAACATCCAAATCCCCCAAAAAAGTCAGCGCCAAGGAACGCGGTATGGGAGTTGCTGTCATGGACAGCAAATGCGGAACTTTGGCATCCGGCCTTTGCAAAACCGTTAGCGCCTCTCTTTGCGCCACACCAAAACGATGTTGTTCGTCCACAATAGCCAAAGCCAAATCCGGCGGACATTGCCCTAATTGCAACAGAGCATGAGTGCCGACCGCAACCACGCGCCCCATAATCATCCTCTCTTTCGCCTCCGAAAGCTTCATGGCTTTCTCTTGGCCGTTTTCATAATAAATTCGCGACGCGGATGTCATCAACAATACAGGGATATGATGCTGATTCAAAAACCTGCTCAAAGTCAGCGCATGCTGTTTGGCCAATATTTCAGTCGGTGCCATTATTGCCGCCGAATAACCCTGCCGATGCGCCATGGCCGCACAAAAAGCCGCAACCACTGTTTTACCGGATCCCACATCACCCTGCACCAATCGGCGCATGGGACGCATGCTTTGCATATCCTGCAAAGCCGCCCAAGCCGAGCGTTTTTGATCCGGTGTCAACTCAAAAGGCAATTTGGAAACAAAATTTTTTGCAAACTTTTCATCAAACGAAACTTCCGGCGCTCCGCCTTGATCCGCTTTATTGCGTGCCAATCTTAACGCCAATTGATAATAAAAAACTTCATCAAAAGCAAATCTCTGTCTGCCTAACTTAGCTTGCTCTTGAGTCTCAGGCTTATGCGCATAACGTATTGCCGTAACTAAATTGGGTTGCTTGGCATTACGCAATACGGAGTCAGGTACAATATCCGGCGCCTCATCAAACTCATCCAATACGGCTTTCATGATCTTGCGTAAAGTTTTTTGCGTTACTTGCCCTATTAATGGATATACGGGCGCGATATTACCCGCCGCCACCGTTTCTTGATTGGCCGATTCCCAAATCGGACTCGTAAAACTCCTCCCGTATTTTGGATGCAGCCTGACAGTTCCTGAAACATAAATCTCATCCCCGATTTTCACCTGCTCCAACATCCAGGGCTGATTGAACCAGGTGATAGCGATAGTTCCCGAATCATCCTCCAATAAGCCCCTGATCATTACAATCCGCTTACGGAAAGTAGGCAGTTTTTTCAATTGCTTGACTCTTGCCCTGATTGTAACCGACTCACCGATTGGTATTTCGGCTATCGGCACCAATTGCGAATAATCATCGTACCTGCGCGGCAAAATAGACAGCAAATCCCCCACCGTCTCCACATCCAACTTACTCAAAACCCGCCGCTGTTGCGTCGTTAATCCATGAATATAGCTCGTAGGATCCGCCCAATTTAACATAAAACAACCTTCACCTGCGCTCATAATATAGAGTTCATCAAGTTTAAAGTAGCAAGTTCATCAAGAGTTTCCCAAGCCTCTCTTGATAAACTTTAGACTTGATAAACTTGTTACTTGGGACGATGAACTTTAGACTTGATGAACCTTTCATCGATCGCTGTCTTCCCAGCTTAACAAACCCGCCAAACAAATCAAAGAGCTCATCGCCAAAGCACCCCTGTTGACAAATTTGGCAAAATAAGCTATTTTCTTAAATCGTTCCTTCCTTAAAAACCTTTAACGAGGAGTTCGCGATGGTCAAAAAATTACAGGAGAAACAGGGCCGTTTGTATGTTTTGCATCTCACACCGTGCGAAAATTTCGTCTGGAACAAGTTGCGCGAAAACGCCAAAGAGGTGGACGGCCAATGGCGCATCGCGATTCCGGCGGATCGTGATGATTTGTATCTGGCCTGGGATCCGCCAAAAGACTTGGATTGCGATGAGAATTCATTGCATCGCATTGTCCAGCGTTTTTGCTCGGCCGGAGTCATTGCCCGTGTCGGCGAAAACGGTAACGGCTTCGTTCCCCATGTGCTTACCGATGCGGCTTCTGCGTTTTTCGTCAATAAGATCGAAACGCGCCAAGAACATTCCGCTTCTCCCGAAATGATCAAGCTCGCCAAAAACATCATGGAGGGCGGATACGCGGAAAATGGTCATCTGGGTTTTACCGTCGATTTCCACGACTGGATCTCAAAAACATCCACCGTAAAACCATCAACCGCCCACGTAAAATTGGTTGGAGTTCGCCTTACCGAACCTCCGGCAATCGGCGTTTTGTACCGCAATCCGGAATGGGAAAACGTTAAGTCGCCGGGCCGTCGCTACTTGGTAGCCGTCCCCGGTTTCACAGCTTATGAGCTGGTTCCCGACACGCTCAGAACTCGAGTCGTCAAACGAGTCTCCAAAAGCATGCCTCCCGAACGCGAAGATGCGGCCGAAACGGCATCAGTCGAACCCGCTCCGGATCTCTTTTCCGACAAAGATGTGAACGGCATGCAAAGGCTGATTCAATCTTTGGAAGGCGACATAGCAGAGCTTAAGGTAATGCTCGATAAAAAAAATCACGAGCTGGCTTCCGCCATCGCCGCGATGAAGCTCAAACTCGAACGCGAAATGGTCATCGCGGAAAATCAATTGCGCCGCCTCAAGGCTTTGCGCGACAATATTCCCGATTAAACCTCTTTACCTCAAAACAAATCGGCATAATGCCGATTTTTTGATTATTCAACTACCGCAACAAACATTTTCAGGTTATAATATAATCATCATTATGCTGATGATACAAAACATTCTTCTTTTATTGCTTCTTTTTATTGCTCTCGGATTGGCCGCCGAACTCGTGGTTGATAACATCAAATATTTGGCGAAAACATTAAAGATGCGCCTGTTCGCTTTCGGTATTTTATTGGGAATAATCACATCTTTACCGGAACTCTCGGTTGGTATTAACGCCGGTATAAACAATCTTGGCGCAGTATCGGTGGGCAATCTGCTTGGCGGTGTTTTGGTAATGCTGGGCCTTATTCTTGGTGCAAGCCTGGTATTGCATCGCAAAGTAAAAACCGACGGAAAATTAATCGCCATTCTGCCTGAATTATCCATCATTATCATTCCTCTTTTTTTGGGGATGGACGGCACTTTTTCACGTTTTGACGGTTTAATGATGATTACCGCTTATTTTGCTTTGATTTTTTATCTTTACCGCATCAATAAAAAATCCGGCAAAATCACTTTCGCAGCTCTCGATAAAAACCGCATTTTAAAAGCCATCTTTTTTGCCTTAATCGGAACTGTTGCGGTTCTGCTTATTTCCAATTGGATCGTGCGCATAGCTTCGGAGATTATCAACACTTTTCACGTCAACGAACTGGCAATCGGACTTATCTTCTTTGCCATTGGCACCAATTTACCGGAGATCTCCATTGCTTTCACTTCATGGCGCAAAAAAACCGCCGAATTATCGCTTAACCATCTATTGAGCTCGGCATTTACCAATATTCTGATATTGGGCATTTTATCAGTTCTGCGCCCCATCGCCATAACAACCGGATTGCACTATTTTTTGGTAACAATGTTTATTATCATCAATATCGGATTATTCATCATTTTTTATAAAACCCAAAAAAAACTCGATAAAAACGAAGGTTTGGCTCTGATTTTTTGTTACGCATTTTTTATCATCGCCAATTTTTGGGCGCTTGGTCAAACATAACCGCAAACCGGCTCTTTAATTGCGAATTTTTCTTAAAATCAACTGCGAAAAATCGCATGCTCCACTTTATGCATGATTACATCGGCTATTGTTTTCAGTATCAAAAAACCAATCAAAACATTTCCAAACACAGCTCCTAAAATAATCGTAAAATGCATCGGAAGAATCCTCGCATAAGGATAAAACATCAAGGAGCCGATATTCAGTATTTTTGCATCACCGGATTTATTGTAATAATAAGAAACTGCATGATTGATAAAAAAGACCGCACAAGCCAATGCAACCGACCCCCATTGCAAATTTGAAAAAATACTTATTTCCGATGCGGTCAAAGCTCCCGAAATAATAAAAATCAAATATACAAAGTGAAATGTTCCGTAATGCACCAAAAAAAATACTGCCGTTGTAATCTTCGTAGCCGTAGTCGGCTTGGGTTGTACACCGTTGATTTTAAAACCCTCGGTCGTAAACTCTTTCAATTGTAAAATTCTGATGACATTAAAGAAGCCGATCGCTACACTTTGGAACCAATAAACCAAAATTATTTCCGTCAAACTCCACCCCTCCGCAACCGCAAAATATATAGTTGCCAAATTAAAAAACAGCAACAACCACAAGGAAAGATCCCCAGCAAAACCTTTAGTCTGCCGTTGTACTTGCATAAAATTAAATATTGCGGAATCCAATCAACTTATCAGCAAATGTCCTAAGCGAAAGCATAATCGGTTTTTCGACTTCACCTCATTTCGCGGAAGGCATTCACCGCCCTTCACTTACTATGGCGTAGCCATGAGCAAGCGAAGCGCGTCGAATGGCGGTCGTTTTTGATTGATGTTCGAACATTTTTTGAGGAAAACCCCCAATAAGGAAGCCAGCCCCGCCGTCGCTCGGAAACCTCGCCACCCCGCAAAAAAGTTTTCTTCACATTTTTTAATT
Organism: uncultured bacterium; assembly: GCA_937949995.1. Lineage (GTDB taxonomy): Bacteria > Patescibacteriota > Patescibacteriia > 2-12-FULL-60-25 > 2-12-FULL-60-25 > MWCR01. The sequence continues at coordinate 65,791 of CALFEO010000001.1, forward strand.
TGCGCGCGCCTATTTTTTTCTTCTAAAAGGAAAAGAAAACTTTTGTGCGGGGTTCTGCTCTTAACGAGCAGGACGGCGGGGCTGTCCGCTTTTTGATTTCGCTCGCGCGAGGCGGAATTCCCCCCACACCCCCCTTCCGCCTCGCCCTCGCTTCTGACGGCTCTTTTTTCGGCAGATTTGGAGTGCGTGCCAATATCATTGGCGCGCCGCCTTAAATTTTAAATTTACGCCTGCCTTGTTCCTCGGCAATACGGAAATTTTGAACACCCATAAAACTTGCCATATCTACCTTTGCGCAAAATCATTTTTGAACCACATCTCGGGCAAGTTTTATCGCTTACAACTGCATTGTCAGTTTTAATATTATCATGCGCAGGCTTTTCTACCAAAGTGTAGCCTTTGCAATGACAACAAAACCGTCCGTAGCCAGTAATTAAATCGGGGTCTCTGAAATCTTTATAATCTCTAATTTCTTTGCATTTCGGACATTCTTTCATGTCTCCGTTTTGCAAACCCTCTATTGTATTGTGTATGTGGTTAATTACATTATTTTTTTCTACTCCATTTTTAACCAATGCACCAATTCGGTCATTAAGCGTTGAGATTGGGTTATTCCCAATATTAAATTTATTTATTCTCAAAAACTTATAGCCATAACTTTCCAAAACTTTTTGTCTGTAAACATCGGAGTCGGTGTAATAATCCTGATAATTAAATTCGTTGATTTCATCAATGTCTTTGAAATGTTCTCTAAATCCGTCATACTCAATAATTATTTTGTGTTCTCTATGAGTTTCATCTTTGTATACTAGCAAGAAATCAACCTTATAATTCGGGTGATTGTAGGTTTTATCAAGCTGTTTAAGATATTTTCCTAATTCAAATTGAGGGATAAATTCAATATCGTCTTTATGCTTCTTCCAAAAATCAGTTTGATAAAACCAATTCATAACTTCTGGTTCCATCTTTGATTTTTCGTCAGCTTCGCTGATACTTCTTTCTTTTTTCGCTTCTTCTAAAATGTAATGATAATGCCTTATTGCTTCACCAATTGACCCGTTATACTTGTCTATTGGCTTACTTAAAACAAAGTGCATTGTTTCTTTGGCACGACTTAAACCAACATTCAATCTTTGAGCTTTTATTTTTCCGTCTTCTTCAATATCAACATCGCTTAAATCTTTAATAAAAACGCCCCACAAATGATCATCTTCTTCTGTGGCAACCATTGAATAGAAAATTATGTCTCTTTCTTCACCTTGGCAGGTGTCGAAAGTCATAATTTTCAATTTTAGTTTGTCGTAAAAATAATCTTTTTCTGGTATTTTATTTATCAATTCCACGAGCAGTTTTTGCTGATTGGTATGTGGAGTGATAATTCCAACGCTTTGGTTGCTATCAATTTCCTTTAATTTTTTAAGTTCGGAAATGATAAATTCGGCTTCAAGCGTGTTTGTGTTTTGTGCAAGTTCCTTTTTCCCGTCATGTTTTATAAAGGAAAATCTAATAACATCGTCAATAGCCTTTCCTCGGATTTTCATCACTTGCAGGCTATCTTGATAGAAGTATTTATTTGAATACGAAATAATCTCTTTATATCCTCTAAAATGTTTCAGTAATTGGGAATTGTAGTTTGTTATGAATTCAAAAAATTCAAGAATGGAAGTTTTGATATTAAATTTTCCAAGTTTAACTAATTTTGTCCCTTCATCAGAAACGCATTTTATAAAACAATCTTTCAAATTATTTAGATATTCTCTGTTCGTGTCAGTTCGGGCTTGAGCAGTTTTAACATTACTAAACTGCTTTTTGTCGCCTAAAATCAAAATCTTTTTTGCGCGCAACAAGGCAGGAAAAGCTTGAGCGATGCTAACCTGTGAAGCCTCATCTATGATTACAAGATCAAAAATTTCTGGTTCAAGTGGGATATATTCGGCATAGTCTCTTATCCCCGCCAAAATGCAAGGAAAAGCCTCTTTGAGCTTCAAAAATTCATCTTTGGGAAATCTCTGCTTTGTTCTGATAATATCCCGCAGTGCTTTTGCCGTTGCTTTATTATTTTCATAAAAATCAATCAAGCGACCGTCTAAAAGAAACGTCATTTGAGCCGTAACGAGAGATTCAATGTTTTTCTTTTGGTTTGCGTAATTTAATGACGGAATACTATTAAAATCTTTCTCGATTTTTTGCTTCAAATTTATAAACCTTATCAACCTATCAAAATCAAGGTCAGAAATCTCTATCAGTTTGTTTGAGCAAAGTGTTTTAAATGAGGATAAATCAATTTTGAATTTCTTTATTGTGTTGGGATATTTTGATAAATTTGAATTTAAAAATTTCAAATCATCGCCAATTTGCATTAAATTACCCAATATCTCCAAAAGTGAGTCGTCAGCAATGACTTGATGAATAAATCTTAAATAGTCAAAATTGATTTTATATTTTTCATCAAGTTGTTTTTTCTGATCTTTAGCGAATTGATAAATGCCTAAAATCTTTTTTAAATTTTCCAAACTGTTATGCGGTTCTATTTGAGAGGAAAGATGTAAAGATTTTTTAAATTCTTTGTCTAAATTCTCTATTTTCTCTTTTTTGAATAGATAGCCGAAAAGCCAGTTTTTCTCATTCTCGTAAGCAGTTATAAACTGCTCTAATTTTTCCAAAGATTTTTCATCGAACCTTTCAAATATCGTAAGTAAAGGAATTTCATTTGCGTAAACTTCTTTTATTTTTGCAACGGAAGAAGTCAGAAAGTTTAATAGCCATAAATATTTTTGGAAATTTGCTATATCCTTAAATTCATCAATGGAAAAATTTAGTAACTCAAAAAGTTGCGTTTCTTTTTCATCCTGATTGATAATCAATTTATCCCTCAACGACAAAAATATCTTTCTAAATTCTTCAAGTTCAATAGCCGATTCCGCTTGATCTAATATTTCGTCAATATCAACAGGAAAGCCTTTGTTGGAATAATAAGATTCTATGTCAAATAATTCATGGACTTCTTTTAAATCTATTTCCTCGTAAGCCAATATTTCGGCTTCTAAATCTTCTTTTAGAGTATTGCCTAACTTCTCTATATTGCTTTCAAGTTCGCCATAATCTTTTTTAACGGCTCGGTAATGGGTTTTGATATTTTCTACGGCTGTTGTGGCTAAAATTTGGCTATAAGTGCTTCCCGTTTTACCAAGACGCAAGATTGGATTTTGGAAATTTTTATCGAGACGAACCTTATTCATCGTCTCAATAATTTTGTCTTCAACAACATCGAGAGCTTCTTTTTTGTCCGACAAAACTAAAACTGATTGATTTTTTAGAATTGAATCAAAAGCAATCGCAGTTATTGTATGACTTTTTCCAGTTCCCGGAGGTCCTTCAACGATTATATATTTACAATCATCTTTTCTAATTGCAGATAAAATTTGAAGTTGCTCGCTATTTAGAGGAATTGGGCTATTAAAAACCAAGCGATCACTTGTTTCCGTGTCGTCCCATTCTTCTTCAACAACAGGATTAAAAGGTTGCGGATTTTTATGAATAAAATCATCAATCAATTTATTAAATGCGTCCGCTAAAACATTATCGCCAGCCGTAAGAAGTTTTAATATTTCTTCGTAGTCATTGACCAAGGCTTCATCAGATTTATCAAATAATGCCAAATAACAACTATTGGAAGCTCTAACTAGAAAACTTTTTGCTATCTGTTGTTCGGGATTACTAATAACTATACTTTTATCAAGTTCGAAAAAGTTTGTTATTTCGCTTAATATTTCACTGATAACATTCGGAAAATCGTTTTGATGTTGGGCTAGATAAATTATTCTTTCGGTAATTGTTTTCAATTGACCTTTTTTGCCTTTTTCTTGATTGTATTCTTGCGTTATATATTCAAGAGCTTTTTTGTTGATATAAACTTGAGAATCAAATTCTATCCCCAAAGAATCGTTTTGTTTTTGTATTCCGAAAGGAATATAAAAAATTGGGAATTTGGCATTATTGAAAGCAATGTCGCAAAAATAAAGATAAAATTCTTGTTTATCTAAAATAGTCCTATTTCTTTCCATTTCGTATATTTCTGCAAACAAATCGCCAACCTGAAAACTCTCAAAGAAAGAATGAATGCTGATTTTTATGTCCGAGAGATCAAATACTTCTTTTAATTGTTTCGAAATGTCAACTTTTTCTTTCGCTAACAGAAGTTTAAGTATTTCAGAAACTTTATTTTCTAACGAGGTAGATAAAACTGCGGTCAGTTCTTCTTCCATTAGATAAATATTATTTTCATCTCCAAGATTTAGATTTTCTAGTGGCTTTTCAATATTGCTGATAAAAGGCAAAACCAATTCAGCCTTCAAAATTTTTGCTGTTGCCTCAAGAGAAACATTTAATGCTTGATCATATTCTTTATTGTGCAAAGTGGCTGATTTTTCAATTTCGTCTGCGATTAGGCCAACAATCTTTGTAATTTGTTTGTTGGTAATTTTTTCAGTTTGCAATTTTACCAAATCAAGTAAATTTTTTGGTATGTTGGTTCTATAAACTCCTTTTTGTATGGTGTTAAGCGTGTTTTTATCAAATGCGTGATTTATCGCTTTCCAAACAAGATTATAAAAAGTCGGATACTTATTTAAATTAAGACCAACAAGTAAATTATTACTGCTTCTATATTGAATGCTTCTCTTTGGATTTTTTCTTTTATGAAAATCTGTCTCCAAAAAATCCATAAAATACTTGGCAACTTCCTTTATAAAAGCCAAGCCATTTTTATCTTCAATTTTGGTTTTTTCTTTGGTTACCATATTTCTACTTAATTAAATCATCAACCCCAACTTCAAGTGCTTTGGCGATTTTGGTCAATGTTTCTATTGTCGGATTTTTATTAACGCCATTTTCAATCTTAACAATGGTATTAAGCGATAAATCGGCAAGGCGAGCGATTTTCTCAAGAGAAAGCCCTTTTTTAGCCCTTAGTTTCTTTAAGTTTTCAGCAATTTTATTATTTGACATATCTTTCGCAATTGTTTAACATTATAGTATATAGAATATAATATAAAGCATTCTTTCTTGATACTATAATGATAACGAATTTTTCAAAAATTGTAAATGAATCTTTAGGGAGTTCCTTGTCGTTGCCCGCGCACGGGAGGGTTGGGGCAAGGGCAACATCAACTCTGGCGGCGCATTTTGCTTTGCAAAATACGCACTCCAAATCTGCCGAAAAAAGAGCCGTCAGAAGCGAGGGCGAGGCGGAAGGGGGGTGTGGGGGGAATTCCGCCTCGCGCGAGCGAAATCAAAAAGCGGACAGCCCCGCCGTCCTGCTCGTTAAGAGCAGAACCCCGCACAAAAGTTTTCTTTTCCTTTTAGAAGAAAAAAATAGGCGCGCGCAAATTAAAAAATGTGAAGAAAACTTTTTTGCGGGGTGGCGAGGTTTCCGAGCGACGGCGGGGCTGGCTTCCTTATTGGGGGTTTTCCTCAAAAAATGTTCGAACATCAATCAAAAACGACCGCCAAATTGTACTTTGTGCGAAATCATAAGAGGTTTCCTCGGCGCAAAGCGCCTCGGCATGGTATTTTTCCGCTATTTTGAAGGCGTTTTTGAAATCCAAAACCAAAGTGCGGTCGGCAATGCGGAAGTTCGCCGTGCAAAGCACGGGCAAAATGAAATTTTGCAAACCAATCTTTTTTCTTTCGCCTTTGGCGAAAGGTTGAGCGTATTTTTCTTTGATTGCCCAAAAAATAATTTCAAAACAATATGGACAACTTAAATTTACAAACCAAAAAGATTTTTCTCTATGCTCGCAAATCCACGGACGAGCCAGAGCGACAAGTGCTTTCTATTGAGGCGCAAATTTTTGAGTTGCGAGAATATGCCAAAAAAGAAGGACTAAACATCGTCCGTGAATTTGTGGAAAGCAAAACCGCCAAAGAACCAGGCAGAGAGATTTTTAATGAAATGGTGGCGAGCATAGAGAAAAATGAAGCCGAAGGAATTTTAGCGTGGCACCCCGACAGATTGGCTCGCAATTCCATAGACGGTGGACGAATAATTTATCTCGTGGATACTGGCAAAATATCCGCGCTAAAATTTCCAACTTTTTGGTTTGATCCGACACCGCAGGGAAAATTTATGTTGTCCATTGCTTTTGGGCAATCAAAATATTATGTGGATAATCTTTCGGAAAATATAAAGAGGGGTATTCGCCAGAAATTGCGAAATGGAATATGGCCCGCTTGGGCGCCACTTGGATATTTGAACGACAAAAATCAGAGAAAAATTGTTGTTGATAAAGAAAAAGCAAAGTATATCAAGCGGGCTTTTGAAATGTACTCAACTGGCGAATACCCCCTCGCTCAAATCCGAAAGATTATCAATTCCTTGGGCTTGGTTGGCAAGAAAGGCAAAATTCTTTCCGTCTCAAATTATCAATATATGTTGAAAAACAAAATCTATTACGGAATGATTGAGTATAATGGCGAATTGTATGACGGAAAGCACGAACCGATTATCACAAAGAAACTTTTTGATTTATGCCAAGAAGTGATGGCAAATAAGAGCAAGCCGAAATCGCCAAAATTGAAACCGTATGTGTATAGAGGATTTTTCCGTTGTGGCGAGTGCGGTTGTTTTATCACGACCGAAACGCAAAAAGGTCATAACTATTTGCGATGCACCAAACGGAAAAATCCTTGCACACAAAAATATGTTCGCGAAGAAATCATCACTTCTCAAATAAAAGAGGAAATCAAAAAAGTTTCTTTGTCTTCCGCTTGGGCAAACGCTTCAATCAATTATTTTGAAAACGAAAAAATGAAAATTACCCAAGCGGAAAGCTCTTTCGCCCAAAAAGCGAGGAATGAGCTTGTGGAAATAGAAACAAAACTTGATCGTTTGCTTGATTTACAGTTGGATGGCAATTTATCGCAAGCGGAATATACCGCCAAAAAGCACAAGCTTGTTCTCGCTAAAAAAGATTTGGAAGAAAAAATCACCGCTTTTGGGCGAAAGAGCAATAATCGGTTCGAACTTGCCATTGCCTTTCTAAAAGACGCCAACCAAGCCGAAAAATACGCTCAACAAGAAAATCCCGAAAGGATTCGGGATTTTCTCAAAAAGATTGGTTCGAACTTCCGCATTGCCGACCGCACTTTGGTTTTGGATTTCAAAAACGCCTTCAAAATAGCGGAAAAATACCATGCCGAGGCGCTTTGCGCCGAGGAAACCTCTTATGATTTCGCACAAAGTACAATTTGGCGGAGAGGGAGGGATTCGAACCCTCGGTACCCTTGCGAGTACGACGGATTTCAAGTCCGTTGCCTTAGACCGCTCAGCCACCTCTCCGTAATAATCAATAACCAATAAAACAATCACCAATAACCGTCCGTAAGTTTAGTATATTTACCGATTTTTGTCTAACTAACAAAACTTCCGTTATAACGTCGCACTTATTGCCTGAACCTTGACTGTGCCCCTCGTAGCCGAAGGCGTGGTTCGTTAACGACTCGTCTTGATTACTGCATGAATTTATCAAGATAAAAGTAACAAGTTTATCAAGGGCAGCCTAAGCTTCTCTTGATAAACTTTAGACTTTATGAACTTTCCACTAGTTCGAGATAATCAAATTTCAGACAATATATAAATATTATGCTATAATCAGCATGTATGGCCTACACACCCGAATCATTGCGAGAAATCGCCAATTCGCAAGATGTTTTTGTTTGGGAAATGCCCGAACACGAAGTTCGCGAAAGAACATCCAAATGGTATCTTATAGTCAGTCTTATTGCTTTAGTCAGCGTATTATACGGCGTTTTGGCTCAAAACTATCTCTTTGCGCTCATAATTTTGATTTGCGCCGTAATCCTGATTTTGGCCGGCAATCAAGATCCGCAAAAAATACTGGTACAAATCGGCCATAACGGCGTAGTTGTCAACGGCGAATTTGTGGAATTCGATAAATTTGACCATTTTGCCATAATCTATCAACCGCCGTTAACAAAAGTGCTCTATTTAGAGCGAAAAATCAGCTTCAAACCCAGAATCAAGCTGTTTTTGGAGGACGAAGACCCGATAGCCATCCGCAACCACCTCAAAAAATACGTCCCCGAAAACCTGGAGTTGCGCGAAGAACATATTTCTGATATTGTAGGGCGGCTATTACGAATCTAAACGCACAACCAAATTAAGAATTAAAAATTAAGAATTAAAAATGATTGAATCGAGCTCAGCTCGATATTCGGAAGTATATATTAAAATATCACGAAGTGATTCAATGATTTGGCATTAATCATTTGGCATTTGGAATTAAAATAGTGATGCCGTAGGCCACCGACATTCTTAATTCATAATTTTTAATTCTAAATTTGAATCAAATAGTCGGCAGCCGTAGCTCAGCTGGATAGAGCGCTTCCCTGCGAAGGAAGAGGTCAGACGTTCGAATCGTCTCGGTTGCACCATGTAAAATCGCTTTAGGGCGATTTTAAAATTTACAAATAATAAATAAAAAATAATAAAGATAAACCTCTACGCTTCGCTATCGCTCGCGAAATAACAAATTACAAATAATAAATAATAAAGAAAAATTGCTCTGCTCGCTTTATCATTTGATACTTTATTATTTATTATTTAATTAAGTACCGCTCGCTTTATTATTTATAACTTTATTATTTTTTATTTTAATGTATTACCGCTCGCTTTATTATTTATAACTTTATTATTTTTTATTTTAATGTATTACCG
>CALFEO010000002.1 GCA_937949995.1 uncultured bacterium
GTGATAACGGTGGAGATTTCTCACATCCGATTCTCCGCCTGAGGCGGATGCGCCTAAGGAGCAGAAATGACAAGCTTTGGTTCGTGGTTCGTAGTTCGTAGTTCTTCGCCTGAGGCGAATGCGCCTAAGGAGCAGAAATTCGATGTTCCAAGTTCTAAGTTCTAAGTTCCAAGTTCGAGGTTCGATATTCGTAATTCGATCTTTATTATTTATTATTTGTTATTTATTATTTGTAAATTATGTTAAACGTGTATACCGGCGACGGCAAAGGCAAGACCACGGCAGCGTTGGGGGTTTTAGTGCGCGCGATTGGAGCCGGGAAAAAAGTCGCGTGGATTGCTTTTGATAAAGGCGGGGAGAATTACAACGAACGCATCACAATCCGCGAACGCTTTCCGGAAGTGGATTTTTTTGTCACGGGTTTGGATAGAATCGACGCCAATGGCAAATTTCGTTTTGGGGTAACGGACGAGGATAAACGAGAAGGGGAGAGAGGGCTCAAAATTTTCAGCGATCTATTGAATCGTGCCGAACACGACCTCATCATCTTGGATGAAATCAACAGTTCCACGTCCCTTGGCATCATCGACGAAGCACAAGTGCTAAACCTCCTTCAAAATTTACCACCCTCCCTGGAGCTTATTTTGACCGGCAGAAACGCCCCCGAGTCCTTCCGCGACTTATGTGACCTCTTAACCGAAATGAAGCTCCACAAACACTATTTCTACCACGGCACCAAAGCCAGACCGGGATATGACTACTGAAATAACCAAACAGTTCTTCAAGGTAAAAGTAACAAGTTCATCCCACCGCACCCACGAGTTTCGCCGGACAGGTCAAGAGAAGCCAAAGTTACTCTTGATGAACTTTAGACTTGATGAACTTTATTCTTTATAACTCACCCAATAACCGCTGCAGATGAGGGCTTTTAAAACTTTAGTTTACAAGACGGTTGTTAAGTTGGAGATTTCTCACATCCGATTCGAAATGACAAAAAAGGTTAGTGCGAAATACGAAATACGAAATCCGTGGTTCGTAGTTCTTGGTTCAATATTCCCAGCCCCCAGTTCCAAGTTCCAAGTTCCAAATTCTATGTTCAAGGTTCTCTTGATTTTCAACGCTTAAATTGCTATCATCTCCCCAGATGACCCTCTACATTCCCGTCCTCACCATCCCATCCGAACCGCTTTCAGCACTTGGCTTGGCGGCTTTTATTATATTGGGCATTTCCATCATAATCTTCACATTTTTCTGGATTTGGGCACTCATCCACGCTTACCGCACTCCGCGCGCGCCCTTTAGCCAACGCCTGCTTTGGAGCCTATGCATCCTCATAAATCCCACGGCCACAGTGTGGTACTGGTGCGTTTGGCAACGCTGGGCCTTTTGGACACTGTTCACCCCGCTAATCGGCATTTTTATTGCCCTGCCATTTGTTATCCGCTCACTAATGAGCAAAGCCGATGCCACCTTGCTAACCAATTCACTCTTCGCTTTGGGCAGTAACGCTTTGGTCATCTTTTTTGCAGTCCTGCTCATCTTTCCGGTCATCCTGCGCCTCATGGCCATTCTCCACCTCACCAAAAGCAAAGAAATCCCGGCCATCGAAAAAAACGACTGGGTCGTTACATTGGCTTTACCATCAATCGGTTACGGCGTCGCCCTATTCTACACGGTCCGCTATCTGCGCACTTGGGCTTTTGCCGGCATCGCTTGGCTCATCCTGCTCACCATTGTTTCCAAAATCATGTTCATGAACATCCTCCCCGAAATAGTCCTATCCGGCGAGGAACGCCGCGAAGAATACAAAGCAACTAAAATAACTGAATGAACCGTGTTACTTTGGTATTAACTCACTCTAAGTCTCTCTCTTAAAGCAAGAGAGAGACTTGTTAACCAAGTTCACTTAAGTCAACTTGGCATTTTAAAACCCCCACTCTTGTTTGAAGAGAGGGGGTAGGGGGTGAGTTAAAACCGGAGAACAATGTTGTTCATTCCTCTTCCGCGAAATCCGTTAACTTCAAAGTTTCTCTTTCTGATTGCAAAACGAGGTCTTCGAGTTCTTCCAATTCTTCCAGCGCGTCTTTTTCCAAATCTTTAAAACTTGATTCTTCATCAATTTCTTCTTCGTCGTCTTCATCCTCTTCTTCATCCTCATCCAAAACAGCCAATTCCGGATCATCAATTAAACCCGGATCTTCTTCTGCCAACTCATCATCATCTTCTTCCTCATCCTCATCCAAAACATGCATGCCCGGGGCAATCATGTCTTCCTCTTCTTCTTCGTAGCCTTGCGGATCCCAGTCATCGGCGGGACCCAGTGTGTATGGAAGTGTTACCATAAATTTTTTTGTTCATTTAGAGCTTTTAATTGGTTTTCGCCAACATAACAAATACGTTTTTATGAGACAAGTGGATAACCCAACCATTAAGACAAAAGACTAAAGTATCAAGTTTATCACGAGTAGCCAAGTAACTCTTGATGAACTTTAATCTTGATGAACTTGTACCTCTCCTTAATTGCTTAGATATTTATATTGCTGTAATATAAGTTAACTATGGAACTCTCACTCCTTCTTTTTATTGCCTTAATTGGCGTATTTGCCATCCTCGCAATCGGCCTTGCCATCGTTTTATGGAAACTGATGGCCATCGAAAAGCAATCTCAAACTCCCATGGAATCGCAAACTTTGCTTTTGATGCAGCAACAATTATCCCAGATGCAAAAAGAAGTCAATGACCGTCTCGGTGAGTCTCACAATGCCTTCCGTGACCAGCATAAAAGCGTAACCAACACGGTTCGCGAGGTATCCGAGCGCATGGCCAAGGTTGAGGAGATTTCACGCCAAGTGCTCAACGAAACCGGCGAATTGCAAAAACTGCAACAAATCCTAAAAAACCCCAAACAAAGAGGAGTTTTGGGCGAATATTTCCTCGAAACGTTACTTAAAAACATCCTCCCGCCCGAAAATTTCCAGATGCAATACCGCTTCGAAGATGGTGAGATTGTGGACGCGGCCGTATTTATCAAAGAAAAGATTGTGCCCGTGGACTCCAAATTCAGCCTCGAAAACTACAATCGCTGGGCCAATGCCACAGAACCGGCCGAACGCGATGCTCTGGAAAAAGTTTTTATCAACGACCTCAAAAAACGCGTTCAAGAAACTTCCAAATATATCCGCCCCAAAGAAAATACCATGGATTTTGCCTTCATGTTCATCCCTCACGAAGCCATCTATTTTGATTTGCTTAACAATAAAATCGGAGAAGGGGAGGATGCGGAAAACATCATCCATCGCGCGGCCGCCAAATATCATGTGCTCATCGTCTCGCCAACATCTTTCCTCGCCTACCTCCAAACCGTCCTGCAAGGATTGCGAGCGTTGCAAATCGAAGAACAAGCCAAAGAAATCATCAAACGCGTCGGCGAGCTCGGCCGTCACCTCGGCAAATACGACCAACACATGCAAAGCCTCGGCAAAAACCTGGGCACAGCCGTTAACCAATACAACCTCGGCTACAAAGAATTCGCCAAAATCGACAAAGACGTCCTCCGCATCACCGGCGAAGCCCAAGGTATCGATCCTTTGGCCATCGAACAACCGAACACTCAAGTATAAAGTTACAAGTTCATCAAGTCCAAAGTTCATCAAGAGTAACTTTAGCATCTCTTGATGAACTTTAATCTTTAAACTTGATAAACTCCTGATATGCTAAGCACCTCCCGTCAAACACTCATCAAACTGTCTCTCGGTGGAATTTTTTGCGTTGCGACATTTATTTTCAGTGTAATCTTTTACGTTCGCACATCCAACTTGGATAAAATCGTTAACGTCGACAATGTTCCTCAAGCACAAGCCATAATCATCCTCGGTGCATCCTTAAAACCCGACGGCACCCCATCCGACGCGCTTAAAGATCGCCTCATCCGCGGAGCCGAGCTTTTCCAAGCCGGTAAAGCTCCCACAATCCTCATCACCGGCGACGGCGGTCTCAATCGCACCGACGAGATAACAGCCATGCGAAACTTTTTACTAAACCTGCAGATACCAGATCAATCCATCATCGAAGATCGCGAAGGCTATCGCACCTACGAAAGTTGCAAACGCGCCAAACAAGAGTTCAATATCGACAACGCCATCATCGTCACTCAACAATTCCACCTTGTCCGCGCCCTCTACATCTGCAACGCCCTGGACGTAGATTCCACAGGCATCGCCTCAGACCTTCAAACCTACGAAAAAATCAACTTCTTCACCCTCCGCGACTGGCTCGCCAGCTTCAAAGCCTGGATCGACGTAAACATTTGGGAACCGAAATCACCGGTCAACTAACTGCGCCATCAACAGCAATTCCAAATGCCAAACCTACAGTAATTCCAAATGCCAAATTATGAATGCCAAACTTACGGCAATCCCAAATGCCAAATGACGAATGCCAAATATCGGTAACCCTGCGGGTTTTAAATTAATATATAATTAAGATAGCGTAGCGATACAATAATTTGGCATTAGGCATTAGTCATTTGGCATTAAAAGTTTTTTCAACATTCTTAATTCTCTTGACCCTCGAAGCTTCAGCGAAGTGGGTTAATTCTTAATTCATAATTTTTAATTTTTATTATTTTATTTCCCATGTCTCTAAGCAATCTCCGCGCCGAACTCAAACAGAACGCCGACCCGAAACAGGCTACGATTTTGCGTGGGTTTTTTAAGACCGGAAAAGGGGAATATGGCGAAGGTGATATCTTCTTGGGCATCAAAGTCCCAATTCAGCGCGCAATCGCTAAAAACTACCAAAATTTGCCTCTGGCGGATCTTTTAAAACTACTCCACAGTAAAATCCACGAAGAACGCTTCACAGCCCTCGTGCTCATGGTAAATCTATACCAAAAAGGGGATAACGCGCTCAAAAAACAAATCTACGAAGCTTATCTCGCGGACAGCGAATGGATCAACAATTGGGACTTGGTCGACACATCAACCCCGCAAATCGTCGGCGATTACCTCTGCAACTTCGGTGACGTTAGAGCCCTCGACAAACTCGCCGAATCAAATCTCCTCTGGGATCGCCGTATTGCCATACTCGCGACTTTTACCTTCATCCGCAACAACAACTTCAAACCCACGCTAAAAATCGCAAAGATACTCCTCCGCGACAATCACGACCTGATCCACAAAGCCGTAGGCTGGATGCTTCGCGAGGTCGGCAAAAAAGATATCAAAATCCTCAAAGAATTTTTAAACGATCATGCACACGAGATGCCTCGCACAACTTTAAGATACGCAATTGAAAAACTAAACCGCCACGAACGCGATCAGTATCTAAAAGGACACATTGACACACCGTAAGAATAGGCATAATCTTCGTGCGGAACCTTCAAAAAGAGGTGTTTCATGGAAACGGAAACAACCGAAACACAACAAAACAATCAACCCGGCTGTAAAGGTTGTTTGAATATTCTTTTCATCTTTCAATTCCCCATAACTCTAATTGTGGCCGGCATCTTTTTTCCGGAAACCATACCGTTTAAAATCTTCGGGTTTTGGAACACATCAAAAGCCGTAGATGGCATTATTGCCGGCCTGCCGATGTTGCTTTGGACTTTGGTTGTCAATTTCATTGGTCAATTCGTCATCCGCAAACTCATCGAGCGCAACCCGGAGATGAAAGAAGCCAATGATGAAAGAATTGCCCAATCCTTGGCATCTCATCCGGGATACTTGCTAATAACATCGGTTTTTGAAGAAGTGGCTTTTCGATGGGTTATGTTTTTGGGCGGCATACCCTTGCTCAAAATAATAAACCACTTGTTCTTCGGCTTTGCCGGAATCGGAATTTTTGAAAGATTGCATATCTACATCATCGGCCCCATAGCCGATTTTACAACCTTCGGTTATCTGCACAACTTTCTTTTTCACGAACACGGCTGGGCGGTGGGCGCATCACTTTTATCATCCAATGCGGTTTTTCGGGACGGCCACAAATATCAAGGCTGGTTCGGCTATTTTAACGCTTGGTTCGCAGGCATGTACGTTTTCTACATAGCCTTAAATTACAGCCTGCTTTCCGCAATCGCCATCCACATAGCTGGCAATTACACCGCCCTGATCTTGATTCGTTTGTACGAACGTTTTCGCGAAGACTAATACTCAAAAATGGCTTTAAATAGCCATTTTTTTAGATGGCCTTTTAAACACGACATGCATGCGCCATATTGACATAACTTGATAATTATGCTAACCTGAGCAATTGTTACTCCAAAAACATCGGCAACCAATACAGAGGAGAAAAACATGTATCGAGCTCTTTTCACATCTTTTTGCTTCGTTCTGATGTCCAAAGCGTCAATCTCGTTTGCCCAAACTCCGACATCAACGTCGCCTTCCGCTAAAGCAATCGGCACCGGCCCCTGGGCTGATGGGCTCACGCACGTCATGCAAGGCACAGACGTCGGCCGTGGCTGTTTGGAAGTCCAAGATTTTCAAATCGTAAGCGGCAAAGCACTCTATGCCTGTCTCACGCTCGAAGATCAACGCTACCACGTTGTCCACGATACCGAGATTGACTCAAGAGGATATTCAAGAATCGAAAATCTCAAAATCTCCTCCGACGGTAAAGTCGAATACAGGGGATATGAAGGCGAAGAACGCTGCTACGTCAGTGATACCGGGGCGAACTGCTCAAGCGGTCCAACACTCGAAGGCAGAAAGGATCGCCTCGAGTACATCCCATTACCGGAAAGCGTACCGGAGCCCACCCCGGCGCTTCCCAAATCCCTTACCGGCGGCAAAACGATCACTGATTACAAGGTTGTCAACAACCAGCCGCTCTGGGTTGATTGTGACGAAGGCACCACCCAATGCCGCATGCGATGGAACGGTCATGCGGAAGGTAAGATGTTTTATCGCATCCTTTGGGAGAACGTTCTCACAGACGCAGATCAGGTCGCATATATCGCTCTTACAGCCAAAGAAGGCGACATGAAAGTCATCTGGGGGCAGAGCGAAGGCGAACCCTTCAACAGAATCTGGGGATTCGATATGTTGAATCGCCAGCCCATCTACGTTGGCGAGCATGCCAACAGCCTTAACTACCTAGTCCGCGGGAGGCAAAAGGAAGCTTTTCGCTCAATCGACGTGTTGAAGATTGAGGACGGCAAAGTGTTCCTGGTAGGGAGCAAGGATCCCGCCCCCGGCAAAAGCCCAATCTGATCTCACTCGAGATCAGCCAAGCCTGCAAATCGCATTCTCGCGGTCTGTGGGCTATTTTTTTACCCAATTGCCAACCGTACTTTATTCTTTATTATCCCGCACCCATATTTATAATTATTTGTATGCGGGACCCCGCCCCAGGCGGTGGTTTATAATTTATTATTTTTATAGATATATTTTACGACTCATCACATTCTCCCCACACCCCTTAGAGTAGAGTAGCAATCACTTTTCATAAATATATAAATCATCGCGCCAGCGATTCCATCATTCTTAATTCATAATTCTAAATTCATAATTTGGTTTTTTTCCCGTAGGGGAAAAATCTTAAAATCACAAACCGGAGCCGAAGCGAAAAATTAATTTAGAGATTATCAGAAACAGGAAAGTTGAAGTTCAGCCGGAGTTAAACTAGTGTCAAAAGCTAATTTAGATCACAATATGTAGCGTCGCACAATATATGATTATTGGAGCCGTCGAGTAATCTAATTTAAGCCAAAAAACAACCCAACAACACAGTTGGGTTTTTTGATACCAGCCTATGCCCTCGATACGGAGGTCGGAATCCCAACCCCGCTAATACCACGATGTTGCAAGCATGGAACATCGACAGCGGTCAGGCCTCCATATCGGGGCAACACCCCTTTAATACTTATTGCGGTTAATCCGCGTTTAGGCTTATGACAAACAAAATAATTAAAAGCGAACCTCAGAGTATGGCTCCCGCGGGGGCTATCAATCCCGAGGTTCTAATAGCGCAAGCAATCGCCAAAAAGGTGCCTGTAGACACCATGGAAAGATTGCTTGCCATGCGCAAAGACTTGCGGGCCGAGCAGGCCAAGGAGGCATACGACATAGCTATGGCGGACTTCCAAGCCGAATGTCCGCAGATACAGAAGACCACGGAGGTCAAAACTAAGACCGGTAAGGTCGCCTATAAATACGCGCCTATCGAGGCAATCGTCGAGCAGGTTAAAAAACTGCTCAAAAATAACGGGTTTAGTTATTCGGTGAAGACAGAGACCAAGGAGACCGGAGTCAAATCAACTTGCGTGGTCAAGCACATTGCCGGCCATTCCGAAGAGTTTAGCTTTGAGGTTCCGCTCGGTAATAAAACGGAGATTATGTCAGCCAGTCAAGTGGTGGCGGCCGCTCTCACCTTCGCCAAACGATACGCCTTTTGCAACGCTTTCGGGATCATGACCGCCGATGAAGATACGGACGCAGTCATCGAACCCGAGAAACCCGCACCCTCGAAAACAGAAGAACCCCCGCAGGCCGTAATCATGAGACTCATGCGCTCCCACGGCTTACAGCCCAACACTAACACCAAGGAATCCTGGCAAAAAGCGGTGAAGGACGCGGTAGGTATGGAGCTAATCGAAGCTAATTACCCCGCAATCATTCAAGCATTAACCATTCCCCAATAATATGCCTACCCCAAGAGCCAACGTAAAAATCGCACCCTCTTCCAAGGAAATGGAAGAAATCAACCGCATAAACGATGAAGCGGAAAAAATCATCGCCAAGGCCAAAGAGATTGCCGACGTGCAAACTCCAGAGGCCGAAGTCAGAGCCGCCGAGTTTCTGAAACAAATCAAAATGCGCGTGGACATCGCGGAGACGGCCAGAAAAAAGCTGGTTCAACCTCTAAATGACCACGTCAAGATGATAAATGACGAATTTAAGAAGACCACAGTACCGCTTAAAGACGCAGATTTGCTGGTACGGCGAGGAATGACCACATACAGGAATAGCGTCGTTTTCAAGGAAGCGGAGGCCAAGAGACTGCAAATTGAGGCCGAGGCTAAGGTCGCAGTACGCATGGGAGACTCGGACAAAATCACCGAGCTCGCGGAAGAACATGCCGAAGCTTCTTTAGCGGCTCCGAGACAAGTTCAATCCCAAAGCGGCAAGGCCAGATTCCGCAAAGTATGGAGGTTCGAGATCCAAGACCTTAATGAGTTACCGGACGATTACTGGATCCCCGACGAGAAAAAAATCAAAGCCGTGGTTGACGCCGGTATCCAAATCAAAGGCGTGAAGTCATGGCAAGAAGAAATACCAATGATCATCTAACCGCGCTTGCGCGTGAAGAACAGGGCACGTGGAACGCAAAAACAAATATGTCAGTCAGAAACACAAAGGGACGATACGCAAAAAACCAAGCACATCGTACCGTCCCAATCCTCGCCGCGCTTTTCGTAGCGACACTCATCGCCTACTTGTTCCATGCCAACGGAATCAGGGCGGTGGAAATAATTAACGAACCTAATATCCAGTATGGGAACGAGTACCTTATCGAATCAGCAACATCAACTTTTAAGCTCGATTCGTCAAACCTTTGGCGAAATAAAAGAGCTCCAGCGCAAACAGCAGACACTGATAGAACATGCGTACATTCAGACGGACTTGTTGAGTGCTTCGATCGGATTGAAACCCGAGACTATTTCAGAGACCAAGATCTCCAAGAGAGAGATTCCGGTCAAGATAATCGAATAACGGCCTCTATCACAGAATACTCAAGAGCCGACTCTTGCCACAACGTAGTCAATGGCAAGTGCCTCATGGCCTCAGGCAAGCCCGTATACGAGGGCGCCGTAGCCTGCCCGAAGAATATCCCTCTTGGCACCAAAGTACGCATTAACGGTCAGGTTTACACTTGTGAAGACCGCACGGCGGATTGGGTGCAAAGAAGAAATGGTCCGACATTCGATATATTCGTTGAGCAAAATCCCAGTGGAAAGTTCCTTACAGAAGTTGAAATTTTATGACAATCGCTGAGCAAATGGTCAACCTGCGGTATATGGAAGCGCGAAAAATGGGACAGATTCGCGAGCTCCTTTTTCTCAAGAAAATATTCGTAGGCTGGCGGGACGATTCACTGCATGACACAGAGACACTCAACGCAGTCATCAGAATCGTCAGCTTCCAAATAGACAGAAAATACAAAGACCTCAAGATAATCCGTGATGATTTGATGGATTTAAGCCTCGCGGACTTAAAAAAATGACCCTCACTGCCTTGCCCGTAAGTACGAAGCCGGAGGCCATAACGGCCGGTAGGTTAGGAAAGCGGCAAGGTGGTGATAACTCAATATGCCTAAAACGACTGAACTAAAAATCAGAGATACCAGACACAGAGAAACCTTTGTCATGGATGATGAGTTTTTGAACGGGTATTCGGCTGTGTGCGGTATCTATGCAACCGGCGTGTACATGGCTTTATGCCGGCACGCAAATCGAGAGCAAGAAGCATGGCCGAGCATTGAGTCATTAGCCGAAAAGCTGGGGATCAATCGTAAAACAGTAATGAGCGGAATTAAAAAATTAGAGGAGTGGGGAGTGATAACGAAAGAAACCGCAAGGAACACATCCGGCAAATACGACAATGCGGTTTACACCCTGCTTGATAGATCGGTTTGGAAGCCCCTACCGAGTCCGTCAGAGGGACACGGCAAAGCCCCTACCGAGTCCGTCAGAGGGACACGGCACCAAGTCCGTCTGGTACCACAGCCAAGTCCGTCTCAGTCCCAAAACCAAGTCCGTGTGGCGGACCATAAGGTAACACAGGGAGAAGGTAACACAGAGGAAGGTAATACCCCCCTACCCCCCACAGGGGGAATCGTGGCACAGCCACAGGGGGGAATCGACCAAAGCTATTTCGATAATCCAAGACAGGAAATCCAAATCATCGGACTCTATGCCCAAGCCAAGAAGTGCGTTTTTGAAAATATCGAGCAAGCTCAAAGCTTTGTCCGGCGCAATTTATTGCCGGCTCGTAACCTCAAAGGCTACCGCCACGAGCGAATTCACGAGGTCATGAACTACCTCGCCAACAACGCAAACTTCAAGTGGACGCTTGAGACCGTGGCCAAGTACATCGACGAAGACCTGGCGCGAAATAACAAAAACTCTATTCCCACAATCCAAATTGAAAAACTAATCAGAGTCGAAGAATTATGAGCTACACGCTGAAATATTTAATCAACGGCCGTAAGAAAATCGTTTCCTTGAACGATTGGCAAGCGAGTCAAATGCAAGCTGAGCTGGCCAGAGAGGGCACGCACATCAACATCGGCGAAGACACGGCACAAAAAAAACATGTCGAGATTGAAAAAGACTCGGAGACGCAAGTAAAAAAAGGCGACTTGCGCACCGAACTCAACCGCGCCGCCAACTTCTGCAAGATTTGCAACCGCAGGGGATTCATCCTCATGGCAGACGGGCAAATGCACCCCTGCAAGTGTCAAATCGCCGTTAAACAAGCTCACGGCAAGGACGGATACGATTACAGCCTCTACGGCGACGAAAACGTCAAAACGGACGTTAAACTCCTTGAGCCGGACAAAGCCGAAATCCCGAAACTCGATGATATGCAAATCAGAGCCGGAATGATTCGAGCGATCAAATCCGCAATCGACGCCAACCCCAATCTCAATCCAAGTCAATTTTTTAACTCAATCATCGAGCGGTACGCAATCGCTCCCGAGGAGGTCAAACTCCCGACTAATGCGTGGTAAATATGCAACAAATCTCACAAATAATCATCAGCGAGGAATACTCAAAAACCCTTGATGAAGCTCGCAGGGCTTACGTGAAGTTGGAAATAGACGAGCGATTCGTTCAGCGCAAAGCCTTTGGCGATTCCAAGGCACAGGAGGCTTTGGCACAACTCAAACACAAGAAGCAAGTGCAGAAAGAAGCGATTGAGTTCTTGGAGGAAAAGCAAGCCGAAGCTGAGACATGGAAGCTCGACTAACAGCCAGAGCGCAAAGCTGTGAATACTGCGGGAGGTGGTGTGATTCAGGGGAGTACGTCATCCACCACCTCTACCAGCGGTCATTGCGTCCGGACCTAATCGACGATCCAAAAAACAAAATTACGCTTTGCGGGATGTGCCACAAGCTGGCGCATGACAACCGGAAAATTGAACTTTATTTAATCGCAACTTTCTATGGAAAAACCAGATTATCTCGAACGGGTAATGCCGTGGACGACGAACGAGGACTTGAAGATTTTTGAGAACGTCGACCTTATCAGGCAAGCCATACGAGCCAATAACGGGATCCTGATACCGCAAGAGAATACCAGAGCACTGGCAATCATGAGCAACTTCTACCGAATCATGTGCGAGAAAGCAGGCAAAGCCAAAGCAATGAGGGATGAGTACTTTGCCGAGCTCCTAAAGCAAGACATGGCTATAGGGCGGGCAGAGGGATTATCCAAGGGTTCAGAGTTTGGCCAAAAGCGCACTTACTACCAAGCCGTAGCGGACGGATACCTCGAAGTCATTAACGCACTTAAAAAAATCAATGAATATCACGAAAACACCGCCAAAGGACTGTTTTAGTCCTCTTGGCCGCCGGCGAAAGAACCGCGGAACAGGGCGGTTATAAACCAAGTATTTGCCGGTAGCAGAGAGGATTATGAGAGGAGGAATCAATTATTTTAAGCTCGGATATTCCGATACCTACAAGGCGAAGTATATCCGCGCCCCAATCAATCCGACTTGGCCGGCACCCTTAAAATCACTCTTAAAACGGCTTGACGATGTACTCGAAGACTTTCACCGCTATAAGCACTACAAATGCGAGAAAATGGCAGAATCGCGCCTCAAGGAAGCCGATAGACTCACTATTCACCTGCTCATGTATCAAGAGCAGATAAGAACTTTCAATATGACCGTATGCCTATCACCCCGTATTTTGCAGGCCGTGCAATGTTCCAAGTGCCACGTCAGAGTCATCCCAGAGCCGGAATGGGATAACGACGGGATCAACTGGAACATCATCGGCGCGCATTGTCCGCTTTGTCAAAGTAAATTAAAGATTGAGGAAAAATAATTATGCAAATGACCAAAAAACAAGCAACTCCCGAGCAAGTAGAAAAGTGGTTTGTAAATAAAATATGATATGCCATGGATTCGAAAGTCGGACGGCGGATATGAATGGAAAAAGGGCAATAATAGACCGAGGGTGTATCGTAAGATGATCAACGTCGTATACACGAAAAACAAGGTTGTGGACAATTCACCCGCCAAAAAGCAGACAAGCAGTAGACTGCAAGCATAATACTTAAGACTATCAATATGGGATACCCTAAAAGAACCTTAGACGCTATCGTAGCCGCCTTGTCTGGCGCAGTAGCCGCCGCCGCAATAACCACGCTTATTGCCGTTACAGGAACGTTTACAAATCTGAACGTGTACGGAACAGCAAACCTCAAAGACGTAAATGCTACGGGAACAGTGGCAATCGTAGGCACTCTTTCACAAGGAGAAGCCAGCTCAACCAATTACGTATACTTCGGCACAGCAGACGGGTGCGGAGCCATGGTATTCGCGGCCAGCGGAACCACACCGACACTCACCCCGACATCGACAAGCTTTTGCAATTAGACAACAAGTCTCCCCGCCCCTCACCGAAAGGTGGGGATCAAATGGAATCCTCTTATCATTGCGATAAGGGGCGGGGAGACTCATCGCGCCGTAGAGCAGACAGCAGCTCGCTTGCCTCATAAGCAAGAGGTCGTGGGTGCAAGTCCCACCGGTGCCACCAATGGTAATTAAGGCCTAAAACCAAAATTGCCAGTACATCCCAACCTGATGTGCATAAATCCCGCCTCACAAGGGCGGTTTTATGTATGGTTAGAGTATATGGCACGAAAGAAAAAAAAGCCTCTAAAAGCCTCTAAAGCACCTAAAAAGCCAGCACATCGTCCAACGAGCTGGAAGAAGGAATACAATGACGCAATCGTCAAGTTTTTTAGTGAAGAGCCATTAAGACTATTTTTTGATAAAGTCAACAAACCTCATCTGGTGGCAAATAAACCGCCTACGTTTGAGAAATTCGCTGACAAGATTGGTGTCTGTGTTGACTCGATGAACGAGTGGCAAAAGGAAGAGAATAAGAAAAAATACCCTGGGTTTTCCGAATCTTACGCGCGCGCGAAGCAATTACAGAAGGATTTTCTTATGGCTATCGGCTCCACGAACGCAGGCAATGCGAGCTTTTGCATTTTCATGCTCAAGAACAATCACGGCATGAGAGACAAGACCGAAGTTGACCAGAACGTCAAAATCGACAACCTGCAAGATGTAATCAATCAAGCCTATGAGCAAGCCGACAATTCAGGAAATGCTAAAGACATGGCAGAATAGGCCAGATGTCTTTTTTCGCACTCTCTGGCCGGACATTGTGATGTGGGACAAATTAGAAGAGGTATGTAATTCGGTGGTCAATCATCGGCGAACATCTATTCGTTCCGGTCATGGCATAGGTAAAACGTGGGTTCTGGCACGTCTGGCTATTTGGTTTTTAACTTGCTTCAAGCCTTCAATCGTCCTTACCACGGCACCAACCGGCAGACAGGTGGAAAAGTTACTCTGGGGTGAATTGCATACGGCATATAACAGCTCGAAGATTCCTTTGGGGGGTAAATTGCTTAATACGCAATGGAAGATATCGGAGAACAACTACGCTATAGGTTTCGCAACCAACGAATCACTCGATCAAAGAGAGTTCGGCTCCACCAAACTACAAGGCTTCCACTCTCCCAATTTGCTGATACTTCTTGATGAGGCGGCAGGTATACCGCAGGAAATCTACACGGCTATCAGCTCGCTTATTACAGGCGAGAATAATCGTGTCGTGGCCATCGGCAATCCTACCAGTCCCACCGGACCATTTTTTGAAACATTCAAAAGCTCAATTTGGCATAACATCAATATCTCCTGCTTCGATCATCCCAATGTTAAGACCGGCAAGACGGTTATTCCAGGGGCTGTAACACGGGAATGGCTGGAAGAGCGCAGAGAGGAATGGGGAGAGAACACTCCGCTTTGGGAGGCGAAGGTTTTGGGCAACTTCCCGAAAGAGGGGGCTGATACTCTGATACCGCTTACATGGATTGAAAATGCAATCAACAACGTCAATAAGATTGAGCCGGCGGGTAAGAGGGTTGTGGGGGCTGATATTGCGAGATATGGAGAGGATGAGACTGTGAGATACAAAGGCACCGGCAAGTTTTTTGATTTTATCGAGGCGACGAGAAAAGAGGGCACTATGCAGACAGCCGGACATCTTATTGCCGACAAGAGAGACCATAATGCCGAAATCATTGCGGTTGATGACACCGGAGTAGGTGGAGGCGTAACCGACAGGTTGAATGAACTTGGTGAGCCGGTACTTCCCATTAACTTTGGAGCCGGCGCAAAGGACGTAGAACGCTTTGCCAACCTCAAAGCCGAGATATTTTGGCTGTTGCGCGAGAGCTTGCGTAAGACAGAGTGCCGGCTTCCTGACGATGACAAGCTCAAAAATCAGCTAGCAAGCATAAAATTTAAGTATACGTCCAAAGGACAGATACAGATCGAATCCAAAGACGACATGAAAAAGCGCGGGCTTAAATCACCCGACAGAGCTGACGCACTGGCCATAACTCATTACGCAGTCGATTCCTACACCTTGCCCGAACTCTTGTGGATAGGTTGAGCTTCTAAAATATGAATTATGCGAATCTGTAGAGAATGAAACTCGTCCATAGATTCAAAGACGCTTTCGACGTCTTAACCAACAAAAAAAGCCTTTTGCCGGCTTCGGAGATTATCGGCGCATTTTTCGGCGATTCAGGCGATAAAGGCAAGGTATACGGTTGGCAATACAAAGCCAGCCGTCTTTTAGCTGAGGAAGTAGGCTCGATTCCCTTGCACCTCTATCAAGTTAAGAATGACGCTTCATGGGATGAGATAGACACTCACCCGCTCTTGGAGCTGTTAGAGAGACCGAATCCCGACCAAATCAAATCCGAGCTCATAGAGACATTATCAATGCACCTCGACTTTTACGGCAACGCTTACATCTACCTCGAAAAACAGGGCAATAAGATTACCGGCCTGCACGCCCTGCACCCGAGCGGAATCAAGGTGGAGAGAACAGGATTCCCCGCGACAGTAAGCTCATACCGCTACACCTACAACGAAATCAACAACAAGCGCATAGAACGCAATGACATTATCCATATCCGTGAGACCAATCCGGATGACCCGCTTAAAGGTAAGGGTCCGATAGAGGCGGTCTATGACTCTGTGTATCTCGACAAGCAATCACGTATATGGAACAAGGCATTTTTCAAGAACTCGGCCAGACCCGACCTCTACCTCAAAACCAAATACACATCCAGAGCGCAGACCGAATCCCTTAAGGCGCAGTTTGAAGACGCACACAGAGGCGCAACCAATGCCGGACGCATTGCCGTCTTGCCCGAGGGAGTGGAGCCCGAATCCGCAGGCTGGAACCAGAAAGATATTGATTTCGTGGAACAACTTCGCTTTACCCGCGATGACATCCTTTCGGCTCTCCGGACTCCGCATGTGGTGCTGGGACTTGGAGCGGGTGAGAACCTGAACCGCGCGACCGCTGAAACTACTGACTATGTTTACGCGCTCCGCACAATCAAACCTCGAATAAAGAGAATCGTCGCATACTTGAACGCTTATCTGCTCCCAAGATTCGGCGAGAGGTTGATTTTGGATTTTGATGATCCCGTTCCCGAGAATGAGGATATGGCTATCCGCAAGCGTCAAGCTTCTTTGGGCAACGCTCCCTATCAGAGTATTAACGAGGTGCGCGACGAAATGGGATTACAGCCAATCAAAAACGGCGACTCTGTCATGGGCCCGTTCAACCTTGCTCCCATAGGACAGACGCAAGACAAAAAAACTCCGCAGAAAAACATTTCGCAGAGAATCCACAAAGCAATCAACGACCAGAATAAGCTTGATGATAAAGTGAACAAGGTCGTCGGTGGAGTGATTAAAAGTCTCGAGGCGAGAATGGAGAAGCAAACCGAAGACATGAAGGAAGCGGAATGGAAGACTTTTGTTTCAAGAGTTCAGCCATACGAGAATCAAGCGCAAAAATTCATGAGTGATTACTCCGAGGCGATGACTGAGCGGGCCGTTACCGCCTTGGAGGAAGAAATGAAGGCCGTGGGAGCTAAAGACCTCCTGGACAAAGACGATGAAATGGGAATAATCATCGAGGGTTTTGAGCCTATCATGGCCGAGCTTATGGCAGTTGAGGGGGCCTATATAGCCGAAACCGTCGGCGGTGAGTTTGTAGCTACCGACCCAGTACAAGAAGCAATCAAGCAAAGCGTGCGGTTAATGGCCGACTCATTCACGGAAACAACCATGGAATTGCTGGAAAACCAGCTAAATGAGGGCATTTCAGCGGGGGAGGGGATAGGGGAGCTGGCCAAGCGTATTCGTGAAATAGGGGAGTTTTCCAGCCAATCCAGAGCCAAAACCGTGGCGCGTACCGAGAGTTACCGCATAGCCAATAAGGCGGCCAAAGAGGCTTATATCCAGTCGAGCATTGAGGAACTGATTTGGTACACGGCAGGCGACGAAAGAGTGTGCGAATTTTGCGGACCGATGGACGGCAAAGTTGTAAAAACAACCGAAGTATTTTTCAAGCTTGGCGATGAAGTGCAAGGCTCTAAGGGCGGGAAAATGCAGGTTAAATATTCTGACATCGAGGGCGGAGCGTTACACAGTAATTGCAGATGTCAGATTCGCGCGAACGTTTAATGTGGATAAAACACTCTTAATCAGCAACAAAAATCGTATCCTTGAATCATATGAAAAAAGAAATAATTTCGCTTAAAGCGTCAATCCAAGAAGTGAACGGGAAAATGACCATTGTAGCCTCGGACGAGACAGTGGACAGATCCGGCGAAGTGGTTCGCGCACGGCAATGGGACTTGAGCAATTTCCTGAAATCACCGCGCTTGCTGGTTGACCACGATTACTCTGTTAAGAGTATCGTCGGCAAAGCCGTAAACGCCAGAGTCGAAAACGCCAAGCTGTTGTTTGAGCCTCTGTACCACGATATAACCGAACTTGCGCGCCAAGTTAAGGAAATGGTAGACCAGGGTTTTTTAGACACCGTATCGGTCGGTTTTATTCGTAAGGGAGAGGGTAATAACGTGGTCAATGAATTGCTGGAAATAAGTTTTGTCGCCGTTCCTGCCAATCCCAATGCGCGGGTGCTTGCAGTCAAGGATATTGGAGCAGATGACGAAAGAGCAATCAAGGAGTTTATTGATGACGAAAACTTTGATGATGAGGATGAGATTATTGAGGAAGCCGAGCAAGAAGATGATGAGGTAGAGGAAAAGGGCGTAATAGATGACACGCTCAATGAAGCAAAGAACAAACGAAACGAAAAGTACAAACTGTTTGATCCGATATATTACAGGTTTTGGGATTTTTGCGACGCTTACATGAACGCAAACGTTGAGCCGGAGAGATTAAAGGAGTTTTGGGATGATTTCGTTGCCGGCGTGAACTCCATACTTGCGAGCGGAGAGCGGACTAACAAGACAATCAAAGCCATAGCCATGGAATACATCCAAGCCAAAGGATTGGAAGTTAAAAGCGGAAAGGTTTTATCCGGCAAGAACAAGGAGAAAGTTAGCGGCGCGATTGAATCAATGAAACAAGCTACCGGCGCCTTGCAGAGCGTTTTAGACGCCTCTGAGGGTTCCGATGAGAGTAAATCTCAAAAACAAAGGTCGAGTGGCGCAGGGTCTGATGTAGAGGCTATGGAGCAGTTTCTACTACTCAAGAAGGCTTTGCGCGCCGTCAATACGGCAACCTCAGAAGCTCTGGCTAAATCAAAAACTCTTAACAAGTAAAAATTATGGATTTCGCAGAATTACAAAAAGCCCTCGTTGAGGAAACTCAAAAAGGCATGGAAACCATTAAGTCCGAAATGGATAACTTAATGGCGGAACGCATGAAGACTCTGGTCGGCGAAGAACGCGCCAACATCACAAAGGAGATCGTACAAACACTACGCGCAGAGCGCGCTGTTTTGGGATATGATAAGACCGGATTATCCAAAGAACAGAAAAAGGCTTTTGCCGAGACCGTTAAAGCCGTTGCTTTCGGTGCAATTGTCAAAGCCAACGAAGAACTCATCTCCGAGTCTGACGCTCGGGGCGGGTACTTGATTCCGGTCGAAGTTGCCGGCGCCATTCTCCGCATTGCGGCCAGCGTTGGCATCGTCATGAGCCAAGCACGTCCTTGGACCATGAACACGGATGAATTGGATATTCCCAGCTATACCGGTTCTTTCTTGGAAGGTGAATATTTGGGCGTAAACGCCGCGGGTTCTTTAACCGGCGTAACGTTCACCATGGCTCGTTTATTGTCTAAAAAGTGGCAGTTGGCCTTTGCCATGGGCAATGACTTGCTCCAAGACGCCAATCAGGATGTAGCGGATTGGTTGCTCGCCTTAGCCGGCGAAGCTCTTGCCAACCAAATTGACAAGCAGGCTTTCGCAGGCACGGGCGCGCCGTTCGTTGGTTTGTTGAATGACTCGAACGTAACCGTGCAAACACTCGCAAGCGGTAAAGATACCTTTGCCGAGTACGATGTGGTGGAAGATTCATCGGACGCCATTGCCAACATTGAGGAATCGATGTTAGACGGCGCTGCGTTCTACTTCTCCCGCACAGTTTGGGCCAAGTTGCGCGTGCAAAAGGATGACGCAGGCAGTTATGTTCTGCCGTCCGTAGGCGCTCCCAGCTCGGGCTTGCTCGCCATGTATCAAACCGGCGGCGGTCCCAAACCGGCCGGTGAGATCTTGGGCTTCCCTGTCTTCACTTGCCGACACTTGCCGGCTAACAGCGCAACGGCTGTAAGCACCAAGTTCGGTGTGTTCGGCAACATGAAAGCCTTTGCCTTCGGCAACCGCGGACAGATGAGCGTGGAGAAGTTCACCTCGGGTACATTCGGTTCCAAGGAAATCGCCTTGGCCGACCAGGTTGGCATGGTTATCAAGCACCGCCACGCTGTGGTCAATGCTTTACCGGCCGCCTTCAACGTCATTAAGACAGCAGCCTCCTAATTCAAATAACGGGGGCGTCTTCGGGCGCCCCTTAGAGAACTATGCCTAAATACAAAGTTTTACTCCCCATTGGTTGGAGTGGCAGGCATGAGGCAGGCGAGATTGTCGAAATGCCCGAAGAAGCAGCCAAGGCTTTCGGATCCGAGTATTTGACCTCGGTTGAAGAAATCGAAGAGGAAGAAATCAAGGTGGAAGCCGAAATAGAAGAGGAAGAAATTAAAGATGAACTCGACGATTTGGAACGTGAAGAACTCAAGGACCTTATTAAAAACGAGGGACTGGAAGTAAAAATCACAAACCTCACCGACGATGAAATTCGCTCGGCTATCCGCGAAGCTCGTAAATAATTCACTAAATTGAAAAACTATGAAAGTTGCAGAAAATATCGGAGTCGCACAATCTCTCGTCCCCGCAGTCCGTACAATCGACACCGAAGGAACAGGAGTAGACACCATGGGCTTTGATGAGCTCGTGGCTGTTATTGATGTAGGTGCATTGGATCTTACAAATACCGACGAAACCTATACCGTGAAGCTCCAAGAGGGCGCAACCTCCACTCCGACAACGGATATTACAGGCGCCAGCGTCTCAATCACCGCGGCCAACTCGCAAAAGTTGATTCGCGTCAAAGGATTGGGTACAGGCTCGCGCTTGCGCTATATCCGCGCTTACTTGGACGTGGACGGCACAACCCCGTCAATCGCCTTGAATGTTACCTTTATCATGGGCGGCGCAAAGTGGAATCCTCCGGAATCGCTGGACGCTGACGTCTAGCCATGTGCCTTTGACAGTCTCTTAGAGGCTGTCAATCCTTATGGCTCTGACTTCATACGCATTGACCACCGTGGCGCGCGTTAAGACTCGTGCGGGCATTTCGGTTTCCACCTTTGACACATTGCTCGAAGCGCTGATTTGCGCCGTTACGGATTGGGTGGAGAGCTATTGCGACCGCAGATTTGTATTAACGCAGTACACCAATGAAGTTTATTCGGGGGACGGGCAAAGGTTTGTTGTCTTAAAGCAAGCCCCAATCACAGAGCTGACATCAGCACAGTACAGAGTGGGAACGCCTGACAATCCAACGTGGACTGATTTTCTAGCGAGTGAGTATGAAATCGTGGGAGACGGAAGCTCGGGGATGATACGTATCTACAATTCCGCGCCTCACGGTACGAACAACCTGCGCTTTACATACAAGGCAGGCTATACGCTTAATTTGACCACTATCACGAGCAATAACCTGCCACTCGACTTAGTTGACCTAGTGGAAAGAATCGTCGTTAAAAGCTTCAAAAAACGCCAATCAGAGGGTAAGTCAAGTGAGACGGCGGGGGAAGCGCAGGTAACTTGGGATAAAGAATTTAGCAAAGAGGATTATTTGACGCTTAACCGCCATAAACGGGTGTTTTTAGGCTGATATGGCAAACATTACGATCAAGATTGAGGGGCTGGACGCTTTACGGGGTGCTTTTAGAAAGTTTCCCTCCATTTCAGAGAAGTACCTGCAAAAAGGAATCGATAGAAGCATTGCGATAATTCATAATCTATCCGCGAGGCAAAAAGGAATCGTACCCGTTCTTACAGGCAATTTATCAGACAGTTTTTCAAAGGGTATCAGACTGGAACGCTTAAAAGGAAGTATTCGGCCGACCGCAAAATACGCCAAGTCCGTAAATGACGGCACGCGCAAAATGAAACCGCGCAGATACATGGAAAAGCTGGCAGAAACAGCCACGCCGAAGATACAGAAAGAGTTTGATCAAGCCGTAGAGGGCTTAGTCAACGAAATCGCTAAACAAGCCAAGTAGTATGTCATTCGTATCACTCAGAGCCAAAATCAAGGCCATGCTGGACGCCAGAAAGACCGCCACTATCTTGGGGGAGGTTTTTGACGGGGAGCAGGATCAACAGAACATGGAGATCTCGGCTTATCCCGTGGCAGAGTTACGACGCACACAAAGCGAGGGGGATTTTTTCACCAACAAAGAAGATATCGTTTCATACGATTTTGACATCATCATCTACGCCGAAATGACTGACCAGGGAGCGAGCGCGGCTGAAAAGCAGTTAGACGCCGTACTCGATGACTTGCTTTATCAATTCGCCAAAGACCGCACACTCACAGGCACGGCGGACGCAGGCGTTGACCCTGGCGTAACAAACGGCGGGATAATCGAGTGGAGAGGCAAACCGCATTACGTATCAATCCTCCGACTGCGGTGCAAAAAAATACTGGACTTGACCTAGCTGTGGATATTACGGGCTTGTCGGGGGAGTAATTCGCTACGATGAAACCATATGATGAAAGAAGCCCAAAACAAGAAAATCTCGAGCGCGCCTCAATCAAAAAGCGAGGCAAAGCGCTTGGAGGTGCAAAAAGAGACTCTGCAAGAGTTTTATTTTAGTGCCACGGAAGAACGAGGACCCGTAACTATTAAAGCGACTTCACTTGATGAGGCGCGTAAAAAATATAATCAATTATGAGCAAAATCATCGGTTCACGCCTCGACTTTGGCGTAGCAAAAGAAACAACCCGCGGAACAGCCAACGCTCCGTCTTATTGGTTGCGCCCCATGGACATTTCCGTGGATGAGAAAGTCATGCGGTCTATGGATGAAGGACGCAGGAATTTAATCGAGGACAGCATAGACTCACAAGTAGTCGGCAAATTCGCTGAGGGTGAGTTTACGGTTGCTCTTCGAGACAAATCTCTCGGCTTATTGTTCTACAACATCTTCGGGGCTGTATCCTCGGCCGTTAAAGGCGGTGAGGCGGTAGTTTATGAGCATACCTACACTGTCTATCAAAGCAATCAACATCAATCGCTCTGTGTGCACGTTAAAGAGGCAAATTCGGGTAAGGATTACGCTTTGGCCATGCTCGACTCCATGGAGCTATCAGTTGAACTGGAACGCCATGCAACGGCACAATTCGGCTTTAGAGCGAAGACCGGAGGGCTGGCGACTCTTGGCGCGTTTACGGTAACAATCGCCAATCCGGCTGTTGTTACTCTCACCGGCCACGGTTTAGTTACCGGCGACGCGGTTACGCTTGCAACCACCGGAGCATTACCTACCGGACTCACGGCCGGCACCACTTATTACGTCGTCTATGTTACGGCTGATACCTTTAGCTTGGCGACTTCGCTGGCCAATGCTCTGGCAGGCACCAAGATTGAAACCACCGGCACGCAGTCAGGAACGCATACCGCGACCCTAGCCTCACGTTACGCCGCTTACGTAGCTGAAAACGTCTTTTTGCCGACTCACGCAAGCGTTAAATTCGCAACCAATCAAGCCGGACTCGACGCGGCCAGCGCAATCAACGTGAGATCTTGCGTAGTTAAGGTTAATAAAAACATTGAGGATGACAGAGCCTTAGGAAACGTCAATCAGGTGGACATCGTAAACAAAACCTTTTCCGTGGACGGCGAGATTGAGCTGGTCTACAACGATCAAACCTACGTTACGCAGATGTTGGACAACACAACCAAAGCCCTGCGCTTAAAACTCACCAACAGCGACGTAACTATCGGCACAGCCTCTAATCCGGACATCCAAATTGACTTAAACAAAGTCCTGCTCGAAGAAGTAACGCGAGACCTTTCCAAAGACGGCGTGGTTACGCAAGTTTTGGCTTTCAAGGCGTTTTTCTCTGAAACGGACAGCAAAATGGTACAAGTCATTTTAACCAACCTAGCCACCTCTTACTAATATGTATCGCAGACCGACCATACTTAACAAAACCCTGACATTGGCTGATACGGAATATAGTCAGGTCATTCCGGATGACACAACAAAGCTCGTCATCAAGAGCCGCTCGTTCGGAAATCTTAAAATCGCTTTTGTGGCAACCGAAAGCGGCACAAATTACCTCACCATCCCGTCGGGAAGTACGGGATACGCGCTGGATGCCGTACACCTCAAGGATTTAACTTTGTACGTGCAAAGCGATGTCGCGGGTGATGTGTGCGAGATTCTTTGCTGGAAATAATATGCAAATACGAAATATTGTTTTAGGTGCTTTAGCCGCCTTTATCACCACGCTGGGCGTAGCCGCATGGGCAACCGCGCAAGTAGGCTCAATCAGCTTATTTAAGCTGGTCGGAGGCACTGCTATACAGCCGATAAGGGACACATTTACCATTGGATCCAATGCAGAACGTATAGCGCATGGATATTTTGATAATTTGACGGCAACGACAGCCACAATCACAGGCATTTCCGCAGGCGACATCTTGCCTAGTGCAAATAATACTTATGATGTGGGGGCCTATGGCTCAGCTTGGAAAGATATTTATGCAAGTGGAACGGTCTTAACAAATTCTTTAAGTATTGATAATGGCTCAGTCGGCACACCAAGTTTGTATTTCGCAAGCGACCCTAATACAGGTATTTGGAAACATAATACTGATACTTTAGGTATTCAATCGGGAGGCTCTAGGGCAATGATTTTTGGAACGGCTAGTAATCTTTCCTATCATGACTTAAACCCAGATACTACCAGCGCGCGCGACTTGGGTGCTACTTCACTTCATTGGGCAGAATTACACGCAGACGACATTTACGGCTACGGCACGCTTTATACAGGCTCACGCCAATTTACAGAGGCGACAGAGGCGTCATTCTTACAAGCGGATAATCAGCCTTGTAACAACGGATCGGGCGAACAATGCTCACTTCACTATGATATTGATAGCGAATACATGCTAAAGCTGTATGCAGAGGGTGATGGAGCGGGTGGAATACAAAATAAGTCAATCAATCTGTACCCAGAAACTTTGAGAGTAGGTGAGGCAAACTCAACATCATATATGTTTATTGGAGCTGGAGATGGGTGTATGGAGCTTGCTTTTACAACCAGTTCAACTTTTCCAACCGCTAGTCCAACCAGTACTTCACTTTGTAATTAGTATGAATACCTTCAAAGATTTAACTAACAAAAAGTTTGGCAGATGGACTGTAAAGTCTATCGCTGGGCAGAATAATCGAAAGAAATATCTTTGGAATTGCATTTGTGATTGCGGAACAGAAAAAATTATAATGTCAACAAGTTTAATCAGCGGGAATAGCAAGAGCTGCGGTTGTTATCAAAAAGAAGTGGTGACAAGACATGGATTATTTAGCCATCCATTAGCACATGTTCATAGAAGCATGATGGACAGGTGCTATAACGATAGATGCCCATCCTATAAAGATTATGGGGCTAGAGGCATTGAAGTGTGTGAAAGATGGAAAGATGTCAAAAATTTTGTGGCTGATTTAGAAAAATCTTACTTAACGGCTAAAAAGAATGGCGGTTATATATCTCTAGATAGGATTAACAATAATAAGAGTTACAGCCCTACAAATACCAGATGGGCTGACAGAAAAACACAGCAGAATAATAGGAGAACTAACCATTTTATCCAGTTCGAGGGTATTGAATTAACAATTGCCCAATGGGCAGATAGGCAATGTATGAAACGAGAAACTTTAGTCAGTAGATTAAGAAACAATTGGCCTATTGAAAAAGCCTTAACACAGCCAGTTAAAGTATGATTAAGAAATTTTTTATTAGCTTTCTAGCCCTTACAACAATCCTCTCAATGACGGGGAGCGTTTTTGCGCTTGGCACATTTAAGGATGGGGAGAAGCAGTTGTTGACAGATGGCGACATGGAAGCGGCGGGTATTTCGTGGGCATCAGGTGGTGCGGCGACATTATCAAAGTCAACGGATTTGCCCCATTCGGGAAATAAGGCATTGCGGGCGACATATAGTGGCTCGGCTACGGCATATATTTATATCACTCCAACAGGGATGACTCCCGGAGAAACGTATAAATTGGGCGTTTGGACTCGCACGGATGGAACGGCTACGATGAGGTTCCAGGACGGGGTGGTTTGGTTTGGAATCGGCCCGGTTGCTCCCACGGAATGGACATATTATGAGGCCGTAGTAACAGCGGGGGGCAGTAGCTTGTATTGGGAGGTTACTTTTGGTGGCGGCACATGGGCAGAGATTGATGATGTTGTTTTTACCGAATACAAAGGCGAAACGCTTAATGCGGAGAAGCAGGTTTTAGTTAATGGTGATTTAGAAATTGGGGCAACCACCGGATGGATTGCTGGAGCAAGTGCGACATTGACGGCAGATACGACCAGCCCATTCGACGGTACTTACAGCCTTAAAGTTGCTCACAATGGAACAAACTCACCCTACGCTTACCAGGCTGTTAGCGCGGCTACTAAATATCATGTTACTGGAGTAGCCTCCGGTGACGGCACTTTTGCCCCAAATATTCGAGACCATGGCGGTACTCTGTTTTGGACGGGTACAAATAGTACAAGCTGGCAATATTTTGATTTGACGTATACCTCTGTTGGTTCAAGGCTTGATTTTGTTTGCGGAGCAACAGGGGCAGGCTATTGCAAATTTGATAACGTAACAGTTACCAAATACAAAGGCGAAACGCTTAATGCGGAGAAGCAGATCATGGCGGACGGGGATATGGAGGCGAGCGGAACCACAGCATGGACGGCAAATCTTTCCTCAACGCCGTCTAAGGTTGCTGGCTATTATGGTGTTGGTCTGCAAACCGTCGCCGGCTCAAATACCAACTATACGGGGCAAACGGCTACTGTCAGCGGTAGTAGATATAAGGTTTCAGGTTATTACAGGGTTACAGGTGGTGGCGGCAATGCTGTTATAAGAAGCACTACGTCAATAGTCGCTACGCTTGGCAATCTTGCAACGTGGACATATTTCAGCGCGGAATTTACGGCTGTAAGCAGTTTTTGGGGCGTTGGAGCAAGTCTTAACGGGACAACAGTGCAATGGGACGAACTAACATTGACACGATTATAAAGAGGAAATTAACAGCAACACATCTAAAATTGACTAATATGGATAGTAAAAAAGCATTGATTGGAGCAGGAACAGTAGCGGCTGTCGCAACAGGCGTGTGGCTTACGGTATCCGAGCCTAAGGAAGTACCGCTTACAGCAACTAAAGACCAAGAGGCTTACAAGACCACATTGCAAACCTGCGATTCTAAGGGCTTAAACTGCCGTGTATTGACCAAAGACGAGTACATGGGGCTTAGAGCCTATTACGCAGGAAAAGTGGACGCTACGGGGCATTTTACGGGTTCATGGCAGGATTTGCAGACGTATATCCAATTAGTCAATGAGGATGCCAAAGCGAAAGACGAGCCTGTAATTTCAGGAGAGTTTAAGGATGGTGTAATCATCGAAAAAATAAATGAAAGATTAAAACCTAAAGTAATCGAAGTAACACCTAAAGAAATAACCAAATAAGAGGGGATATGAGCAATGAGAATCAATTTATCGACATGCTGAAAGCGCACACTGAAAATGAGGAGCGCAGATTTAACGCCATAGAACACGGCATCGAAACGATAAAAAACAATCATCTCGCTCATATTGAAGAAGACATCTCGGACATTCAAAAGAAGCAATCAACACACTCATCCGACATAGGTTGGATAAAGTGGCTGGTTACAACAACGCTCGGAGCTGTGATAGTGGGAATCATATCCGCAGTGTTGGCTTTAATTCTTAAGTAGGTAATATGGATACATTTATTCAAATTTTAAGTACATTGTTGCTGATAGCCGGTGGAGCCGGTGGAGTCTGGGGAGCTACGGAGATCGTCAAGCGATCAAAAAACATTCCTTGGATCAACGAAGGTAATAAGCCGGCTTTGCGTGCAACCGCCGCCGCATTTTCCGCCCTAGCTGTCGTTTTTCTCGGTTTAGTCTCCGGAAGTCTCACGCCGGAAAGCGTTCAGGATGTTTTTGTGAAAATCTTAGAAGCTGGAATTATTTGGGCGGGCGCACACGGAATGCACAAACTAAACAAATAACAGATATCTTGAGCCTCTTTGGGGCGTTTTAGGGCGGTACAATTCGTACCTTCCATGCAGACATGCATGTTCATCACCGCCCGCGCCATGGAGGTTGAAATGGCAAAAAGCAAAAGGAAGAAGCACCAGCTGGCTGAAATCGCCAGAATGGAACTTGAAAATGGACAGGTTGTGATTACACCTGTTGAAAAGGAGGAGAAAATCAGTATCAAGGAGGCTTTCCGCCGAGGACAGCGAAAGCCCAAACTGCTCATTAAAAGCTCACATGGAGGATGACATGCGCAAGAAGTGCTTGAGTTGCGGTAAGGACTGGATTGAGGGAAAACCCGATGACGGGCTCATCTCTCACGGGATATGCTCCGAGCGTTGCGGGCGATTGCTGGAACTTTGGAGCTATACGAACAGAAACATCTCACTGCGGGATTTTGCAAGAGAAAGGATGGACAATGAAAACCTACCTTCAACACCGCCCCTCTGTTGACGTAACCATTCTGGATACTCAACGCCGTCCACTGCGCTTCACTATGAAACGTCTCGCCATGCTTCGAGACCTGCAGGTGGAGTTTCCCGAGCTCCCCGTTTACTGCGAAGTGAACGGAGAGCACAAACATGTACCTCTTGAGGCAATCGAACTATGGGACATGGGTATCCTCATGATCCGCAATACGAGCGCCGCTTAACCTTGCCGACGGATTCCACATCTGTCGGCCTCCCACCGAGAACATAGTTGGGAAGCTCGGCGGGCGTAACTCGTTCCACGCCCCTGTCGACGGGTGGGGCCCCACCCTTATCGACGCTAATTCATAACTCAAACAGTATGGATAAAGAGAATATCGTTAAGTTGTATGCCGCTTATTTGGGCTGTAATGCCGACGTAGCCGAGGGACAGGTGAATTTTCACCTCGAGGGCGGAGGCGCTTTAGACTCGCGTTTAGTTGACCTTGAGGTCTCCATGAACGGCGAGGACAGCGTTCTAAAGCCTTTGCGCGACGCTTATTATGCCGTTAAAGGCATGGAAGCCCCGCCGTTATCACTGACCGTTGAGACGGCTGATAATTACGAGATTGAGAAGCTCAAAACAGCTCTAAAATCGCTCGCACCCTCCGAGAGTGCCGATTAATCTCAATCTACGGAATCATCCCGTCTTTCATCGCTGAAAGGCTGGAGAGGATGACGCTTTAGTCGTGTTCCGTTCCCGCTTAGATACTCAGTCTAGGCGGAGGCGAGAATATGAAAAAACTATTTATTGACTTAGGCCACAGCCTAAAATACCCGGGCGCGTACGGACATAAAACCGAGGTCCAATGGTCCCGTTGGATTTGGGGCTACTTGCACCACATGCTTGACGCGCAGGTGGACAATGCGGGTAATAAGAAATGGGAAATATTGCTGGTACCGGACAAGTTCGTTACGGATTGGTCGAGCAATCGCAACCTCATCAACCGCATAAACTGGATTAACGCGCGCAGTAAGACATGGCGCGATTATCTGCTCTCTATTCATGGAAACTGGGCCGGCAGAGACTTTGTTCGCGGTGTTACAACCGTTTACATGGGTGGGAGTAAAGTGGCTCAAAGTGAAGCATATGAGATGAGCAAGGCCTATTCCGAAGTTACCGGTGTACCGATTTGGAACGGCGGGGCTTTTGACGATAGAGATTCACGCTTCGGCCGTGTTGGCATGGTACGCGACACTAATCCGCTCGCCTTGCTCATTGAAGCCGGCTTTGTTACTTCCAAGGAAGACATGGACGTCGACGCACGCAAGGCGGCCGAGGGGATAGCCAAATACTTCGATTGTATAGATTTTTGAAAAATGTATAGGTTTGGACGTGAATATGAACGATTTTGCGTGTTTTATTATTGACTGGCGTCACTTTGTATTGTAAAATACCTACATTCATTGAAAATCTAGCTTTTGTTTCAAGCCAAAAGCAAGCAATGTTGCCTAGCACTCCAAAAGGCGACCATCAAAAGGAGCTATCCCGCTGAACCGTTAAGGTTTGTCGGGTGCTTGAACACTTGCCGACTACACCATGAGAGTAGAAGGCGGGATAGTTGCTTTTGGTGGTTTTTCTTATCCTTCGTTGGTTAGACGGATCGCACGTTCTGGCTGTCCATAACACCACGTGCAATCCGGCGAACTATAACGGCCGGTAAGATAACAAGCTATGCTAATTTGCAGGGCTTGGATCACTGTTAACGGGGAACGCCTCTATGCCAGCGACTACGGTCGCAAAGCATTTTGCTGGGATTCTTCAAAGGAAGCGCAAGCTATCTGGAGAGCCAAGCTAAAACGAAAAGGCCGCCGTAAACAGCGACCCGCCAAACTAACAAAAGTGTAAAAACTTTTACCAAATTCCCCATTACCGTGGGGTTTTTGGTTTCTTAGCAATATATTGCAATATTGTCAAGCGTCCCCATTATACCACAAAAAATCATTCGCTTTTTGTTCTATTTAGCCCGTTTGTGGACAACCTCAAGGTCTCAGACGGGCTTTTTGCTACTTTGACAATATAATCATTAACTAAACCTATATGGAGCGAGAAACACGCACAATCACAGCCCCTAGCGGCAAAGAGGTGGTCATGAAGACTTATCTAACCCCTCGAGAATTGCGGGAAATTAAGAAGATTTACGTTAATTTGGTGCAATCAGCACCGCGCCCGGGCGAGAGCGTCAAGCTGGTGGGAGTAGGGGACGCGCAAGAGCAAGCCGAGAACAAACTCATCGAGCTATCTGTTACCTCATACGACGGATCCGCTGAGGATGTTCTTAACCGCTTACTGGACGGCAATCCACAAGAGGGCAATGCCGAGGATTACGACTTTGTGCTGGAAAAAGCCAACGAGCTGAACGCCCCTTTGCAGACAGCGAAATAGCCAAGGACTGGGCACGCTATTTCGCGGGGAGAGGACAGCCCACGGATGAGATGATCATTGCACTCGTTTGCCGTGAGATGAAGTGGACGCATGACGAGTACATGAATCAACCTCTGCCATTCATCAATCAGGTGATTTCGATGATAAGCGAGGAGGCAAAATACAATAATCGCAAGTACAAAAAATAAAAATGCCCGCTTACTTTTGAGAGACAGCGAGCATTACCAAAATATGAACTTCAATACTAAGATAATAGACAAACTTTACAAGCTTGTCAAATCAGATATGTGCGATGAAAAACTCTCAAATCTACCATGGCAAAAATGGCTAAAAGTGTTCGGATTTAAGGCGGGCATGGGCTTGGTTTTCGCAATTTCACTTTGCGCAATAATTTGGTTTATCAAACACTGATATGGCCGACACTAAGCTAAGCATAATCGTTCAAGCGAAAGACCAAGCGTCTAAGGACATTGAACGTCTTAATGGGAAACTTGGCAGTCTTGGCAAGGGTTTTGCGGCAGTTGGAACGGTAGCAACCGCAACAACCGCAGCGATTGCCGTTGCGGCAACAGGCGTTGGAATTTTAGGTTACAACGCAATTAAAGCGGCCAGTGAATTGGAACAGCAAAGAGTTGCATTTGAGACAATGCTGGGAAGTGCGGAAAAAGCGGGGGAGTTTATTAAAGATTTAACCAACTTTGCCAAATCAACACCTTTCGAACTTAAGGGCCTTGAAAATGCATCGAAATCTTTACTTGCTTACGGATTTGCACAAGAGGAGATTTTGCCAAACCTAAAGTCATTGGGAGATATTGCTTCCGGTGTCGGCATGGAGAAACTGCCGAATCTTATCCTTGCTTTTGGCCAAGTTAAGGCGGCAACAAAGCTGACGGGCATGGAACTGCGTCAATTCACCGAGGCCGGCGTCCCATTACTTGATCAACTGGCAAAGCAAATGAATAAACCGGTATCAGAAATTCAAGCAATGGTATCGGCCGGAGAGATTGGTTTTCCAGCTGTTCAAGCGGCGCTGGCCGCACTTACTGGCGAGGGGGGCAGATTTAACAACCTCATGGAGAATCAATCAAAAACCTTTGGAGGCATGGTGTCTAATCTTAAAGATTCTTGGGATTTATTTTTACGTGGAGCCGGTGAGCCATTACTGGATTGGGCCAAGGCGATCATCGAAAAATTAATTTTTATTACGAATAATGTACTCCCTCCCTTAGTTACAAGATTGGATGAGTTTATCAAATCTATAAATACAAATTTTCCAACACTCGACGGACTGAAAAATAAATTTGCCGAAATCTCAAAAAAGATTGAGGAGAAAACGGGGTTAATATCTCAACTCAAGGAAGCATGGGATCGCGTAGCAACTAAAATCACCAATGAACTCATGCCTGCACTTCAAGAGCTTTGGGTAGCAATGCAACCGTACATGCCTTTATTGGAACTTTTTGCGCAGATCATACTCGGTGTTGTCGTTTTAGCTTTGAAGATTTTTGTAGAGGTTGTAACTACCCTAATCGAAAAATTTATCGGGTTTGTTACATGGATCACCAAAACCGAAACCGCTTTACTCGAAAGATTGCAGCCGGCCATTGGTATTATGCAAGCAGTGCTTGGTGCTCTAAGCAATTCCATTCAGTGGGTTATCGATAAATTCAATGGCATGGTTTCTGCTGCAAATGCCGCCTATGAAGCGGCCCAAAGAGCGGCCAGTTTGGTGGGGAGAGTAGGCTCAGCTGTAGCAACCGGTGGAATCTCAGAGGTTGTTAGAGCTGTAACGCACCAAGCGTCAGGTGGAATTGTAACCAGTCCAACCCATATCTTGGCTGGTGAAGAAGGGCCGGAGGCTATTATTCCGCTTAACAGATTAGCAGGCGCAGGAGGCAACGGGGTGAATATCTACATCACCGGCGGCTCTTTTGTCGGCGTAGATAATAGCGAAGTTGCGCGAATTTTAGGCGATAGAATTATCAAGCAATTACAGATGACTCATCGCCTTGGTTAATTCGTGGTATAGTAGGATTGACAAAAATCTTAATTTGTGTTAGTAATCAACCACTATGACACACGAAAGGAACGAGACCGAGGCTAAAAAGCCTTGGTATAAAACCGTGTTGGGAATTTTATTTATCATTTTTACTTTTCCCTTAACGCTACCGCCGGTATTGCTGTACGTTATTTGGGTAAAGAGCAAGCAGGATCAGATCGTGAAAATCATCTTAACGGCTCTGATCGCTATCGTGACGCTTGTGATTTGGATTCCGGCGCTGTCTGACAATCAGACTCAAACGGACTCCAATGCACTCCGTCAGACTCCAACAGACTCCGTGACAGAGTCTACCTCACAGGAAAAGGCTGAAAACATTGACGAAAGCGAACTCCAACCGACTCCGGAACCGAGTCCGAAGCAAAAAGAATGGGTTAATGTCTTTGAGGTGACAGCTAATTCCAGCAAGCAAAGCGAAACGTTTCACCTAAACGGCGGTCAACAAAAAATCATCTACAAAACAGTTGGGGATGATTATACGATGTGCGCTATCTACGTTATGGATGAGGGTACAAGCTTAGACGAAAATGGTGGATTTCCGGTGGTCATGATTGACGGAAGTCAGGAAGACGAAACCATGATGAGAAAATCCGCCGGTGATTATTACATGGATTTGAGCATCGCTAATGGTTCTTGCATCGTTGAATTGCAGGAATATAGATAGCCTACAATCCTGTTAATAAAAGACCCCCACACGGGGGTTTTTTGTTTGTGGATAATCAAAGCCTCTCAAAACAGCAACCTGATATTCTCACAATATCCTTTGCTGTACTTGCAAAGGGTGGCAACAAAATGATTTAATAAGCTCAATCCGTTCAAGCGGCGAGCGCATTTAATCAGGCAAGGGAAACCTTGTCGGGAGGAAACTCCCTGCGTTGCCATTTGAACGGATTTTTTAGTCCGTTAATGGCAAATAACAGACGCATTTGCGCCTTAGTTTAGAATTGCCCGTTTATAGTCGACAGACTTGTACGTAACAAGAACGCGCCGGAATTTCCCAAAGCCGTTAATAGGGTTCACTACCTTATGGGCAGAGCTTCAGAGGGGATACAGGATCCACCGCCGTCCTCCCCGACCTGCTTTGCTCGTAAGATAAAAATACAAAACTCCCCTTGTGAGGGAGTCTCATAACCGCCTAACCTGCGTGTTAGGTAAAAACCTAATACCCCTCTACCTTAGCAGGGAAAAGGCGGTTTTGTCCAGTTCCTTTGTTGATAACAACACCTTGCTCAAGGCTGTTTTTGTTACGCTTATTCCATGATCACCGTAACAATCGCCGGAATAGACAGAACCAGCTCGATAGATTGGCAGTCTTTGACTATTCAGCAGGTAGCTACCTCAGAGGTGGATACTGCGAGCTTCAAAATCAAGCTGTACGGCACGAAAACCTATCAGCCGGCTATCGGCGAGGAAGTTCTCATCCTAGACGACGCTACAGCTATTTTTGGCGGTACAATCGTGCGTATATCCAATACAGTGGAAGCCGGCGGGCTTACCAGCCTCAATATCGAGTGTGCGAGCCACGAAAGAACGCTCGACCGCTATCTTGTGGCCAGGGAAATCCAAAACAAGGATATTTTTTACTGCCTTAATACGCTGGTGGCGGAGTTCGTCAATCGCACAAAAAAGGTGATTGCCTCCATGGAAGACTCGGAAACATGGACTAATGAAGACGGCTCGACCACGCAAAACACAACCGCAGGGCAGTACATCCTTGAGACGCAAAGCGAGAAGTTTACGGCCACGGCCGGCAATACAGCCACCGCGAGATGTGAGCGTTCTTTGGATTTGACTGTCTTTGAT
This sequence comes from uncultured bacterium, assembly GCA_937949995.1. Classification (GTDB taxonomy): domain Bacteria; phylum Patescibacteriota; class Patescibacteriia; order 2-12-FULL-60-25; family 2-12-FULL-60-25; genus MWCR01. Next base: position 34,744 of record CALFEO010000002.1, read on the forward strand.
AACGGTTTAGCCTCGGATGATGATGACTGGATTACGCTTTGGTACTACGTGGATAATCCCAATAACTTTGCCAGCTTGCGGTTGCGCTTAACCATAGACGCGGCCGGCACGTACACGAATTACTACGAAACCACAATTTTAAGCACTCCAAGGACAGGCTGGAACCAAGCTAAAATCGCCAAATCCGCTTTTACAGAAACCGGCACGCCGGCTTGGGCGAGCATTACCTATCTGCAAATCCAAGCTACGGCCGGAGCGGGCGGTACGGTGAACGTGAGCGTTGACGATATTCGCCTCATAAGCGCGGATACGGGCTTTACTCAACAAGGAGTAAAAGACGCGAGCCGAACTTTGGGAAGCGTTAAATTCAACTATGAGCAGATGAGCCAAGCGGTGAAGCAAATCGCCGAAGCCGTGGCGTATGAGTGGTATATCGACGCATACAGGGATATTAACCTCTATGAGCCGTCAGGCAACCCTGCGCCGTTTTCTTTGACCGATACCAGCCAAAACTTTGTTTGGAACAGCTTGGAACTCGACGACGACCTCACCAATATCCGCAATCAGGTGTATGTGAGAGGGGGAGAGTACGAGGGAAGCTCGGTAACTGAAAGCATGACCGCGGACGGGCAACAACTCCACTTTCCCACGCCATACAAGATGAAAGACGTGAGCGTTACGGTAGCGACCGTGGCCAAGACCGTGGGAGTCGATAACTTGAACGATCCCGCTGATTACGATTGCTTGTACAACTACATGGAGAAAACGCTCAAATTCAAGAGCGCGACCAAGCCCTCATCCGGTCAGGTGGTGGCGATTACGGGTACTCCCATGATTCCGGTCATCATCAAGAAGTATGACGCGACGTCAGTGGCGCAATATGGCGTTTTTGAGCACTTAATCGTAGATAAGAGCATTATCACCCTCCAAGGGGGGAGAGACCGCGCTGCGGCTGAATTAAGCGCGTACAGGAACGAGATAACCGAAGGGAGCTTTGAGACCACGACCTCGGGACTCATCGCAGGTCAGACAATCAGCATAAACATCACCGCAAGGGGGATAAGCGATACGTACAGGATTAAGAGCATAAACTTTCAAGCCAAAAGCCCGAGCGAGTTTACCTACAAAATCAGGCTCGTAACCACACGCACCTTTGGCATAATCGAGTACCTGCTTGACGCTCTCAAAAAAGACCGCAAGCAGATTGACCTTAATGACTTCGAGGTTACGGATTTGGTGCAAGACATCCGCGAGACCATTACTGTTACCGACGTCTGGACGGAAATGCCGAGGAATACGATAAGCGAAGAGGCGACCGTGGAAGAAGTTACGCAGGATAATCTGGACTTTGGTTATGAGTGGGTTTTGGGCCCGTACGTCCCCACAGACATCGCGACCGATAAGAAAAGGGTGTTTATAACCAATGGGGGGAGATTGATTTAATTGCTATATTGCTTTTATGGACATTAAGGACAAAGTTAAATGCGCAGGCAAAGTTACCGTAACCGTACGTGATGAGAACGGGAATATTGTTGATTGGGATGTTTATTACAACGTGGTTACGATTGCCGGACGCGCGAAAATCTTGGAGGCTCTAACTTCGCCCGATGTTGATATTCAGGTCAATAAGGTGGCTTTAGGCTCGGGAACGACAGCGCCGTCCGAGAATGACACAACTCTCGAAACCGAAACATACCGCAACAATATCGCCTCATCCGTGTGGGATGACAACGTAGGCTATTTTACGGGGCATTTTACGCTAACCGAAGTCTCGGGCACATTCCGCGAAATCGGGCTGTTTATTCAAGGCGCAGGGGATCCGGATACGGGCACACTCTTATCGCACGTCGCCATTAACAAAACCAAAACAACATCGCAATCCTTGGATGTTGACTGGGAAATCACTCTCTCAATATGACCTATCCTAATATTTGGGCTATTGCCGACCAGGTGGACGCCGCGGATTTGAATGACTCAATATACAATCCGGCTTATACGTACGGCGAGAGCATTGTGGCCGGTGATGGATTGTATCTCAAAGCCTCGGACGGGAAAGTCTATAAAGCGGACGCGGATGTTCTAGCGCACGTTAAAGCATTTGTCGGCGTTGCCATTGAGGCGGGAAGTGCAGACGACGTTAAACGTATTCTCGGACCAGGGAAAATGACAACCGGATTAAGCGGTCTCACGGCGGGAAGTCCGGTGTATCTATCCAACACAGCCGGAGGATTCAGCGCGACCGCGGGCACAATCAAGCTTGCTGTAGGTGTAGCGGTAAGTACAACCGCGTTTATTTTGATTATTCCAAATTTTGACCAGATTGCAGACTTTGCGGAACGAAACCTCGGCCAAGGAACCTCTGGGGAAGCTTTGGCTGTCGGTGAGGCCGGCTATCTCAAAGCCTCGGACGGCAAGATTTACAAGACAGACGCGGACGCGGATGAGTCGACATATTCTTTTATTGGAATTATTCAAAGTCCGGCGTCAGGCGCGGATGAAACAATTCTGTACACTAAACCAGGGGGTACGGCTGTTGGATTAACCGGTCTCACGGCCGGCGAATATCTCTTTTTATCGGGCACTGCCGGAGCCTTGGCCAATACGCCCCATGCCACACGTTACGCTAAAGTAGCGCAAGCCAAATCCACAACCAGCGTCAGAGTTTTGGAGCCGAAGTTTATTCGTAGAGGCTCGCAATCTGTTTCGACGAACACGGATTACGTGCAAACCTGCGGATTTTATCCTGCGAAAATACACATCAGAGCAATCCTTACTTCTACAAAACGCTGGTCTCTCGGTAACGATTCCAATGACATCGCTTTTTTAAGCGACACAACCTTGGGATATTCATCGAGTCACGCGTGGTGCGTCGGAGCAACAGCAGCCTTAAATAGGGGTACTGTCAGTGCAAAAAGCCAAACCGGCTTTACCCTAACATCAGTTAATCGCGACGCCAGTGATGTTTATACCGTGTACTGGGAAGCTGAAAGTCTATGATCACATTACAAGTCAAAGAACACCTCAATATCAAGACCGTCTATACGGCCACAATTTGTGATTTCACGAAAGCAATCGCGGAATATTACACATTGCTCAACTTCTTGAAGAAGCCACTCCCTAAGGGCAAAAACGGGCGCGAGAGGCACCGGATGATGTATCAACACCTCAAAGACGCATATCACAAGGCGGCGGCCGTCAGGGTGGAGAAATACGTCAATCTCGCCCCTACGGCGGGGAGAGCTGTAATAGCGCAGAGGTTATCGAACATCACCACCTACACGGGGATACTCAATTATGCGGCTTTGGGGGATGATACAACCGTGCCAACCAACGGAGATACCACTTTGGGCAACGAAACATATCGTCAGACCATTACCAGCCAAAACGCGGTTAATAATCTAAGCTACCAATCGGTTTTTATTCCGGCTGGCACAGCCACGGGAACGCACAAAGAAGCCGGATTGTTTATTGACGGCGCGGCGGGTGCTGATACAGGGCAATTATTCAGCCACGTGAATATTGACATCACGAAAAGCGCGCAAAACTCTTTGACGCTGGACATTGAAATCACACTGGCCTAGCCCTTGACAAAATCTTAAAACTGCGTAAGGTGAATTCAGGTATTAGCGGTGATAACACTTGTGCTCTACGGAGCGTCGTCTGATTGACGATCTTGCGGACAAGTGTCTGATAAACTGCTAAGATTGTTCTGCCGTTTGACCGGTGGAAGCCCGCAAGCTGATACCGTTTAAGCGGCTTTTTTATTATATGAAACTGCAAAATCTTTACTATGAAGAGGGCTTGGACGAAATAGCCATGCTTCATAACCCCAGAGGAGGGAAGCCCATGGAAATAGGCTCGCGGACGTGGCTTAAAGACCGCGACCAGCAAATCGAGGAAGTCAAAGAATTTAGCCGTTACATGTACCATTTGGGGTACTGCACTTGCGGGCGGAGGATAGTGATAGGCGATAAGAGGGCACAGTTAATTGTCAACGCATTGGCAAAAAAGGGGATTGTCCACAGGCGACAAGGCACTCCGATTCGTGCTATGCTGGCAAAAGCGATATATAATCCACAGACAGGCGAAAACGGATATTGATAAATCGCTGAAATTAGCTAAATATAAAGACTCTTGACAGACGAACTATGACATGGCATAATGATAACAAGATAAGCGAGGCACAACACAAACAAAGAATTGAAGCAGGGAAGCGGGGAGGCATAGCGGTTGAAAAGAAATACGGACCGAACTACTTTTCCATGATTCGCAGGGGAAGGAAGCCAAAGCAGGAACTTTTGACAAATCAAGATAAAGCATAGGTTGGGAAGTTTTTGTTAAGTTAGACGCGTCGCACAATATACCGTATTTGTCGCCTCATGATCCGCTTTGGTAAGCGAAAGATGATCATGAGCGTCGCACAATATATGTTATAAGACCCATCGTGTAGATAATTTCGCTTAATGAAGCAAAATCAGCTAATCTTAGCCAACGATAGTCTTATAACATATCGTGGATTTTACAACACTTTCAATTCCCTTCAATCGTCGTAAAATCCACTCCAAGCAACACGGTCTGCTTTCGTTTATAGCCTATGGCTATAAACGTAAACTTAAGTAACCAGCTAGTGGCTGGAAGCTGGTAGCTAGTAGCTTTTTTGGCTTATTTAAGCTAAAAAATAAAACAAGCCTCAAAATTGCGTTCTAAGCGCCGCCACCCCTTCCCAGGTCTTATGTGACCTGTAACTCGATAAAAAATGTCAGATACTACGTTTAACGTTTGACGTTAGACATTCGACGATTCATTTGTAATAGATCCTCCCCGGTATCCTTACATCTACATATTCTTGAATATCATCCCAAGCCGGTTTGGTTTGAATAAATTGCCTTAAAGTATCAATTTGCGCTTCTAAAGAAATATCTTCATCCATAATCACATCTTTATTTTCTTTCAAAATAATATGCAATATGCCGGGTTCACTATCATTTATCTGTATCGCTTTAAACCAAATACCTGAATTACGTAATTTTTCGGCCAAATCAAGCCATCCTCGAACTATATTTGTGTCCGTATACTTTAAACCGATTTCATAATCGGTTGAAGTTGGCATAATAACAAAAATTTCTTTTAGAGAATCAACGGGAACGGAACTTGATAAAAATTCTCGTGTTGTTGAAACTGTAGTTTGATCCGCATAGTCTGTGATCACGCCATAATCATCAACGATATATATTTTGTTTCTTGTCACCAAAATCACACTCCTCTGCCGTTCCTTAATCTTGAGTCGTAAAATATTTGGATATATTTTGTCCACAACGGCCGATTCAATAAAAAATGTGTTCATTAGATGATCTTCCACATTTTGTTCATCAATCAAAAATATATTTCGCTTATCCTTTATCCAGCTCTCTCTTGCATCCAAAAACTTACCTATCTCCCCTGTTACCGCATCTCTTTCCAGTACAGTCAAAGCATTAACCTCATATTCCCCTACTGAAAAATATCCCGAAAAAAATACAAACCAAAAACCTGCAATAATGATAAACAAAACAAACAAAAAATAAGCGAGCCAAGGCCGCGGCTTTTGCCTGCCTCCCCTCCCCTTCAAAACCCCCTCCTCTATATTACCCTCCCGCTTTTTAAAAAACATATACAGTTACAGTACGAATTACGAATCTGCGCGAATTACGAATCTGTAATTCAGCTATCATTTTATCCCAAGGGATAAAATGTAAACCATTCGTAATTCGCGCAGATTCGTAATTCGTACCGTCAATCCGTACCGTAAATTCATAATTCTTAATTCATAATTCTTAATTATGTATTCTATAGTTTCCTCCTCCATTTCCTGATCCTCTCAACAACATAATTAAGATAATACTTTGGCGATATCGCGTAATCCTGTGCATGCAAATAAGCCTCTTCAAAACCGCCAAAACCCTTTTTAAATAGGGATAAACCGGCCCAAGGATGCTTTGGTTTATCAGGCGGAGCGATACCCCAAAAGTTATAATATTTACACCCTCGCCGCTTAGCCTCTTGTATCAATCGCCACTGTAACAATTGCGATGTTGGCACATTACCCGTATGCAACGAAGCTCCGTGATGATAGTAAGCTCCGCCGCCATCAAAAACAATCAAAGCTCCGGAAACAACCTTATCTTCATAAAGCGCGAAACCCAGAACCGCTTTATTGTTCACATTAAAAACTTCAAATTCCTTTTTTAAAAACTCTTTCGAAAAAGGTGTAAATTTTTGTCTCTGTACCGTCTCTTTATACAAATCCCAAAATCTTTCCACGTCATCAATATTATTTGATATTTCAATTTTAACACCATCTTTTTCACCCTTGCGAATCGCATGTCTTGTCGTCTTTCGCATGTCTTGCAGTATCTGCTCATCATCTCGATTTATATCAATCATCCACGACAATTCCGGGTGTTGATGTATGGGCGCATTTCGAAATCCCATTTTAGCGAACAAATCAGAATATTGCTGTTCATTCGGTAACAAAGTACATAATCGTACAAATGAACAACTTTTGTACTCATCCACATCTTTCAACCTCTGCATCAATGAACCAATGCATTGCTCATAATCCAAGAAGTTTGTAACCAACGGCCCATGCGGACACAACAAAAAAGATCCTCTTTTGGCTTTATGAAAAATAACCTGTGCCAATCCGATCAACTCTTCATCTTTATAAAATCCCCACCGATAAACCTTATGTCCGTTCAAGCTGTTAAATTCTCCCCAACTCCAAGATTGCAAAAATGAATGCGGCTGTAAATCATGTATCTTGGACTCCCAAATTTCTTGATTATTTATCTCTTGTGTTTTTATCATAAAAACTTTTTACGAGCTTAGTGATTCTAAGAGCATCATTTTCGGTAATTCCAATATGAGTTGGCAAATTAACCGATCTTTCGGCTTGCGCCTCGGCATTCGGGCAACTGCCTTTTTCGTAACCTATTTTTTCATAAACGACTCCTTTTGGAGCTATAGCTTGCCTATACCAATCACCCAGCAAAACCCCTTCGGATTTTGCATAACTCAACAACCCATCCGGATCAGCAACACTCAAAAAATATCTCAAATACCCGGACAGAGCTCCACTCAAACTCTTTTGCGTAACCAAATTCAGACCGGACAACTCTTCATCATATAAAGCACCCAGCCTCCGTCTATTTTCCAAAAATTTGGGTAATTTCAACAATTGAAAGTAAGCCAATTCAGCCAAAACATTATTTAGTTTATGTGAAGTAAAACCCGGTTTACCGGCACAACGCTCTTCCGGATAAACGGCTTTAGCGATCAATCCGCCCTTCTTTGATAACTCGATGATTATCTTGCCAATCGGACCTATACCGTACAATAATTTTGCCACACTGAAGATTATTGGATGCAATAACTGCTTAATGGTCCAAACATTTCCAACCATTGGCAAGTCTTCGTATAAATCACTTAATCGCTGTGCCGCCTCGGCATCTTTAACAGCGACTGCACCCCCAAAAACAGCCGACACAACCTTATCACGCCCAAAGCTGAAGATTGATGCATCTCCAAACGAACCGAGCGTCTTACCGTTAAATTCAGCTCCCAAACCATGCGCGCAATCTTCTATTACCAACAATCCAAATTCCCGAGCAAATTCCATCACCCTCTCCATATCCGCAGGATTACCAAAAGTATGTTGCACAACAATCGCTTTTGTTTTATCGGTTACTTTGCTTCTCGCATCCTCTAAAGAAATATTCAAAGTCGCACCGTCAATATCAACAAAAACCGGCTTGGCCTTTGTCCATAAAACCGAATTGGGTACCGCAACACAAGTATAAGCCTGCACTAAAACTTCATCACCCTCTCCTATTTTCAAACTCTGCAGGGCTAATAACAAACCCGTTCTTCCACTCTCGGTTAAAAACACATTTTCATAACCCGAGTAATCCCCTAACCAATCGTTAACTTTTTGAATGTATGCTCCTCGATTCCACTTCCACGGCTTAAACAATAAACAAAGTGCTCTGAAAACATCATCTTTTTCAGCATTTGGAGACAAACTTGTAAAAAGGATTTTCTTCATAACCTTTTTATCGATAAATTCAATTCCGCACGCAAATCCGGATCATGCGGTAATAAATACGGATGTTGCAACAAATCAATTTTAATTTCTTGACCGTTAATTATAAATGGCAAACAACAACCGAAAGAAAAAACAATTCGGTCGCTTCCCAAATATCCAAAAGCTCCTGATTTTTTAGTTCTCCCTTGTTTAGCCAAATGTTCTACCGACGGATCCAAAGGCACGACACGCCCATCCGGTAATTTAACTTCAAGCCAAGCGTGCATGGCGCTTGTATCATAGCCGGCCCAAAAACCGGATACGATTCTGGCCTCCATGCCGTTATGAAAAGCCAAAGCTCCCAATAAACTGTCAAATCCCCCGCAATCAACTTTTTCCAAACTTAATGCTTGTAAAGCGGTATACAAACCGGGTATGGGATTGCCATAATCCAACTTTTCGACCACCTTGTCATTGAGACAGCGTAATTTGTCCAAAACATCGTCAAATTCTTTTTTGCAATCAAATTCATGATAATCATTGCTGTTTACTGTAAAATTTACATGTTTGCATAGATGCGATTTAAACAAATCATCTCGTATTGATGTGACGCGAGGAATCACCTTAACCTCAAAATTGATAACGGAATCCCGATAGCCTTGAGCATCCACCGCATCTCTGAATAAAGCAGCCGAATTACCGTAGGCGTTATCTTTTAAAAAAACAAAATTCGCAGGCTCGAAAATCGGCTGTTTGATTATCGTTTGATAATGAGTTTCCTGGGGAATGGGTAAAACCAATTGATAATCCCTCTTTACAGCCGAATCATTTACCACTCTTACTCGATATTTAACCGAATATACCTGCTCCCTTGTATAAAAAGGAAATTTTAATTTTTCAGATATTTTTCTGCGCCAATATGCCAGTGAATTTTTTTTCATTCGGCCGCTTTCCATAATCAACCTATGGCATCAAAACCGCAATACGGAATCAAAACATCGGGTATTTTAATGGTTCCATCCTCTTGCTGCCAATTCTCCAATATGGCGATCATGGCTCTGGGAGTTGCTACCACTGTTCCGTTTAAAGTATGAACCAAGCCTTTATTTCCTTCGTTATCTTTATACTTTATATTCAATCCGCGCGCTTGATAATCTATGCAATTCGAAGTTGATGTGACTTCTCCATATGCTCCCTTGCCTTCATTTCTGCCCCACATCCACGCCTCAATATCATACCTGCGGTAATCCGAAGCACCCAAATCACCCGTCGCGCAATCAACCACTTGATACGGAATTCCCAAGCTTTGCCAAAATCTTTCTTCCAAAGATAAAAACTCGGCATGAATGGCTTCAGATTGTTCGGGCAATGCAAAAGCGAACATTTCGACTTTGGAAAATTGGTGCACTCTGTATAAACCATATGACTCTCGCCCGTAAGAACCGGATTCGGTTCTGAAACAATGCGAAAAAGCTACGTATTTTTTGGGTAATTCCGCCGCATGCAATGTTTCATTCATATGATAACCCAACATTGTGATTTCCGAAGTTCCCACCAAAGCCAAATCTGTTCCATCAATGTAATAAACATTCTTCTCCGGACCTCTGGGCAAAAACCCTTTACCCAACAAAACCTCTTCCTTGGCCAAATCCGGAGTTGTAATAAACTCAAAACCCTCGCGCATCGCAAAATCAACTCCGTAACGAATCAAAGCCTGCTCCAAAACGGCCAATTTATTTTTCAAAAAATAAAACTTGGCTCCAACAACCTTTGAACCTCGTTCAAAATCAATCAAATCATGTTTTTCCGATAACTGCAGATGATTTAACGGCTTTTCAATTTTAACCGGTTCGCCAAATGTTTTTATTACCGCATTATCCTCATCTCCATTACCCAAAGGAACTTCCCGATGAGTCATGTTGGGGATTCTTCTCAACAAATCATCCCTTTTTTCAATCAAGCTTGATAATTTTTCTTCTTTTTCCGCAATCTCACCTTTCAACTCTTTGCCTCTTGCGATTACCGCCTCTTCCGGAGGATTCCCCTGGGCCGAAAGCTTATTGCGTTCTGATCTTAAAACCTCAATCTCTTGCAATAAATTCGTATAATCTTGATCCAGTTTCAATAACCCATCAATATCAACATCCGCACGTCTTGCTGTGCAATTATTTTTTACTGCATCAGGATTCTCGCGTAAATATTTAATATCAATCATAAAATTATTTAATTGCTTTGATTGTAAATTGCTGTATTCCTCCGGGAGTTTTAAACTCAACCTCTTCGTTCACTTTTGCTCCCAAAAAAGCCTGTCCCATCGGCGACTCATTGGATATTAAACCATTAATCGGATCAGCCTCCGCCGAACCGACAATTTTGTAAGTTTTTAATCCTGAAGCTGATTCAACCTCAACCGAAGAACCGATGCGCACAATATCGGAACTCGCGGATTCATCTATAATCGCAACATTTTTCAATATCTCTTCAATTTCACGGATTCTGCCCTGAATGAAACCCATTTCATCTTTGGCGCTGTGATATTCCGCATTCTCTTTCAGATCACCCAAGGCCTTTGCTGATTCGATGCGTTCCGAAGTTTCTCGTACACGTACGGTTTTTAATATATGCAACTCTTCTTTGAGTTTATCCAAGCCCTCTTGGCTGAAATAATGTATTTGCTGTGTCATATAAACAAGACGAAAACACGCAAGAACCCTGCGTTAATGATTTATTTATTTCGTTAACAAAGTATAGTAACAAAAAATATGCCTGTCAAACCGATCATTCATTTTTGCAGCTGATACCAAGCATTTAAAATATCCCGTGTAACCGGGATGGCGGTTTCCGAACCCTCAATCCCCTCTTCCAATAAAACAGTCACCGTAATCTGCGGATTATTATAGGGAGCAAAACAAGTGAACCAAGCATGATTCGGCATATCCGCTCGCCATTGAGCCGTACCTGTTTTACCGGCTATTTCAATGGGCATATTAAGCAATCCTCTGCCGGATCCGTATAAAACGGTATCTCTCATTCCGGCTCTGACAATATCAATGGCGCCCGCTTCAGCCACCGTCTGATCCGGTAATTGCATAGGGTGCTTCAATTTATATTCATCATAAGCTTCTCTATTCAACACCAAATGCGGACGAATTCTCTTACCTCCATTGGCAATTACCGCCGTTGCCGCCGTAATCTGCAGCGGAGTAACCAATAAATCCCCTTGTCCTATTGAATAATTATAAGTATCTCCGATATACCAACGTTCATTTCGTTTTTGCACGCGCCATTCCGGCGTAGGAACCAGACCCGCGTTTTCCCCAAAAATATCCAGCCCCAGCTGCGAACCGAAACCGAAAACATTCAACCACTCGGCCATACGTTCCGCACCCATTCCTTTAAATGATTCGGTACCTCCTCCGATTGTGTAAAAAAAAGTATTTACAGACCAAGCTATCGCCGATCTTACGTTTGTCAAACCATGCCCTCCGGGTTTCCAATCCGGAAACAATCTGGCGCCAACCCAAATGCCACCGGTTGACATGATTTTTGTGTTCGCGCTAATTATGCCATCAGCTAAAGCCGCAACTGCATATATCGGCTTAATTGTAGATCCTGAAGGATACAAACCGGCCCAAGCCCTTGGAACGAGCGGCGTATTGGTATCATTTAATAAAGCTCCGTACACCGTGCTGGAAACTTTACCCGAAAAAGCATTATTATCATAAGCCGGCCATGATACTATGGCCAAAATTTGACCGTCATTTGGATCCATTGCAATTGCCGTAGCTCGACTTATTCCTTCATTTTCAACAATCGCTTTCTTAATCGCATCCTCCGCGGCTTTTTGTAATTTTAAATCTATGGTCAATTCCAAAACTTTTCCGCTGATCGGATCAGTCTCTTGTACTGAACGAATCTTTTTGCCGTATGCATCGACTTCAACAACCCTCTCACCTCTCAAACCCCTCAACCAAAACTCATAAGATGCTTCTATGCCCGTTTTTCCAATCATATCGGTTCGCAAATATCCGTTGTCTTTTTTTTCGGCATACTGCTCCGGAGAGATACTGCCGACATACCCAAGCACATGAGACAAAGATGGAATCGCCTCCGAATATCTGTATTTTCGCTTTAAACCGTTAATAACAGAAATTGCATTGGATTCCGACAAAGCGATTTTCAAAGCTATCGCTTGCTCATAGGGAATATCTCTAACCAAATACACGGATTTATCCCACTCGCCCGCCGCAGATATTATTTGATTGATTTCCGCCAAATCCGTACCTGTAATTCTTGCCACATGACCTAAAACTTCACGTCGATCCAATTCTTCCGCAGGCAAATCCAACGGCTGTACAATAACGTCAAAGGTTGATTCGTTTTCAGCCAAAGCCAAACCGTTTCTGTCTACGATAACGCCCCTTGGAGGATTTGTCATTTCATAACGGTAACGATTTGCATCGGCTTTGGCTTGATAATAATCATGTTTGATTGATTGCAGCCAAAAAGCACGCAAGATCAATAAAAATACAACCGCGATCATTAACATTCCGGCTATAATAAATCTGCTCAAAGGAATCGCCGTGCCTAAAAAAATAGGTCTGTCGGTAATTTTTGTGGCATCTTCTTCATACATTATTTCCGCGGCCACCTGTCCTTCGCTTTTAACCGAAACCTTCAAGCCGTATGGGCTTTCTTCGGGCCATGCGAATAATTTGCTTTTAAGATCCATATCGCCCTTTTTCGAATGGAATAAAAGTTAAAAAACGCTTGGTTAACAAAGTAACCGCTAAAAATAAAACTGAAATCGTAAACAAATCAATCAAAACGATTGGAATCATAAAAACAGCCGGTTCCGTAATAAATAATCTCCCCATTAAATAATTGAATATTATGTAAGTCAAAATAATCATCAATCCGTCAAACAGCCGAGCCGTTAATACTAAAAGCCAAGATCCGTACAAAGATTTGTTTGTAATTGCGTATTCTTGCACCATATCGATGATTAAAGCGGCAAGCAGCCATCTTGCCGTAATAAAACCCGAAGGAGTGGCCGCTATCAAATCCACGACAATCCCCGAAACAGCCGCCGTCAAATACGCCGCCTGCGGTCTCTTCAATAAAAAACAAAATACCAAAAAAGGAATCGTTGGTCTGAAAAAAATAAAATACCCCGGCAATGAACCCAGCATACTGGCTTCATAATACCCCAAAGCCAAAGCGGCTCCGGTAACCGCAATGTAAGAAGTTATTCGCATAGTTATTCGGGTTTCAATACTTTAGGCAGTAAAACCGCAACTATATTCAAATATGCTGTTTGCACTACGGGCTCAATGTTCGCTTCTTTAAAAGGATCGGTTGATTCATCCCGTATTTGATTAATCATACCCACAACCAAATCCGGCGGTATTTTTTCTTCAGTTCCCGAGGTAACCAAAATATCATTTACTTCAATCTCCTCTTCTTGCGGTATAAGCGTGGCTAAAGCCGTACCGTTGCCTTTGCCTTCCACCAATCCTATCAGCCTATGCTGGCCTGCCAAAGAAATGGCTACTCTGCTGGCGGGATCCGTCGTTAAAGTTACAACCGCGGTTCTATCGAAAATTTTGGTAATTTTTCCAACATAAATACCGTCTCCGAAAATCACCGCCATTCCCGTTTCCAGACCGTTTTTCGAACCTCTGTCTATCATAAAAAAACCGCGCTCCGGCTGAACTGAACGACTGATGATATTGGCCACCACCGCCTCATAACCTTGCTGCTCCGCAAAACCCAACTTACGTCTCAATACTTCATTCTCCTCTTTTAAAGCATGCAACTGAACATAATCAACACTCAAATGCTGAATTTGCCGGTACAATTCATCTATCTGTTCCAAATAATCGGCATTTCCGGCCGCATGTTTTGCTTCTCTGCTGACAACAACTCCCGCTCTGGTTGCCAAAGACCCCAAAGGCGACAGCAATCTTCTGGCATAATCCTCCACAGGATAAATGATTTTTGTTAAATGCAACAATAAAACGGCCAGAATAATTCCAAAAATAATCACTCCCGTTTTAATTTGTCTGGTCATAAAAATCAAATAATCCTGTCCGAACTCGGTAAAGTGATATCAGCCAATAATTCCGGAGATTCCAATAACATTCCGGCGCCTCTGGCCACAGTTGTAATGGGATCCTCAACCACCCTGACGGGTATTCCGGTTTGATCATGTATGGCTTGATCCATTCCTCTTAATAAAGCGCCTCCACCGGTTAAAATAATTCCCCTCTTATAGATGTCGGCCACCAACTCCGGCGGAGTAATTTCCAAAATGGATTTGATATGTTCAACAATGGATCTTACCGATCTGGCTATAGCCTCTCGTATTTGACCGTCCGTAACAAAAATTTCTCTCGGCAAACCGGATAACAAATCACGTCCGCGCATGGAAACCTCCAATCTTTCTGTAAGTGGAATCGCTGAACCGACTGCTATCTTAACTTCTTCGGCAACGCGCTCTCCAAGCAATAAATTAAAAACATCCCTGGCATACTGAATAATATTTCTATTCATCTCATCGCCGGCAATCGGAATCGATTTTGCGGTTACTATTCCATTTAAAGAAATTACCGCAATTTCCGTAGTACCTCCACCAATATCGACTATCATATTTCCCACCGGCTCTGTAATCGGCAAACCTATCCCGATGGCGGCTGCCAAAGGTTTTTCAACCAACATGAATTGGTAAGCTCCTGCCGACATAACAACATCTCCAACAGCCTTTCTTTCCACCTCTGTAACATCAAGAGGGACACCAATCACCACTCTTGGTCTCGGTATAAACAATCTGTACTCACGATTAATTTTTTGAAAAAAATATTTAAGCATCTTTTCCACGACTTCATAATCCGAAATGATGCCTCTTTGCATGGGTCGTGACATGGTAACATGCTGCGGCGTCTTCCCTAGCATGGATTTTGCCTCATGCCCGATGGAAAGCACTTGTCCGTTACGATTGTTAATGGCTACCACCGAGGGCTCGTGCACCACGATACCTCTTCCTTGCGCGTACAACAAAGTCGTGGACGTACCCAAGTCCAATCCTATGTCTGTCGAAAATCTGTTTAACAATCTGTCGATCATAGCTGTAAGTCTGGCATAAGTTGCCAATAGCCAGTAGCTAGTAGCTAGTAGCTAGCAGCTAGTAGCTAGCAGCTAGCAGCTTGTATTTACTCATACTAAAAAACATCCTACAAGTGGATATCGTATACTTAGTGTCAAAATCAAGCCAATTGTTATGAGTATAAAAATGACTCAACGCCGCTGGGCATCAATAAACACTAAAAATAAATACTCCAAACCTACCACGACCAATAAAAACGCCACCAGCGTATACCATCTTAGCCAATCATTCGCGGAAAAAATCAAAGTTATAACCGCAACAGACGAAAGCAAGAGCGCATGCCTGAAGGATACTCTAACCTCTTTAACCAACATTTCATTTCTTTTACGAAAGCCTATCCTGTAAATCAAACCCAATAAAGTTATCATGCCGACCAAAGCTAAAAACAAAGTCACGAAGAAAAAAACCTTACCCAAAATGCCGGCTTCATCAGGATTTACGGTTTGTAAGATAATAATCCAAGCCACCCAGGCCAAACCTGTTCCCAATCCCATTAATATCGCATACCACTTAAAACTCATAACTCAAAACATTATAACATAAATACAAACAGTCGTAACGTCACAACAGATGAGTTCATCAAGTATAAAGTAACAAGTTCCTCAAGAGCAACCAAAAGTACTCTTGATAAACTTTAGACTTTATGAACTTTCATCTTAGTCGGTTAGTATCCCTTCATCTTCACATCAATTTTATAAACAACTCTTTTTCCCAATTGATAATTCAAGGAATTCATGAAATCTATTCTTTCCACCTTCAAAGTCTGCACAGCCGCTGATGAACTTGATACCGCACGCAGTGTTCCTCCATCATTAAAAGCGTAAAAATTTATTTTTGACGCCATATCCTCTCCCCATCTCTGAATCAACAGTTTGACCGCTGAATCCAAAACCCGCTGAGCTGTAATTTGCTGAGCTATTCCCGCTTTTTCAATGGTTTTGGGAATAATCGACTTCAAAGATTGCCAAGGCATACATACTGAACCAAATTATGAATTATGAATTATGAATTATGAATTTTGGAATCGAGCAAAGCTCGATATTCGAAATATATATTAATACCGAAGACCAGCTCAACTGGTCGAAGGCTGCATTAATTCTTAATTCTTAATTCTTAATTCATAATTCATAATTCATAATTTGTGCGTGTGTCTATTTCCTATATTCGCAGATGTGTTTAAAATCACAAAATTTGCATAAAAACATCGAAGGCGTTGCCGGAAAAGATGATTTGATTATTTCATCCATCCTGTCCACCAGTGCCTCTTGAAATTTTATCTTATCCATTCCTTCCAGCAAAGGCACGTCCTCCATCACTTTTGATCTTACGAAAGAATATGCAAGACGTTTAACCGTAAGTCCTCGAGCCTCTGATGCCAGCTGATACAACCACAACTGTTCTTTATCCGTAAGCTCGGCTTTTTTGCCCTCTTGCCACTCTCCGGTTTTATAATCGATAATCGCAATCCCGCCCAAAACATCATCAATTCTATCTATTTTACCTTTAATGGAATGCTCTCCCAATCGCCAATCAAAACCTTGTTCCAAAGCTCTCACTTTTGGAGGGTTGGCGGTACATTCTTCCACAAAATATTTTACCGCTTTTCTCCCCTCTTCGAAATATTCATCATGTAAATCTCTGCTTGTATACCAAGCATCAATCCAACTCTCCTCATATATCTTCAAAGCTTCATCCATGCTGACTGTAAAACCGGTTGTTTGTTGTATTTGAGGTACGCTATCAAATAAACTCACTTGTCTTACTCCGCTTCTTTCCAAATGTCTCGCCAAAATCAATTGCAAAGTCAAATGAATCGATTGCCCGAAACTTTTTTGATAAGAACCCAAAACCGGTATGCGATAAATATGCGCAAACTTATATTGCATGGGACAGTTTTTATAAGCCACCAATTGCGTAAACGAAAATCTGCGTTTTAAAGGAAACACTTCCCGCCACGCTTCCGCCTCCAAAGCCCCGATTTTCGGTGCTTCCAACCCGTGCATATCTACCGCCTCTCTGGCCGGCGCCATCGGAACTTCCAACCCCGCTTCCGCAAAAAAAGCCGAAGGTTTTTTATCCCTTGCTCCACCATACGATTTGGCCCCGGTCAACACCAAACGCCTTTTGGCGCGGGTCATCGCCACATAAAACAATCTCCTCTCCTCTTCAATATGCGCATCCCCTTCTTGCAATCTCTCTTGCACCAAACCATCAGGCAAAGCGATAGACTCCGATCTTTTGCGAGTTGGAAATCTCTGATCAACGAGCGACACCAAATACACCGTATCAAACTCAAGACCTTTCGAAGCATGCACCGTCATTACTCTAACCATATCCGGCCCGCCTTCAGCATCTTGATGCAATGCGCCTTGCTCCCCGCTCTCAATCTCCATTCTCAATTCCTCTACAAACTCTTTCAAATTAGGCGCATTCGTGGAATATTCGTATCGTCTGATCCTGGAAACAAATTCATTCAACAGTGCTATTGATTCAACCTTATCTTTTTCCGGCTGTTTTAAAAGATAAGCCAAATAACCCGTCTGCTCCAACGCCGTATGCAAAACCGTTAATGGCGTATCTCTCCGGGCCGTCTCCGCCAATTTTTCTAAATTGCTTGCTAATTTTTCAAATCTTTTTACAACATCGGGATCTTCTTTTAAAAACAGCCTGACTTGCGGTAAAGCCTCGTAAAAAGTTATTCCCTTACGTTCCGAATATTTTAATAATTGCATGATACCGGCATAAGAAATCGGATAACTGGGCAGATGCAGCAATCGCCAAATAACCGAATTATCATGCGGACGAACAATCGAGGTCATAAGAGCGATTACATCCAAAATAACAGGTTTGGTATAAAGTCCGCGCAAAGCGAAAAATTTATACGGCACACCGCGCCTTTCCAATGCCTGCACAAACGGAACCGCGTCATCATTGGATCTGACCAAAATCGCATTATCGCTCCATGCCAGCTTTTCCGAATGTCTGTTCGCAATATCATCCGCCACCCATTCAGCCTCTTGTTGCACACTCGCATCCCAATGCACCAAGACTTGAGCTCCCGAACCCCGAAAAGCTTTAAGCTCTTTCTTAAGACCCTGATCCGCAAGCGATACTTCCAATCGATTTGGATTATTCTTGGTTATCAAACAATAAGCCGTATCCAAAACTTCTTGATGCGATCTGTAATTATCAATCAAAGCGACTGTGGCGGTATCTTTATAATCATCTTTAAACTGCAAAATGTTCGCCAAAGACGCTCCGCGAAATTTATAAATAGCCTGATCATCATCACCCACCACGGTGATATTCCGATCCGGCTCTGCCAAGAGCTTTATCAGCTCATACTGAGCCCAATTGGTATCCTGAAACTCATCAACCAGCAGATACTTAAACTGCCTGCGGTATTGATCCAAAACCGCCGGCCTCTCTTTAAACAATCTTAAAGTCTCCATGATCAAATCCCCAAAATCCAACACACCCTCATCACGCAAAATCTTTTGATAAGCCGCGTAAACATCCGCCAACTCTTTCAATCTCTTCTTCTCTCCCAAAACAATCTCCGTGTCACCATCCAATTTTACATTTTCCGCAAACTCAACATATCTATCCGGAGTTATTCCCTCATCTTTGGCTCTCGAGATATGCCTCAATAAAGCTTGCAAAAACTTAACCGGATTTCCAAGCGGTCGATAATAATCCAATGGCAATTCATCAAATCTGCGCTTCAACATCAGCCAAGCATCCGTATCGCTGACCAATCTGAATGTATTGGGAATCCCAATCTCCAATCCATGCGCTTCCAAAATTCTTTGGCATAAACCATGAAAAGTATGAATCCAAAAATCATAAGTCCCTATGGGTAACATTTCCAATACCCTATCCTCCATTTCTTGCGCCGCTTTTTCTGTAAAAGTTACCGCTGCGATTTGTTCCGTGGTTAAACCTTTTTCTTGCATTAACCATACGCATCTCTTGGTTAAAACGGTTGTCTTGCCCGTGCCGGCTCCCGCCACGATTAAAAGCGGCCCCGTTTCATGGGTTACCGCTTTCTTTTGAGCTTCATTTAAATTTTCAAGAAGATTTTCCATGACCGACATCTTAACTCACCGTCCGATCTTTAGCCAGAGATTGACTGACCTTCAATTTTACACGCTAGATGCCTCCCTTTGTAATAGCATCGCGAATTCTTTGCATCAACTCCAAATAAAACCTGATATTAATCAAAGTTACAAGACGGTAAGCCAACATTTCATCAACACTGAACAGATGCCTGACGTATCCCAAGGTATAACGCTCCAATTCTTCATCAAAACTTGTTTCGATCACTCCCCTTGATTGCAATAGCGGTGTTTGATCTTTGCTGAATTTTTCATTAGTAACATGTACCGTCTCGTAAAAATCTTGTTTATTCAAATCATCATGTAAAAAACGATACATCAAACCATGCCGTGCATTCCTGGTCGGTATCACACAATCCATCATATCAACTCCTCTTTTTACATATGCGACTATCTCGTGAGGTTTGGCTCCGCCCATAAAATAACGCGGTTTATCGTTCGGTAAAACCAAATCCAAAACTTCCACAACTTTACAAGCTTCATCAAACGGTTCCCCCACTGACAAACCGCCGATAGCATAACCATCAAAACCTATATCCACCAATTCCTTGGCATGCGCGATTCTACGAACTTCATCCGTCGCTCCTTGATTGATGCCGAATAATTTTGCCTTGGGATTATTTGATGTATCAAGATTGTATACAAAAGTCTCCTTACATCGCCTTGCCCATCTCGTTGTACGGGCAATTGATTCGTCCAACTGATCTTCCGTATAATCCGGCGGCGTACACTCATCAAAAACCATAACTATATCTGACCCCAAAGTCTGTTGCACTTTCATCGAAAGCTCGGGCGTTAGCACATGCTTGGATCCATCAATATGCGAGGCAAACTCCGCTCCCTCTTCCGCAATCTTCCTCATCTTCGACAACGAAAAAACCTGATAACCTCCGGAATCAGTAAGAATCGGTTTCTCCCAACTCATAAACTTATGCAAACCCTTAAACGATTCAATAACTTCCATCCCCGGCCTCAAATAAAGATGATAAGTATTTGATAATAAAATCTGCGCGCCCAACTTTTCCATATCTTGCGAAGATAAAGTCTTCACCGCCGCCTTGGTCGCAATCGGCATAAAAAAAGGCGTCTGTAAAACCCCATGCGCAGTCTCCAACTCCCCCCTCCGAGCTTTAGACTTTTCCGATTTTATTATCAGTTTGAAAGACATATACTTTTATTAATGCCAAATGCCAAATGACGAATGCCAAATATCGGTAACCCTGCGGGTTTTAATTTATATAAATTATATAAGCGTAGCGATACAATCATTTTACACTATGCATTATTCATTATGCATTAATGGTACGCAATACAATAAGCTGGCATTCGTCATTTGGCATTTGTATTGATTAAGGTTGAAGCTCGTCTTTTTTCTCTTTAGCGAACGTAAACCACTCTTCCAAAAGCGACAAAAATATTTTATACGGCGCTTCAAAAATAAAATCAAAGAAAAACAAAAAAATATTTATCTTGCTGATGGATAAAGACAACCATCTCCCCGCCCGCAAAATGGGTATCGAAAAGAAATCAATAACCGATTGTCTTAACGTAACCTTATCGTCAATAACAAAAAATTCTCTGGCATTTAATCTGATTCTGAAGGCAAAAAAACTTACCAAGCATAAAAAGAACAAAAATATCAAAGTGGAAACCCATGTAAAAGATATGTATTCGAGTATCAAGCTTATCATGCCGAAAGAAACCACGAAAGTCAGCATATACACCAAGGTCAACATCAAACTGGCAATGGCGGATCGTTTGATTGGCACCGAAATGACACGCGTCTCCGGCTTAACTTCATTTAACAATTCATCCAAAGCGGTCTTGATTCTTGTTGTATTCTCCGGACCCGGAACTCTGATAAATAAACCGACAATAAACATCAACGCCGCCGGAAAAAGCAAATTTATTATTAACGGTCGATAATGAATTTGCGCGTATAATAACCATTCAACCGGAGCTTCCAAAACCAAAGCTAATACCATTTTGGTTAAAAACAAATATATCATGGCTCGAATCGTAGCTCTGCGGACTTTTGTCTTGGTATTTTTATATCTCTCATCGGCAACCATGGCCACTGAATGTTTTAAAGTTTCACTATCCTGAAGTAAAGAATTGATATTCTCCGGTTTCTTTAAAATGGCTGTCGACATCATATTTAACGCCACGGACCAAGGTTTGATCACGCGTTGAAACTTCAAATTCAACGGATGTCTTAACTGCAACTTGATTCTGCGTTCAACCGCGACCAATCTTTCGGCTATCGGCCTGGGATTATCCATCCAATTTTGCGGAGCCAGCCACTCAGGCAAGAACGCTCGCAGTAATTTGTAACCCAATATTTCATCATCGGCTTTATTTAATGTCCTGTAGCAAGCCAAGTATGTCTGCAATTGCACTTCCGAATCATCCATTTGCGAACCTCTGACTTTTACGGATTCATTTATCTTATCGTATAAAAACGACACTAAAGCTTTTTCTCTTGAAGAATCAACCAGCAAATCTTCAATCTCAACCGTAACCATGGATCTGACCCAATCCAAATGCGCTTCCGACCCCGCGTTTACATGCGTAATCAATTGCAATTTGTAAATCCTCCAAGATACATCATCAATAGATGATTGAGGCATTACTCCATTGGGCAAATACCTTGCGCCAATCAATTCCTTAATCAATCTCTCTGCAATCACACGCGGATCTTTTTCCAATAACAACAGACGTTTTAATATTCGCAATATCGCCGCCTTTCTGATTAAATGCTCATCTTTATAGTCAACCGCATTCCGTATTTTTTCGTAAATAAAAGCAAACCGGCTGATAGCCGCATGTACTGTAATATTCTCCTCTCCTTCATGCATTTCTTTGCTTTGTAGAGGGAAAATTTCCATTATTCTCTGAATTTCACGCTTCGAATAAGCCATAATATTTACTTGCGCTATTAACACTACTGCAAAACTCGCATTTTGACCAGCTCTCAGCCTCTACACAAAAACCGCATTTTACATTAATATAACCAAACAGCCTATTTGTTTGACTAGCGGCTAGCAGCTAGTGGCTAGTGGCTAGCAGCTAGTGGCTTAAAAATATGTGGCTCGCATTACTCATCGCTATATTGATTCTCGGCTTCGCTTTTCTAATCAAACGATTCGAAGAAAACACCCGTGAACTTAAAAAAACCTTTTTTATCATAATCGGTTTATTTTTTATTTTATACATCGGCGCCACTATTTTTATTTCCTACCGTTTAAACGTTTACAGCGCCGAATCCATTCCCTCGTTACAAAATAATGACAGCATCAAAATAATCAACGACTCTTTCCAACCCATCGACCTAACCACAAAACCATGATAACAACGTAACGCGTTTTTAACGTTTATAACATTCTTAACGGGTTCTGATGTCTAAATGCTACCGCTAAACTCGTTATAAACTTTATGAACGCTACGAACAAAAATGGTTATAAACTCAACCAGAGGCTGAAATATTATGCAAACCGAACACTTCGCAATACAACTCAACAAACAAGAAGCTCTTGAATGTCTTCATGCCTTATTAATGCAAGCATTGGTAGACGAAGAGGTGCGCTCTCAAAAAGGTTTGGAGCCGCCGGAATTATCATCAATCATCACTCGTCTCATAACCATTTTAGGCTGTACCGATCAAGCTGCGGAAACCGAAACCGACAAGGCCGGTGAAGAACTTTGGGAATACAGCTGGTATGCATTTACCAATGAATGGGCTTGGCACCGCGCCAAACAGGATGCCTTGAAGGATCAAAAAACATCAAAGAAAAAGAATCCGTCGACTTCGGTTGATTATCAAAAAATCGCCGAAAAACTCTACAACACCCGTTTCGAAAAATATGTCGCCGAACTCAATATGAAACCAACCAAAATCAATAAACATAAGTAGTAACTTAAAAGCCAAGTCGTAACGACGTAACGTTCATAACGTTTATAACGAGATAAGTAATAATATAGATTAAAGTTCATCAAGACTAAGTAACAAGTTCATCAAGACTAAAGTTCATCAAGAGCAACCTATGCTTCTCTTGATGAACTTGTTACTTTTAACTTGATAAACTCTTAAGTTGCTCTTGATGAACTTGTTGCTTTTAACTTGATAAACTCTTAAGTTACTCTTGATGAACTTGTTGCTTTTAACTTGATAAACTCTTAAGTTGCTCTTGATGAACTTGTTACTTTTGACTTGATGAACTTATTCTAAGATGAAGCCGAAAATCCTCCTCCACGCTTGTTGCGGTGTTTGCAGTGCATTGGTCCCCGAAAGGCTGATGCCTGATTTTGAAGTTTCCATTTACTACGAAAATTCCAACATTTATCCTTCCGAAGAATTTTACCTCCGTCAAGAAGCTGCTCGTTTCATGGCTGATTCTTTTAAACTGCCTTTCATCGAAGCCCCTTATGAACCGACCGAATGGTACAAAGCGGTTCGAGGACTTCGTAATGAACCCGAGCGCGGCAAACGTTGCGATAAATGCATCTTTCATCGCTTGGATAAAACTTTTGAGTTCGCCAAAAACCATGATTTTAATTGTGTAGCCACCACCCTTTCCGTCAGCCGTCGCAAGGATGTTAATCAAATCAATAAAATCGGCTATGCATTGGCCGAAAAGTATGGAATTGAATTCATCGGCAAAGATTGGAAAAAACAAGAGGGTGAAAAAATCTCCCAAAAACGCGCCAAAGAAGCCGGCATCTACCGCCAAAACTACTGTGGCTGTATCTACTCAAAATTATCCGGTATCTCCGATGATTGAAGCTAGCAGCTAGTGGCCAGCAGCTGGCAGCTCTAGTAGACAAGCACCGGCACCCCCTCATCCGCCCATCTGTACACCCACTTCATATTATCCAAATTCACATTTACACACCCATGGCTCATCGGCCTGCCGAAATTATTATGCCAGTAAGCATAATGAATATAAGTGTGGCGATAAATCAATAAATTATAAGGCACCGGACCCAAATCATAATTTTCCGGATGATTTAAACCATAGCTCCAAGCATATACAACCACCGGCCTTTTGCTTAAAACACTGTGTAAGCCTTTCTTTGTCCAATAGCCGGTTCTTCCGCTGGAAATCAAAAAAGTATTGATCAATTTTCCATTCTCATAGGCCCGCAATCTTTGTTCTTTAAGGTTAACGGTAATATGCTTGCCGCTCGTCGTGGAAGCAAATTCAGCTTGTGGAAATTCCGCTCCTTTGGGATCCTCAATTACATATTCATAATCCGAATAATGGATGGGATATTCATATAACTGCTTGCTTTCGACTTCAATCGCGCCTTTGATGTATTCCAAAATATCCTCTGTCGATTTTAATGCTTGTCTTTTATAAGCTCTTTTTTGTACATGCCAAAGCAATGTCGGGTTGTTTGAGTCATGCACTATTCCCATCAAACCTATTCTGTACCGTTTTGAAATTTCAACTTCCGTACCGGCCTCGGGAACAGCCAAAATTTCCGGCCATGTTTTAATTTGAGCTAAACTCAAAAGCCGCTCAAACAACTTATCATCTTTTGCACTGATCTGATATCTCCGCGATTCTACCGGATCTATATACCAAATTCTGCCCGTTTCTTTTTCTTTAACAAAATCACCTGCCAAATCTCCACTCGAATAAGTCCAAGCCCTGGCTTCGGCTGATTCAACCGCACCGATCAAACCAAACGCAAAAACAGCAGTAACGGCAACCGTGATGCTTAAATATCTTGATAACTTCATATTGCCGATATTATACAAAAAGACATTGCCGCTGTCTAATAAACAATAGCTTAATAATAAAACAATAATCAATCATCTGGACAATTAACATATCTTATTGTACAATTCCGCCCGTCTTAATTCTTAAACAACAAAATTAATCATTAATCGGTCTTTTCAACTTTGTTGGAAAAAATATGAACAAAAAACTCTTTTTGTTATCAATTTTTGCATTATTTATACCATTTGCCGTTCGAGCCGCGGAGCATGCTTCAAACGGATCCGACGCGCACGGAACCAGCCACGCTGTTATAGCGCTTGCATTTGTTTCTCTGGTTGTCGTATTGGCTAAAATGGCCGGTTCAATCGCGGAAAAATTCAACCAAGTCTCAGTTCTGGGCGAATTACTGTTGGGCGTTTTATTGGGTATTCCTGTTTTATTCGGCATCTATTTTTTCGATAATTTCAAAACCGACGAATTAGTGCTTTTATTTTCCGAATTTGCCGTAATTCTCTTACTGTTCCAAACCGGCCTTGAATCCGATTTACACAAAATGAGCAAAGTCGGGGTACCCGCCATGCTGGTGGCTGTTATCGGCGTGATAGCACCCTTCCTCTTGGGCATGTATGTTGTCGGCCCTTGGCTGATGCCCGGATTATCAACCAACGCCTACTTGTTCTTGGGTGCAACCTTAACCGCTACTTCCGTTGGTATTACGGCGCGCGTTTTCAAGGATCTTAAAATGCTTCAATCGCGCAATTCGCAAATAGTATTGGGTGCGGCGGTGATTGACGATGTTTTGGGTTTGTTGATTTTAGCTGTTGTTGCGGCCATGGTTACCGCCGGTCATGTCAGTGCCGGTCAAGTAGCTTGGATTGCCGGCAAAGCCATTGTCTTCCTGGGTCTATCAATCGCTCTCGGCCGAGTCTTGGCGCCTCATATCGGCACCGTCCTTTCAAAAGTTAGAGCAGATATAGGCATGAAAATGGCCATGGCTCTATTATTTTGCTTGGGCTATGCATATCTCGCCACTTTGGTTGGATTGGCGCCCATAGTCGGTGCTTTTGCGGCCGGTTTATTGCTGGACCCTGTCCATTTTCACCGCTTCCGCTCCCCTCGCCTTATTCGCGACATCGAATCATCCATTGAAAAATGCCAAGAGCAAGATACTAAAGCTTGTTTACTTGAAGCTGTCGAAAAACACCGTCATCGACATATTGAAGATCTTATCGAAGGTATCGCCCAATGGATAGTTCCCGTCTTCTTTGTCATCACCGGCCTGCAAGTCAATCTTTCGGTTTTGGCCAATGTCAATGTTTTATTGGTTGCTTTGGGCCTAACCGTGGCCGCCATAATCGGAAAACTCGTGGCCGGTTTCGCGGCAGGCAAAGGAACAAGCTGGCTGGCGGTTGGCGTTGGCATGATACCCCGCGGCGAAGTGGGCTTAATCTTCGCCAATGTGGGCAAAGCCTTGGGAGTGGTCAACGATGAGGCTTTTGCCGCCATTGTCATCATGATAATTATTACCACAATCTTTACTCCCATGGTTTTGCCGATGGTCGCCAGAATGAATTCCAAAAAACCCGCCGAGCAAACCGCATCCGCATAACAAAAAAATGATCGGAACAAAAATCCCCGCATACCGGGGATTTTAATTTAATTAATGCTTCTCGAGCTATTGACATTATCTCAATTATAAGTTCATCAAGTTTAAAGTTCATCAAGAGAAGCTTAAGTAACTCTTGATGAACTTTAGACTTTCAACTTGATGAACTACTTTTGTTACTCTTGACGAACTTTTTACTTTTAACTTGATGAACTTATTATTCCCGCGCCGTTCAAAAATTAATTTGTTTAATCTTCTCAAAAAGAGGCTGATACAAATCTTCTTTAACATCAATATCCAATTCATGTTTATTGATTTTATCGGTAAACAGAACTTCCGCGCCCGATATTAAGGCCAATGGCCTCTGTTCCGCCACTTCTCCCATGCACAATACCGCGCCCATAGCCAAACTATCCGCAACATCAACGCGCGAATATTTGATAATTCTGCCAAAAATATCTTTTTTACCGATATAATTGCGCACGCCCTTAAATCCGGCGTAGCCCAGAGAAACCCCCACAATACCCGCCCTAAGAGGCAAATATCTGCTGTCGGTAATCAAAACACCCAATTTCGTTAATCTGTGCTTAGCAATTAGATACTTACGAATTTGATGCGCCGTCTTATAACTGTCTTTCGGCAATAAAATCGTCATTCCATTGGCATTGGAGCGATCCAACCCGGCCGAAGACATCACGGTATTATCCTTGATTGTTAACCAAGTATACTTGGTCTTCATGGCATATTGACTTTCGGCTTTAATAACTTTCACTCTTTGATTTTCATCATCGATCCGCATCACTCTTCCCTCAGCCAATGCCGCAATTTTCGAAGTTATTACAATAATATCCCCATCATTGATTTTTTTAATGTTTTTCGTGATAAAATCAATCAAACTTTCATTAGCTTTAAAAACACCTGTCTTAATAGCCTGTATTTTCATATTTCAAAATGTCTTTTGCCTTTTATCAATCTGATTTTTTTTATTTTTTCAAACAGTGGTTGATATCGATCATCCTTCACATCAATCAACAGTTCTTTCTTATTGATTTTGTCAATAAATTTAACCTCGGCATCTTCAATTATCGCCAACGGACGCCTTTCAGACCCTTCGCCCATGGCTAAAACCGCAATCCCCGCCAAACTATCGGCGACATCGGTTCGGGCTGATTTTATGGGTCTGCCAAAAATATCATTTTTACCTTTATGAAATTCCAAACCCCTAAAACCGGCATAACCCAAAGCCACACCGGTAATACCGGCTCTAAGAGGCAGTAAACGACTGTCAGTGATAATAACTCCGATTTTTTTCAACTTATACCGCTTCATCAATTTTTTACGCAATTCAGCCGCCGTTTGGAAACTGTCTTTCGGCAATAAAATCAATTTACCCTGCGCATTGGATTCATCCACTCCCGCTGCCGACATAACCATTCCTTCACGAATTGTAAGCCAAGCATATTTTGTACGCATGGCGTATTGACTCTCTTGTTTTATAATCTTTTCTTTAGTGAATTCATCCGTTATCAACACCGTGCGCCTTTCCGCCAGAGAAACAATTTTTTGTGTTACAGCCAATATCGACCCTTCTTTGATTGTTTTTATATTTGATTCAATAAAAAAAGCCAAATCATCGCCTTCTTTAAAAATATTGGTCTTTATGGGCATTATTATCATTAAGTATAATTAGACCCTTTTATAAAAATACTGTCAATCAGTCATTTAAGCAAACAACAGCAGTGTCGTAAAACCTATTACAAACAATGTGTGCGCAATAACCGAAACTCGCTGAACATGAACCTTGATCAAAATCTTCATCAACAGAGCCGCCAGTAAAAACATTATCACGTAAACATAGACCCTTTTAACCTTATCATTCAAATTATCAATACTGAAAAAACCAAACAATTTCATTTCTTTGGATTTAGCCTCGCTGAAGATAAAGAAATCCTGTACTGATAAATCGGGCGCAACTATTACCGCCGGCTGTACACTCGTACCTCCTTGTTCATCCCTAATCACCACCTGCATCGACTCACCGTTTTTATTATAATGTGATGACCCGGCAATCTCACCCTTCCAAACTTCTTCACCTGTTTCCTTTTTCAGATCCACCCACTCTGAACCCATTTGCACCGCAACGGTTTTCGCGTCATCGGTTGCAACCGTAACTTCATATGTTCCTTTTTCCACTTTGGGAGTTACTTGCGTTTGAACCTTCTCCGTCACATCCACTTTAGCAATAACATCGCTTTCTTCTCCAAAACTGATACTTTCCGATGGCGGAACACTGTCATCTGTGGCTGAATTTATTAAAACCTTTTCCATCTGTATTTGTTCTTCCTCGTTTTGTTTCAGAACCGTTACACCTGTGGTTGTATTTTCCGTTGGATCCGTTTGATTGATTGTCGTGGGCGCCACTAAAGATTCTACCGGTGGATCCGGTTCTTTGGGTCTGCCAAAAAACTGCACTACAATCGTTGATGGATAACCGTCATATTCACCGTTAACAACCCCCACACCTATTTCCGTAAATTCCGCTTTCACTATATTGGCTCTATGAGTCGGACTCGCCAACCATCCATCATGTACTCCTTCGGCGGTTGTGTAATGAATTGCCAAATTTTCGCCGGCTTTTTCGTAAGCATAACCTTGCGAGCGAATAAAATACCAAGGAGTCAAACCCTCTGGGCTATTATGGGCAAAATATTGCTTATCAAGCATGTCTTTGGCTTTGGCTTGAGCCGCGGCCGTCAACTTTCCATTCTGTGTCAAACTCGGCAACCCCAGATTTGTACGAGTTTGATTGGTCAGCATGATAACATTTCCCGCCGTAATGGAACTTGAATACAAACTTGCCGATGGCAGAGCGATTGGAGCCGTAACCGCCAAAATCTTTAATAGCAAAATAATTACACTATAACCCAAAAGCACGTTATGTTTTAAAACGTGTGGAACATGATTATTGCCTTCGTGAGGGATAAAATGATCCCAAAAATGCTTATGAACTCGCCTCACGACTCTAACTGCAATTTGTCTTTTTCTTTTCCCCGCAACCTTTTTCTTAGCCTTCATAAACCGCAAACATTATAACATAAACACCAAAAGTCGTAACGTCACAACAGATGAGTACATCAAGTTAAAAGTAAAAAGTTCGTCAAGAGTAACTTGAGTAACTCTTGACTTGTCCCGCGAAGCCTTTGAGGCGTAGTGGGATGAACTTTAAACTTGATAAACTTTAAACTGTGTTAGATAAGTTATCTCCTTCTCTGTCTTGCTCTTCTTGGTTTTGATACTCTTCTTTCCGGTGCTGCGGACTGTGTTACCGGCAAATCAGGCACGGTTGAAACCGGCAAATACGAACGAGTAAACGCTTCAATCGCCTCAACTTCTTTACGCTGATCAGGCGAAGCTATGGAAATGGCTCTCCCTTCTTCACCGGCACGCCCGGTTCGTCCTATACGATGAACATAATCCTCGGCATGTTCCGGCAAATCATAATTTACAACCAGCTCGATTCCTTTTACATCCAATCCGCGCGCCGCGATATCCGTGGCGACCAAAACCCTATATTTACCGCTTTTAAACCCATCCAATGCCTCTCTTCTTTGAGCTAATGATCTGTCTGAATGTATTTCCGCCGCCGTATGATGTATTTTTTTCAAAACTCTTGTAATTTTTCTGGCCCCATGTTTGGTTCTGGTAAACACCAAAACCGATCCGCGAAAATCTCTTAAGATTTTCTCCAAAAGTTTAATTTTGTCTTCTCTGTTTACAACATACAACTCTTGCACGACCCTTTCCGCAGTTGTACCCGAAGGAGCGATCTCTATTGATACCGGTAATTCCATGTACTTACTGGCTATCTTCATGATATCCGGCGGCATGGTAGCCGAAAAAAGCAATGTCTGCCGGTCTTTGGAAACTGATTTTAAGATTTGATTAATTTGCGGTGCAAAACCCATATCAAGCATTCTATCAGCCTCATCCAAAACCAATACTTTTACATCCTTCAAATCCAAAGTTCTCTGCTGTAAATGATCTATCAATCTGCCGGGAGTTGCTATCAAAACATGCGGATTCTTTTTTAAATCCTTAAGCTGATTATTCATGGAAGCTCCTCCGATAAGCAAAGCCGTACGCAAGCCTATGGTTTTACCAACCTTTTGAAAAACTTCATCCGCCTGTATGGCCAGCTCGCGCGTCGGCAATACAACCAAACCCCTGCCCCGAACCTGCGACAGCCTTTGTATCATGGGAACGCAAAAAGCCAAGGTCTTGCCCGTACCTGTCTGCGCTATTCCTATAACATCTTTTCCTTCAACGGCTATCGGTATTGCTTTTTGCTGAATCGGAGTCGGAGCTTTATATTTCAAATCCCAAAGAATCTGCAACATCCTCGGTGCAATCCCCAACCCGTAAAAACCGGGTTCCATTTGTGTAACATTTTTCATACCAACCCAGCATACCCCAAATCAACCAAAAAGTCACTATCTGACTAGTAAGTTCATCAAGAGCAACAAAAACAGTTTATCAAGTTTAAAGTAACAAGTTCATCAAGAGTAACTTAAGAGTTTATCAAGTT
>CALFEO010000003.1 GCA_937949995.1 uncultured bacterium
CATGGACGACCACGTGGGGACCGACGAACGAACCGGCATGGACGACCACGTGGGGTCGTCCCTACAGGAAATTGTTGGTTGGTTTAAAACCATGACAACAAACGAATATATTCGTAATGTAAAAAATAACGGTTGGCGATATTTTGATGGTAAATTGTGGCAACGGTCATATTATGATCGTATCGTTCGCAATGATCATGAATATTTGGCAATAAAAAAATATATTAAAATCAATCCAAACCATCACAATTAAAAAAAACAACCGTCGCCGGTCGTTTTTTATGCATCACTCATCATGCATTATGAATTGTTTATAGGGTTACTTCTGTCCCACCCTCTCGAACGCTCTCAAAATCTCCAGAGGAATTGCAAAAATCACCGTGTTTGATTGATCTGAGGAAAGATCGTTTAATGTCGAAAGCGTGCGCAAATGCAAGGCTCCTGACGAAGATGCCAAGATGCCCGCGGCTTTTTGTAAATTATCAGCAGCCGCCAACTCTCCCTCTGATTTGATGATCACCGCGCGCTTCTCGCGCTCCGCCTCGGCCTGTTTGGCAATTGTACGCACCATATCATCCGGCAAGCTGATATCTTTTAACTCCACACTGCCAACCTCAACCCCCCAAGCGGCTGTATGTTGAGCGATGATATTTTTGATTCGCAAAGCGGTTTCTTCGCGGCTCGAGAGCAACTCATCCAAAGTCAACTCTCCGCAAACATTGCGCATTGTGGTTTGCGCCAATTGGCTTACGGCATGCATTACATGTTCAACCTCCAAAAACGCACGCGCCGGATCCGCTATGCGATAATAAATCACGGCATTGATTTTGCACGAAATATTATCGCGCGTAATCGTTTCCTGATACGGCACATCCGTTGCTTTAACACGGATATCCATTTTAATCATGGATTCGATAACCGGAATGATAATTCTCCAACCCGGCTCCACGACACCAACAAACTTGCCTAAACGAAGCTTAATACCGCGCTCGTATTGGTTAACCTGCTTGATTGAAGCAAGCAACAAAACAAACAAAAAAATCAAAAAAGGAGTCATAAGAAAAGAAAACAAAAGCGTTAATTCATTCATATATTATTAATGTATCAGAACTGCGCCCGGGGTCAATAGCCGCGCACGCGCACGCCTTGGACGCCAATCTCGATATTCATCCCATCAACTCTTGCCAAGCAAGCCTTGCTCTGATAGAATCAAGCCTCGAGTGCCAAGGCGGCACTGGAAAAAGCACCTTTCACATAGGGGATAGCACATGTCGAGCAAAGATTTCGATTTCACCACCGTGGGCTTTGATACCATGCTCAAGATCGAAGTCCTCATCACCAAGATTGAGGATTTTGCCAAGGATTCCGCCCGGCTTGAGCTCACGGTCGACCGTATCGCCGGGATCTTTTTGAACACCGCGCAAGGCACCGTAGTCGTCCCGTATCTTGCAGGCACCCTGGACGCCAAAACCAAAGGCAAGACTCTGATTGTGGCTCCGGATCTGCCAGCGCTCATGTCATGGACCAACATTTACGGCATGTACACCTTCGAAGTCGCCGCGGACTCCAAAGTCGATACGGCTGTTTGGGTGCGCGTTCTTGATCAGCTCAAAGAGATCAAAGACAAACGCGGGCGCAACGCCGGCGAGTTCTATGGAGTCGGTTACGCCTCCAAAAAGACCAAGCAGTTCATGTCGCTTCCGGACAAGAGCGTCATGATCGTGAATCCTCATGGCGACATCGGCATCAACAGCCTGCGGTACGACTTCGTTACTTCCCGTTACTACGGAGTTCGAGTCGACGAAAAAGGCGAGGGCACAGCGATCGTTTCCGCTCCGCTGGATCAACTCATCAAGAATCCGGAAATCTTCCGCAACCCCAAAGCTTGGACGGTTGTGGCGGATGGTATTTATCCGGAGATCATTTCCTTGTCGCGCATCAAGTTCGTGGACGGATTCACCACCTTCTTCACCAACCACACCGAGGGTCGTTGCAACTTGGTTACCGTCAACCAAGTTGCTGATGAATTTTCCGCGGTTTGGGAGAAGGCGATGCAAACACCGATCATCATGATTGGCACAGTCGCCTCAACCGGAAGTCTCTATGCCGCATACCGCGACGCGGACAGCGACGGATTGATCGAAATCTACATCGAAAACCCCAAAACCGGCGATTTCCCCTTCGCCTCTCTGGTCGTCTAACGTGTTATTTCGCTAAGACGACCTCTATATCACCGCCAAATACAGGCGGTTTTTATATTCTTGTTACGTATCAATCGCCGGAGCCTTGCTAAAATCTCGGAAGTGTGATAAATATAAGCCCGCCAATAGCTTACGAACGTTGAAATTTTGTACCAAACTCAAGGAGGAAAGATGTTCCCGGAACAAATCGAAGCGATTTATCTTCATCAGGTTAATGAATTCGATCACCTGTCTTTGGGATCGGATTACAATCCCGCCTCAACCTCCGGCCCTGCTCGTATCTACGAAGAGCGCGCCTACTTTTTGGATGGTACGGTTTACATCGGCAATCAAGCCGACAAAAGCATCTTGCCTTGGCTGGCCGACGTCGGTCTTTCACCGCGAGAACTGGTTACCGTTCCCGACAAATGCGTATTCCGCGGACTCAAAGAATCGCCGGATTTGCTCACTGCGGTTGCCGGCAAAATCGCCCGCGGTGCGCGTCCTCACTTTTTCCGCACCACCACACTGGAGTCCGAGTTCATTAATGCTCTCGGTCTCTCTTGGTCCGATACCCTTTCCTGCGATCCGGCCATTGCCGAAAAAATCGGCAACAAGGCTTTCTTGCGTCGTTTTGCCGCGGAGCTGAATTGCGCTGATGTTTTTCCGCCCCACGTCATTCTGTCTTCGGGTTGGCGAGTTGAAGATATCAGCAAAGCCACATGGAAGCTCACTCCCGAACTTCGCAAAATCAAAGCCGACAAAGTAATCGTTAAGCGTACGGATTTGGCCGGAGGAGATGGTTGCTGTGTTTGGAACGGAAATGGTTGCGGTGACTTTCAAACAGTCAACGCGGGTCGTGAATTGATCGTAGAAGCCTTCATTGATCCGCGTATTACCATCACCGGTCAGTGGCTTATCGCCGATGGAAAATTTCATTACATCGGCATGGGCAAACAGTATCAACTCGGTTTCGTGCACCAAGGCATCATCGCTTCTTCAAGCAAATCCTCGGTCGCGGTTAAAAACCTGCACCGCATGAAAGACATGGTCGAGCCCCTGCTCACTCGTCTGGTGCAAATCGGCTACAACGGCATTATCGGCTTTGACGCCGTTTACCATCTGGAAACCGATTGTCTCTACCTCACCGAAGCCAACACCCGCACCACTGCCGATACCTACGTGTACGCTGTCGCTGCGCGTCTCGGCTTTCGCCCTTGGGCGGTTGCTTGCAAGATCATCAAGCCCGCACTCGGCATCACCGATTTTCGCGACGTCAAAAATTCCTTGGGATATTTGCTCTACCAACCGGCTCGCGAAAACGGCATCGCACCTTACATGCTTTCGGGTCTCAAGCTCCCATCCGGCCAGCGCCGTTTGGGCCTCATGTCTATCAGCACCAACCCGGGCACGGCCGAGCACTTTTTGCGCGAAGCCGAATCCCGCCTCTGCTGATCTGCAGTCCGATCGATCTCGCCTCGCCCCTTCCCGCGTCAGAGACTTTCTGCGCGCACAACTAACCACAACGCGGATCCACCGCGTTTTTTCATTTCATGAAAACATGGGTACCACCACCTCCCCTCGCTCTACGCTCGGTACTCCTCCTTAAAAAGGAGGAGGGTTTGGTATAAACCGGTCATTGTCATTTCTGCTCCTAAGGCGCATCCGCCTTTATCAGCTACCAGCTACTAGCTTCCAGCCACTAGCTAAAATAACCATTTTTGTCATTTCTGCTCCTTAGGCGCATCCGCCTCAGGCGGAGAATCGGATGTGAGAAATCTCCAACTAATAACCTTTATCCCATTGTCCTCCTTTTTAAGGAGGACAGCTTTCAGCCAAGGGCTGGAAGCGGGTGGTTCCGGCTGGCAGTTGGAAGCTAGTGGCTTTAAGCCGTACAAGCGATTGACAAAAACCGCAAAATGGTCTTTAATAGGAGCCGGAATCAAGGAGGTTCTCATGGGAGCAACACCGCAAAATATCAACGATGTCAGAATAACGATTAAAGATTGCCGGAGGTGCAACGCTTGGGATCGCATCAACCCCGTGTTGAACGAGCTCTACCGTATTTGCCAAGCGTACAATAGAGATTCACACAAGATTTGCCAGTCCATCGAACCCGATGAAAGCGCCATTCGCGAAATCAACGCCGCACAGCTCCATAAGCAAGCCGCCAAAGCGCAAGCATTGGTTAACAAGCTTCGCGGCATGGGAGTCCACTTTGTGGATCTGCGCTCATTCGATCTTTTCAGCAAGGCATTTTGCCAAGCCATGGTTATGGAGTTTGGCGAGCGAGAGATGAGGGTCGCCGCCTACTGACGGATGCAAAAATTTCTCACAGCTTCTCACAGCGCTATCGCGCTGTTTTTCATTTTTCATTCTTACATCACATCAGAGCCAATTAATAAAAAATCCCCGTCATAATCAACGGGGGAGCGGGGTTCGTCTATCAAGACTTTCCGGAGTGTCGGCGTCTTTTTTGATAACAACGGTTGCAGATACCTCGACCGTCCGCGAGTCTTTCAGCAATCTTTCCCGGTTCATGGCACCGCGCGCAGATCTCTTGCGGACGAGTGCGCTGATAGCAGGTATGGCAAATCGCTCCGCCGTTCTCATCCCGCCGGCGCACTGATCTCACCTTGCCGCACAAACCGCAAGCTTCAACATTGATCCGCTTTTGATAGCAAATGATGCAAACCGGCTGGGTTGGCGATTTCCAATAATGAACTTTTTTGGGCTCTCCGCAATACCAGCACTTTCTCGGCCCTTGCTTGAAACCGTTCTTGGATCTTTTACGCCGAAACGAACCGCGTTTCGGTTGCTGTGCCGGCGAAGGAACACTGTCTGTCACTTTTCACCTCCTCTTTGGCACAATATACTTGGTTTTCTGTAAAAGTCAATCGTCCTCGCGGTGAAACCTTGATTTTTTCCCAGCGCTAAGCTATTCTTGCAACGGAAAAGACAATATATTGATCCGTCAATAATCAATGCCTGTGCCCTTAGCTCAGCCGGATAGAGCAACAGCCTTCTAAGCTGTAGGTCGTTGGTTCGAATCCAACAGGGCACGCCACGTCGTTCGCGAACGACGTGGCACGCCACAACTCTTTGTTCGGTGTGCCGCGTTATTCATTATGCGACAAAAAAACACCCCGTTTTTCGGTGGTGTTTTTTGATATCAACATCTTGACAAGATGTATAAAAAGCACATACTAAAAATATGTGGTACTTCTATATCTTACAAAGTCAAAAAAATATTAATTATTTCTACAAAGGTTCCACCAACGATCTTCAAAGACGTTTGCAAGAGCACGAACAAGGTCTGACTGTATCAAACAAGGCTTATAGACCATTCAAGCTCATTTATTATGAAGCGTATCTTACAGAAAGAGCCGCAAGAGAAAGAGAAACAGCTGTTAAAAAGTCCGGTTCAATTTCAGTGCCATTGATTAGAAGGATCAAGCAACATCTTTAATTAAATATTTAAAATATACACCGCTCGCTTTATTATTTATTATTTTTTATTTGTGATTTTATTAAAGTACTGCTCGCTTTATTATTTATAACTTTATTATTTATTATTTAATTACGTACTGCACGCTTTATTCTTTATTATTTATTCTTTATTATTTTTTATTTGGAGCATCGCGACGCGTCCCATGAAACGCCTGATGCACTTCTTTCAGCTGTTTATTCGTTACATGCGTATATATCTGCGTCGTAGTAATCGACGAATGGCCAAGCATTGCTTGCACGCTACGGAGGTCCGCGCCGTTCATCAGCAAATCCGTCGCAAAAGAATGTCGCAAACTATGCGGTGAAATATCTTTGGGGATTCCCGCGGCCAAAGCGTAACGCTTAACCATCCTCTCTATGGAGCGGGGAGTGATGGGGCCGGTCTCTTTATCGCTTTTTATATTCGCGGCTCTGTCGTGACGCACAAACATAAACGGCGATTCATCCTTGCGCAATTCCAAATATTTTTTCAGCCAGTTTCGCGCGGATTGCGATAAAAACACCACACGCGTCTTATCGCCCTTACCGCGCACCGTAAACTCATCCTTATTTAAATTTATCTGATCTCTCTGTAAATTGGCCAACTCCGAAACGCGCATACCTGTCGAAAAAAACAATTCCAGCACAGCCCTGTCGCGCGCCTGCAAAATATCGGATTGAATCGTTCTCGTTGGCTCTTCTATCAACCTCTCAATATCTTCCGCATCCAAAAACACCGGCTCTCGCGAACCCTGCTTGGCCAGTTCAATTTTTTCCGGCGCCAAGGTCTTAATATTTTTCTTGGCTAAATATTTCAAAAAAGATCGAAGCGCTATCAGATGATAGTTCTGTGTACTCTTCTTTAAATTACCGCGCGTCTTATCCTCCAAACGATTCAACCACAATCTGAAATTGGTAACCATGCTGTCGGTTACATCTTCCGGATTCGGATCCCCGGCCCATTCGATAAAACGTGTAAGATAAAAATCGTAATTCGCTATGGTCATGGATGCCCGCCCCTTCTCGATCTCCATATACGTCAAAAAATTTCGTAAATGCCCTGATAATTTCATATGCCTTCATTATAGCTGGTAAATAACCAATCACCAAGCGCCAATTACCAACCGCCCCCTTTTGTCATTTCGAACGGACGTGAGAAATCTCCGCTTATAAAACTTAAGCCAGTAAACCCTCTTTGTCATTTCGAACGAACGTGAGAAATCGCCGCCTGTAAAACTCAAGCTAGTAATAACGGTGGAGATTTCTCACATCCGATGCGCCTAAGGAGCAGAAATGACAAACTTGTTATT
>CALFEO010000004.1 GCA_937949995.1 uncultured bacterium
ATTTTGTCATTTCGAATCGGACGTGAGAAATCTCCACTTTTATCACCAACCAAGTTTTACAAGCGGAGTTTCTCACCTTTGTTCTACGCCTGAGGCGTATGCGCCTAAGGAGCAGAAATGACAAGCTATGGTTATTTAAGCACGGATAAACACCACATCTTCGCCTTGTGGCTTCTAGTGGCATGCAAGGTTTATCCCTACGATAATAATACTACTTAACTCGTTATAAACGGCCTGCCCCGTTGCATAACGGGGTTATAAACGCTACAATCGTCATCAGTAACAATTGGCACAAACTGAATCAATTTGGTATACTATGGATAAATAAACAATGAAAGGAGGTGTATATAAATGAAAATCACAAAACAGATAACAGCATTCATTATCGCGCTCGCAATTATGTTGCCGGTAGCCGGAGTTTTAGCTCAAAAACCGCAACTTACCGCCAATACTTTGGGGGTCGGCGCATTA
This sequence comes from uncultured bacterium, assembly GCA_937949995.1. GTDB lineage: Bacteria > Patescibacteriota > Patescibacteriia > 2-12-FULL-60-25 > 2-12-FULL-60-25 > MWCR01. Next base: position 472 of record CALFEO010000004.1, read on the forward strand.
GACGAAAGCTTGGCGCTTTCCGGAGGTGAGGGCAGCGACCTTCGTCAAACCATTGCCAACATCATTAACGTGGCTCTCGGTTTCTTGGGTATCATTGCGGTCATCATCGTTCTCGTTGGAGGTTTCAAATACATGATAGCCGGAGGCGACGATTCCAAAACCAAAGAGGCTCGCGGTTGGATCATCTCGGGTATCATCGGTTTGGCAATTATTCTTTCAGGTTGGGCAATTACCAGCTTCGTCATTGGTCAATTAATCGAAGCAACGCAATAACCTTTATTCTTTCAACTTATGGTTCCAATCAACCGTTTGGCGCAAAATATTAACTTCCGGTATATCATCCGTACCTGCATGATAGCTTTTGTTTTGCTTGCCACCATGTTCGGTACGTCTTTGTCAGCCAATGCGAGCTTGGAAGGGATGAAAACATCCCTGGATTCCGCGGCAGGCGATCTTAAACCTGATAGTGGATCTTCAGGTGAATACATTCCGGCCATTATCGGAAATCTAATAAACGCTGTTTTAAGCGTAATCGGCATCTTGTTATTGGTTTATCTCATCTATGCGGGCTTCCTCTGGATGACATCCGGAGGCGAAGACAAAAAAGCCGAGCAAGCCAAAACCATGATCAAAAATGCCATCATTGGCTTATTGATTATCGCGACGTCGTTCGTGATTGCCGATTTTGTCTTAAACGCCATGATTCAGGCATTAGGCGGCGGAGGCGTTACGTCGGGCAGTTGATCCAAATAATATAAGAAAAAGGTTAATACGCAAATTATGAAAACATTATTAAAAACCGGTTATTACACAGCCGCCGCTGCTTTACTGGCTTTGCCGGGTACGGCCTTAGCGCAAACAGTTTTTGATTCCGCATTGGAACAAGTCGGCGAAGTTGGTGATAAAGCGGGAGTTGGTTCCGCGGCCAGTGCAAGTCTGCCCGAGGTTGTAGGCAGGGTCATCAACGTCCTCCTTGGCTTCATTGGTATCTTGCTCTTGGTTTACATGCTTTATGCCGGCTTCCTCTGGATGACATCCGGAGGCGAAGACAAGAAAGCCACAGAAGCCAAAACCATGATCAAAAATGCCGTCATCGGCTTGCTTATCATTATCGCGGCTTTTGCGATCACCAACTTTGTTTTGGGCTCGCTTATCAACGTCGCTCAAGCTCAATAACCCTCTCTGCGCAGGGAGAACAAAAAACCCGTTTTCGGGTTTTTTGTTATCCGGGTTCAGACAGTGTACGATACCTGCATGCCAACTAAACTGATTTTCTTGCTTCTATCCCTTCTTTTCACAAGTTGGTTTGCTTTTATCACTCCCGTAGATCGATTCGTGGATCCGGATGCATTTTATCACATAACAGTCGCCAGGCTCATTTACGAGCAAGGTCCGTTGACCGAATTCCCTTGGCTGGATCTCACAACTCTTGGCGCCAACTACGCGGACCAGCATTTTTTATTTCACGTTTTGCAAATTCCCTTTTTATTTTTTTTAGACCCCTTGCGAGCCTCACAGATCTCTTCCATCTTTTTCGCTGTCATCTGTATGCTCGGCATTGCATACACTTTCTACAAACTCAAACTCAACCATTGGTGGCTCTGGCCCATCCTCCTCATTTTCACTCAACCCTTCACCACCCGCCTCATCCAAGGCAAAGCCTCCCCCCTCGCCATCCTCCTCTGGTTCACCGCAGTATGTATAGTGCTTCTCTTTCTTCGTAGGGATAAACCTTGCATGCCACTCGAAGACACAAGGCGAAGATGTGGTGTTTATCCGCGCGGTGATTTAACTGATTGTTCTTTTGATCATTCGATAAAAACCGGCAATGCGAGCACGGATAAACACAAGGTTTATCCCTACGAAGTATCAATCGGTATTTTCATCATCGCTCTAACCAGCTTCCTCTTCACCCTCACCCACGGCGGCTGGCTCTTACTCCCTATTTCAATCATATTGATACTTGTATCGGATTACTCATATCAACACCTCCTTAGTAAGGAGGCAGGGAGGATCCGCCGTAACCAATCAACGATCTCACTTGTACCGCAGCACCTCCTTAGTAAGGGTTCACCCCCGTCGAATGACGGGGAGGCAGGGAGGATCCGCCGTAACTATTTTATTCTTTCAACTCTCTCCGCCTCCCTCCTCGCCATCCTCATCCATCCCAACCGCAATCAACTTTTCTCATTCTTAAAAGTCCAAATCTTCGACGTAGCCATCGCCACTCCGCAAGCTTTGCGACTTGGAACAGAGTGGAACTCTGCAAACATTGAGTCCTCCATAAGCATCTTCGGCATCTTCGGCATCATCATTCTCCTCACCGCCATCGCTCACATCTCTTCTAAAAATTTTGTACGAAGTACGCCCGCCCTGAGCGAAGTCGAAGGGATGTACGCCCGCCCTGAGCGAAGACGAAGGGATGTACGATCTGTAATTATTCTTATACCCCTTTCCCTACTTATATTCCTCGCCTCCCTAAAAAGCCTCCGCTTCGCCGAATACTTCCAGCCCTTGCTGGCCCTGCAAACCGCCCTCCTAGCCTCCACCATCAACTGGAAACAATTCCTCAAAACCCTCCATCTTCCGTTACCTGAGTTTTCAATTACCTCATCCTCAAAACTAAAATTTTTGTACGATGTACGACGTACGCCCGCCCTGAGAGTAGTCGAAGGGATGTACGAGTGGTTATTCCCCTCCATAATATTTCTAGCAACTCTATCAATCACACTCCAGCACTCCCTCTCCGCCTACACCTCAACTCACCACGCCAAACGTTTTCTGGCCGATCAATATCAAATTCCCATGCAAGCTATTTCCGCAATCGCCAATCCGGGCGACAGAGTTTATCACTCCATGTGGGATGAATTCCCAATTTTGTTTTTCCACGATCAAAACCTGCGCTACGTCTCGGGCATGGATCCAACTTTTTTATACAAAGCCGATCCGGATTTGGCTATGGCTTATCAAGATTTAGCCTACAACACATCCACCACGGCAGAGATGGCCTACGATTTCATTCATAATCGCCTCCAAGCCCGCTTCATCATCATCGACCACGAACGCTGGCCCGCCCTCGCCAACCTCATAGCCACCGACCCCCGCTACACCTTCTTAGCCGAAGGCAACGGCGCTAAATCCTACATAGTGTCAAATCCCTGACATTCCTCATACTTCTCACAATCCTCTCAATCTTCGCTATATATAAATATAAAATCGAGCTTAGCTCGACTCCAACATTCATAATTCTTAATTCATAATTTTTAATTAGTAAAAGGGATTGACAAATCCCGTTATTTATGCTATATTAACACGTTCTTCGAAGTGTATTCGAAGACGCAACTTCGACAATTTAAACTCCCCGATGGGGAGAGGAGAATAGAAAATGCCGAAACCAAGTAGTGGTGGAAAAGCTGGAGCAAAGGCCGGTGGCAAGGCTGTAAGAAAAATTCGAGAGTTCGCGACAAACGAACTTTTCGATGTCGGTACGGATATGGTTGCCTTCATGGCAAGCCATTTTGCTATCGACTTTGTTCGCAAGGTGCCGGATGTTTTTAAAAAAGCATTTGGCAAGCTCGGCAAAGCAGCCGGTGAAAAATTCGAAGCTGGAGATCTTTCCAAGATCGTCAGTGAAGTCAAAGCCGGATTGACCGCGGAAAAGATGCCCGAAACATACCGTCTCGAGCTGGAGCGCATCATCGAGCGCCAACTGCAGTCGGCGAGTATCATCTTGGCTGACGGCGAGATGAGTGCATCAGAGCGCATTGTTGCGTTGAATAACATCAAGCGCAATGTGCAGGATGAGATGGCGATTCTGGAACAGCGTTACCGTGAAGAGCCTTTTCAGATTCGCATCATTCCTCGTCTCTCTGAAGCACATCAAGAGAAGCTGGAAAAGATGGTAATGACAGATGCGGAGGAGAGCGAGTGGCAAAAGCTTCGAGATCAAATCAAATCGGTTGAGATGTTCAGCAGAACTTTGGAACATGCAACCAATGCAAACGATCTCTTGAAGCGTTTGCGCCGGAATCTCGGCACTCCGCCAAAACCCGATCCTCAACAAGTTCTATCCGCAAAAATCAACGAGGGCGGAAGAATGTTGAAGCAGGGATTGATGGCCGTCGACACCTTCGTCAAGGATCTTCTGCCTTACGAAGAAATTCGTCTGCCCAACATGCAACGAAAAGAGCTGTGGGCAGATTACTGGAACCGCGTCATCAACGCTCCGGATGTGCAGTCGCTCAAGCAAAGTGGTGAAGGCGATTCGGAACTGAAGAAGCGGCTCATGGCCGACAGGAAATTTGTCGCCGTGATGGAACGAAAACTTCAAGAAAGAAACCGGCGGATTCAGTAAGTAATCCGCAAAGGAGAACAACATGGATCTATTGGGATTTGCGGTTTTTGCCGCACTGGCCATTACCCAGCCTCAACTTTTTGGTCATGGCTGGGAGGCTTTCAAGCGAGGCTTCTCCAAAGCTGGAGATCACTTTCCGGGCGCAAAGAACGCGCTCCTTATGTGGATCAGCGAGCAGTTTCTTAAACTCGCTGTAATCTTGGCTGTCGCGGAAGCCGTGTGGTACGCATACCTTCCCGGAAGCGATAGCAGTCTTTTGCTTGCAGTAGCTACCCCTTACAATCTCATGAAAGAGATTTGGAGCTTCTTTGCAGCCATCATACTGCCTTCGACAAGCGATAACATGGGATACGAGTTGTATTTCGTACTCCTTTGCGTCTTTCAGCTTGTGTGGGCCGGTATCAATCTTTTCTTGAGTTGGGGACGTATCGTAACAGTTATGGCTAACGATCACAGCCAAGAGGTTGATGAGGATCGGATTGACAGTAACGAGCCGGACAAGATCCCTAGAGAGGATGTGGTGTCTATATGGCGACACAAAGTGTCGTTTGTAGATAAGCTTCAGAAGATACCTTTTCTGAACTTTTTCTTCGCGGCTCACCCATTCCTCTGGCTGGCTCTCGTAGCCGGCGGTTGGCTTCTGCAAGGCGCAAGTCTGCAGTATTACGCCATCAGCTACGTACCTGATTTCGGCGACCAGCAATGGCTGGTGCTGTACGGCTGGTTTTCCAAGCTGGTGTACGGGCTTATCGCTCTTACGGCCAGCGGTATCATCGGGTGGTTCACAATCAAGTCCACTCGTTTGATCGAAAAGACCTCGACCGTATTCGCCAAGCTCATCGTCTCGATTCCCGTGGGAATCGAATACGACAAGAATGCGTTGGCCGCCATCGGCGGACCCATCGACATTCTCGACGAAGAAAATTTGGCCTCCAAGATCTCTTGGGCGCTTACCATTCTCTTCGTTCCGCTGATGGTGTTCGACATCGCCATCTTCCTTTGGCCCGAACCCCTGATCGCCGGTGCCGTGCTCGTTGGAATCACCGTTACCGGTATTCTCGAGTACGTATTCAGCCGTATGGGCGAAGGCCCCAAAGCCGAAGCTCTGGCAGATCGAACCAATAGATTCCGGGTCATCTTCAAGCTGGGATCGGTCAGTTCCATCATCATCTTTGTGCTGGGTAACATCTTGGCGCAAACTTTGTTTGGCTGGAACATCCAAATCGAAACCGGCAACTTTTGGTACGGCGTGGCTTACATCACGCATGTATCCTCCTTCTGGTTCGGAGTGGGCTGTGTCGGCTTTTTGCTCGTAGCCCAAAAGTACATTCGGCAAGTCTACAAAGCGCTTGCCGAGCAAGTAAAGACCGACGAAGCCAAGGGCGAGGTGAAGGGCTGGACGGCATCACCCAAGCGTTACATCTCATGGGTGTTCTTGCTTGGATTCTCCGGTGCCGCAACACTGGCATTCCTAATGGCCTTCTCTGCGTTCGTTACCGCTTGCGGTGCAAACGAAAAGGCTCGGCTTGATTACAGGATCAACCAAGAGGCCATCACATTCGAAAATGTGACGGTGAATGGTAATCCTGTGCCTGTTCAGAAAGATAAGCCATGGCCCTTGGCAGAACCGGTCAATGGACGCGTGCGCGTGAGCTTCGAAACCAGCGAAAACGCCTTCGGCGTGGTAGAGTTTGACTCTGCCAAGCGGGCTAAGCAGGCCGGTATGCCGGGCTATGTAACCGTGGATTCGTCGCGGGAAAAAATCAACGGAAAATTCCGGCACATTGCGGAATTCGAAGTTGATGACGACTTCTACGGCACATACCGTATCGTCATGCGCAACGCGGAAATTATCCCTCCCAACCCTAAGACCAAGACCGGTGGGGAAGTGGGAGACAAGTATGGCCGTGTAGCCACATCCGCGCCGTTCGAAATCGAACAGCGATTCGAGCACTTCGCTTTCTATGAGCGCTGGTGGATCGGCCTCAAGGATTGGTGGGCCGGCTTGTGGAGTGACGACGGCAATAACAAGCGTCGTCCCGAGCGAACCGTTGTCGTGGTTCGCGAACCTCCGCCCAAGCCCCCTCGCACATTCACGGGCTCGTCCCGCCAACCCGATTGCGGAAGTGGATGCAAAATCACCCCGCTCAAGGTTGAGCCCGAGCTCGCAGCCGAAGTGGCAGCCGCCCGCGCCCGCCACTGATTCGTACCTTTGTTCTTTAACCCTAACCCCGCCCCGATTCAACATCAGGGCGGTTTTTTTATCTCCAATTGTCTGAACCTTGCTTACCGGCCGAGTTCATCAAGAGTTCATCAAGTTAAAAGTCTAAAGTTTATCAAGAGTTACTCATGCTTCTCTTGATGAACTTTAGACTTGATAAACTTGTTACTTGGTCAAATGAACTTTCCACTGGTTCGGAATAATCAAGTTAATATGAGCGTGAATCAAGTTAATCAAGGTTCAGACAGTAGAGTTAATCAAGTTAATATGAGCGTGAATCAAGTTAATCAAGGTTCAGACAATATGGCCATTCCTTGACAAAACCCCAATTTTCTGCTACGTTTATAAGCATACCTTCACAAACTGACCCCGAACCCGTAGGGATAAACCTCGTGTTTATCCGCACCAAGGAGTCCAAAATGAACACAAAAAACAGTTTTTCCCGTAATTGGTATTTGTTATTTATTATTTGTTATTTGTCATTTCTGTGCGTCGGTTGTTGGTCCACCAACACCATGTCCTCCGAGGTCAACGGGCGAAAAAAAATGGAAGCTCGTGCCGAATACGGGCCTTGGGGTTCGGATCTGCACGTCAAGCGCGACACCAGCCGATATGGGGCCTATAAGGCCGATATCGGCGACATGGGCGGTGCCGAGGATGAGTACGCCCGCGAGCAAATCCACGCCGAAGAACGCACCCGCGTTTGGGGCAATACGCCCTACGCCAGCTTCTACGGCGGTTGTGTCGGCTATTTCGGAGCCGGTCAATCCGGCTACTGCGACGGCCGAACCCGCGAATATCAGCGCTGTTTGGAGCGCCTAGGCTCCTTGCCCAACGACCAGCAAAAACAGCTCTGTGTTGAGCAAGTCATGGTCCACGAGCGCCAAAGCACCTGGGGAGCCTCCGCCCCCATGTACGGCGGCCGAGGCTACCTTTTGCCCGGCTACTGACACCTTAGCCAAACCTTCCCCCTTTTGAGCATCATCCCCCTCCTCCCTCCGGATATGCTCAAAAGGGGCTTTTTTATTTTTCCGCTAATCTTAGCCAAATATTACTACAAATTTACTTAATTAATCGGTATTCAGTTTAGTTATAAAACATAAAGTTCTTCAAAAGAAACAAAAATAACTCTTGATGAACTTTAAACTTTTAACTTGATGAACTGTACTGGCTCGTTGGGTTGACAATCAGCGATTTTTATGCTATATTAACCCGTCAATCGGATTGGAATTGGTTCCTTTCCGCTTGTCGTTTCAGTACCGTAACAAACGTCCATGCCCTCGTACTAAATCCTAGCCCTCACAATGCCAGGACCATGTACCCAGGACCATGGACCAAAGGAGGCTCCCATGAAGATTTCCCATTTGTTTCTCATCGCGGTTTTTTTCCTTTCTCTCGTCGGTTGCGCCCCGTTGTTCTCCTCGCAAGGAGGAAGTTATTCCTTGCGCGAGGAGTCGCCGTATCACGAACATACGGTCGAGCATTCGCGCGATTCGCGCGGACAGCCCACGACCGTGGAGACCCGAATTACCAAGCCGGTGACTCCGGGTATGGCCATGGGCGGCTACGGTTCGTTCGGCTCATACGGGATGACGCCCGGCAGTATGGGCTCATCGATTTACCTGTCCCCGCCCCAAGAGCATGTCAATTGCACAAGGGGCCAGGATCAAAACGGCAGGATGATCGAGATCTGCCCATCGCGCGATGGCGTCATTCCTCTGGTCGAGGACACGAACGCTACCGAGAATGATCCCGGCAACCCGACTCGTCGGCAAACGGTGAACAACGCCGCCGCGATTCAGGAGTTGCAGGATTGTGTCAAAGGAAAGAAAAACTGTCGCTAAGCGACAGAAGGAGATTTCAAATGAACAAAAAAACATTTTTCGTTTTTTTTGCAGCCCTCACTGTGTTGATGGGTTGCAATGCTACGAACAAAAAAGAGCCCGCCACCTCCTTCACCTGGACATCGGTTCAGAATCCGAACAATGACCAAGGTGAAAAACGAGCGACGCAGGAGCAAAGTTCGGAAAAGCGAGTTACGGCAAAAGCCGAAACTGCCACCGAGACTCCGGCTCCGTCACCCGCTCCGGTCGCTGAAGTAAAGCAACCTGCTCCTGCCCCCGCACCTGCTCCGGCCAAGGCCGAAGCTCCGCGTGCTTCGGCAAAAGCGGAAGCATCGGCTCCGGCACAGGCCAAGACCGAAGCTTCGGCTCCTGCGCCCGAGCCTGTCACCCGGTCGATTCCGGTTGGGCCTTACGGCACACCCGGGGTCATTCTGCGGAACGCGGAAACGGTTACGTACCGTCCCGCATATGCCGTTTACAACAACGGCTTCATGTTCCGCATGCAGAACGACTCGAGTAAATTTTACTGGGTCGCTCCCGCGGGTGATGTCTCGATGAGGCCTTTGGTTGGGCAGTGTATGGAAAGCCCTCGGCTTCCGCCGGTTCCCAATCCGGAGGCTTGTCCGTTCGTCGAACTTCAGACGAATACCGGAAGCTGGGTTGTACTCATCAAGCCCGGCTACTCCGCGCGGTTCGTTATCGACACCGCAACCTGCCCTCCGGACGGCTCGGCATGCAAGGCGCGCATTCAAAGCGTGCCGTACAGCATGTCAGCCGTCACTCGTCCCGATCTGTCGCGTCGATGGGTCAGGACATTCAATTACCCCTCTTCAAACGTTGGTTTCGTTTGGACCAGAGGGGATTGATACAAACTTTTACACGCGCCATTCATTTCGGATGGCGCGTTATTTGTTTAATAAAAATCAGCTGGACCAAATAGCGCCTTTGGCTTACGGGATTATTAAGCAATAAATCAATTTAAATCTCCAAGGGGTCTGGGGGTAGCGTAACCGTGGTTGGTAAAAGAGATTAAGCAACCCATGTAAATGAGAGGGCATCGCGGACCCCAGCGCTTTTGCTTACTTTTGGCGACAAAAGTAAGTCGCCGAAGGCAAAACCGTAATCATGTGAAACATACTTGTATATAGAGATAATTTTATAGAATGATGCAGTTTCGTGACTTCGCTATAAATCACCTCATGATGCAGTATTTCCGATTGCATAACATGAAGGGCACAGGTTTACGATGGTATATAAAGTTAATAAAAAACTTCTTCCGCTAATCGGAAGAAGTTATCAGATGCAATTGATCGCCGCCAAGCATGGTTGCGGCGATCACATAGCTATTTTTCTCACGCCGCGCGATTGGAGTCAAGAAAAAACAGTGGATAAATAAAAAGACGGATTATTCATCCGTCTTGATTTTTGATGTAATGAACATTATATGTTCACCATTGGTTTGGGGGGTTGTTCATTGTCGTCATTTTTCTTTTGCCACGGCAGATTATTCGGCGCCGGATTCGGCGGGGGAGCGCTCGGCTTGATCAGTTCTTGGGGAGTTTCTTTTTTAATCCATGGCGGATCCGCGGCAACAGGTTTGTCTTTGGGCTTATCTTGATATGCCTCATCCAATACTTGCGTCTTAACCGGCGCATCCGGTTTATTGATCACCGGAGTTGCTTGTATGGGATCTTTTACTTTAAACGATTCCGCGCTTCTTGGTTCATCGGGTACCGGAGGGTACTTGGGCGCTTCTTGCATGGATGCAATCGGTTTGACCGGAGCTTCAACGTCTTTCTTAATTCTATCTTCATTAATCGTCGGCATGAAAGAAGGGGATACCGGATTTTTTACAGCCGGAGCTCCCATGTATGGCGTCGAATTATCATCCGAACCTTCTTTCCATTTGATAAAAATAAATGCAACAACAATTAACAGCATCGCCGCCAAAAAGATAAACAATAATATTTGCGATCCCGGTGACATGTTTGGAAACCATGCTTTTAATTTCGCAATCATGCTCGACGGCCAAGAAGTTTTTTCTTGATCTTGATCATCCTCGTTGGAGTCATCATCCGTTATTGCGGATGCAAATCTGGAATCCCAGTTTGCCATCAGGGCTTTGTCCGAGTCAGAAATATTTACATCTTGCGCAAGATCTTGTTCTTGGCTGTTCGCCGCACTGCCGTCGCCGGCTTCTTGCGACAAGGCTCTCATATAAGTTTCGTGCTTTTTCAGTGCGTCATTGGCTAAGGTGCTCCTTTCCGCTGCCGGTATGGCCAAAAGTTGTGCTAACGATTGTTTGTATCTTTCAGGTCTTTGTTTCAAGTTCAAACATTGTTGATTGGATTCGTTCGGCACCGTCCAGTCATCACTCCATAGTTCCATGGCCTTGGCGATTCTTTCTTGCCCCTCCGGAACTGATGCGATCACTCCCATGGTGACGGTTTCATACATGTTGCGCCACCAGCTGGCCAAGGGCATTCGTACTCCGTTGCAGGGGATCATATCCAGCAACCCGGTTCGCATCATTTCATATGATTTGGCATCGCCTTGGGTTTTTTGAAAACGTTCATTTCCGCGCGCGAAATATTCCAAAGCATCCATATTGGCAAAATGCCAGTAAACATCATCCGTTTCGCTCGGATTCATATTCTGAAAAGTATACGCCGCCCTGTTTTCCGAATAAGTCAGAGGCCTGATAGTGTCGTCCGCAATGGCTCGCATCTCCAAATTCCAGTTTGCCGGCATAAACGGCACAATGGCTTCTATGGTTCCGGCGCCAATGGCTCCGCTCCAACCGCTTGCCGTACTGATAAAAAACGGTAAAACTTGTTCCGTAATCGGTTGGTTCAGTCTTATATCAACTATAGCTACAGCATCCTTGCTAAGATTAATCGTAAACACCCCGGCATCCTCCGCGTATTGTGAATCATGCAATTCGATTTTTGAAACCGCTTTTACCGGAACCTCCAAGCCGTTAACAAACACACTCAAGACTTTTGCTTGATGAGAATTATGTCGTTGCAGCGGTACGGCTAAAGTCAAAGATTGAGCGCTTCCCAAATTGTATAATTTGGCCGCAATTTGCACGGGTATAAAGCCGGCGCTTTTACCGGGTTCATTCATTTGATCGAATCTGTACGTAACCCTCAAATCACGCATTTCCACTTCGGCCGGATTCGTTATGCCGGGCAAGCCGATGGCCGCCGTATCGGGCATCATGGCTTTGGCTGTTACGGGCAGGGTAAGGGCAACTGCCAAAATCGCTAAAATTAGACGTTTCATATATATCTATGGTTAAGCATCGTTTCCGATATTTACGCAGATAACCGCTGATTTGTAAAGTCTGACGATTTTGTTTTTCAAGCAAAAAACGCCTCAAGGCGTTTTAATATTTTTTAAACTTCGGGCTGAACCTCTGTTTCCGGCGGATCCGGCCACAGGTTTAACTCGCGCATTGTTTTATCAGCCAAATCCTCGGCATCATCAATATCCAAAGATTCATCAATTATCAGATAATTGATCATTGCCGCTCGGCACTCGATTTTTGATTTAATCTCTCCCCTGTCATCGTAACAAAGCTTTTTTAACTCTTCTTGCATATGGAATAATTATAACATACTAACTAAATAGTCGTAATATCGTAAAGTTGTAACGTCGTAACGTAAAACGTCGTAACGTAAATTGTCTGAACCTTGATTTCGAACCGATTACCAACCTAATTTACTTGATTGCACAGAACCGGTGCCAAGTTCATCAAGTCTAAAGTTCTTCAAGAGTTACTTAAGCCTCTCTTTACCTGTCCCGCGAAGCCGTTGAGGCGTAGTGGGATGAACTTTAGACTTTCAACTTGATAAACTCTTGATGAACTTGTTACTTTAGACTTGAGGAACTCATCCGGTAATCAAGACACGTCGTTCGCGAACCACGTCGGTCGCGACCGAGCGTGGCGAACGACAGTGTCAAGTTAATATGAGCGTGAATCTGAGCGGTAATCAAGGTTCAGACAGTATGGTTGTAATCAAGTTAATAAGAGCGTGGATCAAGTTAATCAAGGTTCAGACTAGTAGCTGGCAGCTAGTAGCTAGTAGCTAGTAGCTAGTAGCTAGTAGCTGTTTTCAAATGGATTACATTCGGCACCGGCGCCGAAGTTATTTCGATATTAATTTTTTTATCCGCGTATGAAAGCCCGGTCGAACCGCCCCCATCCAAATTAACCGCTATGGAAAATTCTTCCGGCTGCACGGTCAGCCAATTGGCAATCTCAAATAACGATATTATTCCGCTTTCCGTAATAACAATATATGGAATACCCTTTTTATCTTGCGCCAAGATTGTTCTGCGCGCGTATTTTTTCGTATCGCTGTCCACCAGTATTTTTCCGTCCGCTATCAAAGTCGGATAACTTAAAAACGCCGCACTGTCTTTTGTCGGAGTTTTTTGAAAGCTTGCCGGCAGATAATGCAAACTCAAAAGTCCGTTTCGTATTTGCACCAAGCCCGTATAACCCGATCCGTTTTTTTGATTATCCCTATCCGGCCAAGCGATTCGCGATTCATCCGCATCTCGCGGTTTATAAAAACCGGTCGGCCGCATTTCTTCATCAAAATACGAACCGTTAATAACCAAATCGGCTCCCAGCTCTTGTCTCCAAGCCATAACTGTCTTGGGCGCTCCTTGATCTTCAGCCGTTTCCCAAATAAATTTGTCTTTTTCCAATTTGATAACTATCAAATTAACCGTTCTTCCATCTTCGTATTTTACGGTTCTTCTTTGCATAAAATCCGAAAGCGGAGCAACTGACGTATTTGCTGACTCCGGAATCGTATTTACTGATTGCGGGAATTGTTTTGGCGTCTCATCTGTTGGCGCCGCACAACCTGATCCGTAAAATGTCGTGATTAATAATAAGCATGCGGCAAATACAACCAAAGTCTTGCGGCCGATCAGCTGTTTCTTTTTGGCAATAAAATATCTCATATTCGAATTTACAGCATAGCGTAATTTTTCAATTTTGCGAATAGGTTGACTTTTAGCTAAAAAATCGATAGCATACATCGGTTGGGAGAGATGCCAGAGTGGTCGAATGGGCCGCACTCGAAATGCGGTGTACCGGTAACGGTACCTAGGGTTCGAATCCCTATCTCTCCGCCATCCGACGCGCTTCGCTTGCTCGTGGCTTCGCCATGGTAAGTGAAGGGCGGCGAATGTCTTGAGCGAAACGAAGTGCAGTCAAAAGACTCATTACACTTTCGATCCGGACATTTGCTTACGAATGAGCTCTTTTTTATTTTCCAATACTCCGTTTTTTTTACAGATACCCCATCAATGCTATAATTGATTGTCTAAACAAGGCATCATTATATTTTTTTATGTTGATTATTTGGATATTGATTTTTATCGTATCATTGGCCGCTTTGGTGAAAGGTTCGGATTGGCTCATCGAGAGCGCCGAAAAAATCGGTCTTTCACTGGGGCTTTCGCCGTTTATTATCGGTGTAACCATTGTCGGCATGGGCACATCTTTCCCGGAATTGATTTCTTCATTGGTTGCGGTTTTAAAGGGTGTCACCGATGTTGTGGCCGCCAATGCCATCGGTTCAAATATCGCCAACATCTTATTGATAGTCGGTGTCAGTTCTGTAATTGCCAAACGTCTTTCCGTCAGTAAAAATCTCATAGATCTGGATTTACCTCTGCTTGCCATTTGTACAGCCATCTTACTGGTTGTGGTTGCCGATATGCGCATTACCTTGGGTGAATCCATCTTAATGCTATTGTCATACGGAGCATATTTGCTGTATACGATTTATGATAAAGAGAGCGATGAGGAGTCATCGGATGCCGATAAAAGCAAAACCGCATCGCGATCTCTAAAGGAAGGCAAACCGCCTCGTCCCAAATTGCTGTTTCAGGATTTTTTCAAATTGGGATTAGGCTTGGTGGGTTTGGTTTTGGGAGCCAAATATTTGATAGATGCGTTGATAGAAATATCTTCAACTTTAAATATCGGTACGGGTGTCATAGCCATAACCGCAGTCGCTGTTGGCACCTCACTCCCCGAGCTTTTGGTTTCCGCAAAAGCCGCAATGCAAAAAAAATCCGAGGTTGCTTTGGGCAATATCTTCGGATCAAACATTTTTAACGCTTTGGTGGTAACCGGCATCCCGGGTTTATTCGGTACATTGCATTTAAGCAACGAAATCTACTACATAGGCGTTCCCATGTTGATTATTTCAACTCTATTGTTCGTCATTTCCGGCATTTCCCGCCGTATTCATATGTGGGAAGGCACTTTTTTCTTGGCTTTATACATCCTCTTCATGGCCAAATTGTTTAATTGGTTTTAGAAAATAAAAAATCGACCGCTAAGCCCGGTCGATTAAGAACGTTGCTCCAAAGCCTTGGCAATCGCCTTGCTGGTCTCGGGATCCGGATCCAGATTATCCAGATACTCGATACCGTGCCTTCTGGCTTCGCGCACGATCTTTTCATTGATCGCACGCCATTGATCAACGTCGGCAAGGTCAACATCTTCCGTAAAATGCAGAACCGTAGATGAGGGCAATGTCGCCTTGCTGTCATAAAGATCAAGGTATTCGCGGAAAACCCTTCCGCGTTTTTTGTCTTTTTCGTTTCGAATTACATAAAAGATCCAAGGTTCAACCATCTTTCTTCTCCTTTTGTTTTTTGACGGGTTTTGTTTATATCATGTATTTGTATATTGGTCAACCGCAAGCAAAAATAAAAAATACCATGGCATGAGCCAAGGCCGGTAAACAAAATCCCCCTTGATTTTATCAAGGGGGATGGTGCACGCACCTGGACTCGAACCAGGGACCTTCACAATGTCAATGTGACACTCTAACCAGCTGAGCTATGCGTGCTTGTTTATTGCTTGCTGAAGTATAGAAAATATTTGATAAGTTGTAAAGATCCGGTTTAGATCTGGACAAAAAAGTTATTATCTTGCATAATAACCGCGGTTTTTACGTCGAATTGCCTTTAAGGAGGTCTCTCATGATCGATTTTACCGCCAAAAACCAAGGTCTGCCCACGGATCGCTCCTTTCGCGAACTCATCGAAGAATTACGTAGATATGATGCGCGTCAGGCATTGGAGCCGGATCCTTTTCCCAACGATTCAAGCATCGGTCTCGATATTTGTTTCGTTGACGGCCTCTCTCAAGAACGGGATTCATAGTCCGTGCTTCCCAATTCATCTCATCGCGCCGGCAAAGAATCGGCGCCTCAAGCTCCTTCTTCAGCCATTCGTTCGCTGGGAATAATCGGTCTGCGGCTAATCTACCTCACGGCTCGCGACAAAGTCATTTCCCGCATCTTGTCTCTCACCGGTCACTCCCGCACAACCCGCTAGCTCTCTTTCCTCCTCCTTTTTACAGCCTTCTTGCCTCGGGCTGTTTTTTCATCCCCATCCTCCATTCCGCATTCCGCACCCATCATTCTTTATTACTAACTATTTTATCAGCGTAATTAATAATTCAAACGAATACTGCTCACCTTATTCTTTATTATTTATTATTTATTATTTTTTATTTAT
The DNA here is from genome assembly GCA_937949995.1 of uncultured bacterium. Lineage (GTDB taxonomy): Bacteria > Patescibacteriota > Patescibacteriia > 2-12-FULL-60-25 > 2-12-FULL-60-25 > MWCR01. The sequence continues at coordinate 16,454 of CALFEO010000004.1, forward strand.
TTCGTTGATTCTCTTATTGAGTTCATCCAAAATATCCGTTACTCCCAAATAACAATTTTCTCCGTCCCACAGCATAGGCACTCCCATCTGATGCACCGGAACCTCGCAATATTGCACTCTTGCGAAAAATTCCCTGTATCTTTCGTCATTCCCGTAAGATTCTTTGGAGATGATGTTTAGTTGTTTATTCATCCCCGCTTTTTCAATCTCATATTTTACTTTCACGCAATGCGAGCATCCTTCCGCCCAATACAAAATCAACGCTCCATCCGCGGTTTCATCCACCAAACTCTCTTTCGTAATCTTCTCCGCATCTCCGGCCCGCAATAAGTCAGCATCAGCCGCAGGATCACAACCCGCTGCTATAATTGTCAGACATGCAAGGGATAATAAAAATAATAATTTCATAGGTAAGTACTTAATATTAATTACGACTTAATTAACCATTCGTAATTCGCGCAGATTCGTCCCGCAACAATTATTTAATATATTTAATGTATGCGGGATCCCGCCAAGGGCGGTGATAATTCGTACCGTAATGGGTCGCCAGCGCAGCCAGTAAAAAGAATTGAATCGCAAGGTCATTCTTAAAGTAAGGCAAATCCACCATCCCATGCACCAAGATTACAGCTAAAGGAACCAACCAAATTAAATCCTCAGCATTCTTTCGGCGTTCGACATTCGACGTTCGACATTTGACTGCAATTACCCAAGCCCCAATCAACCACAAAAAAGCTATCAGTCCCGGTAAGCCGGTCTCAATCCAAAGCATGAGAAAAATATTATGCGGATGCGGAAAAACTTCCATCCAAGTCGCTTGGTGATAGGGGAGAATTGCCGTCTTATAACTTCTTAAACCCGTTCCAAAAAACGCATTATCTTTTATCAGCTCCCATGATTCTTGCCAAATAATCACGCGCACCGAGCTCGACCATTTTTTAGTGGATGCCAAACTATCCTCAATCGTCGAGGGATGCAATTCGGTTCCATAAATCTGCCAAGCAACCAAACCCGCTCCCAAAATCCCAAGCACCGTCAAAATAATCCCAATCACCCTCGTCTTTTTATACATGATAAGCGTAAGCACAACCCCAACCCCAAAAGCCAATATCCCCCCCATCGACTTCGCAAGTACCGTCGCAACAAGCGCCAGAGCTGATGCTGATCCTTGCATAAGCAACTGTAAGGGCGATCCCATGTGGTCGCCCAACCATGTATCAACAAGTCGCATCCAACTGACAATCCCAAACGGGACAATAAACAACGAAAGCCCATTTGGATATCCAAAAACTCCCGTCGCCCTCCTGCCGATCTCATCATCCCACGGCGAAGGGATCCCCCATCCGGTAAAATATTGAAAGATCGCATAAACTCCAAGCAGGATGGTTACTATAGCAACGCTTGTAAGCAACCCCCTTGTCAAAGAGGGATATCCGTCGCCATGCGACGGATTGGGGGATTCCCGAGCCAAAGTATCCAAAAGTACCACAAACACCATCACCGGCTCCAACACAAAAGCCCTCCAATGCCCAAACGCCGCCCAACTATCCTGCGCCACAAACACAGCAACCAACGTCACCGCCAGCCAAACAACAAGAGGCCAAAACCATCCACCAAGCGAACTACGAATTGCGAACCACGAGCTTCGAACACCAACCATCCAACCCCGTTTGACGTTTGATCCCTCCTTTCGCGAAAGGAGGGATGACGTTTGACGTTTGACGATAGTAAGCAACCGAGTCACTATCAAAGCCAGTACGTAGACCTCCAGCAAAGTCGTAGGCAACGGCCCAATATTAAATCTCACCACATATAAAGGTAGTGCCAGCGGCAAAAGGATAATCAGCCAATTCAATATTTTGTTCATCATCAATTGTAGTGTAGTTAATATTTACTAAATACACAACTAACCGTTTAACGTTAGACGTTTGACGTTAGACGTTTAACGTTAGACAATGTGGTCATGAAACGTCTCCTAAAATGGCTTTTAGCTCTAGCCGGCTTCGCTATTTTGTTTTGCGCCTCCGCCAACCTCTGGGTCTGGGTGGTTTCTCGTGGCTCGATTGTTAAAACAACTGAAGCCAAACCGGCTGATGCTGTCATAATTCTCGGCGCTTACGTCCGCCCTGATGGAGTATTGTCTTATATTCTGCAAGACCGTCTGGATACGGGGCTTAATATTTACAACAGGGGATTGGCGCCAAAGATAATCGTTACCGGCGATCACGGCCAAAAAAATTATAACGAAGTTCAAGCCATGAAAGATTATCTCTTGGATCACGGAGTTCCGGCCGAGAATATCTTTATGGATCACGCCGGCTTCGACACTTACGACAGCCTTTACCGCGCTCGTGGTATCTTTCAAGTAAAATCCGCCATAATCGCCACACAAAATTTTCATCTCCCCCGCGCCCTCTACATAGCCGATCGCTTGGGTTTGCAGGTGCAAGGTGTCGAGACCCGCTTGGTTTATCCTTGGTGGTATCGCTCGGCTTTAAGGGATAGAGCGGCTCAAGTTAAAGCCTATATTGATGTGGAGATTTTTCGTTCCAAGCCCCGTTTTTTGGGTGAGGTTATACCCATCAATGGCGATGGCCGCGTAACACAAGATTGAAAAAAGCCTCATTTAAGGGATTTTTATCACTAGGCTGTCATATTTGCGCATATTCTCGGTTTTGTTTAAAGTGATAATAAATACTTAATTTGTTTCTATGCGAAATTTTTTCAAACAATCATTTTCCTTTGGGATGATCCCTGTCATGCTGGGCTTAATCCTATTAGCCGCCGGTTGCGCCAAACCGGTTGGTCCCATAGCTCAAGACCAAAGCTTGATTCTCGAATACGCCAATACGGATCAAGGCTATTCTTTAACATATGACGCCTCCGCCGTTTCTTTAAGCGTGGATGTCAACGAAGATTTGGTCGAATCGCCCAACTTTTCTTTCTCCGAAGGAGGTAGTGCTCGGGTGCAAGTTTATCCCAATCCCGATCAATTGGCTCCTCGTGATTGGCTTGATGCCCAATATCAAGAGTATGCGGGCGGTTGGTATGGCGAATATGCCGATGTTTCAATCAACGGACGACAAGCCGGATTGGCTACCGTATCCAACGAATGTTTTATTCAATACGCCATTATTCCCAAAGATGATTTGCTGTACACCGTTCATGCGGAAATTTGTTCAGATAATTTGAACGAAGCCTCAAATGCGGAAACCGAAAAATCCGCTTCCATCAAAGCGTATAAAGATATTCTAAACAGCTTGATAATCAATTAAACGTTTTCAATCGGTTGAGGGCCTTTGCGGAAATCCAGTATTTCTTTAATCGTTTCTCGGGAAATGGCTCCGGTTGTTAAAATCAAAATCGCGTAAATCAACATTCCCGCAACAACCGGAATCGGCAGCCAAAGATCCTTAATCGGCAATATGGCCAAACCCATTACGGCTGAACAGAAAAATATTTTTACTATGGTTTTTACGGCGATTATGTTTTGCGCTGATCTGTAAGCAAACCAAGTCGCGGCCAATGCCACAGCTCCTTCCGAAAAAACCGTCAGCCAAGCCGCCGCCCACATTCCGTATTCGGGAATAAAAATTATATACAAAATTACAGTCATGATTGCCACGATTATATAAGCCGGAATCATGGCTTTTTGTTTATTGATGGCAACAACCACATGTGATGATATGGTTCCAAAATAAATCATGGCCGTGGCCAAAGCCAATATTTTCAGTATTCCTCCCGATTCGGCAAAATCTTCTCCCGAGATAAAAACCATGGCCTCTGTGCCTATCGCCAAGATGCCGGCCAAAAGCGGAAAAGCAAACAACATCATCGCCGAATATGATTGCCTCAGCAAATTGGAAAACTGTTCTGTATTTTTCTTGGCCCAAGCATGCGCCATAAGCGGTAACATGATGCCCGCCAACATAAATGGAAAAGTAATCAATATCTCCAAGACTCGGTAAGCCGCGCTGTAAATACCAACTTCATTGGGAGTTCTGACCAATGAGAGAATAAAAGCATCCGATTTAAAATACAATAAATTAAAAAATATGGAGATTCCAATCGGCCAAGATCTTTGCAAAAGCTCTTTCCAAAAAGCCGGATCCCAATTCCAGGCAAAGCTCGCGTATTTGCGCGCCGCCAGCCAGTTAATCAATAAATTGATTACGCTTCCCAATGACACAAAAGTGACTATTGTCATCAACCCGGAATTCCAGAGCATTGCAAGTAACAATCCCAGCAATAAAACGGCTCTGCCCGCCACTTCGGAAATGGCCACTATGTGCATTTTTAAATGTCTTTGCTGCACGCCAATTACAACTTGGTTCAAGGTTGCCGCAAAAAAACTGATCCAAAGCGCAAACATGATCAACTTAACTTCAAAAGCATAGGGGAACAGTAGTCCGATAAACGGCGCAATTCCCAAAAGCACAAAACTGGTTACAATCCTGAATGTCATGGTCGCGCTCACAGCCCTGCGCTCATATTTTTCATCTCCCTTATGTTCGCCCAGCATTTGCACTATCATCACGTTGATTCCCAAATCCAGCATGATGGCAAAGATTTGAAAAAAAGCATTGGCTGTGGAATAATATCCAAAGCCAAGCTGGCCCAAATATCGGGTCATTAGCGCGATGATTATCATCCCGAATATCGTGGAGATAATCTTGCCCAATGCTTGCGCGCCCGTATTCCAGGCAATTACCTTGGTTGTGCTCATGTCTGGCATTTTCCCATAAATTGGCATTTTAGTCTAAACTTATGACAGACATCACTCCTCAAACCGAAGCCGATCGCATAGTTGCCCGCGGCCGCGAAGAACGCGCCTCCAAAGTGGCTCAAGGCCTTAAGCCTTCCGAAGAAATTCCCAAAATGAGCCTTACCCCTAAGATTCGGCAAGAAACTCGAAAGCAATATCTTAGTCGTTGCGAGGAGCATAGGATAAACAGTAATTTTAAAGATTCGGATAAATAATCAACCTGAAACAGTTTCCGTTTATATTGCGTATTAACTCATACAGTCTGGCCTGTACCCGCGGAAACAAGCGTCTGTTTGCGGTAATCCCGCAAACAACCGCAAGGCTCGGCAAGCGCTTGCTCCAAGGGGCGGGCTGCGACTTAAAAAAACTCCCAACTTAGGAGATTATTTGTTAAAAAAAGTGCTATTCAATAGCACTTTTTAAAACTTCTATTTCAGCATCCGTTAAATTTTGCAAAGCTTCAAAATATCGACAAGCATTTCTACCCAGAGCTTTTCTTAGTAAAGAATGCTCTTTTTCTTTATTCGGTAAAGATGGAACTTCGCTTGACGTGCCTGTAAATAAAACTGTTGCCGGCAGCTCGGATTCATCATGAGGCTCTATTTCTCCATCCGGCCCATAGTTTTTCATCATGTAACGCCGCATTTTCGCGAACTCTCCAATTAAAATATTATGCTTTTGTTTCCTATAACTATCCGCGGCTCCAACCTCCATTTTATAAATATCCGCATCTTTGTCACTGTTAAGTTTTTTTGTATTCGCTAATTTCACAATTGACTCACCGTACTCCTGACAGGATCTTAATACTTGTCCTAAAATTTTCAAACCCTTTCGATCATCTTTTAAAATTTCCATTAACAGTCTTATTCTGTCAACTTCTTTTTTTACATTAATATTCTCGCCCAAGTATTCTTTTCTTTGTTCATTATAAAAAGAACTGACCTGAAATGGATTTACAATTTGTTGAGCCGGATCATGGTAGTCGCCCTTCTGATCATGATAATAGGCTAACGCTGATTTGGGATCCTCTCTTTTTCTAAGTGGAAATTCTGCAGTATTATTCATATTTATAAAAAAAATGATACCACATTCGGTATCATTAAGCCACCTAAAGATTGATCCACATTATCTCGTTTAATGCTTTCAGTACTAATTCCGGCATGCTATGAACTTGGGTCAAAAATTCTTGAGGAGCATTGGGATATTTTTCGAGAAGATTTTTTGCGGTACTTTTTACCGCAGCCTCTTTTTCTGAAACATTGGGAGCGGGAACTCCCATGAGTATATTTGGCAGGCGCATGACTTTTGCATTTTGATAGTCTAAACAGATCTGAAGAAAATGATTAGCATCAGCTTTTCCTGAAACGCCTTGGCGCATAAGAAATTTCTGAACTTCTTCCATTTGTTTTCCGGGACTCGCCATTCTCGCTCCTTCCTTAATGGATTTTGTCAAGGTTCGACGTAGATTTCATTTACCATAATTTTATGCGTATGTCAAGATAGAAACGAGCTTCGGCATTTGTTTGTTGTGTGGATTTTTTACCTTATTTTAGATGAAAAAATACTTTTACACATTGACCAAGCTGTGTTGCGTCTGTATATTCAATATATATTGATACTGATGCGTAAAATCAGTATTCAACAAAAATCAATATGTATTACCAAAAAAGGAGGAATATTTATTGGCGCTTGCCGGCAAGTGTATCGTGTTTATTGCTGACTGCGCTATTTTTGTTTTTGTCTGCCCCGTTTGCATCGGCCGCCACTATCGTTCAATCATCCACCGTTAACCTAACAGCCGGCGAGTCAAAAACCATTTTTGTCTCCATCGAAAATAAAACCAATTATACCTGGTATGGCGGTCTCGCAAAAACCTCTCTTTATCTTTACGGCGATACAACCATTTTTAAACATTCAAGTTGGCCTAAAAATGATTTGGCCGCAACAATCAATCAGCAATCAGTGGCTCCCGGTCAGGTCGCAACTGCAAGTTTTCAAGTAACTGCTCCCAAAACACCAGGCACTTACTCCGAAAGATTTTTACTTGGTGATGGCAAAACTTGGCACAATCTTACAGTCATCAAAATAACTTTCGTGGTTTCAGCTCCTTCCTCATCAACCGGCGGGTCATCAAGCGGTCAAACTTCATCATTGTCCGCCATGCCCACAACTCCGTCGCCTGCCGCCTCTGCGGGAATTGCCAATACAAAGCATTATCTGGCCGAGGTCATCGATAAAGGCGGTGCCGAATGGCAAGTCAATCCGGGCCAGCATTTTATAGTCAACGTTAAAATCAAAAATCGTGCCGAGCGCACTTGGCAACGCGAGGGTTACGGCGCTGTCGCCATCTTAAACAACCAAGAAAAAAGCCCTTTTTGGGACGGCTCTTGGATCGGCAACCGTTTGTCGGCAATGCAAAACGAGTCTTCCGTTTCCGGCGGGCAAACAGCTACGTTCAGCATTCAATTGCGTGCTCCCAATGCACCCGGTTTATACAACGAAACATTCGAAATGTATGTCGACGGCATCAGCCGTATTTCCGGATCTTCTTTTACACTTCCCATCCGCGTCCGCATGCCCGATGAATATGTTTTAAATAACAATAACGGCAACAGCGCCGATCCCGCGGTTTCGTCCGGCAGTTACAGCGGTAAAATATTATTGGAGCCTCGCGGTCCATTCGCTGTTACCGGCGGATCCACTCTTTCATTAAGTTACGGCATTAAAAATATCGGTACAGCAGTTTGGAATAATCAGGCGATTAAACTCAAAGAAATTTCTCCCAGTTTAAGCGGCAATCTGTCCAACGTTAAAGATACTTCTTGGCCGTCTCCAACAATCGCCGTTCAAAAATCCGCCGTTACCGAACCCGGTCATTTGCAAATAGTCAGCTTTAATATCAAATCACCGGCCAAATCCGGCCAATACAATGTTCGTTTTGCGGTCGAAGCGGATGGCAACGAAGTTGAATATTTCAACATCCCTGTCACGGTTACCGCCGACGGTTACATCGAACCCGCTCCGGCCACTCCCTCATATCCGTCTCCTTCCACTCCGGTCAACAATGCCAACCTTCCCTCCGAACCCATTATCCGCGTCGGTCTTTATGCCACAACCGATGACACGCTTATGGTCGCCGGTGTTTCCACTGGCTTCAATCTAACACAAAACGGCCAAGTTATCTGCTCCTTCAATCGCGGTGAAGAAGCTAAAGTTGTTTTCGATCGTATCAATAAAGTATATAAAGCATCAGGCCCGCGCTGTCAGTCCCAGTCCACGCAATTTTACGTGGCTGTCGCTCCGGATGGCATTTCTCCTCTCGAAGTCACGGATTTCTCCCGCCCCGTTTCTTGGCTTCCGGGCGCCAACGATAACAAATTCCGCGGTAAATTGGAATTGCGCTTCACCCCGGCCACCGATAAAGTTTGGCTCATTAACGAGCTTCCCATTGAGTGGTATTTAAAAGGCATCGCCGAAACTTCCGAGCTCTCTCCCATTGAATTTCACAAAACATTGCTCATCGCCGCTCGCACTTATGCCATGTATCACATCGAGCGCAATACCAAACATGCCAATGAGTTTTACACGGTGGATGCCAAATACGATCAGGTCTATCGCGGCTACGGTCAAGAGGCGCGCTCACCAACAATAGTCCGCGCTATCGATGAAACTCGCGGTATCGTGGTCTCCTACGAAAATAAAATCGCCATCACCCCTTATTTCTCGCGTTCCGATGGCCGTACGCGCGATTGGAGTGAGGTTTGGTACGGTTCCGTTGCCTGGTGCAAGGGTGTTCCGGTTCCGCAAGACGCCGGCAAAACTCTCTGGGGCCACGGAGTCGGCATGTCAGCCTCCGGAGCACTCGCCATGGCCGCCAAAGAGGGTAAAAATTACGAATACATTCTCAAATATTTTTACACCGGCATAGATCTCAAACCTTGGTACAGATAAAATAAACACCGGTCATGGCCGGTGTTTTTGTATTATTACTGTACCGCTTGTTTATAGTATGCCGGCTCTTCATCCTCCGTAATCTCTTGTTCGTGGGTTCTTTGGTCTCTCTCGCAGAGTTGTAAAATTATCTTAGCCGCCTCCTTGGGATTGGGAACATCTTCAAAAGTAAATCTATGTGTTCCGCCCGCGGTCTGCGCGTACACCATGCCATAATCAAACATGTGGCGCAAAAATCCATGCAGCTCCGAGGTAACATCTTGCACGCGGTATAAACGTACTTCCGAGCGTACTCGGGTGAATAATCCCGTATGCTCGATATTGATTATACGTCTCGTGGTTAAAATCCAAACATCCAGCCAATAATCCAAAAATTGCTGAAAGATAAACAACAAGGCGAATAAGACAAATGCGGAAACGAACAAAACAAAAACCGTCATGCCCGCCTCGGAACCGAAAAAATCCGCACTCATTCCGCGGATTAACAAATAAACGCTGATAGGAATGATGAAAGTGATGAATATTCCCAAATACAATCCAAACAAGGTTAAAGGATGCCGGCGGTAGATTTTCATCAGTTTTTCATCGGGTAAAAGCCCGGGCAGTTGATTGATATCGATCATATGGTTTTAGACGACAAAAACCGATTCGTAAATCGGTTGCAAATCCAATCCGGATTGCAGGTTGATTTGGCTTAAAAAAATAAGCGTTCCCAGCACCGTTAAGGTTGCCACGCCCATGAACACGATAATGCTCCATTTTGTAACCGGGTGTTTAATTCCGAATTTAAGCATTTGCATTATGCTTAACCCGGCAAAAATCAAAAACACGGCTACGGCTATAAGCCAAATTATGACAATGAATGCTATTGGTATCATTGGGTAATTATAGCATAAATAAAAAGCCCGCAATATGCGGTGCTTTTATTCCACTCCCTCCGGCACTTCTTTGCCCAAATGTTCAAAAGCTGATTTTGTGGCCATTCTTCCGCGAGGCGTTCGGCTGATCAGCCCTTCGCGGAGTAAAAACGGCTCGATCACATCTTCCAGTGTGGCGATATCCTCGCTCATCGAAGCCGCCAAAGTATTTAAACCAACCGGACCCCCGTTAAATTTTTCTATAATTGCGAGCAAAGATCTTCTGTCAGTTTCATCCAGCCCGCGATGATCTATCATTAAAGATGTTAGAGCCGCATCAACGGTTTCCGGGCTCATTACTCCCTCCGCCCTCACCTGCGCGAAATCGCGGACTCGTCTTAACAGTCGATTAGCAATGCGGGGCGTTCTGCGCGATCGTCCCGCAACCGAAGCCGCTGTCGGCTCGTCTATCGGCACATTTAGTAAAGCTGCACTTCTGGCAACAATAGCCGACATTTCATCCGGACCATAAAAATCCAAATGAAAATGCGCGCCAAATCTGTCGCGCAAAGGCGCGCTTATCAAGCTCAATCTCGTTGTGGCTCCAATGATTGTAAATCTTCTCAGATCAAGTCTCAATGTCCTTGCCGCGGGTCCTTTTCCAATAACAATATCCAAAGCAAAGTCCTCCATGGCCGGATACAAAACTTCTTCGATGCTTCTGTTTAACCTGTGTATCTCATCAATAAACAAAATATCTCCTTCTTCCAAATTGGTTAAAATGGCCGCCAAATCGCCGACTCTTTCCAAAGCGGGCCCGCTGGTTACTTTGATTTCCGCTTCCATTTCATGTGCGATAACATGTGCCAATGTCGTCTTCCCCAATCCGGGCGGTCCATAAAGCAAAACATGCTCGCAAGGCTCGTTTCTGCCTTTTGCGGCTTCCAGCAAGATGCTCAAATTATCTTTTATTGAAGGCTGGCCAACAAATTCTTTCAGCAACTTGGGCCTCAAACTAAGCTCCACCCGCTCTTCGTCGTTAATAATCTCGGGCATTGTTAAAAACTCCTCTTCCATAGTTTTTCGAGCTTATCATACCCTCACGCAAGCTTCCAGCTGCCAGCCTCTAGCCACCAGCCAAACGAACCAAGGTTTGTCATTTCGAATCGGATGTGAGAAATCTCCACTAATATCACCAACCAGGGTTCGTCATTTCTGCTCCTCAGGCGCATCGGACGTGAGAAATCTCCACCGTTATCACCGACCAAGTAACATTTTGTCATTTCGAATCGGACGTGAGAAATCTCCAACTTATCAACTTCTCATGCTTCGTCATTTCGAACGCATGTGAGAAATCTCCACCGTTATCACCGACCAAGTAACATTTTGTCATTTCGAACGCATGTGAGAAATCTCCACTGTTATTACCAACCAAATAACAATTTGTCATTTCGAACGAAGGTGAGAAATCTCCACTGTTAT
>CALFEO010000005.1 GCA_937949995.1 uncultured bacterium
CAATTAACAATTAACGATGATTGATATCGCTTTCGCGATTATTATCATTATTTTTGGTGCGTTTCATAGAGAATACCAAATACCAATTACCGATTAACAATTAACAATTAACGATGATTGATATCGCTTTCGCGATTATTATCATTATTTTTTGTTGATATTTGGATTTTTGTAATAATTCTACAGATACTTTGACATTCGATTAATAAATCTTCCGCCATTTTATTTGGTAGAAGTTTGGAATCTTTGAGTAAGTTTAACCAATATTCCGTTTCCAAAGCTTCTTTGAAAGCGATGGACATTTTATTAATGAAGTCCGCACGCGATTGAGCACCGACCGCCTCTCTAACATTTGCACCTACAGATGTTCCGCTTTTTAATAGCTGTCGTGCAATTATAAATTCTTTTTTTTCTTTAGTTAAATAAAGATGAGCTTGAATAATTGCCAAAGCGAATGCATAACTTTTATCAGCAATAAGATTTTGCTTCATATGAAAATATCGCGACAGCGACTCCTGCATCGATAATCGGTAATTGTTAATCGTGAATTACGGCTGGTTTTCCGGTTTCATTATGGGGAAGAAGATGATGTCGCGAAGGTTGGATTGGCCGGTCAGGAGGGCGAAGATTCGGTCGATGCCCATGCCCCAGCCCGTGATGGGAGGAAAGCCCATTTCCATAGCGCGGATATAATCTTCATCAAGCTCAAAGCTTTCTTCGTCGCCGGCGGCGCGGAACTCGGCTTGGCGTGCCATGCGCTCGGATTGATCGATTGGATCTACCAGCTCGGAATAAGCGTTGAGAACTTCCCAGCCCGCGATTACCAGTTGAAAGCTGTCGGCCAAACGCGGATCTTGATTGTTGCGACGGGCCAAAGGCTTCATTTCCGTTGTGTGCTTGGTGATAAAGCAAGGAGCTACCAAATTGGGCCGAACCGAGTGTTTGTACAATTCGTCGATGAGCGTGCCGATGCCTTTTTTGTCGATATCATCAACCGGAATATTTTTGGCTTGCATAACTTGAGCCAAATCTTTCGCCTCGGTAAATTCCAAAACATCAATGCCGGTTTTTTGTTTGATCAAATCAGTAATGGAATAGCGAGGAATTGGTTGCGATAAATCGATTGTGTGAATAGAGCCTGTTTTGCCGATGACCTCGAACTGCAATTTGCCGAAAGTTTTTTGCAAGACATCACGTAATAATTTTTCCGTAAAATCCATGTTCCATTCATAATCCTGATAAGCCACGTAATACTCGATTTGGGTAAATTCTTGATGATGCGAGGGATCGGAGCCTTCGTTACGGAAACATTTGGCGGTTTCAAATACGCGCTCAAACCCTCCGCCGATTAATCTTTTGAGGTAGGTTTCGGGAGCGATGCGCAAAACCATGTCCATGTCATAATCGTTGTGATGAGTAAGAAAAGGGCGGGCGGCCGCGCCGGTGGCGACTGATGTAAGGATGGGAGTCTCGACTTCCAAGAAACCATTATCTTCGAGATAGCGACGGCAGTTGGAGAGAAAGATGGAGCGCAGTTTGAATCTTTCAAAAGATTCGCGATTGGCAACCAAGTCCATTTCGCGGTGGCGGTAGATGAGCTCGATATCTTGCACGCCATGAAATTTTTCAGGCAGTGGAATGAGGCTCTTGCCCAAGATTTTGATGTTGGTTGCCCAAATGGTAGGTTCGCCGGTTTTGGTTATTCCTTTTTTGCCGGTTACGCCCAAAAAATCCCCGCGATCCAAAAGATCCACAAGTTCATAATTTTCGGCTCCCACATCATCAACTTTAACGCCGGCTTGATGACGGCCGGATTCATCTTGCAGTTGATAAAAAGCCAGCTTGCCGATAACACGCTGTAACATTATGCGTCCGCAAATGGAGACTTCTTCTCCATCTTTGACATTGGCGAGTTCGGCGAGAGAGTGAGTTTTAGCGAATTTGGCGGGATGCGGTTCGATTCCTTTTTGAATCAGCACTTCGCGGCGGCTTAGCCGATCTTGACGTTCATCTGTGGGTTGAGACATATGCAACAAATGTTATCTTTTTAGCCAAGATTTGGCAATAACGACTGCAAGCCACTAGCTCCTAGCTACAAGCCAATCCAGCCAAGGTATGTCATTTCGAATCGGACGTGAGAAATCTACACTGTTATTACCAACCAAGTTGCTTAAGCGGAGATTTCTCACGTCCGATTCGAAATGACATAGGGGTGAGTTAAACTCCGGTACCCTTGAAACTTTTTCTAAACTGCGCTATGGTGCGGAAGAACCGAAAAAGGAGGTTATCGATGAGTTGTGATAAGAATCGGAGACGGCCGTACATTTGCGGACCTTGGACAGAGCTTGATTACCAAGCAAGAGATGGGGCGAAGACTTTTTACTCTAAATTAACGGAAATCTGTGAAGAAGTTTTGCAAACTCGCGGATTCGTTCCTCATGAGGAATACGATCCTGTCAAAATGGCCAACTTGAGCTTGAAAACGATTTTTCATAATCAAAGAGAAATCATCATCGGTCAAACTTCGGTTTTGATTGTTTGCTCTTTGGAACCGGCTTGGAGCGGTGGTGTAGAAATCGCCTGGGCCAATGAATATTCGGTGCCCATCGTCATTTTGATCCAAGGCAATAACAAGCTTCCGCCATTGCTTAAAGGCGGGCCGATGGTTTTCGACATTTTGCATTATGACAAAGAAGAGCAAGCTCTGCTTTTGCTTAAAGCCTCGCTTTTGGATCTGGATGAATATTATGCAAAACGCAATCAGCCTTTGGATCACGACAATCCGCCCGTCAGACCGCCTCAGGCCGGCTCGGTGGTGCGCGATATCCAAAAAGATATGCGTCAGCTCAATCTGCTGGCCGAAGACCCGCTTGCGGCCGCCGATTGGCACAAGAAGATTACCGAGCCGGATTCATCACAATAAACCGGGCCGCTCGAACTAAAAACCACTCGACTAAGAGTGGTTTTAAATTTGCGGTGATGATGTTTAGATTTCGGTTTTGCCGATTCTTAGGATGAGATCCCATTGATCTTGGCTGACGGGCATAACCGAAAGTTTGGGTTGGCTTTTTAGAGGCAGAATGTTGATGACAGGTGTGTTGCGGATTTCGTCCAAGCTGACAGGGCGTGCTATTTTTTTAAGAGGTTCAACATCAACAACAGCCCAATTGCCTTCGCTGGAGGTGGGATCGTCGTATGCCTCGGAAGCGATGCGCATAACCCCAACGACTCCGGGTTCGGGCTCCATGTGGAACATAAAAGCCAAATCTCCGGGTTTCATCTCCTTGAGATTATTACGTGCTTGATAATTCCGGACGCCGTCCCAACGCGTTTTACCGCCTTGTTCCAACATTTCCCAATTGAATAAATCCGGATTGGTTTTCATTAGCCAATACGCCATATATCCACAGCATAGCACGTTGGCGGATTTTGACCAGTTTTTAGGCAAGTTAGGACTTGCCAAAAAAAATAAGCCATGATAAGCTCACTGCACAATTTTTGAAAGATTGGCCGCCATGGGCTCGTGGTGTAGCCTGGTTAACACGTCACACTGTCACTGTGAAGATCGAGGGTTCGAATCCCTTCGGGCCCGCCACGTCGTTCGCGAACGACGCAACCCGCCATAGCTTATTGCTTGGTGAGTCACGTTGGTTAGCATACGACGAAAAAACATCTCCGTTATGGAGGTGTTTTTGTTTATCATCTGATTTACCGCTTAACTCTTTAATTTTTTCATGGTGCTCATTACCGTGTCGGGTGTGAGGGACATGGAGGTGATTTTTTGTTTGACCAAAAATTTGGCAAAATCCGGGTAATCGGACGGGGCTTGGCCGCAGATGCCGATGGGGATCTTTTTTTGTTTGGCGATTTTGATAACATTGGTTAGCAGGGTTTTTACGGTTTGATTGCGCTCGTCGTAGATACGGCTCACGAGTGCGGAATCGCGATCAACGCCCAAGGCCAGTTGAGTAAGATCGTTCGAGCCGATGGAAAAGCCGTCGAAATATTTGGCGAATTGGTCGGCTAAAATGACATTGGAGGGTATTTCGACCATCATGTAGATTTTGAGCCCTTTTTTACCGCGCACCAAATTGTTTTGGCGCATAACTTTGAGAACCGACTCGGCTTCGTCTGTGGTTCGGCAAAAAGGAATCATTATGATTATGTTGTCGAGACCAAGAGTTTCGCGGGCGTGGCGAACGGCGGCGCATTCCAAAGCGAATCCCGGAGAATAGTTTGGATCGTAATAGCGCGAAGCTCCGCGCCAACCCAGCATGGGGTTAGCCTCTTTGGGCTCGAAGTATTTACCGCCGATCAGGTTGGCATACTCATTGGTTTTAAAATCAGATAAGCGGACGATGACCGGTTTGGGATAAAAAGCGGCCGCAATTTTGGACATGCCTTCGGCCAATGATGAGATGACATATTGCTTGGCCGAAGGGTAGCCGGCTGTAAGCTTGGCGATTTGCTGTTTGGTTCTTTGGTCGAGTTTGGCCGGATTTAGTGCGGCCATGGGATGGATTTTGACGGATTCGGTGAAAACGAATTCCATACGTGCCAAACCAACTCCGTCGATGGGCAAAGATGAGTAGGAAAAGGCCAAATCCGGGTTGCCGATATTCATCATGATTTTGCAGGGCAATTTTTTGGGACGGGATAGTTTGATGTTTTGCACCGTGTATTCCATGGCTCCGCGATAGACATGCCCAACCTCGCCATCCGCGGCACTGACAGTGACTTGATCTCCGTCTTTGAGCTTGACGAGAGCACCGGAGACTCCGACAACACAAGGGATGCCCAACTCACGGCTGACTATGGCGGCATGGCAAGTGCGCCCGCCTTGTTCGGTAATGATGGCTGAAGCTTGTTTCATTACGGGCACCCAATCAGGGTCGGTCATGCGCGCAACCAAAACTTCGCCGGCTTTGAACTTGGCCATTTCTTTGACGGATGTGAGTTTACGGACAGGGCCGGCGCCGATTTTTTGACCAACGGCGACTCCGGTTAAAATGGGATTGACCTTTGCGGATAATTTATAAACTTGAATCACATTACCCTGCTTTTGCGAGGCCACGGTTTCTGGTCGGGCTTGAACGATATAGAGCTTACCGGTTTTGCCATCTCTCGCCCACTCGATATCCATGGGTGTTGGACGTTTATGCAGTTTGGAAAAATATTTTTCGATTTCCACTCCCCAACGGGCCAACTGCAACACATCTTCATCTTTCAGCGACCATCTTGTCTGCTCTTTAACATCAACTGAAATTGATATCGTACCTCGTACATCGTACTTCGTACCCTTCGTGGTTCGTGATTCGTGGTTCGAAGTGTGCGTTCCGTAGATAATTTTCTTGTTTTTGTTGCCCAGGCGGTGCTCGATGATGGCGGGGAAGCCTTTGGCGAGCAGAGGTTTGTGAATGAGGAATTGATCGGGGTTAACGATGCCCTTGACGACACTTTCGCCCAAACCCCAAGATGAGTTGATAAGTACGATATCGCGAAAGCCGGATTCGGTATGAAGGGTAAACATAACGCCTGCCGAGCCGATATCGGAGCGAACCATTTGCTGAACTCCGGCGGAAAGTGCGACTTTGAGGTGATCGAATTTATTGTTGACGCGATAGACTATGGCACGATCCGTAAACAATGACGCGAAACAACTGCGGACTTTGTCGAGCAATTCTTCTTGTCCTTGGACATGCAAGTAAGACTCTTGCTGGCCCGCGAAAGAGGCTGTGGGGAGATCTTCGGCTGTGGCGGAGGAGCGGACGGCGACGTCTGCCATTTCGTCCCGCGTCGCACGTCGCACGTCGCTCGTTAATCGATAACCAAGTTTCTTATATTCTTTAATGATCGCCACACGAACATCGGGGGGCATTTGGCCGGCGAGGAAGGCTTGGCGGATTATTTGACCGCGACGCGCCAAATCGGCTGAATCATTGACATCGAGACCGCGCAAGGTTTTGCGGATTAACGGACGGAGCTTGTTGTGATCTACAAAAGCCCAATAAGCTTTAACGGTTACGGCAAAACCATCGGGAACCGGAATGTGACGGCGTTTTAAGTTGCGGAACATTTCGCCCAGAGCCGCATTTTTACCGCCGACTTTTTTGATATCGCGCAATGTAAGTTTGGCAAAAGGAACAGTGTAGTTGTTTGATTTTTTTGGCATACAAAAAACATTGTACAGCCGAAACAACTTAAAAACAAATACCAAATACAAATTATGAATTAAGAATTATGAATTATGAATTTACGTTACGCTTCGCGTCATTTTTTTATATAATTAAACAAGTACCATCATTCTTAATTCTTAATTCTTAATTCATAATTTGGTATAGAAACATTGGTTATTGACTTTAATATTACAAAAGAGACGCATTTTGCGCCTCTGTGGTTGTTGTTTGGTTATTTCTCGAACGGATTTTCGGATAAGCGGATTTGGTTCCACATGGCGTCAACTTCATCTTTATCGAGCAAATCAAACAACAAACCTTTAAAAATCTTTTCCTTAATCTCATTACTCCATAACTCGTCAGGTCCTCCCGGATTTTTATTGGCCGACCATGCTAAAAATAACGGCCTCAATTCTTTTAATGGAATTCTTACAATAATTATGTCTTCAAGAACAGATCCCACTTCTTTTGCCAAATGCTTGGCCTTATCCACTTGTCCTTTTTTTCCTCTTAATTTTTTACCGATTGTAAACTGAACTCCGATGACATGAGAATCTTCGACTTCCTCAACACTAACTCCACGTTTTCTCATTTTGACTTTTATGATGAAATCAGTTTTTAAAGCAATATCCTCATAAATATTTGCTGATTCTATCTCAAAAGGCAAATCATGGTCATATGTCAATTTTTTCAAAAAAGAAAAGACCATTTTTTCCGCCATATGACCCTCCATTTTAAGCTGTTCTCTATCGCTGATTAAGCCATAATACCCTTTTCTAACGGCAACCTCGGCTCCAAAACTTCTTTCTTGATCTATATATATTTGTTGATTAAGTTCGTCTTCGAGCATGCGCTTGGCTGTTTCGATATAATAACGCTTTCTAAGTTTACGTGGTACGGTTTTTTTATCAAAAGTGTAATTAATATCCCATAATCCATCCATTAAAATCATTCCTTTGGAAACCGGAGCCAAAGTGCCGTCTGAACGGCTCCAAAAGAGCTTATCTCCTTTGGCAACGATCGTTCTTTTACCCGGCTCAAAAACTTCTTCCGCATTCGCATCAACATCGCCAAGCCGATCATGAAGCCAATTCATTATTTGTTGTTTGCGTTGTTGAATTGAAAAAATCCTCTCTTGATCTTCGTGATGAGCGCCTCGTTTAATCGATAAAGCTTCGATTAATTCTTCAATCTCCCTTTGAAGCCGGTTTTTTTCGTTTTCACTAAGATCATCACGCGCATTTTCTTTTGCGTAATGACTCATCAATTCCAATTGATCATGAAAACGTTGTTCCATAAATTTTACGCGATTCCGCCGGCTCGGCGGATTTCGATGAAGTTGATGTGGCCGGAGACGCCGACCGGTTCGCCGGCGATGACTACGACATTATCGGATTTTTTGACCAGCTTTTTTTGTAACAGATAAGCCATGGCGCGCTCGATAAGTTCTTCGATGCTGGAGCAGGAGGGCAAGACAAACGGGACCACGTTCCAAGAGATGTTAAGCTGGCGGGCGACGCGAGTATGGTTGGTTGAGACAAAAATGGGGATTTCGGCGCGATAACGGCTGACGATACGGCCGGCCGAACCTGATAATGATGCGACGAGGATGAGTTTTGTATCAGTACTGCGCGCCAAGATGGTGCCAACGGATGACATGGCATCTTCTTCGGTTTCGTATTTTTTGATTTTGGGCGGAGGCACATCATCGAATGTTGAAGCTTCGGTTTTAATTGCGATGCGCGCCATGGTGGCAACGGTTTCCACGGGATATTTGCCGGTGGCGGTTTCGCCGGAGAGCATAATGGCATCCGTGCTGTCGATAACGGCATTGGCCACGTCCGAGACTTCGGCGCGGGTGGGGCGCGGATTTCTGATCATGGAATCAAGCATTTGGGTGGCGACTATGACAGGTTTGGCCGCGGCGCGGGCTTTGTCGATTAACATTTTTTGCACCAATGGAACATCTTCGGCCGGAATCTCGATGCCCAAATCACCGCGAGCGACCATGATGCCATCCACAACTTGCAAAATATCATCAATCCGCTCCACGGCTTCGCGTTTTTCGATTTTGGCGATAATGCGGATATCGGAAACCGGTTTTAACTTTAATTGTTTTTCGTATTTTTTGATCAGGTAGCGCAAATCCAAAATATCTTTGGCCGAGCGGACAAAAGATAAGGCGATGAAATCGACGTTGTTTTTGACGCCGAAAAAAGCGTCTTTTTTATCTTTATCGGATAATGAGGAGGCGCTGACATTGGTTTCCGGAAGATTGATGCCTTTATGCGGAAGAAGGGTGCCTCCGGTGCCGACTTTGCAATGCACATCACGGCCGGTGACTTTGACCACCAGCATATCCATAAGCCCATCATCCATCAGAATTTTTTGCCCGGCTTCGGCATCTTTATGCAAATTGGCGTAAGTGACGGGGATTTTGCCTTTGGACGGCTTGGTGGAGGTTGTGAGGACAATTTCTTGTCCGACTTTAAGCTCTATACCCTTTTTGCTGATATCACCCACGCGGATTTTGGGGCCTTGCAGATCTTGCATGATGCCGATGGGTAAATTGCGTGCTTCGGCCTCGGCGCGGATATTGTTCATGATTTTTTTATGCTCCGCGTATGTGCCGTGCGAAAAATTGAGGCGGGCAATGTTCATACCCGCGTCCATCAGACCACCCAAGACTTTTGGAGACGAGGAAGCGGGGCCGATTGTACAGACAATTTTGGTGCGTTTGTGAGCTTTGGGCATAATGGGGATATTGTAGCATGTAACTTGTAGCTTGTAACATGTAACAAAAGGGTTACAGCTCACCCTCCAGGATCGGCTCTATCATGTCATTCGCGAATGACGTGATCTATTCGACTTCGTTCCACTCCGCTCATTTTCTTCCGGCCGGCTCCATAAATCCGGCTACATTAGCCTTACATAGTATACGGCATAGCGTACCAGAGCACCAGAGATCCAAAGTCCATCGCGCCAAAGATTAAGAGAAACGACCGAGGGCACGGAACCCGATGAAGTCGTTGCGGTCGTCGGGATCGAGCGAGTAGACATAGGCAAGACCGCCATAGTCAGAGCGACCACCATACAAACGCTCAAGACCGGCTTTGTATTGGTCGGAGAACCACTCGGAACAGTTAGACTCGCCCCATTCGGGGTGGTGGATATTGCCCAGAACGTTGAATTCTATCATGCGAGGCAAGGTGATTTGTTCGGGTTTGAGGTTATAGGCACGGGCTATAGCCTCAATCACTGCGGGATTTTCCAGTTCTTGGGGTGAGATGTAGAAACGGGAACCCGGATGCTTGAATGATTGAATCAGACCTTTTTGGCGCAATTCTTCGAGTACTGGTCCGAGGAAGTCTGTGTCGTTATCATATTGTTGATTTCCGCTCTCGTATTTTGGCTTGGGGCGTTCATCCACCAAGAGCCAAGAGCCGGGGAGGAGCATGGCGTCTTTGGGAAGATCGGATTCTGTTAGGTACTTAAAATCAGGTTTGATCCAGCCTTCGATATCTTCTTTACTCATGTCAATGAGAGGGAGGTAGTGGAGTTTGAGGTGTTGAGCTTCCCAGGCTTTTATTTGTTCCACTGTTATGCCCTCGGGCAAGGGAGGGACTGCGATATCACGGCCGAAGAACTCGCGAAGTTTTTGTTGTTCGTGTTCGATTATGGCGGAGAGTTCGGGAGAAGCTTCGGCTTTCAGTATGCGGGCTTTGGTTTCCAGAAAATCTTGTTTATAGGCTTTGAGGGAGGCAATGGCGGATTTGAGATCTCCGCTTTTTTTAGCGGAAATGGCTTCGCGCAGATAATTTTTGAGGCGTTCGTCATCTTCCGGAGGGAATTCAAAAGGCGGAGAATCCCCCAATCCGGCTTCACGCCGGATATCCCCCTTTGACAAGGGGGCTGTTTCGCGAGGTGGTTTGAGGGCGGAGAGGGACTCGAAGGGGTTTAGGGGCATAGGTTATAAAAAGTAATGATTTACCGCAAAAATATACTGATCGATAAATAATTCTTTAAACATTTTAGCGCTGTGTTGTTCGTAAAAAATAATCATGGCTTTTTTGTATTCCGCCTCGTCAACATTACGATATGATAAAGGACAATAAGCATGTGCCAACAATATTCCATTTCCCAATAAGCGTGCCGTACGTTTATTGCCATCTTCAAAAGGCTGGATATATGAAATTAATAAAATAACCAACAAGGATTTAACAAGGGCATTTTTTTGTTCATTGATAACCTTGACGGCTTTTTCGATATACTCCCGCACCTCATGCTGGTTGTCGGGCGGTCGATAAGCGGTTCCGATTATGCCGACCGGTCTAGAACGCAAACCTTTTTTTATACCAAGATTTTTAGCTAACAATTGATGAACATTTTCAATTTGATGCATTGTGATTTTTTTGAAACTTTTTTGCGCATCAAATATGTATTCAATCGCTTGTTTGTGATTTAATATCATTTGCGTTTCTTCCGTTGTTTTTCCTTTGGCTTTTTTACCATCTTTTAATAAAATCTCCGTATCTATCAAAGAATATGTATTGCCCTCCATCTGCGATGATTTCCATGATAATTCAATGGTGATGCGTTCGTATTCTTTTTTTAATGCTGTTCCCGTATATTTTTTTGCCCTCTTTTGAAATTGATCCGTAAGCTTAATAAGTTTTTTTAGTTCAGTATAAGTAAAGATATCTCCCGGTTTTTTAAAAATATTCAAATCCAAATTTTGGCTTTTGATTATTCTAGCATCCGGCGCAATGGCAAAATACGCTTTTGGATTGACTTCGCGCAAAATAGCATCTGTTTTGACAGTTAAATACTTTACGCCTCTGCCTTTTCCGATTCTTTTTGCCAAACTCACCCGCATCAAAGCATCAAAGTCTCTAACCACGCTCATACGCGAAAGTTCTCCAAACCGTTCCGCTAAAAAATCCTTAGCTTCCGCGGGTGTTACTTGCCCACGCTCATGCAATAATTGGTATAACGATTCTTGTCTTTTAGTTAATTTCATAATTGTCACATTCTATTATACTAATTGTAACATTTTGTGGCAATTCTTTTCATGTAGCATGTAGCATGAAGCATGTAACTTGTAACATGTAACAAAAGGGTGTACAGCTCACCCTCCAGGATCGGCTCTATCACGTCATTCGCGAATGATGTGATCCACCCGGCGGGATCAGCTGCGCGCGCATTCTACCCCGTTTCTTAGTTTAGTGTAAGTTTGTGAACCTTGTACCGTACCCCGCCGCCTCGCATGCGCTTGGCAGGCGGGCGGGCCAAAGTTCCATCGTACCAAAGTCCAAAGTGCCACATCCGCGACCTTGAAGCAGTGCTTGAGGTTGAAGCGGATCCTATTGGCGCTTAAGAGAAACGACCGAGGGCACGGAACCCGATGTAGCCGAAGCGGCGGCCGACGGGACCGCGCGAGCGGACAAAGGCAAGACCGCCAACGTCCGAGAAGCCACCGCTCAAACGCTCAAGACCGGCTTTGTATTGGTCGGAGAACCACTCGGAACAGTTAGACTCGCCCCATTCGGGGTGGTGGATATTGCCCAGAACGTTGAATTCTATCATGCGAGGCAAGGTGATTTGTTCGGGTTTGAGGTTATAGGCACGGGCTATAGCCTCAATCACTGCGGGATTTTCCAGTTCTTGGGGTGAGATGTAGAAACGGGAACCCGGATGCTTGAATGATTGAATCAGACCTTTTTGGCGCAATTCTTCGAGTACTGGTCCGAGGAAGTCTGTGTCGTTATCATATTGTTGATTTCCGCTCTCGTATTTTGGCTTGGGGCGTTCATCCACCAAGAGCCAAGAGCCGGGGAGGAGCATGGCGTCTTTGGGAAGATCGGATTCTGTTAGGTACTTAAAATCAGGTTTGATCCAGCCTTCGATATCTTCTTTACTCATGTCAATGAGAGGGAGGTAGTGGAGTTTGAGGTGTTGAGCTTCCCAGGCTTTTATTTGTTCCACTGTTATGCCCTCGGGCAAGGGAGGGACTGCGATATCACGGCCGAAGAACTCGCGAAGTTTTTGTTGTTCGTGTTCGATTATGGCGGAGAGTTCGGGAGAAGCTTCGGCTTTCAGTATGCGGGCTTTGGTTTCCAGAAAATCTTGTTTATAGGCTTTGAGGGAGGCAATGGCGGATTTGAGATCTCCGCTTTTTTTAGCGGAAATGGCTTCGCGCAGATAATTTTTGAGGCGTTCGTCATCTTCCGGAGGGAATTCAAAAGGCGGAGAATCCCCCAATCCGGCTTCACGCCGGATATCCCCCTTTGACAAGGGGGCTGTTTCGCGAGGTGGTTTGAGGGCGGAGAGTTCGAAGGGGTTTTTCATCATAGACGTTCCACAAAACCGGCGACATCCAAAAGGTTTTTATAATTACAGTTTTCCAGATCTTTATCCGCCATTACCAAAATCAAACGCGCGTCCGGGTGAGCATCAACAAAAACACGTTCTTCCAAATGCGGATATTCCATGCGTCCGTTTTTGGAGAGAAGAAAAATTTGATTGTAAACTGCGACCGGTAGATTGGCGCCGATTTTAAGGAGAATGGTTTGGCCGGACTTGATACCCTCGGCCAGATAGCCAATCATACTTTCACTGTCTATTTCATCACCCAGCTCCAAAGACATGATTTGATTGGAATTTGGCGCAGCGGCAGAGATATCGGCCAAAGTGACCTTTTGCGGTGTGATGATAAGGCCGATTTGCAGGCCGTTGTGCCAAAGTAGTTTTTGCAGTTTGGCGATAAAATCCGTTGATTTTTGGGTTTGTTCGGAGGTAAGCATAGTATGATGATAACAAAGTAATAATGATTATTCAAAAAGTTGACGCAGTTTGGCGCCTAAAGTTTCGGCTAGAAGTTTTAAGTTGACATTGGGCATGTTTTCCACATTTTCCAATTCGGTAGTATAAAAGCGTGCAACATGCTCCGTACCCGCGCCCAAACCGATACCCAAGATTTTTTGGCCCTTACCTGAAGCATCTTTGATAACAGCCAACAGCTCATCATCTTGAGATAAACCGGCATAACGCGAAACGCGGCGTTTCTCACTACCTTCGGGCATGCCGTCCGAGAGGACGATCAAAACTTGCTCGGATTCTAACTGCGCCTCAAGGATTTGAGATGCTTCATCCACGCAATAACCGTCATTATTGTAGTTCGCTTGGTTATGCCTGCCGTTATTACTGACTTCATCCGGCATAATCGCCATCCTGCGACGCACGGCATCGCTCATTGGCTCATCAAATCCTTTATATGGGATTAGTTGATCTTGAAAACCGTAAATAGCGACTTTGACATCACCAACGGCCGATGCTTTTTCCAAACTTTCGGCAAATAGAATAGCGCCTTTAAAAGTTTCCGCAATTTTTTGGCCTCGCATGGAACCGGATAGGTCAACCAATAAGCAAATGCGCATGCTCAACCGCTCGGACGGCAATCTTCGCTCAAAAAGCTCTCCATAATCACGGCGGGATTCCCATTTCATAGCGCCCTTCATGCGCATACGCTGGCCGGGAAAGGCGGGGCGGGTTTCGGGAAAACGGCGATGGATCAGCAAGTCAGAGATGTCGTCCGCGACTTTTTGAATATACAGTTGAATGTCTGTAAGCGATTTGTCGTATGCGTCGCGAGTTTGCTCCAACTTGCGTTCTGCTTCTTGTTTTGCATGGCGCAATTCCTCGGCTCTTTTACGCGCTTCTTCTTTTTCTTTTGCTTCCTCTTCTTTTCGTTTACGCTCTTCGCTTGCCGTTTCCGGCTGGTCGGCAAACTTGCCGCGCATGCCCTCGATGATTTTTTGTTCCAGATCCTCTAGCGCTTTTTTGGCTTTTGCCCAAGCCTCTTGTTCCAGCTTTTTGCGCTCTTCTTCAGGCATGTTCTCCAAAGCTTGTTCGATTTGATCTTCAAGTTTTTTCCTTTCTTCATCAGATATTTCGGAAAGTGGTTTATAACTCTTGCCGGCTTTTGATCCGGGTTTGACCTTAACCGGCTTACCTTCCATTGAATCAGATCCTTCTCCTTCTCCTTCTCCTTCTCCTTCTCCTTCTCCTTCTCCTTCTCCTTCTGATTCTTTACCACCTTCCCCTGCTCCGGACTCTGCTTCATCGCGCTCCGATTCGGACTCTTCAGGTTCTTCCATCAACCCTTTGTCCATCAATTCTTTAATGAGTTGACGCAACCATTCGTCGTCTTCGGATTTTTCGATGAGTTTTTGATATTCGGGCCAGATTCCGCCGTACACGATTTGATACATTTCTTCGGCCGTTTGTTTTATCTGTTTCTCGTTCGGATCCGCGGGAGGCGTGCGATTATAAGCCATTTCCGCGTATTCGCGGGTTGCTTCAAGAACGGATTTGATGTCATCCGGCAAATCATCCGAATATTTACCGGTGTGCCAATAACGGATGATTTCCAAGCCGAAACGGATGTGTTTGGGAACATAGCCGACTTGTTCTTTGGCTTTTTCTTTACCTTTGGCATCAGGCGCAAGATCAGCGTCGTAAACATGCTCCAGCCAATCACGCGCGCCGTCGTATTTGCCCATGACCCAGTTGTTGACGCGGGGATCCTCAACGGCATTCATTAAAAAAGCGAATCCCTGTGCCTGCCAGACATCTTTGGGAATAAAATCAATGCGAGAAACCCGGGCATGCGCGCCTTCGTGGGCGATAAGGCCGAAGCAATATTCCAAGCCTTTTTGACGCACATCTTCGCCGTCGGCAAAGATGGTATGCACGGGCTTGAACGCATACTTCCAGCCTTTGTCTTTGCCAATTTCCACACGCAAACCAAAATCCCGGCCGATAACACGGCCCATATTTTTCAACCGATCCAGCCTCTCGGCAAATTCTTGCTCGCTGATTTCCGGCTTCGCGGCTTCTGCCTCCAAATCTTTTTTTTCTACCAAACCGGCAAAGGACGCGGGATGTCGATTAATAAATGGATTCATAATAGACATTAATCACATCTCTTAATCCAAATGATTGCTTGTGATTACAGCCGTATTGTAGCATGCCAAGGCAAGATTGGCACATCAAGTTTGTATTTTTAGCATGACTTGATTAAGTATTTTCCAAGATCGGCAATGTTTCAAAAGTCCGAGAGAGGATGGCAGATTATTATCCGCGACTTTTGCCAACAGTCTTTTCTTGGTTTTAGTGCGTAAAACGCGATAAAAAGGGAAGCAGACAAATCCCAGAAAATCGATTCCTTTGTGATATGGGGATAGAATAATTTTTTGCGGATGCAATACCAATTTCAGTGCGTTCGATAAAAAGTTGCGGATAGTTGGTATCAAGTTTATCAAAATCGAACGATTTTTATGTAAAACCATAAAATCATCGCCATAGCGCGAATAAAACTTCAGACGCAGATTATGCGTAATAAATCGATCCAATTCATTCAAGTACACATTGGCAAATAACTGCGATGTAAGATTGCCGAGCGGGATACCTTGAGAAAAACTTTTGATGACAATCCGCAACAAATCCAAACATTTTTTATCTGTAATTTTCCGTGCCAACAGATTCAAAAGTATTTCTTGATCTACATTCGCGAAATATTGTTCGATGTCCATTTTCAACACCCAAACCGGACGCGTATTGTTCCGCGATAATTTCCAAGCGATTTTTTGAAAACGTTTTACAGCCCCGTGAGTACCTTTTTCTTTTCTACAAGACCAAACATCATAAATAAAGACTCTATCAAACAATGGTTCCAAAATCCTGAAGATGGCATAATGCAACAATCGATCTCTGACGCTTGGTTTGTGGATATGGCGCCGTTTAGGATCGCAGACGTAGAATGATTGATACGGCCCATGACAATAAGCGCCTTTCATCAAGTCATTATGCAAAGCAAAGATGTTATCTTCCAAATGTAATTCAAATTGTTGAACTTCGAGTTTCCGCCCCTTACCCCTTCCGAATTCCTTCCACGCTTCAAACAAATTTTCAAGTGATACAATCTCATCAAATAATTTTTCATTCTTAATTTGTATTTCAAAATTCTTATGAGCCCTCCAACTCTTTTTGGTCTGCCGATCTTTCATAAATATTATGCGTTTTTGAAATCAATCACATCATGGCAGACACAATGCCCCAAGGTGCATAAATTCACGATTGGCGCGACCATTATTAACAAAGCTCATAAAATATTCGAGTTGTTATTAAAGGCCAATGCAGCCAGAGGGTATAAAAGAACCGGCTTTTTGACCGAGGCCAGTTTAGAACTGGATTTGCTAAAGATATTCATTCGTTTGGCCAAAGATACACATGCTATGTCGGATAAGCAATACATTCATTTGCAGGGGCAACTGAATGAGATTGGAAAAATGTTGGGCGGGTGGATTGCGTCTTGCTTTGATACAAAGAAACACGCATGAGCGGTTTCTTTGCGAGATACAATCGAGGGCACGGAACCCGATGTTGTCGTTGCGGTTGTCGGGATCGTTCGAGTTGACATAGGCAAGACCGCCATTGTCAGAGTTACCACCATTCAAACGCTTAAGACCGGCTCCTTTATGCTTTTGCTTCATCTGAGGCACCGGCGATGGACGCATCCATCGCCTGTATGATTATGCGACGGCAACCCCGCCCGGGCGGGGTACCCGCTCCAAAACAAAGCGCGTTGTTTCTCTTTTTTTATGGCGAACCGACAATTCATGAAACTCCGCTCATTTTCTTCCGGCCGGCTCCATAAATCCGGCTGCATTAGCCTTACATAGTATACGGCATAGCGTACCAGAGCACCAGAGATCCAAAGTCCATCGCGCCAAAGATTAAGAGAAACGACCGAGGGCACGGAACCCGATGAAGTCGTTGCGGTCGTCGGGATCGAGCGAGTAGACATAGGCAAGACCGCCATAGTCAGAGCGACCACCATACAAACGCTCAAGACCGGCTTTGTATTGGTCGGAGAACCACTCGGAACAGTTAGACTCGCCCCATTCGGGGTGGTGGATATTGCCCAGAACGTTGAATTCTATCATGCGAGGCAAGGTGATTTGTTCGGGTTTGAGGTTATAGGCACGGGCTATAGCCTCAATCACTGCGGGATTTTCCAGTTCTTGGGGTGAGATGTAGAAACGGGAACCCGGATGCTTGAATGATTGAATCAGACCTTTTTGGCGCAATTCTTCGAGTACTGGTCCGAGGAAGTCTGTGTCGTTATCATATTGTTGATTTCCGCTCTCGTATTTTGGCTTGGGGCGTTCATCCACCAAGAGCCAAGAGCCGGGGAGGAGCATGGCGTCTTTGGGAAGATCGGATTCTGTTAGGTACTTAAAATCAGGTTTGATCCAGCCTTCGATATCTTCTTTACTCATGTCAATGAGAGGGAGGTAGTGGAGTTTGAGGTGTTGAGCTTCCCAGGCTTTTATTTGTTCCACTGTTATGCCCTCGGGCAAGGGAGGGACTGCGATATCACGGCCGAAGAACTCGCGAAGTTTTTGTTGTTCGTGTTCGATTATGGCGGAGAGTTCGGGAGAAGCTTCGGCTTTCAGTATGCGGGCTTTGGTTTCCAGAAAATCTTGTTTATAGGCTTTGAGGGAGGCAATGGCGGATTTGAGATCTCCGCTTTTTTTAGCGGAAATGGCTTCGCGCAGATAATTTTTGAGGCGTTCGTCATCTTCCGGAGGGAATTCAAAAGGCGGAGAATCCCCCAATCCGGCTTCACGCCGGATATCCCCCTTTGACAAGGGGGCTGTTTCGCGAGGTGGTTTGAGGGCGGAGAGGGACTCGAAGGGGTTTAGGGGCATAGGTTATAAAAAGTAATGATTTACCGCAAAAATATACTGATCGATAAATAATTCTTTAAACATTTTAGCGCTGTGTTGTTCGTAAAAAATAATCATGGCTTTTTTGTATTCCGCCTCGTCAACATTACGATATGATAAAGGACAATAAGCATGTGCCAACAATATTCCATTTCCCAATAAGCGTGCCGTACGTTTATTGCCATCTTCAAAAGGCTGGATATATGAAATTAATAAAATAACCAACAAGGATTTAACAAGGGCATTTTTTTGTTCATTGATAACCTTGACGGCTTTTTCGATATACTCCCGCACCTCATGCTGGTTGTCGGGCGGTCGATAAGCGGTTCCGATTATGCCGACCGGTCTAGAACGCAAACCTTTTTTTATACCAAGATTTTTAGCTAACAATTGATGAACATTTTCAATTTGATGCATTGTGATTTTTTTGAAACTTTTTTGCGCATCAAATATGTATTCAATCGCTTGTTTGTGATTTAATATCATTTGCGTTTCTTCCGTTGTTTTTCCTTTGGCTTTTTTACCATCTTTTAATAAAATCTCCGTATCTATCAAAGAATATGTATTGCCCTCCATCTGCGATGATTTCCATGATAATTCAATGGTGATGCGTTCGTATTCTTTTTTTAATGCTGTTCCCGTATATTTTTTTGCCCTCTTTTGAAATTGATCCGTAAGCTTAATAAGTTTTTTTAGTTCAGTATAAGTAAAGATATCTCCCGGTTTTTTAAAAATATTCAAATCCAAATTTTGGCTTTTGATTATTCTAGCATCCGGCGCAATGGCAAAATACGCTTTTGGATTGACTTCGCGCAAAATAGCATCTGTTTTGACAGTTAAATACTTTACGCCTCTGCCTTTTCCGATTCTTTTTGCCAAACTCACCCGCATCAAAGCATCAAAGTCTCTAACCACGCTCATACGCGAAAGTTCTCCAAACCGTTCCGCTAAAAAATCCTTAGCTTCCGCGGGTGTTACTTGCCCACGCTCATGCAATAATTGGTATAACGATTCTTGTCTTTTAGTTAATTTCATAATTGTCACATTCTATTATACTAATTGTAACATTTTGTGGCAATTCTTTTCATGTAGCATGTAGCATGAAGCATGTAACTTGTAACATGTAACAAAAGGGTGTACAGCTCACCCTCCAGGATCGGCTCTATCACGTCATTCGCGAATGATGTGATCCACCCGGCGGGATCAGCTGCGCGCGCATTCTACCCCGTTTCTTAGTTTAGTGTAAGTTTGTGAACCTTGTACCGTACCCCGCCGCCTCGCATGCGCTTGGCAGGCGGGCGGGCCAAAGTTCCATCGTACCAAAGTCCAAAGTGCCACATCCGCGACCTTGAAGCAGTGCTTGAGGTTGAAGCGGATCCTATTGGCGCTTAAGAGAAACGACCGAG
>CALFEO010000006.1 GCA_937949995.1 uncultured bacterium
TAATCAAGTTAATATGAGCGTGAATCTGAGCGTAAATCAAGGTTCAGACAATAAGTAATCAAGTGAATCTCCATTGTCTGAACCTTGATTTAAAACCCGATTACCAACCTAATTAACATGATTACTAAATGTAGAAATTATTATATATACCTATAGTAATCAAGTTAATATGAGCGTGAATCTGAGCGTAAATCAAGGTTCAGACAATAAGATAGTAATCAAGTTAATATGAGCGTGAATCTGAGCGTAAATCAAGGTTCAGACAATAAGATAGTAATCAAGTTAATATGAGCGGGAATCTGAGCGTAAATCAAGGTTCAGACAATATAATCAAGTTTCAGACAATGAACTAAAAATTTTGTTCATTTTGTCCGCTATCCCATCCCAATCATATTGATCAGATACCAGTTCCGCTCCTTGGCGAATGAGCTTGTCTCGGAGTCCGGGTTCTGTTTGGATTCTGATGGCGGCTTTGGCGATTGATTCCGGATTTCTGGGTTCGCAAAAGACTCCGGTTTCGCCGTCTACGAGGAAATCAGGGATTCCGCCAACGGGAGTGCCGATGATGGGGAGGCCGGCGGACATGGCCTCGAGGAAAGAGTTGCCCAAGCCTTCGGAAAGTGAGGGGCGGATGAAGATGTCCGCGGATTGGATAAGGGCAGGGAGTTCGGCATGGGTTTTTTGGCCGAGGAAGACAACACGTGATTGTAAGTTGAGATCCGTGACGAGGGTTTCGAGCATAGCACGATCCTCCCCATCCCCAATAACCAATATTCTGAAGTTGCCGGGCATGCCCGGCAAGGCTTTGATGATATCATCCGTGCCGTTTTTGAGGACGAGACGAGAGGCGGTGACGAGCACTGTGTCGTTATCTGTAAAACCGAAGCGTGTTCGAAGCGAGCGACGTTCCTCGGGGCTTATCTGTTTTGAAAAGTGTGGAATGTTGACGCCATTGGGGATAACTACCGGTTCGCCTTTAAAACCCAATTCTTTGCCCCAAGAAGCCAAGAATTTGCTGATGGCTTGAATGGCATCTGCACGCTTAAAAATACCTAAAAACAGCG
This sequence comes from uncultured bacterium, assembly GCA_937949995.1. GTDB lineage: Bacteria > Patescibacteriota > Patescibacteriia > 2-12-FULL-60-25 > 2-12-FULL-60-25 > MWCR01. The sequence goes on from CALFEO010000006.1 coordinate 1,065, forward strand.
GTTTAAAGGCTCCTACGCGCTTTAGGATATATTCGGGCGGGTCGCCTTCCTGGAGCGTGAGCATCATTTTGGTTTGGGGGCGGATCCAAGTGTAGATGAGGGATGCAAAACCACCGAAACTGGCCATCATGGGCCAGGCGATAGGAACATCTTTAGCTGGCGCGACTCGGATAGCTTTGATGACTCCCAAGATAGGTAAAAGATATTTGTCGAAAGATTTGCCAAAGCCCACGCGGTGGACTGTGATATTGCCGATTTGCTCTTTGGACGGCAAGCCGGGTTGGATTCGTGCAGTCACCATCTCAAAGTTATAATTTGGCAGGCGATCCGTAATTTCTTTGATGGCGATTTCGGCTCCGCCGACCAGAGGAAAGTAAGCGGTGGAGAAGATGAGGATGTGTTTTTTTGATTGTTGGGATGCGAACTTTTGCGTTTCATCTTTGAGGATGACGTTGTAAACAAAACGGATTTGGTTGGCAAAGACATCGCCCGTGCGATTGGAGGCGGTTAAACGAGCTTGGTCGGCAACGCGCGAGGCGTAATGCAATTGACTGCCGGATGAGGCGGAGATTTGGTCGGCTTTGTTTAAGATGAGGTTCAAGATGAGGCGCAAATGCCAAGGCACGCGCTCGAGTTTTTGATTGGCGAGGGAGATGAGGAGCGGGAGCGAGTTGCCGCGGCGAGTTAGGATTGCGGAAAGCGATGCATAGCTGGCCATGATGGACCAAGCAAAAAGATAATCATGCTGTGCGATGAGTTCTTTGGCTTTGCGCGAGCCTAGAATCGGTAAAAGATATTTGTCGGATGGTTTGCCGTATCCCAAACGGTGGACGGTGACGTTGGGCAGAGGTGAGGGTGCTTGTTTGCCGGTTGGCGAGAAGGCGGTGGTGATGACATCAAAGTGAACATCCGGCATTTTGCGCATCAGCTCGAGCAAAGCCGATTCGGCGACACCTTGATAAGGATGAAAAGTCGTGGAATAAACAAGAACTCGTTTGTCTTCGCTGACTGTTTGCCGGGTTTGCGCGACGAAATCGCGGATGTAATCGGCGAGCTTGTGTTTTTGCACCCAGCCCAGCTCGGCGACGCGTGATGAATTTACGCCTGATGATTGGCGGTTACCGCGCCGTTCCGGGAGCATTACGATTTTTCCGCCAAACATATTGGCCACGTCGAGGATTGAGTGCGATTCGGCGGCGCCGATGCCAAACTCATCGCCCTCGCCTTTGGCGCCGACCAAAATGAGGCCGTCGACAATGTCGTCGACATGTGTAAAGTTGCGAGCCTGTGTGCCGGGCGCGACCACAGTCAGAGGCTGGCCTCGGCGGTATTCTTCGGAAAAGATGCCGATGAGTGTGGAATAAGGGCCGTGGCTGATTTCGCCCGGGCCGTAGACATTGTAAAAATATGTTATGGCAAAAGGCAGGCCATACCAATTGCCGTAGTTTTTGACCAGCTCGGTATTGGAGGCCTTCATCCAAGTGTAAGGTGTGAGATCGCGGCCTGTGCCATTATCCGAAAATTTGGTGGATGAACCGGCGTAAACGATTTTAATGTTACGCTTACGGCAAAATTCGAGTACCGCAAAAGTCCCCTGCTTATTTAAATCCCAAGTCAGCTCGGGCGGATCTTCCAAGCTTTTTTCCACACGCGAATATTCGCCAAGATGGTAAACCAAATCCGGTGTTTCGTTGATAATTTGTTCGATGTTTTTGCTATGCCCCTCGCGATAATCGACGCCGGCGATATGATTATCGCGCGAACCCGTAAAATAATTATCCAGCGAGATTACGCGGGCTTTCAGGCCAACCAAACGACGGCAAAGATTAGAGCCTACAAATCCGGCTCCACCCGTAACCAATATCAATTTCCCGCTCAACATATATGGCTAACCTTACGATAAATAAGCGAAAAAAGCAATAAATATAATGTCTGAACCTTGATTAACTTGATTCACGCTCATATTAACTTGATTACTAGATGCGTTCATCAAGTTAAAAGTCTAAAGTTCATCAAGAGTTTCTTTTGCTTCTCTTGATGAACTTTAGACTTGATGAACTTTTATCTATCTCTCCCTTGCTGGCATTCTCCCTTATTTTATGCTAAAAACCTGCTGTGAACAGCTTGCCGAAAAATGCAATCATGTTAATGATCACCAGCCAAGACTGGGGCGGTGCCCAGCTCTATGTTTTTGAATTGGCTAAAGAGTTAAAGGCAAGGGGTGAGAAGGTGATTGTGGTAGCGGGAGGGGACGGAAATCCTCTGTCTCTGCGAGACATCTCCTTTGACAAGGAGACCTCCAAAAACAACAATTCAACACCAAACATTGCATCCACGGTTCCCAAAAGCCCTCTTGTCAAAGAGGGACATTCGGCGAATGCCGAATTGGGAGATTTGAGCCCTCTTGTCAAAGAGGGACATTCGATGCAAAGCATTGAATCCGTGGCTCCAAGCCCTCTTGTCAAAGAGGGACATCCGGCGCAAAGCGCAGGATTGGGAGATTTGAGCCCTCTTGTCAAAGAGGGACATCCGGCGCAAAGCGCAGGATTGGGAGATTTGAGCCCTCTTGTCAAAGAGGGACATCCGGCGCAAAGCGCAGGATTGGGAGATTTCCGCCCCGGACACGAATTAAGCACCAAATGCCTATCATTCGGCATCCCTTTTGTTGAGCTGAAACACATGTCCCGCGACATCAACCCCCTGGCCAATATCAAGGCGGTTTTTGAGTTGGTGAAGTTGTTTCGTGAGCTTGAGCCGAAAGCGGTACATCTTAATTCGACCATGATGGGAGTGGTTGGGTCATTATCCGCGAAGCTGGCTAAAGTGCCAAAGACGGTTTATTGCATCGGGGGTTGGGTGTTTAACGAGGATCTGCCGAGTTGGAAAAAGAAAATTTATATTTGGATCGAGAGGGTGAGTGCCAAGTGGAAGGATGTGATTATTACGGTGCATCCGGGAGATGAAGCGCTGGCCAAAGAGTTGAAAATAAAAGCGAAAGAGAAAATTGTGACCATCCCAAATGGGATTGACGTGAAAGAGTTTGAATCCGGATTATTGAGTAAAGAGGTGGCGCGCGAGCGTTTGGGTATTCATCCGGAGGCTGTGATTGTGGGAACGATTGCCAATGCTTATCCGCCCAAAAATTTATTGTGGTATTTGGAAGTCTGTAAAAAAGTTCATGAAGCGGACAGGCGTATTTGTTTTGTGATAATGGGTGATGGTCCGCAGTTTGAGGCACTGCAAAAAAAGAGGGATGAGTTGGGTGTGCAAAATTATGTGATGTTGACAGGCCGTAAAATGGACGCGCCGACTCTGTATCGTGCTTTTGATATGTTTGTTCTCCCCTCCTCCAAAGAGGGTATGAGCATCACCTTGCTCGAGGCCATGTCCGCCAAAGTTCCCATAGTCGCGACCGATGTTGGCGGGGCCAAGTGGATGCTGGAACCAAAAGCCGGCCTCGTGGTTCCGCCGAAAGATATCAAATCCTTGGGCGGTGCCATCCTTGAACTCGCCAAAGACCCAATCCGTGGAGCTCAATTAGCGGATAAAGCTTATGAAGCGGTGAAGGAGAGGTTTCAGAAGGAGAAGGTGATGGAGGAGACGGTTACTGAAATAACCAATAACCAACAAAACAATAATCAATCCTTAAATAATCAAAAAACGCCGTAGGGATAATCCTTGTGATTATCCGCGCAGTCTGTTCTCCGTAGGGATAATCCTTGTGATTATCCGCGCTTAATAACCGTTACTTTAGCACGGGTAAACACAAGGTTTACCCCTACGCAGACTTTTTTACTGTGCTTGAGAGGCATGCCTCTCAAGCACAGTAAACTTGGTAATTTGCGCCCCTCTCTTGCTTCAAGACCCGCCATAGGCGGACAGGGAGGGGGAAGGGGTGAGTTACCTCCTTGGCCCCGTGTACGCGGGTGTTGTTGTGGCTGTTGCGGGGGTTGTGGTTGCCTTTTTGGTTTGCTGTTCGGCTTCGTAAATCAGCAGAGACTCTTCCATGGTTTCAACCTCGCCTTGCAAGAGGAGTTGGAATTTGGCTTTGGTGGTTGGGTCCATTTGCGAAACCGCGTTTAAAATCAAGTTGCGCTCGGCAAGGAGATCCAGATCTTGGCAGGCTTTGGCGATTTGAATGTAAACCTCGGGCTGGGCGGCCGGCAAATCGGGTAAAGCGACAATCAATTTGCGCATGGCTTCGGCATCCTGCAGTGTAACGTAGGCTTGAGCTACCAGATATGCATCTTGCGCGGATTTTAATCTGTGCGGATAAGCAACAGAGAGCGCGCGGGCAAAATATTTGGCACCTTCCTCGGGCTGTTTTTTGTCGAAGTAATATGTTACACCCACATACCACCAAGGCTCGCCGATTTGATCATCAAAACCCGCGGCCTGCATATACAGATCCAAAGATTCATCATATCTGCCCTGAGCGCGCAACAACTCGGCCAAAGAGAAGAATAGCTGTTGACGTTTGGGGCTAAGCTCGATGGATGAGCGAAAGCGCTGTTCGGCAAGATTGACTATTTCTTGATCTTGTCCGGCTAAACCAACAGCCGAAAGCATGCTGGCATGGATGTAGCCCGTATGAGCGTTGTTGCCGTGGCTCGCGTAAAAACGATCATAAATATTTTGCGTCAAATCAAAGAATTCGCGCCACGCCGGCCAACGGCTTAAGTTGCCCGATGATGCCAAGGTGATTAAATTACGTGAATTGATAAAATATTGTTCGTCCAGATAAGGGGTTTGAATATTGGCGGCGCGTTTGGAAATTTCGATCATTTTCGGCAGATTACCGCGCGAAAACTCTTGATTGGCTTTGATGACCAAAGTGGAAGCGTAAAAAGGCATGATGGATGTAAGGTAGACCAAGAGCAAAAAAGCGGCTTGGGCTATTCCAAAAGCGATCCAAGGTACCTGCTTGTTCTTGCCGGCGATCTTTTCTTCATGACCGGCAAAGACGGCAAATCCCGAGCAGATGATTAGAGCGTAGAGCAGATAGCTCATACTGAATGCGGCGGGATGATCAAAAACGAAAATATTTTGCAAAAAGTAACCGGCCGGCAATCCCAAAAGTACGGCTGTAGTGGGAATATCCAAATACTTTTTCCGGCGCGCGCTGATGACCGTGTAATACATGCCGATCCAGATGCCCGCAAAAGTTAAAAAGCCCAAGATCCCTGTCATGCTGAACACATCCATGACAGTGTTATGCGCGCGGTCGAACCAAGTTTCGTAATAGCCGGAGCGCAATGAATTGGGATTGTAATATTTGTTGAAAGCGATATGAAAGTTATCCAAGCCATAGCCGGTCAGCGGACGCTCCAAAAAGGCTTGCCAGGCAATATCCCAAGCAATAAAACGCCCGGCTGTGCCTGTTTGCAAAGAGAAGATGCGAGTGGCGGTTGGATATGCGGTTTGCAAGGATTGAAAAGTTGCGGTTTTAACTCCCACGGTGACAATCGCCAGATAGATAACGGCCGCCAAACCGATACTGCCAAACAAAGCGGCGCGGACTTTGGTATTTTTATACATCACGCCCACCGCAATCGCTGATACAACAGCGCCAAACATAAGCCCCATAAACGGACCGCGCGAGCCTGCCGCGAACATGGCGAACATGGAAATTATCGTAGCGATGACGTACCAAGTTTTCCAGCCCCTGCTTTTGGTTTTAAACCAGAGTAATGCTATGAAAAATAAAATGAACAGCTGATATGCGCCTTGATAAATAGGATTATCCAAAAGACCACCGACACGTCCACCAGCCGGAAACATCAGTAGATTGGGGAAAGGTTTTTGCAATAGGGCGACAATGCCCATGAAAGCTCCGAGAATGGTGAGATAGTTGAGGATATTGCGCCACTGGGGCCAGGTTTTTACCAGCGAAACCGTCATGGTTAACCAAGCGAACAAGTGCAACAAAGTAAACAAACCGTTCATGCGCTCTTGATTGCCCCACCAGGCGCGCAAAGGATCGGCCGCAAAAATTACGGAGAATAACAGAGCCACAAAGTAAGCGATGAACGCAAAATACAGAATTGATTTGCGCGGTCTGTACTCGGGGCAAGCCCAGGCCAAAGCCAAATATGCCGGAAAGGTTAAGCCGATCAATACTTGGAAAAAAATGAGTTTGGAAAAAACGAAAGGAAAAATCACAATGGGGATAAACATGAGAGGCATCAACAGCCCTCCGTAAATACCGATAAAAACAATGATTTTAAGGATTTTTATAGCTTGTTCGCGTTGCATATGCCAAAAAGAGTAGCATAAACGCAAATAGATTTACAGAGACCGTTTTTCTGTAGGTTGCGAGGCATGCCTCGCAACCTACAGAAAAACGAAACCAAAACTCCCCCGATAAATCGGGGGAGTTTTCATTCGGTCGATTGACCGAGCGTTCCAGACGAATCCGGAACGTTGAGCTTCTAAGCCTTCATTGGGTTTTCACCGTGCGATTGCGCGGGGAATGCCCAAGAGCGGGTTATTAGTTGCTCAATGATTGGCTCTGGGTTAGATCTTCGACTAAGTAGTCGTTGGTCCAATCGCGAGAGGTTTGATTGGCTGATGAATGCGGAACTTCCGAATTATCAGACCAAACAAATGTACCTGCACCGGCTGCGGTACCGCTGATAGCGGCGGCCGTGTCGATATGATAGATATCGGCGTCAGCTGTGGTGTAGATATCAACCGTGTCATTGTTAACCAAGTAACCTGTATAAGTCATGGCTGCCGGATCTCTGTACAAGCTGGTGGTTACATTGTTGCCGGTTCCAGTATAAGCGACATTGGCGCGCAATGAGTAAACATTGCCCGTGCCGCTGATGGAATCTTCAGTGGTGAAGGAGACAACAACATAAGCTTGGTTGACACCGGCGGCGATTGTGCCGGCCTCGAGGTCGGCGGCGCTGGTGGCGTTAACAATGGCGAGATCAGCCAACGGAACCATAGTGGATCCGCGGTATAAGCGGAAGTTGCTTAAGCTGACATTGGCGGACTTGGAAACATTGAATGTCATTTGTTTCAAAGCCACACTGCCGGCTGAATCAGCACCGACCTGCATGCGATACAACTCGCGTTCACCGGCTGAAAGCGTGGTGTTCGAGAGAGCTTGTTGTGTTACAACAGGTTTGGTCTTGCGGAGAACCATGGCATTGCCATCGGTGGCGCCTTGAGCCGCGTAAACGCGATCGCCCGAGGCTACACCTGTGGTGCGCAAGTTCAATTTGGCCGCGTAGTTAACATCCCATTCACCGGTTTGGATGTTTTCATCGATACCGAGGACAGGAGCATGACCGGAGCGAGTCACGAGGGCAGTGGCACCACTGACAGACGATGAAGCCTGTACGGCGGCGAGCTTGGCCCAGACTTCGAAGGTGGCAGAGCCATTCTTCGGAACTGTGATCTTGGTGGTCAAGTTGACGTTGGCAGCGCCTGTAGCACCGGAAGGCAAAGTGGCTTCGCCTTTAACGGCACCGTCGGAAGCTACCGCGACGCGGGTGAAGTTGGAGTTATCGCCTCCGGCTTGAGACTCAATGCGGACGAGGTCGATTTGCATCTCTTCGTCTTGAGCTGTGGCCTTATAGCGAGCAAACGGTACCCATACATCCTTGCCGGCAACTACGATTGTGGAGGCCGGGTGAGCATCTTCGGCTACGGTGAGTGTACCGCTGGCCAAGATGGTTTGGCGGACGTCAGGTGTGTTACCCAACTGTTGATTGGCACCCGTACCGTCGAGTTTGGCGTCGATGGTCGGAGTAACCGTGTTAGCATCATCATCTTGAGCTGTGATTGAGGTTACACCAACGGCGACTCTGTCGTAGTTCGGAGCGGCTGTAGCGGCAGAGCTGAAGGTGGCCTTAGCAGTCAAGGTCTTGGTCGTTCCCTTGGGAATGGTCAAGTTCATGTTGGCGATTTGAGCCAAGCCTGTTGTTGTATCAGGTGATTTGGCTGTGCCAATCATGGTGTCGCCATCATAGAGGGCGAGTGATGTGATGCGTGAAGCACAATCGGCGGCGACAAAGGTGCCGGTATTGCCGATATCGGCCTTACAAGCCAGAGTCAAGTTTGTAACTTTGACATCTGATTGTGAGCCAACCTGCAAAGATACACCCACAACCGGAACGTTTTGGGCTTTCTTAACAATGGTGCCCGAAACCGGAGTGGAAGCCAATTCGGCTGTTACTTCGGATTGTTTGACGGTTTGTTCGTTACCCGTTGTGTTGGCATTGGGAACGATCTTACCGAGGGCCAAGTTTTCACCTGTATCAACGACTTTGACATCTCCTTCCAAGAAGGCGAGCCAGCTGGCTGTGTAGCCGTTGCCATAGAATTCGCCGGCACCGTCCTCGTTATTGGCGAGATCGGCGACGATGGCAAGATTCATTGTTTGACCGGCTGCAATGTTAAATGTGTCGTTGAAAGTGATGTCTTCGGTCAAGGTACCGTTGGCGATCGTGAGTTCTTTCGGACCCATGACAGTTGTGCCGGTATCCATGTTCTTGATCTTGATGTTGCGGAAGTACTTGGTGCCGGATGAACCAACCAATTCACGAGCAGCGCCCGTGGTGGCGGCTAATCTGGTGCGCAAGTTGCGAACTTCAAGATTGTTGTCGGCCGAAGTCAAAGAGAATTGATACAAGACAACACCCAGTTTGCCTTTGGCAATGTTGCCGGTAACCGGACCATTGAAAGCAAATGTGAGGTTTCCGCCTTGTGTTTCAACTTGGACGCCTTCAGCAGCCGTGTCAAACGCGGCGATGTTGATGGCGGCTCCGGAGTTGTAAACCGAGTCGATAGCATACAAGTCGGCTGCGTACTCGACATAAGTCAAGATGGTGCGGCCGGCGCGTCCGGAGACGTCAGCATGCAAGTCGAAAACGCGTGTTACGCCATTGGGCAATAAGTACGGGTTGTCGAAGACCAAGACGATCTGGCCTTTGGAGTTGACACCTGCGGCTGAAGCGACTTTTGTGGAACCCTGATAAAGGGCAAAGTTCTTCAAATCCGAATTGTCGATGCCTCCGCCTTGATACAAGGCGACGCGATGGACATAGATGTCGTTGGTGTTGGCAGTGAGTTTGAAGCTGGAGATCGGAGCATTCTGTTGGCCGATAACCGGGTTGGCCGGTACCGGGCCGGGTTGAATGACGAGCTCACCTGCAGCCGCTGTTCCAACAACGAACACGTTACCGCGGACCGGGAAGGAACCGCTGACCGTGCCGGAGCCGGAGAGAACGACTGAAGCCGCATCAGCCAATTGGAAGGCATGATTGCCTCCGGTTGTACCCGGGTTGGAGAGGTCGGCATACACATAGTATGACTTCATCGTGTTGGCCGGGATGGTGATGTTCAAGCTGTTAAACTCGACTTTGTTGGTGCTGGAGTTGACCGAGCGGCCGGTTGTGAGGCGATTGCCTTGAGCATCATAAAGATACACATTGGCGAAATCGCTGGCCGAGCCAACGCCGATGCGATGGAAGTGCAAACCGGCGATAAATGCATCAGCATTGCCCGCTTGGAGGTTTACTTTGACCATCTGAACGCCCATGGCGTTCTTGGGAACTGTGGCACCGGCGGGTGTGTCGGAAGCCAAGGAGACTGTTACGTCGCCGCTGACCATTTGACCGGCACAGGCTACCTTCCAAAAGTTATCGGCTTCGAGGCCGGTAACACTGGCGCCATCAGCATAAGTAATTGTGGTTTCTACAGCGTTAACCATGTTCCATTTGTTGGCTGCGAAAGCGGCGTCATCAGCGATTTTGCGCTTTTGACCATTCCAAACGACATAGCGGTTGGTATCACCGGAATAGGTGATGAGCTGGCCGTTAGGATGAACATTGGAAGAGATTGATGAACCGACTGTGTAGTTTGTGAAGAAACTATCCGGTACATCGATAACGCGTGTGGCCCATGCACTGCCCCAGAGAGCTTGTGCGATTGCTTCGGATTCGATCCAATGCAATGTTCCGCATTCGGTGACAGCATAGGTTTTCGGATCGGTCGTAATCTTCACGAGCTTGGTGCCCGGGCGAACGGTTACGTTACCGCCGATTTGAATGGCTGCGAGTTCTGCATCCGTGATGGTTACAACGGACGAGAAATCGTTAAACCATGAGAAATAGGTTTTCTCATTGGGGAAAACATAGCGTTTGCCATCTGTATGATAGTAATAGAGGGCCGGGCCGGAAGCCTTGATTAAGTCGCCTGCTGCGAGAGTGGCGGCTTGGGCTGTTACCGGGAACGCTAATGCGCCTGCTCCTACGGACCAAAGAATGGTGGCGAAAGAGACAAACGTTGAAAAAGCTTTTCTTAACATAATAATCCTGGTGGATTTGCCTTTATGGACAGTTTTACCTGTCCGTGTGTCGAACTGCATCCTTTGGGGATGCAATCCAACGAATTGTGATTTATGAATGAGTTCTGGCACATCTTACCGATCTTTAAAGGATCGGAATCGACCTTTTGAGATGGCCGTGGCGAGGATTTCGTATCGCCGGGCGTCGGAGCTCGAGATCTCTGCTGGAATTGATCCTCTCCTTTTGCAAAGAGAGATGGAGACCCCGCACACTTCTTCTTCAGGGCTGAATAGCCGAGTTGAATCAGTCTGCGTTTCCCCCGCCCGTCAGGGCACCCATCCTATTAAAGACAGATGACCTGTTACGCGGAGCAAGACAGCTTCTAGCTTCCAGCTACTAGCTTCTAGCCACTATTTGTCATTTCGAACGTACGTGAGAAATCTCCACCTTTATCAGCTTCTAGCTACCAGCTTCCAGCTACCAGCCAAACCCACTATGGTTTGTCATTTCTGCTCCTAAGGCGCATCAGCCTCAGGCTGAGAATCGGATGTGAGAAATCTCCACCTTTATCAGCTTCTAGCTTCCAGCTACCAGCCAGACCTTCGAACAGTTTTCGTAGGGATAAACCTTGCCTGTGACCCGAAGTTAAACGAAGGATTATGTTTATCCGTACCGGAAGCCACATTTCATCGTAGGGGTAAACCTTGTGTTTATCCGTACTAAAGCAACGGTCTGCTTGGCACGGATAATCACAAGGATTATCCCTACGACGATGGTTAGTATTTAGTAATTGGTATTTTGTAGTTGATTAGTTGGTTATTTCAGGATTAGTGGAAGTTGTTTCGACTTCAGTGGTTGGTTCTTCTGCAGCAGGTGGTTCAGAGGGAGCGGCGGTTGCGTCGTTATTCGGTTCGACAGTGGCAGCGTGTTGGGCTTCGGCTTCTTGTTTGGCAGCTTCTTCCTCTACGGTTTTTTGCACCGCAAAAGCTTGCTGTGTGGCGACCTTGGAAAGCTCCAAAGCTTCGTTCAGGTTTTTTTCTTCGGCTTTCTGATCGGCTTCGGTTAAGGATTTGGCGGCTTCTTGCATTTTATTGACAGGATTATCGGTTGTTGCCGTGCCGTCGACCGTAGTACTGGCAGTGCCCGTGTTGGCATCGGTTGAAGATGCCTCGGAAAGCACCGCAGACGATGAAGTGGGCGCGGTTTCAATTGCCGGATCGGACTCGATATTGGCAATCAAGCCGGTTGATTCGGAAACGGTTTTGGTTACATTGGCATTGTAGTTTTTGAGGAACTCGATCAGCTCGGCTTCGGTAACGACTTCCGCATTTTCAAAATGTGTTTTTAATAAGACCTCGATGGCTTTGAGCGAAGTATCGGATGCGGCGGCTTGAGCCTCGGAGAGTTTGACGCGTTCGGCGGCCGATAGTTTGATTTTGGAGGATTGGAGATCCGCGATAAGAGCCGCGATTTTTTGATCGATAAGTGTGGCGGTAACCTTGGCTTGTTCCGGAGTTGATGTGTTCTTTACTTCTTCGAGCTGATTTTTAATGGTATCCATGTCGCGCTTTAAAACATCGGCGGCTTGTTTGACGCGATCGGATTTATCGGCGCGCGGGCTTTCGATGACCTGTTTCATTTCGGTGACGCGGCGTTCGGTGAATTCGGTTTTGAGTTTGATGCGTTCATCCGGTGATTTGACCATGGCCATGCGCGCTTGTTCACCGGCGAGTTTGATGCTGTATAAAAAATCTCCGGGCAAAGCCTGCTCCGAAGCCGAAACCGACAAGAAAGATCCGCCAAAGATGGCCAGAATCACAGCCGAGGCGATGGCTGCCGGGGTGCGCATCCATTTAAAAGAGATAACCGGCAAGAAAATATTAAAAGCGCGGTTGACGGTGGCCGCGGCTTTGACCGGAGCGGGTTGAGAATTGCGAACTTGCATGAGCAGGGTTTTGCGCGTTCCGGCAACCCAAACAGCGTCAGGCCTCATTTGGCTTGCCGCTTTACGGATGTTGCGCGTCCGTTTGAATAATTGATAACCGCTCATGAAATTATTGTTGTTCTTTAAGCGCCTTCATGCCCCTGTAATAGATGAGGCGAATATTGCCCGCACTCTTGCCAAGGATGACGGCAATATCGGAAAAGCTCAATCCGTCGATGAGGCGCAAGGCCAAAACATCACGGTAAGAATCTTTGAGTTTATCCAATTGCCGTAAGATTAGAGCCAATTCTGTGCGAGCCTCCATATAATCGCGTCCGTATCCGCTTTCACGCTCTATAAATGTAGACGTATCTTCCTCGTCAAATGTTACACACTCCATGGAAGTGTTGGTTTTACTGCGGTAAAAATCGGCAATTTGATTGCGGGCTATCTGGTATAAAAAGGCGCGGACGTTTTTGACCTTCTTTTGGGCTTGAATATGCTGCCAAAAGCGGGTAAACGTTTCCGCGGTAATATCTTGAGCATCTTCTTTACGGGGCAACTTTAAAATCACGAACCGATAAATGGCCGTTACATAACGATCATATATTTTCGCAAATGCCTCCGGATCTTGCTTGACCGAAATGCGATAGAGGAGATAGCGATCTATGAGTTCGGCCATGGTTTATATGATAAGAAAAGCTGAGCTATTCGCTCAATTAACATAAAAAGGCACGAGTAACCTTGCCATAATTACCAAAAAAAATCAAACCCGCCTTCGGCTACCAGCTTCCAGCTTCCAGCTTCCAGCTTCCAGCTGCCAGCTACGAGCCGGACCTTACAACAGTTTTCGTAGGGATAATCCTTGTGATTATCCGTGCTAAGACAACAGATGGTTATCTCAGTGCGGATAAACACCCCGCAAAATTCACTTCGTTCATAAACGGGGCAGGCAAGGTTTATCCCTACGATTTTTTTTGGTTATTAATTGGTATTTAAAATTTCAGTTGTCCAATCTATTGTTGACAAATTTTTACGAAAGTGTGATAATTAAGGCAAATGTGAACATGTCAGAACCAATGCCGGCCAAAATTACAGATTCCACAGCTCTCCGCCTGCATGTTTCCGAGGCGGCCAAGCTTTTTGGTATCTCCGACAGAACAATCCGCCGAGCCATCTCCCGCAACGAGCTCCGCTACATCGTTGTTCGCAACCGCTATCAAATCCACTTTGAATCCATGCTCACCTGGTCGCAAAAAATGCCGCATATCCAAAAAAAACGCGACCAAGCGGGTTTGGGGCAATGGGTGGAAAAATGGAAAATCACAAACCCAAAATACTCGCCAAGACCACCGGAACAAACAAACGGTTCATCAAGTTCAAAGTAGCAAGTTCGTCAGGAGTTCATCCCACTACGCCCACGGGCTTCGCGGGACAAGTCAAGTTGAAAGTCTAAAGTTTATCAAGAGTTACTCATGCTTCTCTTGATGAACTTTAAACTTGATGAACTTGTTACTTGATGAGATAAACTTTAGTCTTGAAAACCCATACAATATCCAAGTACAAAATTCCAATTAATAACCAAAAAAAATCGTAGGGATAAACCTTGCCTGCCCCGTTTATGAACGAAGTGAATTTTGCGGGGTGTTTATCCGTCCTAAGGCAACGGACGGTTATTTAAGTGCGGATAAACACGAGGTTTATCCCTACGAAAACCGTTTCAAAGTCTGGCTAGCAGCCGGTGGCTGGTAGCTAGAAGCTGGTAAGTAGTCGCATCCTGCCAGATCGTCTACTGAAAAATAAAAACAGATGATCCAAAAACTCCCGAGCGCGTTTCGGGAGTTTTTATTGTTGTCTGAACCTTGATTAACTCTATCGTCTGAACCTTGATTCCAAACCGATTACCAACCTAATTTACTTGATTACCTAAGGTAGAGATGAATAATATATACCTATAGTAATCAAGTTAATATGAGCGTGAATCTGAGCGTTAATCAAGGTTCAGACAATAAGATAGTAATCAAGTTAATTTGAGCGAGAATCTGAGCGGAAATCAAGGTTCAGACAATAAGTTCAGACAGTAATCCGTTACGACGTTACGACTGTATTGTAGATTTTCTCGAGATCATCCAAATGCTTTTGCCAGCTGTGATTTTGTTCGGCATGTTTGCGGGCGGCTTGGCCCAAGTCGGTGCGCTGTTCGGGAGTGAAAGACTCCATTTGATTGAAGGCTTCGATCCAGGATTCGATGGAATCGGGTTTGGCCAAAAATCCGCTGATTCCGTCTTGAATGAGCTCCGGCAATCCTCCAATGTCGGAGGCGATGACCGGGACGCCGGCCGACATGGACTCGAGCACGCTAAGCGAAGCGTTTTCGTACATCAAAGTTGGGACGCAGACCGCTTTGGCGGTGTTGCGGATATTTTCTAGCGCTGACTCGGAATGAAATCCCAAAAAGCTGATGCGGTTGGGAGCGATTTGCTTGGCGAGAGATTCCAAGCGATTGCGCTCCGGGCCTTCGCCGACAATGTTAAGACGAACGGTTGGGACGCGGGCCGCGGCGCGGATTAAAACTTCGGCGCCTTTTTCGGGATACAAACGACCTATAAAGACGTAAGGGCCGGCGCCCAATCTTTGCGTTGTGACAGGCGGAATATCCACAGGGTTGGGCAGATAGACTAATTTACCGGGCGGCTCTCCCCACTCCTGCATCTTGTTTTTGATAAAATGCGATGGGCACAGAAAGACTTTAACCGTACGCTCGTATGACTGTGTGATTTTTGACATGCTCATTTCCAGAGCCGCCAGCATATTGGGCGCGTAACCTTGGAACAAACATTGATGGATGACGGCATTATAATACTTACCGCCTTTACAGCGCTCGCAGACAGAACCCTTGGTGTACATTTTGTAATTGGGGCAGGCCAGTTTGTAATCGTGCAAAGTTTGTACACACGGGATGCCGGATTTGCGGATCGTGGAGAGGATGCTCGTGGATAGATGATGATAAATGTTGTGCAGGTGAATTACATCGGGCTTGATTTCTTTGATTTGCAATTCGAGCATTTTTTTTGCCTCTTGATTCCATAAAAAATTTAGAGCTTTTTTCGTGTCTTTGGCCAAGCCCTCTTTGCGGTCGTAATTGTAGCGAGTAACAAAAAAATCCTTGTCCGCGGATTGCAGATTACTTGGCGACTTGGTGGAAAAAGCACGCACCTCATGCCCGCGCCCGCGCAGTTTGCCCATTAGCTGATGCAGATAGACTTCAGCGCCGCCGCGCAGGTCAAAAAATTTATGGATTTGGAGTAGTTTCATAACTTATAAGAAACAATTGTCTGAACATACTGTCTGAACCTTGATTTAAAAACCGATTACCAACCTAATTTACTTGATTACACAGAACTGGTGGAAAGTTCATCAAGTCTAAAGTTCATCAAGAGAAGCAAAAGCAACTCTTGATGAACTTTAGTCTTTAAACTTGATGGACTCATACAGCTCAGCATATTTGTTGGTCATTGTTTGGATGGAGTATTTGGTAAAATCTTGGCATGCCAATTGCTCGGCGCGGTTGATGGCTGCGGCAGGACGGTCGAAAACATCTTGAATGGCAACGGCCAGATCTTTGGCATTGCCGGGTTTGACGAGTGTGGTTTTTTCGCCAAACAGTTCACGCATGACGGGCAGATCGGACGCGATCATAGGGATGCCGGAAACGGCGGCTTCGATGGCGACCAAGCCAAACCCCTCCCAAGCCGAGGGCAAGACAAACAAATCGTGCTTGGCATAAACGTCGTAAACATCGGAAGCTACTCCATGCCAAAAAATGCGAGGCAAAATTCCCAATTCATCAGCCAAACGCTTAAGCTCGTGCTCCATGGAGCCTTGGCCGTATATGTGGCATTCGTACGGACGATGAACCTGAGCCAAGGCCTCCAAAAAAATATCCGGATTTTTTTGCGGTTCCAATCTGCCGACAAAAAGTATTTTGGGAATATCAAAAAAGGGACGGCTTTGGCGCTTTTTTATTTTGGAAATCTCGACGCCATTGGGAATAATGGTGATTTTATCGGTTGGAATTTTGAGCTCACGTTCCAGATAAACCGCAACGTCTTTGGAGATGGCGATGTATAAAGCGGAAAAATTTTTCATGGCGCGCATAATAAATTCACCCGCGCGCCCGTGATACATCCGCACATTATGCATTGTTGTGATGACGTTTTTGCATCCGGCCATGCGCGCCGATAAGCGTCCGAAAAAGTTGGAAGCCGAAAGGTGAGTATGTACGATATCCGGGTTAAGATCCTGCAGAAAATTTTTGAGGCGAAAGATGTTGGTGAATCTGCCAAAAATTCCTTGGCGTTCCAAAACCGTAAAACCGATGTTTTGCTCGCGTAAAATACTTTCCATGGAGCCACCCCGAACGATGGCGATGATGTGAGATTCAAAACCGTGTTCCGGCAAACGCTCGCTAAGCTGCATAACAAGACGTTCGGCGCCTCCGCCGGATTCAAGCGTGGGGAGAATATGTACAACAAGATTATCGGAAGTTTTATTTTTGCAGGAAATTATATAGGATGACGCATAGCGACGCGGGAGCCGGGATGATAACAAGGCATCAAAAGCATCCAAAAAATGAAACAGCCCGCTCCCCTTTTTTATTTTTTGCGAAAATTTACCAAATAACTTTGGAAACATGAAGGATGAGGGAACAGCGGAATAAACTCGAAGATGGGAATCTCTGATTTCTGCCAGTAAAGCCGGAAAGCTGTGATTAAGGCCCGAGCCGGAGATGATAATGCCCTGTGAGTTGATTTTGTCCGTCATCAATCCAAGGACATTGGATATTTCGGCTGATTCGCAGGGTAAAGACGGATTGATAACAATATGATATTTGGCGGATTGTTCTTGGTCGATGGTGCCGGTTTTGGCGGTAAATTCTATACCCAGTTCCAAACTCAAAGCTTGGGCTTTTTGCATGGCTGTTTCGGATTGATGCAGATTTGTGACTTGATAACCCAAGGCCGATATGGGCAATGCGTAATTGGCGTTTTCATCGTTGATGATAAGGATGCGCAAATCTTGATTGGGATATTGCTCCGCATAATCGGTTATCTTGGAAATAATCAAATCCAAAGAGTGCAAGCCTGCCGGAGTGCGATGCAAAGACGTGATTGTGTGATGCGGCTGATTGGGTTTCATATATTATCCTTGGCCGAAAATTTCGGCGTCTCGATTTTTGGCTTCGCGAATGCGGTACATTTCCACGGCCGCCAAGAGCAAACCGATCGGCAACCACAGATGACTGGTCCAGTAAGCGGTGTTGAAAAGTTGATAGATGACAGCTCCCAAAGCGCCGGCAAATAAAACGTGGCAGATCAGATTGGGACGGCCCGTGATTTTTTGCAGACGTTGCCAAGCGAATCGTGCAAGCATCGCAAGCAAGAAGGCATAAGTCAGCAGGCCGAGCAATCCGGTTTCGGCCATGAGCTTTTGGATGAAGCCATGTGCTTCCATGGGATTGCCGAATTCGATGATGAAGACTTGCGCATTACCAACGCGCCAGATAAATGTTCCCGCACCAGAGCCTACAATCGGATGCTCGAAAAATGTTTCTTTGGCGATTTCGGTCAGCATCCAACGGGTGGAATTGGAGCTGGCCGCGGTTGGTGAAAAACTGAATTGGATTTGATAAGCAACTAGAGGAAGCATGAGTACAACCAGGGCCAACATGACCCCCAAGTATTTTTTTACATAAGGACGCCAAACCGTAAGCAACATAAAACCGGCTTGGCAGGCAAAAACAATCCAAGCCGAACGAGCGAATGTGAGCAGTGATGCCATGATTTGAATACCGGCCACAGCCATAAGAGCTCGGGCTGTTTGCGCTTTTTTGGTCATGAACGCCAAAGCCAGAGTTGCGGGCGCGGTTAAAAGCAAAAGCTCGGCCAAGAGGTTGTGATTATCGCCGATGGGATTGATGCCGAAAAGCGGAATGGGATGCGCGCGCCTGACAGCCCAAGAATATGGCTCGATGTATAAAAGAGATGAGTAAGCGTTGATGGCGGCGAGAATGCCGACAAAAGTCAGCAAACCCAGGATTGCGCGCAAACGCCGTTCGGACCGGATAAGGTTGACCGGCAAAGCGATAAAAGCCACGTAACAAAATAAAACGGGGCGAAGAACGTATTTGCCTACCAAGATGGGATCCGGGCCGTATGAACTGAAAATTGAAGCAAGGTGCGCGAAAGCGAATAGTGCATATGATTTCCAAACCGGTAACACGGGGCGCCAGTTCACATCGCGGCGCTTGAACCAAAGCAATAATATCTTGACCATCCACGCGGTCATGACTGCCAATAAAAATAATTCTCCCAAAAAGATATCAATGAATCCGCCAAAAGCCCGCTCGCCCAGTTTTAAAGCACCCGTATCCAAAGAAACCGTTATGCCCAAAAAAAGAGAAAAGAAAATTGAGAGATAAAAGGATGTATAAGTTGCTCGATAGGCAAAAATCAACAATATGACGGCCGTGGTGATGGCTATGGGACCGAAGGGAATCCCGAAAACTACCAAAATACTGCCGATAAATAAAAGCAAAAAAACAGCCCACGATAAAACCGGCCAACTTGCGGTTGCGGATTCAGACTTGATTTGTTGAATGTGATGCTGTTTTTCCTCCATGATTATTTAAAGCTTCTAGCTACTAGCTTCTAGCCAAACAACGAAAAATTCCACTGAACTCGTTAAGAACTTTATGAACGTTATAAACGTTACAACTGATTAGATATGGCTAGCAGCTGGTAGCTAGTGGCTTGCAGCTGATATTATATCACATCCGAAAAGTGGAAAAAAGTGCAGAATTAAGGGAAATTTTATGGTTGATGACATAAAACCGGCGAAACGAGTCGTTCTACACTTGACAAAAAGCTTTTTTTGTAGCTAAGTAACGCTTGTCTGCGCGCATTATATGCGCAAAGTACGGACCTTTCAGCGGTGCAATTTTGCGCCAAACAAAGAGGAGTGGAAAGATGAGAAGCAGTCACATTGTTCTGGGGATTTTGACTCTGGGATTGTCGACGGCCATGCTGGCCAGTTGCGGGGGTATGAATGATCCGGGCGAGGAGCCCATAGGCAAGAAGCGCCAAGCGCTTTGCCCGGCTTCGGGATACTGCACACCGGAACAGTCCGAAATCGGAGACACTTGTTACAATGACGCGAGCCAAAAGCTCCTTCAGTGCTACAAGTGCATTTACTTGGACAAGGAGACCATCCCGCTCATTCAGAGCCAGTATCCGGAATTCGACATGTGTGATGAAGCGGATGCCGGAACCGGCGGCAGTGCGGGAAGCGCAGGCTCGGCGGGATCTGCCGGTGAAGGCGGAACCGCCGGAACGGCAGGCTCGGCGGGTGAAGGCGGACAAGACGCCGGAACCGATGCCGCGGTCTGCGTGGACGGTCAAACTCTGGATTGCACAGCCGAGTGTCCGGCAGGACATGACGGCGAGCAATACTGCAACCAAGGAACTTGGGGCTCGTGCATTTGCGTGCCCTGGGGACCGGACGGTGGAACCGGCGGCAGTGCGGGAAGCGCAGGCTCGGCGGGATCTGCCGGTGAAGGCGGAAGCGCCGGAACGGCAGGATCGGCGGGCGCGGCCGGAACGGCAGGATCCGCAGGCGAGGGAGGAAATGCCGGAACAGCCGGAAGTGCAGGCCAGGCCGGAAGCGCCGGAACCGCGGGTTCAGCCGGAACGGCAGGATCTGCAGGTATGGCCGGTTCGGCGGGTGAAGGCGGGAGCGCCGGAACGGCGGGCTCGGCGGGTGAAGGCGGACAAGACGCCGGAACCGATGCCGCGGTCTGCCAATACGAACTTGGCGAGGTCTGCTCGCCTCCGGGCGCATATGAATGCGACGAAACGGTTCGTTGCTCCTGTTTGCTCGAAACCGAAGCTGACGGCGGGTTGCTGTACCAGAGCTACTGGAGCGACCCCACGGCACCGGGCATTTACGAATGCCTGAATCCTTGCCAATGGAGCGTGCCCTGCTCGCTCGGAGGCTACGACGAATGCGAGACCTGCGTAGGCCCCGCGCTCGGAGGAGTCCCCGGAGACACGGAAACCTTCCAGTGCCGAGGCGGATACTTGTTCCGTCCGGAAATGGAAATTCCGGGTATCCCCATGTGCTCCTCAACCGACGCCGGCGTCACGGATGCCGAAACGGATGCGGGAAATGAACCGGATTACGGACCGGTTACCGTGGTTTCTTGCGATCAGGACGAAGTCTACGAGACCAACCTGATGCAATTGCCGGCCAACGGCTTGTACCTCGTCTACCTCTCCCCCTCCTATCCGGAACCGCTTCACGGCGCGTTCTACGACTGGACGGACTATGGCAACAACGGTCCCGGCGGTTGGAGCGGATGGGAGGATACGGCTTGGCAGATGCGGTGCGTAACCGGATCCACCCAGCAGTCGCCCATCATCTGCCCGATGGAGGACGATATCCTGTATCTGCGGGAGATCATGCCCAAGCTGGTTTTGCCGGCGAGCGTGAACAACTGCTCCGTGTACCACGAAGGCCAGGCCATGTACTGGTGCAACAGCGTCACGGATGAAGCGGATGTTGGCCAACTGTACTGCGCGGGTACATGGCGCGTCTATCAAGACGGTGTCATGCTCGACGAGTACGTCGACGCTCCGGGTGCAACGCCCGAAGCAAGCTCTTTGTTCAAAAAGGTTGTGAGAGCCCCCGGTGATCCGGACTCAAGCTTCACAACCTACCGCGTGCACATGGGCGTCCTCTGGACTCCGTAACATAACACGCGACACTCACTCACACGCCGAGGCAATATGCCTCGGTTTTTTGAACTTGATCACTTGTTCGTCATTTCGAATCGGACGTGAGAAATCTCCAACTCAATCACCATCTTCATTTAACTAAGGTTTGTCATTTCTGCTCCTTAGGCGCATCCCCTACTTCCGGTCGCAAGCCACCAGCTTCTAGCAGCTAGCTAAGGTTTGTCATTTCTGCTCCTAAGGCGCATCCGCCTCAGGCGGAGAATCGGATGTGAGAAATCTCCACCATATAACCCTCTTAAACTAACTAATGTTCGTCATTTCTGCTCCTAAGGCGCATCCGCCTCAGGCGGAGAATCGGATGTGAGAAATCTCCACCATATTCATCTATTTCAGCAAACAAATCATTCCATTTGGGATTCATCATTTTGATTAATTCATTTTTCTTTTCTCGCCTCCATTTTTTAATTTCTTTTTCACGATCCAAAGCCGAAGACACGTATTCCGTATATTCATAATAAACCAGCTTCCATAGATTGTATTTCGCAGAAAAACTGTTTGTATCGGTTTTATTTTTATGTTCAGTGATTCGCCTGAATAAATTATTGGTTACACCGATATAAATTACACTATTGTAAGTATTGGTAATTATGTAAATGTAAAATGTTCTCCTCATAATAAGTATTATGAGGCATTAAATAGTGATTAAGTCAATAGGAAAGCTGTTGATAAAGGAGATGATGGTGATAAAGGTAGAGATTTCTCACGTCCGATTCTCCGCCTGAGGCGGATGCGCCTAAGGAGCAGAAATGACAAACCATTGTGTATTTAGCTGGTAATAACAGTGGAGATTTCTCACATCCGATTCTCCGCCTGAGGCGGATGCGCCTAAGGAGCAGAAGTGACGAAGTATGACGAATAAAAGAAAACCGCCCCGATGTAGAATCGGGGCGGGTTGATAGGTTGAAAAAGGGCTAGTTGGTCAGCGAGTTCTCGCTGATGTAGCGGTGGCAGGTATCCTGCCCCGGTACTTTGGAGAGACTGACCGTGATCGGAGTGCTGACGGTTTGACCAAGGCCATAACCGCGCGCACTCACGTTGGTGAGTTCGTGGCAAACTCCGCCCCAATACGAGCTGTCCCATTGCGTTGGGTTGCCCCACGCAAAGTAGAACTCTGTCGGGGCGTAGTAGCCCGTGAATGACTTTTCGAAGCATCCACTCCAAGTCATGGTGTGAGACTGCCATTTGGGCAGAACCTCCCACAACACGGGCTTGGGGTGAGTGTATTCGCCCGGGCCGCACAGAGTGACCACGACCGTTGCATACGGATCTTTGCCGTTGCAATTTTGGTCTTCGTTATCACCCCAAATTTCCACGGCTGCGGGACGAATGCGAGGATCGCTGTCATTGCAATCCCCTTCCGCGACCGTGTAACCGTCGCCATCCTTGTCAGCAGAGCTGATCAGATGCGAAGGCTCGGCACGGACTTCGAGATTGTACCAACCCTGGCCATTGTCCTTGGCGTAGGGCGGTACTGTCCAGGTGACGATGCCATCGATTTCCACGTGACAGTAGGTGTTCATCTTGTGGATGGGCGCACCATACTGCTCGTTGGCACTGATGGCGGAAAAGCTCCAGAACTCCGCAGTCTCCGGATTCAGATTCGCCGGATCCGCGGCCGCGTTCCACTCGAACCGACTCCCCTCTTTGATGCGCACCGAGAACTTTGCCCAGTACACATTCAGAGTTTGAGCCGAGGTTCCGAGGAACGCTCCCCAGGTTACGGGGTTCTGCGACTCTTGGTCGACTTCATAGCCCAAGACATAGTACTTATGGGCCAATCCGTCGGGGTGGCGAAGGTAGCAAGTGAGAAGAGGTTCCCACTCGGCCTTGCCGTCGCAGTTTTCGTCGATCTCATTGTTCATGATTTCGACAGCACCCGGGTTGATGTTCGGGTTTGCATCGTTGCAATCTCCGAACAGGGTGGCGAAGCTGGACGGTTGATCGCAAGCTTGGGTCGTGACTGTTTCCACTCCCCAGCCGTCGCCGTCTGCGTCGCGGTAGAATGTCTGCTTGACGCCCTCGTCGATGAGGCCGTCGCAGTCGTTGTCGTACCCGTCGCAGATTTCCGGAGCGTCCGGGTTGATCTGGGGATCATTGTCGTTGCAGTCTTCGTCGGCGGTAAAGCCGTCGTCGTCCGCATCGGTGATCCCGGAACCACCCGTTCCGCCGGTTCCCGAGGTTCCTCCGGTGCCTGACGTTCCGCCAGTTCCGCCAGTACCGCCGGTTCCTGCGGTTCCGCCCGTACCGGATGTTCCACCGGTGCCGGACGTTCCGCCTGCACCTGACGATCCGCCGGTGCCGGATGTTCCACCGGTTCCTGCGGTTCCGCCCGTACCGGATGTTCCACCGGTGCCGGACGTACCGCCCGTTCCGCCTGTGTTTGGATTTGAGCAGAGGCAGGTTCCGGTCCAAAAACCGGCAACACACTCCTCCACTCCTTGACCGGACGCGCAGTAAGAAGAGCAGTCGCGGACTTGTCCGCTGACGCACTCTTCCGGTTTTTCGCAGACACACATTCCGGACCAATGCTCATTGACGCATTGCTCCGTGCCTGTGAATCCGCCGGGGCAGTTGGAGGAACAGTCGCGGTCCGTTCCGGAGTTGCACTCCGAAACACTTCCGCCGGTTCCGCCGGTGTTGGACGTTCCGCCGGTGTTGGACGTTCCGCCTGTACCCGACGATCCGCCGGTTCCTGCGGTTCCGCCGGTGTTGGACGTTCCGCCTGTACCCGACGATCCGCCGGTTCCGGACGTTCCGCCCGTTCCTTGCGGGTCGGGGCAAGTGCAGGTTTCGCTGAAGAGATTTCCCTCTTCGCAAAACCGCTTGCCCTCCGCATTGTCGGGACAGTCGTAGCACCACTTCCATGATCCGACAGGATCACAGAAGTTGGGGTCCTTGGCAGAACCCCCGGTGCCGGCTGTTCCGCCGGTTGCCGACGATCCGCCCGAGCCGGAGGTTCCGCCGGTTCCTGCGGTTCCGCCCGTGTTGGACGTACCCGCCGAGCCGGAGGTTCCGCCGGTTGCCGAGCTTCCGCCCGTATCGGACGTACCGCTCGAACCGGACGTTCCACCCGTCGCATTCGACTCGGGCAAGTCGCCCGTTTCATCCAAGCATCCGACTTGCGTCGATGCGACAAACAGCAAAACAAACATCACAAAGAATCGATTCATCACTTTCTCCTTGTTCTTGCCCGCTTATTTTGTCTCTTTTGGTTAATTGGAGACAAAAAGCGGGATTTTTTCGAGGTTCCGGTTGATGCTTTCCGAGGTTGGAAAACATATAAATATAGCATAAAAATGCCATTTTGTCAATGGTTGCAAGACAAAGTTTTTATCTTAAATTAAATAAAAAAATATACCGGTATTTATTAGCTTAACAAAGCCAAATACATTAAAACTGTGGATTGATAAGAAGTATTGACAAAAATCAAAATCCTTGTTACAGTCCAAATGTCCTATCGACAAGCGCGCTTAGAAGAAAAGGACGCACAACCCCTAACTCCAACGAATTAAGGAGAGAGGAAATGCGTACCCCCGAAGTTATTCATGACGTTACTTTTTGTGTGCCACAAAGATAGTGATCGTGCCCGGCACGATTCACGTTTAACATCTTTGTGTATATGCAAGGAAAAAGCGCCATGATTCACAAGCGCGATTCGGAAGATACGATTCAACAACGATCCAATGGGATCGGACCGTCAGAGTGCAAGCGTGTTTTTACTCCCGGTGAGTTGCAACCGCATATGCACTGTCCGTGGTGTGGGTAGCTGTGGGCCTTTGCGCCCATATATCTACTCTTATCACTTGTGTCATCAGAACCTTCGGCTAATGCTTGAAAAAGCAACACAGCCGTTTTAAGAAGCAAAAATCCGGAGTACCCATACTCCGTGGAAGACTCATCACACACACTCGGCGCCAATGCTTTACGGCGCCTTTTAGTTATGGATTATTTTGCGCTCCGCGCCACATGAACTCGAACATGGCCTTCAACATATCGCGAGTTTGTTTATTTTCAAATAAAAAGACAATGGGCTTGGCTTTGGGTAATATTATTGCGACCTTATCATCGAATAATGTCATTTCACCAAAAAAAGGATTCTGTTCATAAGGAATAAATTTGACCTGCCAGTTTTCTTTATTGTAGATGGGCAATTGAACTCCATTTTTCAAAGCAACGATTGTGCGACCGCGCAGTTGACGAGTAAGAAACATCCGTTGAGACTCATCGATTTTGGATGCTTTGCTGGCATCTTCATCTATGGCTGTAATTGTTAAGATTTCTCCTCTGGTTTGCAGATAAATTTCACGAACCGTGCGCAAGCCCTCTTCGCCTTCGAAGAATCTGACATTGGGTTTTTCTTCGGATGAAGAATTGAACAGCGCCAAAAAAGTTGGCATAGCCTCTTTGAGGCGGTTTTCTTTTTCTTGAATTACGGACATGTCTTTTTCGATAAGACGCTTTAAGCGTTCCGGTGACTCGGCCACGAACATGGTTTTTTTGCCTTGGTCGTAAGTGGACATAAGGCCCCGGCGTTTGAGTGATTCAATCATCACATAAGTGGTGGCGCGGTTGACTCCGGATTTTTTGGCAATATCCTGAACGCTGGCCGGACCAAGCTCAAGCATGGCCAAATAAACATTGGACTCTTTATCCGACAGGCCGTATTCGGCCAAACATTCTTTGAGATTTTTCATAAAGTATCTACTTAGTCGTAACGGTTTAACTCACCCCCTTCCCCCTCCCTTAAAGCAAGGTAGGGGCTGCAAATTACCAGGTTTACTTTGAGAGGCGTGCCTCTCAAAGTACAGTGTGGTGATTTCGTAGGGATAAACCTTGTGTTTATCCGCACTCTTACAACAAGAGGTTCTTTTAGCACGGATAAACACAAGGTTTATCCCTACGAAGAAGATTACAGCTGAACTCGTTATTGACTTTATGAGCGTTATAAACGTAGCCACAGATGCCTTACCACTCCGTTAAAACCGGCAGAGTTAGTTCGGCGGTGCGCTTCCAGGTGTATTTGGTGGCGCGAGATATGCCGGCCAAGCGCAGTTTTTGTGCCAAACCATCTTCCTCTTGGATGCGTGCCATGGCGCGGGCCATGCTCTCGAGTTCGTTGGGTTCGAAGTAGATGGCCGCGTCTTTGCCGATTATTTCGGGTAAAGAGGCTGTGTCCGCGGAAAGGACGGGTGTACCGCAGGCCATAGCCTGTACCGGCGGGATGCCAAAGCCCTCGTACCAAGAAGGATGAATTAAAGCATCAGCCGAATTAAGCAATGCCGGCAGATCGGCCTCCGGAACGTAACCGAGCTGAATTATATCTTGTTTGGCTGATGATTCGGCGATGGCTTTTTTAATTTCTTCAAAACCAAAACCCGGATTACCGATTAAGACGAGCTTGGTCGGGTCGCCCAAGCCGCGGCGCGCTTTAAACAAAGTAAATGCTTTAACCAAATTGACGATATTCTTTTTGGCTTCGAGTCTGCCGATGGTGATGAAGTAGGGTTTGGATAAACGATAACGGTTGAGACGATCTTCGATGGCCGTATGATCGGTGATGGGACGGTAGCGATCGTGATCGATGCCGTTTGGGGTTATGGCAATGCGAGAAGGATCGATGCCGTAAGCTTCGGATATTTCACGGCCCGAGAATTCGGAAACCGTGATTACCCGCTCGGCACGCTTGGCAATATCTTTAGTACTCCATTCGTGAAATTTGCGGTCGCGGGGGCGGTATAGTTGCGGATAACGGAAAAAGCCGACATCGTGGACGGTGACTACGTTTTTTTTAGGGACAACGCGAGGTAAAACGTGAGCGGGTATAAAAAAGACGTCCGTGGGCCGGCGCCAAAGCTCGTATGATAAACGGATTTGAGTCCAACCTTTTTTAACGGGCCAGCGCGCTCGGATTTCGTACCAATTGGCCGGTAATTTTTCGAGACCGTTTTTTAAAACTTCGTTGGAATATAAAACCCAAGAATGGGGGCTGTTTTTGGTGAGCTCTTTAAGATTTTGGATTACATGCCAAGAATACCATTCCACACCCGTGCGATGGGCTTTATTGGCACGCGAAGCATCTATACCGATTAACATGTCAGTATTATAACATACTTCAACAAACAGCTGCTAGCTACTAGCCACTAGCTGCCAGCCAAACAAACCCGGTTTGTCATTTCTACTCCCTAGGCGCATCGGAAGTGCCTTCGCCCCGAGCTCCCTTCTATTCATCAGGGTCTGAGTTTATCGAAGACAGGCCGAGGGGAGAAATCTCCACCTTTAATAGCCACAAGCTAATAGCCGCCAGCTTTAGCACAACCCTAAATCCCTTATCAGGGACTTGTAAACTAAGTAAACAAGTCCTCCTGATAAGGAGGATTTAGGAGGTTGTGCTCAGCCACCAGCTAACTATTTCCTAAAATTGATTTTTTGTAGGAATCAAGGTTTTCGAGGGCGATGCCTGTGCCTTTGGCGACGCAGTATTGGGGTTCGTCGGCGACAAAAGCGGGGATGCCGGTGGCTTCGGAGATGATGCGATCGAGATTGCGGAGTTGGGATGAACCGCCGGATAGAACAACGCCTTTTTCCATGACATCTGCCGAGAGCTCGGGCGGAGTGTTGCGTAACACTTCTTTCATGGTGTCGATCATGCCTTGCAAATCGTGCTGGATAGCATCCGTGATGTCGTCGGAGTTGATGTTGATAATGCGGGGAAGACCGTTAATCATGTCACGGCCTTTGATTTCCATTTCCAATTTGTTTTCGAGATATAAAGCCGAGCCGATGCGCAGTTTAGCCTCTTCGGCGGTGCGTTCGCCGATAGCCAAGCCGTATTTACGGCGGATGTGCTCTTGAATGGCCATGTCGAGTTTGGTACCGCCGATGCGAACGGAAGCGGAAGATACGATACCACCCAAAGAGATGACCGCTATTTCCGAAGTTCCGCCGCCAATATCAGTTATCATATGGCCCGAGGGAGAGCCGATGGGGATATCTGCGCCGATAGCGGCCACGATCGGTTCTTTAATGATATAAGCGGCGCGCGCACCGGCCGCGATTGTGGCATCGATAACCGCACGGCGCTCGGTTGATGTGATTCCGCCGGGTACGGCGACCATAACTTCGGGACGAAAAAAGCGTACACTGCCCAAAGCTTTGTTTAAAAAATATCTAAGCATGGCTTCGGTGGTGTGATAATCGGCGATGACGCCATCTTTGAGCGGACGGCGAGCCACGATTGTATCGGGAGTACGGCCAAGCATGTCTTTAGCTTCTTTGCCCACAGCCAAAACGCGTTTGTCGGCAATGGAAACGGCAACAACCGACGGCTCATTCATAACAATCCCCTTTTTGGGGATGTAAACGAGCACCGTTGTTGTGCCCAAGTCAATAGCCACCTTTTTTCCAAACATAACAAACTCATCTCACCACCAATGCAAGCTTTTCGCAAGACTAAAAAATAGCTACAAGCTTCTAGCTACTAGCCACTAACCAAACCAACTATGGCTTGTCATTTCTAATCGGATGTGAGAAATCTCCGCTGTTATTACCAGCCAAGTTGCTTAAGCGGAGATTTCTCACCTTCGTTCGAAATGACGAAAGAGGTTTACCGGCTTGAGTTTAATAAGCGGAGTTTTCTCCCCTTCGACTGCGCTCAGAGTCGAAATGACGAAAGGGTTATGCCAAGTTTACCAAGAGTAACTTTCATTACTCGTGATGAACTTGTTACTTTTAACTTGATGAACTCCCGTTGAACTTATTGATTATTTCAGTTTAACGGTAAACACCTGATCATAAAGCGAGCTCGCTTGGACTTCATAGATGTTATCTCCCCATTTTGACTCGGGTTCGGGCGGTTGGGCTGATGCGACGCTTTGAGGGAAGAGGATTTTTACGTTGAATTCCGCGTTGTCGACCCCGGGTTGCTTGGGCCAATCGAGGCGGTAGGCGCCATCCAGAATTGAAGAGACGGATTCGGGGGGAAGTTCGTAGGTAAAAGAGAGTTTGCCGGTTTTGCCGGGTTCGATGGACCAGAAGGCGCCAAAAACGGTTTTACCCAATTCTTTCATAACATCCACTTGACCGGGCACGAAACGACCGCGAGTTTGCACCAAATCACCGGCCATGGCTCCGGATGAGGAGATGAGACGACTGCCCTCGGGCACGTAGACTCGAGTATAACTGCGATAGCGGGTATAGCGCCAAGTGATTTGCGGATTGGTATTGGTATAAGTGAGAGTAAGGTTGGCGCGCGGACGATTGGGATCGCGGACATCCAAAGTATATTCGGCGGATTTACTCATGACTCCATCGGTTTTCAGGGCGGCAAGGTTGGCATCGATAATCCAGACAAAATCACCGACCGTGGGCTTGGTGCGAGCGCTCCAGCCGCGATTATCGACCAAAGATTGAATTTCGGGATTGCGGTTGTAGATCAGGATTTGTTTTTGGTTTAAAGCCGTTGTGATGATGTTGATTAGCTTGGGCCATTCGCTGCGGGGCATGGTTTGTATTTTGGCGATGATGGCTTCGGCGACTTCGCCCATCAGATCCTTGCGGCCTTCGACGGTGATGCCGGGCGCCATCTCGACTTCGTATTGCAACACATCCATAAAATTGGAGGAGTTGAAAGTTTTGTCACGAACCACAATTGGACCGGTAAAAGATAAAAGAGCGTTAAAAAATCCGGGCTCCAAAGCTATTAATCCATCTTGCTTGGGCCAAGCTGATCCGGCAGGGATAGAGCGTTCGCGCTCGTAAAAATCCAAGACGCGCTCGGCTGACACGGAAAAATCAGGTGACCAATTGGCGTCGCGCATAAACCATTTGGTTACCCCGAGATGATTTTTGATCGGATCAGGAGGCACTTCATCCCAAACTCCGGAAGCCGGATTATCTATGCTGTAAACATCAAAAAAATCAAAAGTATTGATATTGCCGGCATCAATTTCGGAGGCGATGACAGAACCGATAAAACCGCCGGCGGGGCGTATTTCATCCGCATTTTGAGTGATAATAATGTATGATTGCGGATTGGGATAACCCAAAAGCGGAACAAAGACTTCGATTAAAGGCACGCTTTGTTCCAATGATTGTTGCATGATGGGTAAAAAATCGACCAATGGCGCCAAAGCGTTTTTGATGGGAGTTGCCATTTTATCTTGAGGGACGGACTCCCATAATGACAAAGCTATATCTATTTTATCGCGAGCCAAACGAATATCGGGCAAAGATTTATACAAAGCACCCAATAAAGCTCGGCGTTCGGCCGGTGATAAATCCTGTAAACTCCGGCTCGCGTCGATATCAACTTGCGATTGACCGGATGCCGCGGATGCGGATTTCAGCGCGTCTTGCATGGCGATTGCGACATGCAAAATATCTTCCACACCATCCAAAGATTGGGCGCTGACTTGTGCGGCGCTTTCCAAACCGCGAATCTGCGTGCCCATATAAGGAATATCGCGCCACAAACCAATGCTCTTTAAGTATTTTTGCATGAGCGCAAATTGCGCCGCGGCTATGGCCGCCTCTTGCTTGGCTGATTCAAACTCTCCGGCTTCGAGCATTGTTTGCATGTTTTCCAAAGCGATTTTAGCTTGATAACCGGACCAAGAAGCTTTGCCCAATGCGTAAAGAGGGGGCGCGATTAATAACGACAACACCAATAATACAGCCAGAATCATGCCGTATTTGAAAAATCTTTTTTTTGCGGATTCTGCGGGAACCGAAACAGCTTTAAGCTCTTGCTGAGACGTTTTGGAGGATTGCGGATTTTGATCAACCGGCCGTAAAGCGACAAAAGGATTGGAGGAATCGGTTTTGGTTAATGATTTGAGCTCGGCAACCGGTTTTTTTTCAGACGCAAAATCAGACTCGTGCGGAGGCGGGAGTTCGGGAAAAGCGGGACAGGTTAAAAAATTCGGGGAATGCTCCATGAATTCCTAAAGTACCGGCCGAATCTCGGTATGAGGATGTTTGGCATTACGGTACTTCCAGAAATAGTATAGCGCACTTCCGATATGAGCGCGTGCCAGCTTGTGGGTAAAAATTTGCCACGGCCAAGAAACTACACTTTCGCGGGCATGATAATGAACCATTTTTACATGCGGAACATAAGCAACACGCCAGTTGTAATGCCAAGCGCGGCGGCAAATATCCACTTCTTCAAAATACATGAAATATTTTTCATCAAACATTCCGATCTCTTCCAGAACTTTGCGACGGATAAGGATAGCGGAACCCATAAGAGCATCAACTTCCATGGCGCGGTTTTGTTTAACCAGCTCTTTCATCAGATAATGATCCACGGCGCGTTTGCCCCAAGGCGTGCGTCCAAGCAAAGAACGGCGATAGACGGGGATCATCGGATTGGGAAAGCGATAACAGGAATATTGACGTGTGCCATCGGGATGCAAAAGCATGGGACCGGCGAGACCAATGTCAGGATGCTCATCCATAAAAGCAACCAATTTTTCCATCTCACCCGGGAAAATGACCAAATCCGGATTAACCAGCATAATGTACTCACCGCGGGCTCGGCGCAAAGCATGATTGTTACCGGCGCCAAAACCCACATTGCGCGGAGTGTCTATAACTTGAACCCAAGGATATCGGCTTTTTACCAAATCACCGGTTCCGTCACCCGGCGCATTATCGACCAAAAAATATTCGTGAGCAAAGCCAAAATCGGCGTCTTCGACGCCTTTGAGCAACAAACGGATAAGATGAGGCGTGCGATAACACACCGTAACAAAAGATACTTTCGGATCACCTGCTGTTAATTGTTGCTTATTATCACTGTTTTTAGCAGCTTGACTCATACCAATTCCCCTCGAATCGCACGAGCGTCTAAACGCTCTTTTTGCTTGTACTTCTTACGCTTTTTCAGCATTTTTGGCAAGCCTGCCAATGCATGCAGATAACCCTTTAATGAACTGGGAGAAAAAACGGCTGCAGCAAACTTGAGCAGTTCGTACGGCAGTATCCATAAGCCATGAACAAATAGATCGGAGACGGAAAGATGTTTTGCCAAAAGCCAAACATGATTGCGGGATGAAAGATAATTTATGTGCTTGGGTTTACGGCGACGCGAAATAAAGGCCTTGATCCAATTGCTTGAACTTGACGGCGCGGCTCTGTGATGCCAAGCCAAGGCTTGAGACACAAAAACGCTTTTTAAACCCAAGCGCTTCCAGCGCCAAGCAATATCAACATCTTCTTGATAAGCGAAAAAATCTTCATCATAAAACTCCTGACCATCCATTGCGGATACGACTGACGAAGCTCTGAAGCAGGCTAAAGCTCCGCCAACGCCAAAGCTATCGTAAGCCCCGTCATATTGACCCATGTCGGGCTCGCCGGCGCCGCGATCATATGCTCGGCGAGATTTGGTTAAGACCAGCCCGGCTGCATCAAGAGTTTCGGAGCGCTCGGTTTTGATTTGCTCGGTTTCGGTTGCCCGTAAATAAGCTCGGCGTAATTTGGGCATGCAGGCATCAACTTCGAAATTAGCTTCCATAAAATCAACCAGAGTTTTGAGACAAGCCGCATCAAACTCGATATCCGGATTACATACCACAATATAACACTTGGAGAGATCGGCATCATTCCAGCCGGCCAAGGCCATCTGAATAGCTTGGTTATGAGCGCGAGCAAAACCCTGATTGCGCATATTGCGCAAAACGGTGATATGAGATTTTTCCTTGGCCAGCCAAGCGGCCGATCCGTCGCTGGAGGCGTTGTCTACAACGATTGTTCGAAATGGAATTTGTTGTTCATCCAATGAATCAAAAAGTTTGGGCAAAAAAGCCATTGAATTCCAGCTGACGATATTGACTGATAGTTTAACTGTCGGTTCGGACATATGATTGTCGTTTTAGCTGTGCCGAGGTTGCCGAATTTTGATGATTTATTTTTTGATTTCGCCGGATCGTTTGGGTGAGACATTGAAGCCCATGTATTTACCGATCATGAGACGAGTTTGGGAATCAATTGCCGGAATGGCACCGAAGAGAACAAAGGTTATCGGCAACAGAGCCCACTGCAAAATGACGACGATAAATGTTTGCCAACGGGGTATGTATTTGGGACGGGGAGGCAGAAGAGTGGCGGAAATGAGCGCGGAGACGAAGACGCCGACCATGGCAAAGCGCATGAGCCACTCCAAAGTGAAGGGAGTGTTCTGAAAAACCGCGTAAGAACGAAAATGCTCGGGTGCGAACCAAAAAGGCAATTGTCCCAATAAAAAGATCAACAGAGGCACGGTTGCCCAAGTATACATTCCCTCGAGTTGTTTGAACAAAAATCGGATTTTGATGCCGAGAGGCATAAGTTTATCGCGAGAAAACTTCATGGCCATGAACGGAAAGTTCTCCACTCCCCAAGCCCAGCGCCGCAATTGCTTATAAAGCGCAACCAGAGCCTTTTTGTATGAACCGGACATGACAGTATCCATGGAAACCGGCAGATGAATGGGTTCGACACGGTAATCTCCGTGATAATGGATAAGGCCTTGCAAAAAGATGCGAGAATCTTCGCTGACAATATCTTTTTGCCAAAAACCCACATCAACAAGCATACGCCATGTCATGCTGTGCGATGAAAAAGTCATCATGGTTTCGGGGCGGGCAAGCTCGGTCATCAGCCAAAAAGTGGTGCCAAACATGGCGACTCTGACCGCGGCCGGAGACTCCCATAGATTATTGTTGTAAAGAACAACGGGTTGATACGAACAGCGCAGAGGATTTTCCACGGTTAAAAA
This sequence comes from uncultured bacterium, assembly GCA_937949995.1. Lineage (GTDB taxonomy): Bacteria > Patescibacteriota > Patescibacteriia > 2-12-FULL-60-25 > 2-12-FULL-60-25 > MWCR01. The sequence continues at coordinate 34,905 of CALFEO010000006.1, forward strand.
CTTATGAGTAATGCAGGCGAAATATTGAGGATGAGCCAAAGTATCAACATCAAAAGCCGTGACCATGAGTTTATCTTGATCTATGCCCAGCTCCGCGATTTTGGGCATCATTTGATGACCCATCCAATTCATATTGGATCCTTTGCCCGGAATCTCATCCGGTAAATCCTTGGGATGAATCGTGGAATAAAAAGCTTTGAATTTATTACCGAATTCTTGCTGGATTTTTTTGGCGTTTTCCAAAAATCTGTCTTTATCACGTTCTTCACCACCCAAAACAACAATCATTTTATCGGCCGGATAGCTGGATTCGAGCAAGCCCTTGATGCTGTCGCGGATCACGACATACTCCTCTTTATAGGTGGGCAACATAATAAGATGATGAACTTTGTCAAACTCGGGCAAGGCCGAGGCCTTGGCCAGCCAATCGATTTTTATGTCGCGGCGGTATGTAAACCAAGAACTGATAACAAAAGGCAAAAAATAAGCGACTCTGAACAACCAGTACAAATCGTAGACAATAATGAAGTAAACAACCCATAAAGGCCGGATGAAGGAAAGGCTGATGCTCAAGATTATGGTAAGCCAAACCATTAATGCCGGAATTATTTCGTAAATTCTTTTTTCCAGAAGAGTTTTGTTCATATTGATTTGCTTATGGTGATATTAGGCTCGGCATCGTAAATCGGTTCCGCATATTTGACGGGTTTGATATGGCCGGAGGCGACATCACGAAGGAGAGTTGAGATATCAATTTTGCCGGAGCCGGATACGGCGTAGAGCGGTATACGCAAAATCCGCGACAAGAGATTGGCCGCCAATACCCCTGTGCGGATGGAGGAAAAGGGACCCGGGCCGTTAATTACGATAATGCCTTGAGCGGACTCGAGAGCGGATTTTGTGAAATACTTTTGCAATACTTTCACCAGACCCCCCAAGGGCACGTGCAGACGTTTCAGCTTTGAACTCTCGGCATCCAACAGACCCAAAACCACAAAACCTCTTTCGCGGGCATCAATATATATAAATGACATAATATCAGCATTATGCCATGAATTATGCATTTCGTTTATCTACAGCCACGTGTTTGGGCGCATTCATCACCGAAACCAAAAATTTATCGGCAACATCTTGGCGATAATGATAATCGGACAATGTCAGGCAAGTGTAGTTGATATCAAAACCCAAAGCGGTTTCCGACTTTTGCACCACGCGGCGAAGTTCGTCTTTGTCGCGGATGTTGCCGACGATAAGCAAATCAACCGGAGCTTCCTGACCTAAAAATGATCCCATAAAGGCCAGATATGAAATCTCGCCCAAAGCCATGATCTCTTTGTCCAAACGGCGCTCCATCAGAAAATGAGACTTGCTCATTAATGATTGAATTTCAGCAAGAAGCGGAAAAGCTTGGTTGACTTGATAGTATTTGCGCTTCAAACCGGGACGTTTTTGATTTCCAGCATCCTCTTCTTCGGTTTCGATCAGCATGCCGACTTTAATAAGGTTGTCGATTTCGCGGCGTACGGCGTTTATTTGAGTATCGATAAGGCGGGTCAGCTCGCGGATAAAATAAGCCTGCTTGGGGTTATTTAAGAACAAATTCATGAGCTTTACGCGGGTCTTTGACCCAAAAAGGTGTTCAAGCATATTATCTTTACTTATCCTGCCTGTTTTGAATGAGCTTGACAAGACCCTCCCTATTTTGTACTCCAATAGAGCAAGCCATGGACGAGATGAGGTTAAATTGCGTATACTTTATACAAATACCATGTCCGATGCATTTTTCCGCTTTGCGGATATCGAATACGGCAACAGTCCGACAAATGAAAACATTGTCGGTGTGTTCAGATTCGAGCAAGGCCGCCAAAACAGGCAAGGTCCTTTTCATATCGTTGTTGCGGAAATCGATTCAGCTTTATACGCTTACGAACAATTATTGGACACAATCAACGCCACGGTTGAACAATCAAGAACCTTGATGGCCGGAATGGCGCTTGACCCATTCGCCAGATTCGAAAAAATCATCGCCAGAGTCAACGAGGCTTTGGCTGTTTTTCAAGAGCAAGAGCCCACGCCGATCAACTGGAGCCGGTTGAATATTTTTATCATCGAATGCTCGGGCAAAGAAATGTGCATATCCGGACACGGCAAACTCATGAACATGTTCTTAAAAAAGAACGGCGAGAGTTTTGAAACTTTTGATCTGTGCGGATCATTGGAGCAGCCGGAGGCAACCAATCCCAAAAAAGTTTTCGCTTCTCTTATCTGCGGAGACATGAATCCGGGTGATTTGTTTTTTATCGGCACCAATAATTTTCAAAGATACCGCGACAAGCTAAGAATCAAAGAACGCCTGCAAGAGCTTCCTCCGGTTGCGGCCACAACAGAGATTAAACGCGATCTGGATAAAGAAAAAATTCTGGATGATTTTGTCGCCGTGGCCATTTCATTGCATGAAGATGAGGCACCGGCTTTTGCGATAAAAAAATCCGGCAAACAAGCCGAAGAATCTTTGAACCGCCTGCATCAACAAGAAGAATCCGTGCAAAAAACCCTGGCACCCGCAATAAGTCCGTTAAAGAGCAGTTCCCCGGAAACGGAAACCGTAGCCCGGCCCAAAATACCCATACCGATTGAATCAGTGCAAAAATTCTGGCGCAAAACACTGAATAAAATCAGTGCGAGACGCAGCCGGCCCAACCCGGCATCAGAAACGGCTTTACGCGGATTACATGTGGGGGGGGGTTCATTTTTTACAACCAAGAGAAAAATAATGATCGGAATCGGAGTTACCGCAATAATTTTGGCGATAGTGGCTTTTTCGAGCTGGCAGAACAATAAACGCACAGCAGCCGAACAGGCCGCTTGGGAGCAAAGCTTTGCCGAGGTGATAGATCTGCGCAATCGCGCTGAAAATGATTTGTTGTATGCCAAAGATGCTCAAGCGCAAAGCAAAATCAACCAAGCAATGGAAATTATCGCGGCGCTGGATATAGGCAACGGCGACAGGAGCACCAGAGTTGAAGCCATCATTGCGGATTTTGAACAATTAAAAAACCGCTTAAGAAAAGTTGTGGCTGTTACCGGAATTTCCGAGCTTTACTCTTTGCCCGTGACAGCACAAGATGGAATGTTAAGCGCACCGGTATTAACAGAATCAAAAGCGTATGCCGCGGACAATCAAAATCGCAAGCTCATAGTAATCAATACAGCTTCAAGAGAGAAGAAAGAAATCGGTTTGCCGGATCCGGCCGGACGAATAGTCGCCGGGGCGGTTGGTGAAAAATCGGTTGTATTTTTTGATGATAAAGGCAAATTTTATTCGGTAAGCATTGCGGATGATGCATTTACTCCGTTGAACTCTTTCACCGGAGCAAGCTCCACTTCTGATTTGGTTTTATACAACAAACGAGCATATATTTTGGATGCCGGAGCCGGACAAATACACCGCTTAAACGCTGTAAGTTCGGGATTTTCCGGAGCTACCGAATATCTGACGGAAAACGATAGTTTATTGCAAAATGCGGTCAGTTTCGCCATCGACAGCAATGTCTACGCGGCCAAAAGCGACGGGTCGATCGTAAAATATCTATCCGGACAAAAACAAGCTTTCGGATTGGGCACCGTGGATCCGGCCGTGAGGACAATTTCCGCAATCTGGACCGAAACCGATGATGCACGATTACTGGTAACCGATCCGGGCGAAAAAAGATTGCTCATATTTGATAAAAACGGCTTGTTGACCGCCCAATTGACTTCCAACGAATTTGGAACCCTCCGCGACCTGACATCGCGTCTCGGCGCAAAACAAGCGCTTGTGATCAGTGATAACCGTTTACTGCTTGTGCCATTACCGTAAACAGCCACTAGCTACTAGTCACCAGCTACCAGTCAAACCAACCATGGCTTGTTATTTCGAACAGCTACAGGCTACCAGCTTCCAGCCACTATTTGTCATTTCGAACGAATGTGAGAAATCTCCACTGTTATTACCAGCTAAATAACAATTTGTCATTTCGAATCGGATGTGAGAAATCTCCACTGTTATTACCAGCAAGGTTACTTAAGCGGAGATTTCTCACGTCCGTTCGAAATGACAAAAATAGTTTACCAACCAAGTTGCTTAGCGGGGATTTCTCACATTCGTTCGAAATGACAAACCATAGTTGGTTTGGCTAGTGGCTAGTAGCTAAAAGCTGGTAGCTGATAAAGGCGGATGCGCCTAAGGAGCAGAAATGACAAAGAGAGGCAATATCTAAACCAAATGACTAAAAAAACACCCCGATTGCTCGGAGTGTTTTTTGCGAAATTCGAAATTCGAAATTCGATAATTTTGATAGTTACTTGAGTTCGCAGGAACCGCCGGCTTCTTCGATCTTTTTCTTGATCTCTTCGGCTTCGGCCTTGGGAACGCTTTCTTTGATGGTTTTGGGAGCACCGTCAACCAAATCTTTGGCTTCTTTCAAGCCAAGACCGGTAACTTCGCGGACAACTTTGATGACGCCGATCTTATTGCCTCCGGCGGCGGTTAAGTTAACGCTGAAATCGGTCTTTTCTTCAGCAGCTTCGGCACCGGCTGCGCCTCCGGCGGCCATCATAACAGGGGCCGCGGCACTGACACCAAATTTTTCTTCGAGAACTTTTACAAGTTCGGATAAATCGAGAACGGAAAGTTTTTCAATTTGTTCGACAAGCGCCTTGAACTTTTCCGGCACTTCGACAACCTTGTTTTCTTCGGACATAAACTTATTTTAATTAACAATTATAAATTTAGAATTAAGAATTAAGAATATTGGAATCGCTCCGCGATATATTCTTATTCTTTTGGAGTTTCCTCGGTCTTAGGAGCTTCTGCACCCTCCGCAGCCTCCGGCGCAGGGGGGTCGACAGGTTTTTCCTCAACCGGAGCTTCGGCGACTTCAGCTTCGGCTTTTGGAGCCGCGGGAGCCGGAGCGGGCGCGCCTTCGGCTTCCTCTTTTTTGGCGCGGATCGCATCCAAAGCGCGGACAAAGCCGGATGTCGGGCCGTTGATGACGTTTAAGAACATTCCGTACAACTGGGTACGTCCCGGAAGTTTGGAAAGTTTTACCACGTAATCTTGAGCGACTACGGCTCCGTTGAATAATCCGCCCTCAAGTGTGAGAGATGTGTTTTTAGTCATCTCGCCCAACAATTTGGCGGGTGCGATTTCATCATCAGTGCCAAAGGCGATTCCGAGCATGCCCGGAAATTGCTTGGCGTTGATTTCATAACCGGCCTCTTTGGCGGCGCGGTTGATGAGGGTTTTTTTGGCAACCACGTAGGTTACGTTGCCTTCGAACATTTTATCGCGCAGTTCATCGACTTGCGGAACGGTTAAACCTTGATAGTTGGCAAAGACGACTGAAGAGCTGTCTTTGAAAAGCTTGGTTAAAACCTGCACCGCTTCTTCTTTTTGTTGACGTGTTTTTGGCATAATTTTAGCTTCCAGCTACTAGCTTCCAGCTACTAGCTTATTGCTTTAGATTTCGACCTTTTTAAACAGCTTCCAGCCTCTAGCTTCCGGCTACTAGATGTATGGTCTAGAGGCTAGTGGCTAGAAGCTAGTAGCTTAATAAAGAAACCCACAGCATCCTGTGGGGTAAAATCGCTAAATAAAGCGATATTTACAGCCTCGGCAGGGGATTTTTTAACTCCTTTTTAAGCGGAGCCCTGCTGTCTTTGGATGTGTGATGGACACAATATAAACCGAATATAATATTGTGTCAATAACCAATAATCAAATTCCAACATCCAATCACCGCCTCTGGCGTGATCCCGCATATTCATAAATAATTTATAATGTGTTGCGGGATAAATAACCAAAAATGACAATGATAAAATGACCAAATCTGTAGGGACGATCCCCATGTGGTCGTCCCGGAAGAATACATAAAAAAATTATTTCGGCCTAAACCCAGATTTAATCAGATTTTGCAACGGAATAAACAACGGTTCCGGCAAATTATCCCACTCAAACCATTCCCAGCACTCGCATTTATCCGGCTCCATGATTTGCGGGTCGCCTGCCGGTGCGTCTGCGATCATGTAGATGGTGATGTAATGTTTGTCTTCATTCGGCATTTTGTCGTTGGTAGCTGTGGCAAAGCGGATGTTCTCTATGTCTAAGCCGCACTCTTCTTTGGTTTCACGCGCCGCGCACTCTTCCCAAGTTTCCATCCATTCCAAGTGGCCGCCGGGGAAAGACCAGTGACCCGAGCCGTGTGCGCCTTTGCGTTTGTGTAAAAGGACTTTTTCGTCTCGCATTATGATAACGCCCACGCCGACGCGGACTACTTCTTCGCTCATAAATTATGAATTTAGAATTAATTTTAATGCCAAATTACTAATGCCAAATGCCAAATATTGGAATCGCTAAAGCGATATTTATTTTATTAAAAATAGATGCCGAAGGCCTCAATTATTTGGCATTCGTAATATGGCATTTGGCATTATCATTGTCGCTAAAGGCTCGACGGAAGTCAAATAAAATACGTAGTTCGCGAAAGACGTATTAAAAAAGGCGCCCGAGGACCAAGGACAAAAGCCCAAAGATCCAAGAGCGCCAAGAGCCAATTACCGAGAACCGAGCGACTCCCGGGAGAACGACGGCACGGACCGGATCGAGCTGCAGTCGCTCCACTGGTTGTAGTAGTCGTACCAGCCGTATCCCAGCTCGAGCCTGCGAGCGCTCCGATGAAAGTACAGGCTCGGTACGCTCTGCCACGGATAGTAGTTGCGAGCGCTGACCTCGTAGCCAGGTGCCCAAACATACGGCACCTTATCACCGTCCATGGCTTTGACCCACTCGGGGTGGAGCATGGCCGAGGCGAGGATGCCGGCATGGGGTGAGGTCTTGGGGTCGCGGACATCGACCGGACGGCGGTTGCGATTACAACCCAAGTCGATCACTTCCCAGCGCAGGACGGGCTTGTCCTTGGCCGGGTGTTCGATGCCCTTGAGCAAGCGCAAACGATCGAGACCAGCTTTGCCATAGCCGTCGTCCCAGCGCCAGCCTTCCTCTTGCGCCGTAGCCGCAACCTGCCAAAGTTCTTCGAAGGTGCGTTCTACGCCACCCATACCATTGCCGTCCGGCAGGTATGGGACGAGCACGACGGCCACGAGTTTGCCATCTGGCCACTCGGGCACGGACTGCTCGGCGACTTCGAAGTCTTCGTCCGTGAAGCCCCAGCCGCGTTCGATGTTGAGCTCGCAGACGCGTGTGAGCTGGGCCTCGACGGGGGTGAAGAGGCCATGAATCAACAGTTGACCGTCGAGCTTGTAGTACATTTCGCCTGTGACACGAGTTGCCATGACGAATCTCCTTACGCTTGGCATATCTTTGCCAGAGCACCATGCCCCGACAAAGCCTCACCGACACTTAAGTAACAAGTTAAAAGTGAAAAGTTCAAAGAGTTATGGTGGTTAACATAGCAGAAAATTGGGGTTTTGTCAAGGGGGGTTGATCCTCCCAACCTCTCAGCCATTCGACTGGGCAGGCTCTTACTAAGGAGGTGCTTCGGTGTAAGCTACTTGAAAACAACCCCTTAATAAGGGGCAGGGGGATTATCCACCAACTCGACTTAACCCCTTTCTCATGCCATAATCACCCTATGGAAACACAAATAATAAAGGCTCCGTCTGCGGAGCTTAGGGTGGTGGATTTGGGGAAGACGAGGCAAATAATGACCAAGGGTAAAGCGTATCATTATGGTAAATTGCGCAATTTTTTGGATACCGTAGAGACTCCGCTTACGGTTTCCACGATTAAAAAAATGGTGGAACTGAAGGGTGATTGGTGGCTGGACGAGATGTTGCGCCGGCAGGATTTTGAGTATGTGGGAAAAAGGTTGATTTCACTTATTAATCGCTTTGGCACTTTGCGAGGCAAGAAAGTTTTGGATATCGGCTCGGGAAGCGGATCTTCGGCTTTTGTGATGATGGATAAAGGGGCCAAATCCGTGCAAGGGGTTGAGCCGAACGCTAAATTTGTGGAATTGGCCGAGATGAGAGCGCGGGATGAGGGTTTTCAAAACAGCACCTTGTTCATGCAAGTCAAAGATACAACCAAACTGCCTTTTGAAGATGGCAAATTTGATATTGTAACCTTTAGCGCCGTATTGGAGCACATCCCCCCAAGTCTGCGTCAAGATATTATTAAAGAGGCTTATCGCTGTTTGACTCCGGGCGGTTTGCTGGTTTTTGCGGAAACTCCCAACCGCGCTTTTCCGTTTGACGGGCATACCACCGGATTGCCGTTAATTCCTTGGTTGCCGTTTTGGCTGGCTTATCCGCTGGCTAAAAAATTGAGTTTGCGCGCCAATAGAGGTTTCAGTAAAGACAAGATGATAGCCGAGGGCTTGGTGGGCGGTTCGTATTGGCAAATTAAAAAAGCTCTTCCGGATGCGACATGCTTGAATTTGCAAGGAGGAGATGCTGATTGGAAATGTGATTTAAAAAAATCCGGCAAAATCATGAGATTGATTTTGCGTCTCGGCGAATGGAAAACCCGAACCATTATGAAGCAACCACTAAATGCGTGGATGCCGATGCTCGACCTTGTCTTCAAAAAAGTCTGAACCTTGATTCCCTCCAAAGGCGGGCGGGCGCACGATTATTACAATGAACATGATTGTTCTGAAACAGTAAAAAGTTCATCCCACTCCGCCAACCCACTTCGCTGAAGCTACGAGGGTCACGGGGCTACGCGGGACAGGTCAAGTCTAAAGTTTATCTCACCAAGTAACAAGTTCATCAAGTCTAAAGTTCATCAAGAGAAGCATGAGTAACTCTTGATAAACTTTAGACTTTCAACTTGATGAACTCCTGACGAACTTGTTACTTTATACTTGATGAACTCATGTAGTAATCAAGTTAATTTGAGCTTGAATATGAGTTAAAATCAAGGTTCAGACAATAAGATAATAATCAAGTTAATCATTTAATCGAGCGAATCGTGGTTCAGACAATTGTTGTTCCAAAATATTTCTCCCCTTTGAGGATCTTTTTTAAGTTGGCGAGGTTTTTTCCGTCGGCGATGATGACTCGGAGTTTGTTTTGAGAGGCGAAGCGAGAAGCGATCGGGTCGAACGGGACGTTCATGCCCGGGATCCATTTATTGCCCACGATTTTGAGAAATGACTTCCACTCTATCTCTACAAGGGGTTTGGCGTCTTTAAACTTTCTCGGATCTTTGTCGTAAGCTTGAGCGATGTTGGAAAGGTTTATGACGCACTTGGCTTTGTACTTTTTGGCGAGGCGGACCGCTACATAATCCGTGCTCCAGCCGGGTTTCCAGCCCGCGGCAATGAGGAGCGGGCGACTCCAATTGTGAGCGCGAGTTGGATCTTTGACGACGACATGTTCAGCCTCGGCGCGGAAGATGGTACGCATCAGATGGGCGTTTAAGCGCGTAGAGTGGATGCCGAGCCAGTCCACATCCTCATCGGCGAGTTTGGTGACTTCGCGTGCGGCTTGTTGGTAGACTCTGGCCGTATTACCTCCGCCAACGACGAGAATAAAGCGATCGCCGAGGTTGATATGAGAGCGAATCAAAGCGGAAAAGCGTTTCAAAAAAGCGGCATCAATACCGCTTTTCGGAACCACTATGGATCCGCCCAAAGAGATGACTATGGGAGAATTTTTCATTTCTTGTCTTTTTTATCGTGGATTAAAGCATTGCCAAGCCAACCCACAGCCCAGAAGACGAGCGCGCCCGCAAAAGTTGGCCAAAATCCGTCGACGCTAAAACCCGGAACAAGATACGCAGCCAACCAGAACATTCCGGCGTTGATAATGAGAGTAAATAATCCCAATGTCACGATGTTGATTGGCAAAGTGAGAAGGATTACGAGCGGACGAATGATTGCGTTGATTAAACCGAGCACGAGCGCGGTTAACAGCGCGACCCAAAAAGACTCAACAGCAACACCCGGAACAATGTAGGCGACGAATAACAGCGCAAGGGTACTGACGACCCAGCGATAGATTAACATAGGCTTTTTTAAATTAATTAATAAATAATAAATAATAAATAATAAAGCGAGCGGAGGGTTTTATCTTTATTATTTTGTAATTTATTATTTATTATTTTGCGCAGCGCAGCGCAGCGTTGGGTTTTACCTTTATTATTTATTATTTGTTATTTATTATTTGTTATGTTAATCAAGGTTGTGTTTGCGTTGTATCTCGTTAATTTTGTTTTCCGCAGTTTCGAGTTGGGTGCGGAGGACTTCGGCCAGTTCCATGGCGCGTTCGTATTTTTTGAGGCCTTCGTTTAAATCCGTATTTTCACCTTCAAACCACTCGGTGATTTCTTCGAGTTCTTGAAAAGCTTTGCTGATATCGAGTTTAACTGTTTTTGGCATAAATTGGCTCGTCATCCCCGCGGAGACCGCATGTCGACGGCGGGGATCCATAACCAAGTGACTTGAGCTACGCGGATTCCCTCGATCGCCATTAAGGAACGACTGAATTGTTTATAGTAACTTTTGTTGCTTAATCGCTGTATTTTTAGCGCGGATTTGGTTTACCGTGAGATCGGTTTCGCCGTCGCGGAGGATGGCTGTGATTTTGGCGCCGACCTGGAGGGCGGTAGTTGAAGTGATTGCACGGCCCCTTGCGTCGCTAAGCATGGTATACCCGCGAGCGAGTACCCCTTTGGGATCAAGCGACGCAAGGAGTCGGATCTGCGAACGGTATCTTGCAAGGAGCGCCGTGTGTAATTGTCTCATATTTGCACCGATGAGTGAAGTTTTGCTTTGTAAATCTTGTTTTTGACGCGTTATCCACAAGCCGGGCGCGCGCATGGCTTCGATTAAGACGGTGCGGTGATCTTTGATGCGAAGCGAGAGAAAACGCTCCATGGCTTCGGTTTTATAGGCTAAATCCCTAAGTAAATCGGCTTTATCGGGGACTAAACGGCGCGCGCAATCCGTGGGTGTGGATCCGCGCACATCGGCGGAAAGCTCGGCGAGCGAGATATCGCGCTCGTGACCAATGCCGACCAAGGTGGGAATTTTGGAAGCGTAGACGGCACGCGCGACTTGTTCGTCGTTAAATGACATCAAGTCTTCAAGCGAACCGCCCCCGCGAGTTAGGACTAAAACGTCGTAATCTTTGTGATGAGAGTTAGCCTCTTTGATGGCGCGAGTGATATCCTCGGCCGAGCCTGCGCCTTGAACTTTGACGTGAAACAAGTCAATTTGCATACCGCCCCAGCGCTCGCCCAAAATGCGCACAAAATCGCCGTAAGCCGCGCTTTCGCGTGAAGCTATTAAAGCGATACGCGAAGGAAGAGCGGGTAAGGGACGTTTGCGGGATTCGTCGAATAAACCCTCTTGTTCCAATTTATGTTTAAGAGCCAAAAGCGCTTTTTGCAATGCCCCCTCCCCTACCAGCTCTACTCGCTCGGCCGAAAGAGAGAACTTGCCGAATTTGGCATAGATGCGGGGCAAACCGTAAACTTTGACTTTGACGCCGTCTTGAATTGGAACGCGCAAATTCCACACGGTCATAAAAACCGGCACCAAGCCTTTATCATCTTTTAAGCTGAAGTTTACCCATTGCCCTTGGCTGATTTTAAAATCCGAGACTTCGCCTTCAACACAAAGCTCTTCCGCATTCCAAGAACGAGCTAAAACATCGTTTATATGCGTTAAAAAATCTGTAACCGAGAAAACTGTCATATTGGTAGAGTATAAATGAAGGAACAGAAGAATGGAAGAAATCTCTCTTTTGTCATTTCGACCCTGAGCGCAGTCGAAGGGGAGAAATCTCCGCTTATTGAACTTAAGCTGGCAATAACAGTGGAGATTTCTCACATCCGATTCGAAATGACAAACTGTAGTTGGATTAGCTTGTGGCTAGTAGCTAGAAGCTGATAAAGGTGGAGATTTCTCACATCCGATTCGAAATGACGAAGTATGAGAAGTTGATAAGTTTGAGATTTCTCACATCCGATTCGAAATGACAAACTGTAGTTGGATTAGCTTGTGGCTAGTAGCTAGAAGCTGATAAAGGTGGAGATTTCTCACATCCGATTCGAAATGACAAACCATGGTTGATTTATACTAGTGGCTGGAAGCTGGAGGCTTGAGGCTGATGAAGTGATAATCCTGTTAAAAAAAGATCCCGATTGGGATCTAGCAAGTGCAACAGAATTTGCATCTGTTGCAGGCGGGGCAAAAGCGCGCGCCCGAGAATTGCTCGTTGCAGGCGGGACAAACGGTGATGGCCGGTGCCGGTTGTTTACGGCGCAGGATCATCCATCCGCAAGAACAGCAGAGCGAGCAAGCGTCGCAAACTTTGCAATAATCATCACCGGAGACCGCGCTTTGGCACAAAGAGCAAATATAGATGATCGATGGCTGGGAAACTCTGATTCCAAAGCGCTTACCGCGCACAGTTGCAGCAGCCATGAAAGCAGTTCCCGCAATTGTCGCAAACATCGTCAAAATTGACGGAGTCTCCGCAATGCGGGCACAGGATTGTCTCGGCATGCTTTACGGCACGTCCGCAATTGCACACGCAGATTTCGCAGCCTCCGCAATCCCCGCAAATGGTGTCGGCGAAGACTCTGGTTTTGCAGTTCGGACACAGCCTTTCGGAGTTCTCCTCCAAACAGGCACAGCACGAACCACAGCAACCGCAGGAAAAACAGTAATCGGTTTCGAGCGGTTGGATTCCGCACTCTTCGCAAGTACAATCTTCCATGTGATCGTCTCCGATATAGATTTCACCGGGGTCTCGATCCAAATCCTCGTCTTCCATGATTCACCCCCCTGCTTGATTCTTCTCAATCTCGCAGACTCGGCACTTGGAACAAGCTTTACAGCAAGAGCAAAGCTCGTCCTGTGCGACGAGTTCCAAGCATACCCTGCACTGGACCAGCGACACACGGCAATCGCAGTGCTTTTTACACTGATTGCATTTCAGACAAAAATCACCAGGGCGGACCATATTACCACAATTGTGGCAGTAAAATCCGCTGTCGATATCTTGTCCCAGAGTACGTTCGTACGCCATTTCTACTCCTTTTTTGTTCGCGGTTTTGTTTCTAAGCCATGAAAAAGATCAAACAGCCAAGCTGTGCGCCAAACCATAACAGACTTTTTAAGCTTTGTCCAGATGCCGATTTTTCAAAAAATCCCTCGTGGTTGCGAGGGATTTTGCGTGTGTTAAGGCAAGTACTGTTCTTGAATTTTTGTTATTTGTCCATCATCCAGTTCAAAATGATAAATACCGTATTTAATTGTGCTATCAAGATCATCCAGACTTCCCGTATGCAGTTCTCCGACGCCGGTGATTATGCCATTATCGACATATTGAGTTAACAAAATTTCGACATCAGGGCTTATCGCAAACTTAACCGTCTCGTCGCTGTTGTTTCTAATATAGACAATATCCGCTCCACTTAGGGTTATTCCATCCTCTTCCGCCGGTTCTCTGCGTAAAGGAAAAGGATAAAATTCGGCAATATCGACATCAGCGAACCATGTTCCATTTTGTTGATAAAGTTTTTCGATTATTCCAAAAGCTCGATTCTCTGTATACTGCTCAATTTTTGGAGTCTTTTCTTTTTGTAGAGAACCGAAGATCTTGTCCATGTTGCCAATAACAATATCATCCGCACCTAGGCATTGGCTTGAAGAAATCAGCAAAGATTTAGTTTTATCGTCCAATTTAAAATAGGGAGAATTGGAATAACAGCTATTGTAGTCTTTGTGAGTTAAGACACCTTTCAGTTCTTGAGAATTGCCAGTGAAATTATCTCTGATGCTAAGAATGGGGAAATATTCAAGACCCATTGATACAAGCTCAAAATCCTCGGCTCCGCTTTGATAAACCATGTAACGATCTCTCTCTTCAGAATTACCCGTGTCCAAGAAAACGTGATAAGGGCTATGCTTTGCCGACACTACGAGCTCGTCTTTTTCGATATCGTAAATCCATGAACCATAAGCAGACGCGGGGCCGGTTGCTTCAAGTTGAATAAAGCGGCCGCCCGGAGACAATGTTTTGATATGAGTACCTATGGCTCCGCAGACAAAAACTTCTTGTGGTACATTCAGCTCTTTTGCAGTCTTGTTCTTTAGATCATAAACAAAAAGTTTTTGCGCGCATTCCGCTTTATCGCTCGAGACAGTGTAGGCGATGTAATTGTTAAAATCAGTGGCCGTGCCGGTTATGTTTTGGATGGGCAGATTTATCTCTTCCAAATTAATTTCCAGGTAACTCGTGATAGACGGAGGACATTCTGCCGCGAAATCGTAATCCGCTTTACAAAATACATTGGGGATTCTGGCTGTTTTACCGCCGTAATTTACGTAATGATCGATAAAATAGGTGGATTTCAGTTCAGATCCGGATGTTGTATCACCCTGTTTTGGTATGACGAATGAATATTCGGATGCCGGTTGTTCGGTTATAAACAATGCGGTTATCAATCCCAAAAGTACAACACCAAGAATGGTGCCGGCGAGGATTGAGATAATGAAGATCGAGCTCCGATCTTGGGATGATTGATTTGTAGGCATAATATTGCTGTTATTTTACAGTGTTTGACCGTATAACTCAATCCATGGCCAAGCATGACAAAAGAACGCGATTAACGCGTTCTTTTCTTTTTAGGATTTTATTTACTTGTACAGCACTCCACCCCATTCGACGAGAGTGAAGCCTTTACGTTCCGGCGTCACGACGTCCGGCGGGGAGATTTGGCGTGGGGCGTCAATTTTTTGCCAATCCATAAAGATGCGGATGTTGGTATCGGGAGCGGGTGTGACGTAAAGAGGGGCTGCAGAGTCCCAAACATCAGTCAAAAAGCTGATGCGGTAGTATTTGGCGCCTTGCATTTCGGGAAGCCAGAAATCCATGAATTCTTGGGCTTCGCGGGTGTTGAGACCGTATTTGGGTAAAATCTCCGCGAGGAAGTTTTCTTGTTCACCATCCTTGATTACCCAGCCCTGTTCCGGACGAGCGTAACCGGCGCCAATCCCCTCCCAGAACAGCGAGCTGTAAGTTTTGCCGTCGACGGGATAGATTAGCGAGCCATCGGGATTGGCGATGACATTCCAGCCCGCTTGCGGATAAGCGGGCTCGCTGACCGTAACTTGGATGAAGTTGGGGAGCTTAACGCTGACGTTTGTTGTTGTTTCAGGATATAAGTAGATAACCGGCTTACCGCATTCACCCAAAGGATGAGTGGCGTATTCCGTATAACGCACCCAGCGTCCCAAAACATCCTGCCAGTAGAAAACCGGAGTCGGATGATCTTTTAAGAACTCATCAAACGATGGTTTTTCTTGAGTCTCATACTGCATCCAGCCATCGTAAGCAAAAAGTACATCTTGGTTGTTTTTCGGATCTTTGGGCACGTAAACCGATTCACCATCGGAAGTTTTGCCGACAACTATTAGGTCCGATACGTTCAGATCTTTTTGCGACAGTAAGTCGATGGCATTATGCCATCCACATCCGCTTCCGGGCCTATAAGGTAAATACTTGGTATCTTTTTGTTCATATTCATTGTTCCACTGGATACGACCGGAGTTCAAATCGGATTCAATTCCGTCAATCAGTGATCCGTAAGCAAATGGCATACCGAGTTCATTATAGATATAAAGAGCGCCTTCCGTATCTATGCCTTGCGGGGAATTGTAGCTAAAGAATGCGTCGCCTTGTTTGCTTGTAGCGATGTGTTTTTCGCCCAAGCAAGAATCCAGATCGCATTGTGACATTGGCGTACTGTCATAGTTTTCAAGTCTGAATACCAATTTTCCATCGGCTAATTGCATAGTATCAGGATAATTGATGAGATTGTTGATTTTAACTTGGGCTAATGCCGCAGTAGAGTTTGTTTTTAACCAATTGTAAACCTTAACCGGCATCAAGTAACCGTCGTAACCGAAATATTCAGGCTGTGTATATGCACCGTCCGTCGACATAACAACATAAAGCTCCGCGCCTTTATCGCTTGCGAGCAGTATGGTGCCGTGAAGGCAGCGTCCAAAACACATGCCATCGATATTGGTTTGTAAACTGTAGATATTGTAACCTGCGAATTTGCCGGATTTGACAGTCCCCTTTTTGTAAAGCTTTTCTGAAGCAATCGCCTCGGATTCGTCATTTTGCTCTTTGAAAAGCTCGGAGAATTCTTGAGTGATATCAACTTCTTGGGTTTTTTGCCATTGGATTGTTAAAAAGTATTTTTCTTCATCAATATTCCACTCACCACTTTGGCTTTCCGTATCATTTACCGCTTCGGATGAGGTGCCGGTTGTGCCGTTTAAATCAGGGATAGTGACGGCTTGAGGTGCGCCATTTGTTTGATTTTCCAAGTTGGCGGAGACTTGACTTAAGCTATTCTTGGCTGAATCTTTATCTGACAAAAGAATATATACGGCCATGGTACCGGAAAAGATTCCAATAACCAGAATCAAGCCAACGATCCAAAAAAGAATCGGATTGGCTTTGACTATGCCCGCAATTTTAGTGATTTTGTTGCTCATAATATAAAAAGGTTGATTAAATTTGTTGTTAGAACGCTAAATTAAGTAAAAAGTTACAATCGCCGCCCCCATGCTCCATGAACTCCGAAGCCAAGAATAATAAGAGTTAATAAGTGATACTTAAAATGCCGGATTTGATTTGATCGGATAGGTTTGAATCGGAAATGTTGGCCAGGCGGTCCAGGCGAGTTTGACGGTCTGTGCCGGTAAGAAGATGGGGCTGGCTTTGTTTGATTTGGATGGGAAACAGGTGAACATCCGAGCCGTCGGGAGATAAGACGAGGCCGGCCAAGAGGCCGTAATTGGTTTCGACCGACCAATCTTGGTCGAAAATGAAATTGCCAAGGGAGTAGACGATGGGGCGGTTTTTGTATACTTCCACGGATTGCATCCAATGAGGATGCCCGCCGATGACAGCGTCCACACCAAGATCGATGAACCAATGAGCGAGTTCAACTTGAGCCATGGAAGGATTTGATTGATACTCGTTGCCCCAGTGCATGTAAACAACGACGTAGCGGGCTTGTTCGTAAGCGGTCTTGATGGCTGTTTCGGCATCTGCTTTGTTAAGAGGATTGTCGGTATTATTAAAACCCAATAAGGCGACTTTTTGGCCACGGCTCTCGATAATAGCCAACGATGAAGCTGTATCGTCTTTAACCTGATCACCGAAGGTGATAACTCCCGCTTCGGTTAAAAGCTCGCGAGACTCTTCGGCGCCGGCACGACCTTGGTCGAGCGTGTGATTGTTGGCTTGAGAAACCGCGGTTATGCCGATGGTTTTTAACATGGGTGCGATAGCCGGCTCAAACATAAAATCGACTTCGCCTTTATCCGGAGCCGAACGGCGCGAAGTGACAGGACCTTCGAGATTGGCGATGATTGCATCTTGGCCGTACATGAAACGATTCTCGGCTCCTTTAATCTTGGCAAAAGGATAAGCAAGATCTCCGGATTTTTTACTGCGTGCAGATACGTTGCGATCGAGCATGATATCGCCAAAAAACAATAAAGTGACTTTTTCTTGCTTGGCTATGGGGCCCGGTGCAAATAAAGCAAAGATATGCGAGGTGGACTCTTGGGTTACTATGGCTTTGGCCAAACGCAATGAGTTGGTATGTTCAAGAATGGAAACCGAACCCAGGCCCAAATCTCGAGCTGTTTTGAGCGTAACAGACAAAGCCGAAGCCGAATCAAGTTCAACCTTATCCACCTCGAGATCAGCAAGGCCGGTGATTACATCTTTTGCCAGTTCATCATGAAAGTCTGCGGGTTCAGCCGGCAGATAATGGGAAAAATCCACAGTTGAGATTAACAGCGAATCCGGATTGTTACTTAATTCGGATGTGATGATATTGGCAATTTCTTGGCGCTCTGCGGTGGTGCAAGAATGACTGATCATGATCGGCTGAATGCGTGCCGTATCCCCAAATGCTTTGGCCAAATACGGAGCCAGCGCTTTATAGGATATTTCGCCCGAAAAAGCAGAGTTGTTGATGCCGATTAAAGTTGACGAGGAGGCGAGGCGGGTGGAAATTTGAGGATTGATGTTCATGGTGCCGGAAAAAGTATCCCAGTTGGAGTCAGTGACAGCGGCGCAAGTTTTGCTTTGTGAGAAATGATCCGGCAATAAAAAATAGACTGTTGTTGTTTTAGGCGAAGCTTTGAGCACATTGGCGATTTCGCGCGCGGCCACAAGATGATGCGGAATTAAAATAATTCGCGTTGCCGAATCGATCTCATAATCGCGCTCGGAAGCATAAGCCAAATCCAACAATTCGGGTGAATCGGGATCCAGATTGAAAGTTAGATCCGATATCGGTTCCGCCGATTTTGAATCATTTTTTACATTCGGAATGACATCGGACTCCGCAATTTCAGCATAATCAACAAAATTAGTTTTTTGCGCGCCGGTTTGACCGCGGACAGCCAAAAGTTTGTAACTTAAAAACGAACCTGCACCGATAGCGAGCGGGAGCGTTATTGTGAATAGGAGCCAATAATATTTTTTCATAACATCAAAAACCGGCTTCTGCTTATCCGGAATGCGGATCTACGGTTGCAATATATCCTCGGTTCGCCCGTCGATGGAGATTGTGATATTTTGCTTTCCGGAAGCTTTTTTGACGGTCTCTTCGATTTGTTTGCGAATGGCACCGACCCGGCAAGAGCCGGCTACTTGATATTGAAGCTCTTCCGAAAAATCGATTCGTAAACCGCTTGATTGTTCAATGATTTCGGGAAGAGAAACATTTTCGGGCAAAGAAGTGTAGAAATCAGCTTTAACCTCCATTGAGGTTGGACCTTTCAACAATTCATGCAAAGCGATTGCCGTAACATCCCCGGCAACAACCATGCGTTCGACAGGGAAAACGGTCTCACATTCTTGACCGGCAGGCGCTTGTTTGGAATTGCCCAAGTAGATGGTGACATTTTGAACTTCGTCGGTAAAAGCCACCGGAGCCACGGCTTTGTGAGTATCAGATCCGTCTTTGGGGCTGGCTTCGAAAACCTCCAAACGGCCTGTCGGGGCAGTGGGCATGCGATCGAAAAAAGCCGTAACTTTAAAATCACCCGGTATGCCCATATCGGGGCTGTTGACCATGGCATAACCCTCGGAGATTTTATTGCCGTTATCATCAACCAAACGCCAATTGATTACGTTTTCAAAAGCTGTTGTAGTGCCGTAAAAAATAAAAGGATTGGAGAGTACCGATGGTGAAGCAAGAATGAAAGACGTCCAATTGTCGGAGCTTTTGAATTCCGGAATAGAGGCTGACTCGCCGGATTTTACGCAGATGCCCACGGCGTTTGGATCGGACGGCGACGGAACATAATCCGTACAATAATAATCTTTCGGACAAGTGTAACCGGCACCCGTACCGCACTCGCAATAAGCGACGCAGACTTCGGCGCAGATTGTGCCCGGAGGTTCGTTGCGGCAAAGCGAACCGCAATCGTTCCAACGACCGCCTCCGGCTTCGCAAAGCGTTTGATTGAGAACAGCATCGGAATCGGTGCCGGAATCGACAGCGACCGGAGCTTGAACGGGTTTGTCGGGAGAAACGACGATAACAGGCTCCCCCACTTTGAGACGGTTAATTTCGGAAAAAAGATAGCGCCCCAATAAAACAACTCCAACCAAAGCGGTGGAAGCTAAAGCGATAGTGAGAATTTTGAGTGCGGGTTTCATATAACATGAGTCTTAGTACCGAATCTTAATTGATTGGTTCTGTGTTGATGAGGATTACTCCGTCCAAGGTTCTGCCCGGTAAAGGCACTGTGGAAAGAGTTTTTTGTATTTGTTGTTGGGTAATGTTCCAAAAGCAATCTATTTGATTGGGATCTTTGAGTTCCGAAGAAAAATCGGCTACATATCGGCCCTGATCGTTTTTACCCACTCTTAGCAAGTTGGCTTGCGGTGGAATCATGGTGACCAAACCCGAATCAGACTCTTCTTGGTTGGGGCCTTTTAACAGCTCCAACAAGGCGGCTTCGTAATAATCCAAATCGTTTTGCGTGGCGACTATACGACGCTTGACCGCAGTAACGGAATGACAATTGCTTAAAGCGGCAGGGCGAAAATATATCTCGACGGTTTGCGTCTCCATGGTAAAGGTTACGGGTACGGCTATTTCGGGCGAATCGCCAACCGCCAAAATACGCAATGTGCCGGATTTTGTCTTGGGAATCGCATTAAACCAATAAACGTCGAGTGCTCCGCTGTATGACGAGAGCAGGCCCGGGATAGTTCCGGATGCGACAATATTTTCGTAAGCATCAACAACAATCCAAGAGCGATCTTCGGCAAAAGTTGAAGTTGCCGGCAAAGCAAAAGGATTGTTCAATACATCACCCGCCTCTACGCCAAGCTCTATACGGCTTTCCATTATGGCAGACGAGGATTCTTGTTGATTGACTTCGGCCGTTTCCTCGGACGCAATCGAATTGCCGGAAACCGGTTTTTCGGATCGAAAAGATTGATTGCCGAAGTAAACGATAATCCAAACAGATGCCGTAAGCAACAGTATTAAAGCCGTGAGCGCGGCGGTGCGCTTGATGGCCGGATTCATATCATTCTTGATTGGGTAATACAATAATCATGAATTTGGCACCTTCGGGTACATTGCCATCGTTCCAATCACGGGCCGACTCGATTATATTTTCAAAACTGTATAGATAATCTTGTCCCAAACGTGTGCCCGGATCACCGGTAATAAAACGATTATCCGCAGTATAACCTTTAACCACAAGCATGTGATAATAAGGCCCACCGTTTCTGAAATTGGGATTTTGCAATGACTTACCCCAAAAAGGCATGATAACCGGATAACCGCGCGCCAAAACCGATTGGATATCTTTGGCGGATGAAACCGGTAAGACCCTCACATCTTGATAACCGTAATAATCGCGAATAACCTGTGCCGTTTGTTCGGCGGATGTATCTTTATAATCTCCCAAAGTTTTATTTTGATAATCAACCAACTTGAGTATTTCGGCATCAGCTTCGGTTACGGGAATTTTGCCGGTGCGCTTTTTGTAAAAAGCATCAACCATGATCATGGAAGCTTCCTCGCAGGCTTCTTGATAAGGCAGATCCCAATTGGCATGAGGCGCTTGGCTCATCCAAGGAACATCAAGATTCAATTCGAACGGAAGCATTACATCGCCGGCCAAAGGATCGGCGGGCTCGGGCTGTTTTTGCGGTTCGCCGGTTTGCGGGCTTGATTCGAGTTTAAAATTCTCACTTTCCGAGACGCCTCCCTCAACATGTGAAGGCGGACCCGCAGGCAGATCGGCTTGGATGCCGTTATCGTTATTCTTTGATTGCCCGTCTTGAAAAGCCATGGGGGCAGGCAAATCGGGGCGCATCAGCAGAGTCCATTGATCGCGAAGCCAATGCCTGCCAAAATAAAGACCTCCCGCCAAGAGGACAATAACAGCAATAATCAGAGCGACTTTTTTGTTCATACTGGTTTGATAATAGCAAAGTTTGACGTAAATATCAATAAAACAAAAGACGCTTATTAAGCGTCTTTTGTTATGCATTATGCATTGTTAATCATGCACTATTTTAACGGTTCGAGGGTTACTTGAGTCATGACGTCGCCGACTCCGATTTGTTTGACTACATCCATGCCCGAGATGACACGGCCAAAAATGCTGTAAGCCGGATCCAAAGGATTGTCGGCCAACATGATAAAGAATTGCGAGCCATTGGTATTTTTACCGGCATTAGCCATGGCAACTATGCCCTCTTTATAGGGCAATTTGACAGGATCATCTTCGAAGCGATAGCCCGGACCGCCGGTACCGTTGCCGGCCGGATCTCCGCCTTGAATTACATAGCCCGGAACCACGCGGTGGAAGGTTAAACCATCATAAAAACCCCGTTCTGTGAGATAGACGAAGTTGGAGGCGGCTTTAGGGCCTTCGCCGGGCAATAATTCGAAAACAATATCGCCTTTGGAGGTTTTGATGCGAACTTGTTTGTTGGCTGTTTTTTCAGCGGGCAATACGCCGGGGAAAGCGAGCTTTTCCGGAGCTTGAGGTTCTGGAGACATAGGAGTTTGTTCGGGCTTAGTTGTAGTTGATTGAGTTAGAGATTCTTGTGAAGGATTTTCTTCCGCGACACCGGCAACTTGCCCATCCGTAGCTTCTTCCGTAGATGAAACAGAGGCTGGGGATTCAGTACCCGTATCGTTAACCGGAGGAGTTATGGATTGATTGTTCGGCTCTTCGGCAACTTGATATTTATCGAGTGAGACAGGAGAATCGGCGGGACTGCATCCGGCACCGATTAAGACGGCTGTGAAGAACAGGGTAAAAAGTGTGAGTCCGTATTTCATAGTAACCGCATCTTAACTTCTGCGATGCAGTCTGAAAAGTGGAAAACTCGACCGTGTTCGACTTCTAAAGTTCGTCAAAAGCTACTTGAGCTTCTCTTGATGAACTTTAGACTTTAATCTTGATGAACCCAACCGTCAGTTATCGTTTTCCCAGGGGAGATTGAGGTTGCCGGCGAAGTTATTAAGAGTTATTTTCCACATTAGATCAGATTGTTTCCAACCGTCCATGGCTTTTTGGAGGTGTAATTCGAGTTTTTGTGAATGAGAGACAAGATCATGACCGGATTCGTCGCGGATCCAGATTTGGGCGGGCAGATCCTCGCCCGGAAGATAGAGTAAGCGCGCCATGACGGCTTTACTGCCGGATGACTTGAGAATCTGTTTGGCTATATGGCGAGCGATGATAGGGGCAATGATTTTGGCATTGTGCCAATCAAGGCCGGCGGAATTGGAAATGCTTGGTAAGGAAAGACCGTAAGGATGGCAAGCCAAGCCTGATTGCCCCAAAGAGGTTTGCAAGCCGTTGGCTTCGGTGGCTCCCAAGGAATTGACTGTTACTTTGGCGTTGATTTCTTGAAATAATGATTCGATAAGTTTGGTAATTTCTTGTCGTACCGTTCCCAGATCTTGCGCTCCATGATCCAAGCGAATAAAAATTGAAGGATCTTGATTTTGCGGACAGGAAACAAAAACCGTGCCGATTTGACTCATCCAAAACCATTCGGGATCTTGTTTGCGTTTATCCTCCAATGCGGAAGCTATTTGATTGGCCAGATCTTGAGCTTTGGGAATTTGGCTGACGGTTTCGGCGGATGCGTAGCCAAAAGCAAAAACCGGATCGATACAGGCTTGGCGGGCGTGCATGACACGTTCGCTGGGAATTTTTTCGAGCGAGATAAACGGCTCGAGACCATCCGTAATACCATATTTGCCCAAGATTCGGCGTACATAGCCGGCAACATCGTAATCGGCTTCGGAGTGCAATTCGCCGGAAACAAACAAAGCGCCGTGACCTCCGGAAACGGAAAGGCGCACGCGACTTTGGGGATCGCGCTTAAGATACTCATCAACTATGCCGGCTGAGATGATATCACAAAGCTTATTGGGCTCGGCCGACAAAGGGCAATAACCGCTTTGCATGAGGCAAGGTTAGCTAAACGAAGTGACTGCGTCAAATGGTGGTACTATAAATCATCCACATCGCGTAAAAAGGAGATTTTGGGAGGTTGTTTGGTGGTTTTGGCGGATTTCCAGACGGACGTGACTTTGACCTCTTGCTTGGATGAATAATCATTACCACGCGGTCTTTGGCGATTGCCATAGCGATCAAGCTCGATGGTGGGCTCGTCGTAATCATTGCCCCAATCAGAGCTTTCATCACCCCAAGATCTTGGTGAAGAGGCTACGGATGTCATGCGGCCCAGTTGCTCGGATTCGGTAAGACGGCTTGGAAGCTCTTCCAAAAACATGGATGGCCGGCAAAAACTCATGGCATCATAGCCGACAACTTGAGGGTAAGAAAGAAATAAGCGGTTGCGGGCGCGGGTTGATGCGACGTAAAAAAGACGGCGTTCTTCCTCTATAGCGCCCTCTTCCTCGAGTGCGCGCGGAGATGGGAAGCCTTGATTGGTGAGATGGATGATAAAAACCGTGTCCCATTCCAGACCTTTGGCTTGGTGGATGGTAGAGAGAATCAGCCTTTCATCGTTTACCGATCCGCGCGCTGATCCTTGTTCACGGCGGAAGGAGGCATCATCCAGAGTCGCATCGGCGAGGAAGGAGGCGGGATCAGGATAAGCGTCAGCGAAGACAGCGAGCTGTTCGAGATCTTCGAGACGATCGCGCCAATCCGGATATTCGGCTTCCAGATAATTTTTATAATTTGAAGAATTGGCTATGGCGCGAACCATGGCGCCCGGCGAAGCTCCGTTCATGGAAATAAAAACACTTTGCACATCAGCCCAGCCGGCTTGGCCGCGGGCGGGAATACTGACTTCGGTGGAGATGACGGCGATTTCTTTGGACGAGGACTCGCGAACTTGTTCCAAAATTACGGATGTTGTGGCCGCGCCGATGCCGTTTTGCATGGTTAAAACACGAATCCAAGCCGGCTCATCCTTGCCGTTTATCTTCAGGCGCATGTAAGACAGAACATCTTTGATATGCGCACGTTCGAAAAATTTTAAACCTCCGCGATATTCGAAAGGAATGTCGCGTTTCATGAGTTCGAATTCCAAAGCCTGCGAGTGAGATGAAGCGCGGAAAAGTACGGCCATATTGGCAAGCGCCACGCCTTGGGATATTAAAGTGAGAATTTTGTCGGCAAGATAAGATGCTTCTTGGCGGGCGGATGGACAAGCGATGACCATTGGTTTAACGCCCGGCTCTTTAAGACCGACCAGATTTTTTTCAAATTGATTTTGATTGTAACTCAAAGAAGTATTTGCCAAATCCAAGATTTGCGGAGTCGAGCGATAGTTGGATACCAGTTTGAAAATTTTGGCCTCCGGCCAAGCATCAGGGAAAGATAAAATGTTTTTTACATCGGCTCCGCGAAAAGCGTAAATGGATTGCGCATCATCCCCCACCACAAAAATGTTTTTATGTTCTTTGCCCAGCTCGCCGATAATGCGCGCCTGCAAAGCGTTGGTATCTTGATATTCGTCGACCAGGACGTAGCGAAAACGGGCGCTGATTTGACTTGCGATCATCGGTTGGGACTCCATCAAGCGCAACCAGTTCCACAATAAATCATCAAAATCCATGGCATTGGACTGTTGTTTGCGCTTTTGATATTCGGAGCAAACCCATTCCATGTCGTTAACGCAATCCATAAAATTGGGATGCTTGATTTCCACAGCTTCCTTAAACGGAGTGCTTGTATTGCGGGCATACGAAAAAATATTGCGTAGAACCGCGGGTGACGGAAAACGGCGAACTTTGGGATCGATTTTGGCGTCTTTTAGCACAGCTTTCATGAGCGCTTTGGCATCTGATTCATCAAGAATGGAAAAGCTTGGAGTGTAACCGACAGCGGTTGCGAAAGACCGAAGCAGGCGGTTGGCAACGGCATGAAAAGTACCTCCCCAAACACCCTTGGCCTCGGGGCCGACAAGCATGCCGATGCGATCGAGCATTTCGCGGGCGGCTTTGTTGGTAAATGTGAGAAGGAGGATGGAGCCGGGCGGAATACCTTGTTCCAACAGATAAGCGACACGATAAGTTACAGTGCGGGTTTTGCCGGATCCGGCGCCCGCCAAAACCAAGCAAGGCCCATCTCCATGCAAGACGGCATCAAGTTGTTCCTGATTCAATTCTTTGGAATAATCGATTTGGTGCATAGCCGATAATAAGTTCATCAAGTTTAAAGACTAAAGTTCATCAAGAGTTCATCAAGTTTAAAGATTCAAGTTCATCAAGAGAGGCTTAAGTAGTAACTCTTGATGAACTTTGGACTTGATGAACTTTTATCTTAGCGCGATGAACGTTAGAAGTGCAGCCGAAGGCTGGCCGAAGCATATCAAGGCGTCGCGGTTGACACAACGGTTGATAAATGGTAATTGACGGAGACGAATCAGAGTCGATAAACATCCTGACAATGTCAATGATTTATGAGATAATCGGCGTTGGAGGAAGATAAAAGTGAATCGAGAGATTGCACGAATCGAAACGTACCTTAAAGAAAGATTACCGGAAAAATATCGGGAGCGCAGTCATACTGTTGCGGATTTGATGGTGATTGTTGCCGGTAAGTACGGCTTGGATCCAAGCGAGGCGAAACTGGCCGGAAAATTGCATCTGATTGCAAGACAATTACGGGAAAGAGAAATGATTGCTTATTTAAATTCCCGTGAAATCAGGTTAATGAGCCGATTGCCGGACGAATACAAGCGCACTTCGTATCTGACCGGTCCGGCCAGCGCCTGGCTGGCATTGGAAGAGCTGGATCAACGGATCGACTCTTTGTTTCGAGGAATTCGCGAGCATACCCTGCTCTTTAAAAAAGCCAACGCGCTGGCGCAATGCCTGTTTATATCCACGGTTTTGATCAGAATGCCGAATGAAGATCCGCGCGCGGCGGTGCTGATGCGCGAATTTTTGGCCGGCCGAGGTTACAAAGTCTTAAAAGCTCTCAATAAAAGAGAAATCGATACTTTGGAAAAAACCGACATTCGCCGTATCGCCCGCATCTCCAATCCGGATATGGGCGACGCCTCTTAATCATCCCCTATTTGGGGATTTTTGATTTACGATTCATACGAACCCGCCATCATCAACAAGACTAATTTTATTGATGCATTATTGACAAAATCATCAAATCAGTCTAAACCTCCTCTCAAAGAGGAGTTATCATGAACCTTCAAAAATACCAACGCTACATTCGTGAACGTGTTGATGAAGCACGCTACCAACATTCTTTGGATGTAATGGAGGCAATGGTTCGAGCCGCTTCGATTTACGGACTTGATGCAAATCAAGCACGGCTTACGGGGCTGTTGCATGATGCCGAAAAAAATTCCACCACAATCAATATGCTTCAGGAAATTCAACGTTGCAATCCGAAGTTGCTGAATGATCTTCCCGAATATTGTTATGTGCCAACTTTTTTGCATGGAAGAGCGGCCGCCTGCACCTTGCCCCGCGATCTGGGTATTGATGATCCGCAAATATTGGATGCCATAGCCAGACATGCCGGCGATGCGGATCTTTCCGATTTGTCATTACTGACGCGATGCATTCATGTAGCCGATATGACGGCGCCCACAAACAAGTTCCAAGGCATCAAAAAACTGTCCGATTTGTTTTTCGGCGGAAAGCTTGATGAAGCGCATCTATTGTTAAGCCACTACATCTTGGATTCTTGTCCGGGTTTGGGGATACCAATACATCCCAGCTGGAAGAGAAACATGAAACTCTTGATGAAGCGCGTGGGGCAGGTGCCGCAAAACTTCTTTTCTCGCGACTAATTATCCCCTATTTGGGGATTTTTAATTTCTTGCCAACGGCCTTCTTTGAGATCATCCAGTTTGATATTGCCGATTTGTACGCGGACGAGATCTTTGACGCGCAGATTAAGAAAGCCGAACATACGGCGGAGTTGTCGTTTTTTGCCTTCGGTTAAAGTAACTTTGAACTTATTGTTGCCAAGATAAGAAGCTTTTTTAGCGACCAAAAATTCACCTTCTTGCATTATGCCTTTTTTAAGACAAAGCAAAATATCGCGAGCCCAAGACTCTTCGACATTGGATTTGCCTCGCTTGGCCGGTGTGGTGATATCCGGATTGGATGCTTTGGGCATATCGACCGTAACTTCGTAGACTTTTTCGTGATGAAAGCGCGGATGGGTAATTTTTTGCGTGTATTCGCCATCATTGGTAAGGATGACAAGGCCGCGGCTGTCTTTATCCAAACGGCCAACTATAAACAAACGTTCATCAATATCAACGAGATCAAAAATATTTTTTTCATCTTTAAATCGCCGATTGGTACAGGTATAACCTTTGGGCTTATTGAGAGCTATGTAAATTTTAAGAGCTTGGCGGCCTATGGGCTCACCGTCAATTAAAACCCTGTCACCATCGGTCACACTTTGACCGATAGTCGCGACCTTGTTATTGACGGTAACCACCCCTTCACGAATAAGCTCTTCAGCGCGCCGGCGCGAGCAATATCCTGACTCGGCGATAAATTTTTGGAGACGCATACAACTGGCTAGGCCTAAATAATAAAGAAATAAAATAATAAATAATAAAGCGAGCGGTAATACATTAAAATAATAAATAATAAAGTTTTAAATAATAAAGCGAGCGGTAATACATTAAAATAATAAATAATAAAGTTTTAAAT
>CALFEO010000007.1 GCA_937949995.1 uncultured bacterium
AACTTAGCCTTCAAGTCTCTCTCTTGTTTGAAGAGAGAGATTTAGAGTGAGTTAAGCTGTAACTCATCCCCTTCCCCTTCTCTTAAGACAAGAGAAGGGTTGCAAAATGCCAAGTTGATAGCACAACCCTAAATCCCTTATCAAGTACTTGTTAACTTAGACGACAAGTCTCTCTCTTGTTTGAAGAGAGAGATTTAGAGTGAGTTAAGCTGTAACTCATCCCCTTCCCCTTCTCTTAAGACAAGAGAGGGACTGCAAAATACCAAGTTGATAGCACAACCCTAAATCCCTTATCCCTCCTACGCTAAAGCTACGGCGGACAGGCAGGGACTTGTTAACTTAGCCTTCAAGTCTCTCTCTTGTTTGAAGAGAGAGATTTAGAGTGAGTTAATACCAAAATAACTTCTTAACTCGTTACAAACGTTATTAACGTTATGAACGTTATAAACGTTACGACTTCCGCTGTTTATGTTATAATAAGTTGGCTATGTCAAAAACAGAAAAATTATTTCAATTTGAATGGAAACCATTTTTAATGGGAGCGGTGTTGATCCTTTTATTGGCAATGTTAGCTTGGGGAGGATATGCTTTGTTTGCAAATAAGGACGAAGAATATAAACCGCAAGGAAGGCAAGCTGTGTTTTTAACCAATGGGCAGGTTTATTTTGGAGTAGTGCAAGCAAAATCAGAACAAGAGGTAATTTTGACGGATATCTATTATTTGCAATCCGATAGAGGGGTTAATACGGGTGCGAATTTGGAAACACAACAAGATATTAAGTTGATTAAATTGGGTAATGAGTTGCATGGGCCCGAGGATTATATGGAATTGAATCGAGACCATGTTTTATTTATTGAAAACTTGAAAGAAGATTCAAAAGTTGTTAAGGCTATACAGAATTTTGCCAAGTAAAGCCAATTAATTACAGTGAAGTGATAAAAAACGACCAAATTAAGGTCGTTTTTAGGTTTGACTCTTCATTATATATATGCCATTATAGAGACGCGCCGAATCTTTCATGTAACATGTAGCATGTAACATGTAGCAAGTGTTTGATAAGATAATTTAAATTAATCAGTTTGTCCTGAGACATGGATCCGCGGCGCGGATTGAGTTTCGGGACAAACGATCAAAAAGTCTAACGTCGAACGCTTAACATCTAACGTCAAAATAATTTGGGACGAGGGATCCCTCCTTTCGTGAAAAGAGGGAGGACGATTGGGACGAGGGATGAGCGACGCGGGACGGTAAAAAAGTTTGTTTATGAAAAATCAGAAAGAATATTCGATAGAGTGGGGTGGAAGAACCCTCACTATTGGTGTTGATTTATTGGCGCTTCAAGCCAATGGATCTTGTACGGTAAGCTATGGCGATACCGTGGTTTTGTGTACCGCCACCATGGGTGGAGCCAGAGAAGGATTGGATTTTTTTCCATTGCAAGTTGATTATGAAGAAAAGTTTTATGCGGCCGGTAAAATCAAAGGTTCGCGTTATATTAAACGCGAAGGAAGGCCGACCGATGAAGCTATATTGTCAGGAAGGTTGATCGATAGAGCTTTGCGTCCGTTATTTAATCAAAACATGCGTAATGAAGTTGCGGTTGTAACTACCGTATTAAGTCACGATGGTGAAAATGATGCGGATGTTGTGGGTTTGATTGGTTCTTCTTGCGCTTTGATGTTGTCGGATATTCCTTGGAACGGTCCGATTGCGGCCGCTCGTATAGGCAAGGGTCAAAATGGTTTCATTTTAAATGCCACCTATAAAGAGGTTGAGGAAGGCGGAGTGGAAGTGATTGTGGCCGGAGCCGATGGAAAGACGGTTATGCTTGAAGCCGGAACCAATATCATTAAAGAAGAAGAAGCTTACAATGCAATCGCTTTTGCTCAAGCAAATTTTGCTCCGGTGGTCGAATTGATTAAAAAGGTGACAGCAGAACATGGTAAGCCCAAGGTTGATTTGTTTACTCCCAAATCCGAAGAGTTGGCAACGGCACAAAAAGAAGCTGATGAGTTGAAGGCTAAGGCTTGGGAATATTTAAATGGTGTAAAAGATCAATTGTTTGCCGAGCCGTTAAAATCAAAGAACGACAGGAAGAAGGCCGTCAGCAAACTTAAGGAAGGGCTGGAAGCTTTTTTAACATCACAAGAAATAGGTAAAGACAGGCGTAAGATTGCCATGGAAGTGGTAGATGAATTTGTGGATACAGCAGTTACGGATTTGATTTTAGATCAGGGTAAACGCGCCGATGGCCGTGCTATTGATGAAGTTCGTGCTTTGTACGCGGATGTGGGTTTGATGCCTCGTACGCATGGCTCGGGTTTGTTTATGCGCGGACAAACACAGGTTTTGTCTTTGGTAACTTTGGGCGGTCCGGGCATGGAACAGCATATAGATACCATGGAATTCAAAACCACGCGCAGATTTTTTCATCATTATAATTTTCCTTCATACGCAGTCAGCGAGACAAAGAGCAATCGCGGTCCGGGACGCAGAGAAATCGGTCATGGAGGTTTGGCGGAACGTGCTTTGATTCCGGTTATACCGAATAAAGAAGATTTTCCTTATACAATACGTGTTGTTTCCGAGGTTTTGGGTTCCAATGGATCTTCATCCATGGGATCGGCTACGGCTTCGTCATTGGCTTTGATGGATGCCGGAGTTCCGATTAAAGCGCCGGTAGCCGGAATCGCCATCGGGGTTGCTTCCAAAGAAGCGGAAAATCGCTGGAAGGTTATAACCGATATTCAAGATTTGGAAGACGGCGAGGGCGGTATGGATTTTAAAGTGGCCGGCACCAGAGATGGAATCACTGCCATTCAAATGGATACCAAAACTCAAGGATTACCGCTGGAGATTGTTAAAGAAGCGTTTGAAAAAGCATATTCGGCGCGTTTAAAAGTTTTGGACGTTGTACAAGCGAGCATTGCCGAGCCTCGCGCCGAACTTTCCAAATATGCACCGCGTATAGATACCATGCACATCCATCCGGATCAAATTCGCGAGGTTATCGGTCCGGGGGGCAAGATGATAAATGAGATTATTGCGCAAACCGGAGTGGAAATTGATATTGAGGATGATGGTTCGGTTTATATCACCTCGGTTTCCGCCGAAGGTATGGAGAAGGCCAAGAAGATGATTTTGGATTTGACCCGTGAATTGCAAGTCGGTGAAATTTTTACAGGTAAAGTAACGCGTATAATGGATTTTGGAGCGTTTGTGGAGGTGCTGCCCGGTAAAGAGGGAATGGTACATGTAAGCGAACTTGCGCCTTATCGTGTTAACAAAGTTACGGATATTGTTAATGTTGGCGATGAAGTTACGGTTAAGGTCTATGAAATAGATTCAATGGGACGTGTGAATTTATCAATTAAACGCGCCAATCCTGACTATAAGGCGGATGCGCACCCGCAAGATCGCGGACCCGGAAATGGACCCAGACTCCCAAGACATGATGGCGGACATGGAAGGTCGCCGCATGGTAACGGAGGCCATCATGATCGCGGACCAAGAAAACCGTTTGATAAAGGCCCCATGAAACCGCGTCCCGCTTCCGATGATCCTTTTGCTATTAATCTGTGAGCTTTAATCCTTTCATTTACGACTCATCTTTCCGCGGATCGCCCATACTATCATACGGCAAGGCTTCCAGCGGAACGATTTGGCCTAAGATCCTCGCAATATTGGCGGGGATTTTAGTCGTTTTGGGTTTGGTTTTTACAATATGGCTATGGTTTTTTTCGCAAGTACCGATTCCCAAGAAAACAGCAGTGCAAATTATTTTGCCTGCCGGTCAAAAATTAACCACCAAAGCGCCTTTGGAGTGGAAACAGATTCAAGAATTAAATAAACCCATGCCGACTTTGGCCGGCATGGTGAATAGAGATGACGGAAACGGTTTCGAGGCTTATGCTATAAGATTATCGTTTTTTGATGCGTTATTTACCAATGATAAAGTTTGGCAAATACGGACAGATGCCATTATTGCAGACATGGATTATCAAACTCCCTATATGATTTTTGGTTGGCCGTGGGAGTTATTTAATCAAGAAATTTGGCTAAGTATTGATGTAAAACAAATTTTTTCGTTTCGTAATATCGCGATGGATGATTTGCCCCATAAAATATCAGGCAGAATAACGGCTAATGAATGGCAAACGGATTTTTCGATTGTTGAAGATTTTGATTCGTTGGATTTTGCACAAAGTAACAACAAGTTGCATAATTTTGCCGTTCTATCTTCCATTAATGATACCGCTTTATTGAATTATTATGCTTATCAAGGATTAAAAATTGATTTGAATGGGGAATATTCGTTGGTTGATTGGAGTTATACGCCTTATAGTTTAAATTCGCTATTATTGGAACAAGATTCAAATCAGTTTATTACGGCTTCTTCCACTGATATCTTGGATCGCACTAAAAAAGTTGAATTTGTTCTGCCGGATGGGGAGAAGGTGAAAAGAATTTACTCTACGGAAGAATTGGCAACAAGTACTTCGGTTTTAGAAAGAGTCACCTCCACGGATATTATTTATGCAGAATCGATGCAAATCGATAATAGTGTCAGCGATTTGACATGTACCGGAAAAGTTATGGCAAGATTAAATTCGGATAGCATTCAAAATTTATGTTCATGGATTGACATTTGTTTTGTTGCTTGGAATGAATTAATGTTTGTAAATCGCAATGATCGTCTGGTTGTCTGTGGATATTAATTATCCACATCTTGTTGATAACTATATTATATATAAATTTCTTTTGTTTACATACATATTTTTACTCTTGATGGGTTGTTGAATATAAGGTATAATAATTATACACAGTTGAACTTTCGGAATTTATTTCGTTCTTTGAGGATCTAACTTCGAAAATAGAAGTTTTGATTTTCTTTTTTGTGTCGTACAAGGCACAGGCAAGATTACTCATGGTTTCTTGCCGGCGGCAAAATTGCCGGTCCACCTCACAGTACATTTTACAACCGCTAAAAAAAGATGGGTTTCCATAACTGTTCTTATGGAAGTCCATTACATGGATTATCTCGACCCCGCCCGGTCTAACGACCAGGCACACAGAAATCAAAAATCAAAAATAAAATATCGCGTGCCAGGCCAATGTTCTTGAGCCGGCTCGAGGCTATCGGCCTGGTACGCACAATGAGCAAACTCCATCATTTGAAACTCTTCCATGAGTTTCGGAGTTCCTGCTAGGGTTGGGATGAACCAGCGGTTCACATCAATAGGTCAGGATACACGCAAGTGTCTCCATTTTGAGCGGTGCGCTCTTTCATTAATGCCAGCCTCGTCTGGTTTACACCACTCAAGATCTCGACCCGCGTCCCGACCTCTCGGGCTGTCACGCCACAAATTTTTTTCAAATCTTAGGGCGCTCGACGGCCCGTCTTTTTTTTACCTTAATTTTCAAACCGATTATCAACCTAATTAACTTGATTACAACATTGTCTGAACCTTGATTTAAAAACCGATTACCAACCTAATTTACTTGATTACACAGAACCGGTGCAAAGTTCATCAAGTCTAAAGTTCATCTCACCAAGTAACAAGTTCATCAAGTCTAAAGTTTTTCAAGAGTTATTTAAGCCTCTCTTTATGAACTTTAGACTTTCAACTTGATGAACTCCTGACGAACTTGTTACTTTTAACTTGATGAACTTATCTAGTAATCAAGACACGTCGTTCGCGAACCACGTCGGTCGCGACCGAGCGTGGCGAACGACAGTGTCAAGTTAATTTGAGCGAGAATCTGAGCGGCAATCCCCCTTCGCCTTTGGCTACGAGGGACACGGTCAAGGTTCAGACATTAGAGTTAATCAAGTTAATATGAGCGAGAATCTGAGCGGCAATCAAGGTTCAGACAATAAGATAGTAATCAAGTTAATTTGAGCGAGAATCTGAGCGGCAATCCCCCTTCGCCTTTAGCTACGAGGGGCACTGTCAAGGTTCTGACAATAAGTTATCTTGATGAACTTTAGACTTGATGAACTTTAGACTTTAATCTTGATGAACTCATATCGAAGTGGTAAGTTATCTTTATGAAATTACATAGATTTATTGGAAATTACGATGTTTTTGCACCGGAATTGGATATATATGATAAAGATGTGGTACATCAAGCTTTTAAGGTTTTAAGACTGCAGGCCGGGCAAAAGATTGTTTTATGCGACGGTAAGAATCGTGAAGCTTTGGCGAATATTCTCTCAATTGACGGTAAAATGTTGTCTTTACAGCTGGAAAGGGTGACGGAAATGCAAAATGAGCCGGAAAGAGAAATTGTGTTGTATTGCTCCATTATAAAGCGAGAACTTTTTGATCTGGTGGTGCAAAAAGCCACCGAAGTCGGTGTGCGCCAAATTGTTCCTTTGCTTGCCAAGCGAACTGTTAAACAAGATGTTAAAATAGACAGGTTGAGAGTAATTGCCAAAGAAGCGGCCGAACAGTCGGGGAGAGGAATCATTCCGTATATTCATGAACCCATGAAATGGCATACGGCTTTGGATCACTCCAAAGACAATTTGGTGAATTTATTTTTTCATACTTTGGATAAGGGAGATGGTGTTCCGCAGGGTTTTAAAAAGAAGATTGGAGTCTGGATTGGGCCCGAGGGCGGTTGGGACGATGAAGAGGTTTTGGATGCCAAGCGATCCAGTTTTTTAATGGCAGAGTTGGGGCCGTTGGTTCTTAGAGCGGAGACGGCTGCGATAGTGGCAAGTTATTTATGTGTGCATGGGCAAATTAAAAATCCCTCAACTTGAGAGATTACACCGGAGTTGAAGTTGGGGAAAATATTGATGACAGTTTTTGCAAAATCGATCTTTCCGATCGATTTTTACAATCGCAATTTTTTTCTTCCGGAAAGCGATGAACATTGATCACGCGCAATTCTCCGTTTTGCATTGAGTATGTTAAGAGATCCGTGCGGTGAACGCGTGCGTCGATGCAGATCTCGCGATAAACAAGCAAAGTACCCGCGCGCAATCCGCGCACTTGTTTTTTGTGCAATGTTTTTACCCCATGTGACAGACTCCTTTATGTTTGGAGTTCACTTCTTCAGCTCACTTAACAACGTGTTATGTGAAATGGAGATGTGAAACAGGTGATTGTTTCCACCTGCCGGATTGAAGGTGCGCTTTGTTTATAAAATATTTTCGCTTGATTGTCAAGCATGCGTTTTTACAAATTACGTATCAATATCAATATAAAAAGGAAGCCGGTCTAGGCTTCCCCGAGAGTTAGTTGATACGTGAAGGATGACCGGGGCAGTCTTTGATGAGACAGCCCTCGCATTCTTCCGGCGGGTCAATGAGCACAGAGATGGCGAAGTGCATCTGCTCGAGGTCCAGAATCAGATTCTCGATACAACGCAGAGCCTCCTCCGGATTTTCGAGATTGTTCTGGATGTCTTGCTTGTGCGCTTCCAACAGGTCAATAATGTTTTTACGCATCGTTTTGTCCTTTTTCTTTTTTTGTTTGTTTTTTGTTTTAAAGAAAAAACTCGAGACGGAGGCGTCTCGAGCCGGATTATTAGTTGATTGCAGTGCTTGGTATTTTGACGTCGATCTACCAAGCTTGCGAGGTTTTGCTCCACGGAGAGCTTAACCGCGCCATGACCGTTCCATCCACTTTAAAGCCATTGTTTTTTCGACGCTTTTTAGCGT
The DNA here is from genome assembly GCA_937949995.1 of uncultured bacterium. GTDB lineage: Bacteria > Patescibacteriota > Patescibacteriia > 2-12-FULL-60-25 > 2-12-FULL-60-25 > MWCR01. The sequence goes on from CALFEO010000007.1 coordinate 7,677, forward strand.
TTGTCAACAATGATCTTAAGGGATGTGAGGTCCGAGCACGAGGGTCTCGCGCTATTGTACTCTGGCCGCTGCAACGACCTGTACCCCGCACAACTTATCGAGAGACTCGATAGTTTGTGTGGAAGCTCGAGACGGAGTCGTCTCGAGCGTAGTTGATTAATTTGCGCAATGGGTTTGCACCCTGAACTTCTTCGGTACTACGCAATTTTTGCGCCCCGGCCAAGGGTTTAAGTCCGAAAAAGTCCTTGCATCACTTTGAGGATTTCCGGCTGAGATGGTGTCTCTCATGGCCGCCTTCCATCCTCATAAGTGACCGGTACTGGCGTTTGCGCACGCCTACCGCAGTTCCCGCACGAAACATCGATTTGCATCAATAATTCATGCGGAAGATCCAAGGAAAGAATTTCCTTGGATTGGAATGCGCGATGCTCGCAGTCGGCCTTCTTTTAATGAGTCATGTCATTTGGAAATGCCGGCTCTCGCTGGTCATGTTGACCGTCTTGATTTATGGAAACCAAGTAACCGTTGTGTTCGAATCGAGGAGTCGACGCGATACACAGATGCTGGGGCGGTCGCGCTATACCACCTGCATCGAGCATCACTATTGCATTTGCGGTTATGAAATATTGATGTTCGATGCCGGTGTTTGTTTTTTTAAAGGGCTTTGGTTTTTGATTGACAGGTAACACTAACATGTTTTGTAATATTTGTCAAGCCCCCATGGACAGAATCTTGTATTTTTGTGATAATTTACAGGAATTATGCGGTAATCCACGTTGACATTTATTGGTAAAGGAGGGGAGTTATGCCGGATAATCGTGAGTTTGTTACTTGGTCTTGCAGTATAAGGCCGGAGCCGCGAAGTTCTTTTGACACATCTAGAAATATCTTGCGATGGATTGCTTGTACTTTGGCGGTTATTGATTTTACGCTGTTTTTTAAGCTGGCGCTCGAGGTTTTTGCGGGAGCGATCAGTTACTTGGTCTGCTCTTTGATCGCGGTATTGTTTACGGGTTTTATTCAGCAGATTTTTGTTTATGGAGAGCCGAAATACTTGCATTATTTGCTTGCCGGTTTGTCTTTTGTGGCCGGAATGATGTTTTTTCAATTATATTTTTAGATATCTTTTTCTTGCCCGAAACGTTCGGGCTTTTTTCATATATTTGGATAGCCTTGCCCTTTTTACAGGTCTGGGATATACTTCCTGCACAATAATTGGCTTAGAAAAATGTATATGGACAGCGAAAAATTAGAATATTTTAAACAACGTCTTTTGGATGAAAGAACACAGCTCGAAAAAGAGCTGGCTGATTTGGGTTCCAAAGACCCCAATAAAATGGATGCTTCTTATCCTGAAAGCGGATCCAATTCCGACGAGGATAATGCCGCGGAAATAACCGAGTATGCGGATATTATTTCAATAGAAGCGCGCATGCAATCCGAGTTGAAAGATGTCAATACCGCGTTAAAGATGTATAACGAGGGTAAATACGGTATCTGTAAATATTGCGGAAATGAAATTGATGAAAAACGTTTGGAAGCGCGTCCGGCATCATCCAGCTGTATAGCTTGTAAAAAAGTGTTGACGCAGGAACTGTAAAATGCATAATGAATAATGCATGATGCATGATGAATAATAAAGATCGGGTGTAAGCCCGGTTTTTTATTACTCTTTGCAGTTTTTGCTTTTTGTTTTATAGTTAAATTTATGAAAAATGAGCAGAAGATGATTTTGTTTTCCGCGGGTGCGGTTTTTGATGTTGTGATTTTTGATTTGTTGCTTAAGTACGCGGTGAGGTGGGATTGGTTGCCGGAAATGGAATTAATTAATGGAGTTTTGGCAATAACAAAACATGAGAATTACGGTCTGATCGGTAATTTGGCCGTGCCGTATACCATTATCATGATAATGACTTTGATGGCTTTTGCGGTTTTAATTTACGGATACAAAACATCTTTTTTGCAAAACAGATTTTATGAAGTTTTGGCTTTGGCATATATCGCAGGTGGAGCGCTAGGTAATTTTATAGATAGATTGATGAATGGTTATGTGTTTGATTGGATACTGCTCTTCAATACATCGATTATCAATATTGCGGATATAGCGATTACCGTCGGAATCATTGCTTATATTGGGGCGCATTACTACCAAGAAAAGTTAAAAGTTCATTTCACTAAGTAACAAGTTTATCAAGTCTAAAGTCCATCAGGAGTAACTTAGGAGACTCTTGATAAACTTTAGACTTTAAACTTGATGAACTAAATACATATGAAAAAGAAAGAGATTATATTGTTGAGTGTGATGACGATTTTTGGGGCGGTGATTAGTGATCAGGGATTTAAGTTTGCAATTGGTTTGGATGATTTTTTAAAGATTGAAAGTTCGGAGTGGTTGAGGTGGGGTTTGTCGGGGGCGGAGTCGATGGGGGTTGCATCCTTAATAACAGGAATGATGATTTTTGCGTTAGCCGCTTTAAGCATTTATAAGATTGTTGATTTGATAAAAAAGGAAAATTTTGTTTTGGTTTTGGCTTTAAATTTTATTGTCGGAGGCTTGGTCAGTATGTTTATTGATGTGTTGTTTTTTGGCGGCGTCAGGCATTGGGTTTTCTTTTTTGATAGTATGGGCTTTGCGATTGCTGATTTTTTTGTGATTACAGGGTTGATTTTATATGTGTTGCTTCGTCGCATGTTTGATGACGGAGCCAAGGATCAGACTGATAGCGGATCTCACTTCGCTGAAGTTTCGGGGGGCGAGTGAATAATAGTGAATTTAATATAATCTCCCAGCACTTAGTCTCGGTTCTGGAAAATTTACATACCTTAAACAACAAGTCGTCCTGATAAAAGACCCGCCTGTCTCGCAAGCGAAGCTTTGCGGGCAGAGGGATTTAAAGGGTTGTGCTAATCAACCACTTAACTCGCTATAAACAGCCCGCCCCGTCGAACTTGTCAGGTCGGATGACCTGATGACGGGGTTATAAACGTTATGAACGAGCCGCTTCGTTAAGTACTAAAAGGCACTTTTTTGTCTAATATTAGCTATTTTGTGTTATTGCCCCCTTGACAAATTTGCATAATAGTGCTAAGTTTAGTCGTTCTTTGGATAGCTTAAGATTAGAAACCCGCCCGTTAAAATCGGGCAAATAATCAACACCGCTGAAACATTTTCAGCGGACAAGGAGATGAAGATGAAGATGTCGTATGTTTTGATCGTTCTGTTGTCGTTGGTTGTTGTGGTTGCTTGCGGGCAGAGTCGTCATCAAGATCCTGTTCCGCATCCATACGCGGATAGGTTCTCGACGGATGATGGTCAATTCACTCTTGAGTATTTGGACAATATGGGCAGTCAAGCCAGCGGACCTCGCGGTGGAACGCGTCCGTTGGTGTTGGGCAGGCTGGAAGGCGAAGAGAGTGTAGCTCTTTTCTGGGGTGATGAAAGATATCCGGCCGTTCCGTATTGGGGCGATGTTTGGTTGCTGACTCCGAAATATCCCGAACCCTACGAATTGTTCTACCGCGCAAATTATTTTGACGGAGAACAGAGCCATGATTTCGTGCAGTGGGGATACCGAGAGCCCGTCATGTTTAGCGCCATCATTGGCGGGATCAGGTTTTCGACACTGCAGGCTGAATACAAGATGCGCAGTGAGTACTGCAAGTCTTGTTATGCAGCCATCCAAGGCAAGCCTCTGTACGTAGGTTTGAAGTGGAACCCCAGAACCTTTCATGTCATGTGGGGTGAGGAGTGCATCGGTGCTTACGACTTCAAGCCTACACAGCCTGAGTACGCCGATGTTGACGGATATGAAGAACCTCAGCCGACTTACTTTGTGAAGAAGTCGGATGGCGTGTACGTATACGTGATCGGGCGAACCGAGCACGAAGTCAGCGTGCCATTGTCGGACGCTCACGCTCAGTAACCGATCTTTCGTTCTTTGTTTGTCTTGCCCTGTTCTCGATAGAGGATGGGGTTTTTTAGTAACAGGTTTATCAAGATTAAAGTTTATCAAGAGTGACTTAAGCTTCTTTATTAGTAACAGGTTTATCAAGATTAAAGTTTATCAAGAGTGACTTAAGCTTCTTTATTAGTAACAAGTTTATCAAGATTAAAGTTTATCAAGAGTTACTTTTGCTTCTCTTGATGAACTTTTTACTTTTTACTTGATAAACTGAACAGCTTGGGGATTGTTGAAAAATGCTGACACCGATATCGGTGACTATTATTGAAGTATTTGTCTGTTTGATTTGTGGATTGTTAATGAACTTGCCAGCTCTGTAGAGGTTGTTACGATATATTCAAGGCGTAGAGTGAAGTTGAAAGAGCTTCCTATTAGTAACAAGTCCATCCCACTACGCAATAAGCTTCGCGGGACAGGTCAAGTTGAAAGTTCATCAAGAGTAACATTAGTGAAGGGAAGTGATATTTAAAGATTAAAGTTCAAGAGTTATGCAGTTTCAAAGATTTGAGGATATCAAAGCATGGCAGGAATCGCGAATATTGGTGAGTTTGGTTTTTAGATATTTTGGTGATTTAAGAGATTTTGATTTTAGACGGCAATTATTCAGGGCAACTCTATCTGCGATGAATAATATTGCAGAAGGTTATGAACGTAGAAGCAACAAGGAATTTACGCAATTTTTATTTATTTCCAAAGGTTCATGTGGTGAGGTTAGATCGATGATTTATGCGGCTTTGGATTTAGGATTTATTGATGAGTTACAGTTTAATGAAATTTACAGCCAATCAATTTTATTATCAAAAATTACTTCCGGACTAATCAAATCCATTCGTAATTCTTCGTAAACTTTAATCTTAATAAGCTCTTGATGAACTTTAAACTTTAAACTTGATGAACTAATTGTATGCAAGTAATCCCCACCACAGCAATAATCGGTTTGGATGCTCATGGAGTCGGTGTTGAGGCTGATATGGGTTTTGGGAATCCGGCTTTTCATGTTGTGGGTTTGCCGGATACTGCGGTGCAGGAAGCGAGGGAAAGGGTGAGGAGCGCGCTCAAGAGTATCGGCAGAGCCATCGGCAGGCCGAGGGTGACGGTTAATTTGGCGCCGGCGGATTTGCGCAAAGGCGGGTCGGGTTATGATTTGCCGATAGCGATAGCACTTATGGTGCGTAATCATGAATTGATCGAGCCGGATGAAGGCTGGCCGGTTTTGGTTGGGGAGTTGGCTTTGAATGGAGATCTGCGTCCCGTGCATGGAGCTTTATCATCCGCCATGTTTGCGGCCAAGCATGAATCTCAAGAATTGATTGTGCCCAAGGAAAACGCCAAAGAGGCGGCGTTGGTTGACGGAGTGACGGTTTATCCGGCGGGGAGTTTGCAGGAGGTTGTGGAGCATTTATCGGGTGAAGCGCGGATTATCCCGCATGAAACCGTGGAATTTGAAGATGTTTTAAATACGGCTGTGATTCTGGATTTTGCCGGTGTGCGCGGGCAAGAGCAGGCTAAACGAGCTTTGGAGATCGCGGCCGCGGGAGGGCACAATGTTTTGTTATCGGGCCCGCCCGGATCGGGGAAAACAATGCTGGCGCGAGCGTTTGCGGGCATCATGCCACGGCTTACCAGAGATGAAGCTTTGGAAGTAACACGTATACATTCGGTGGCTGGAGTTTTACCGCGCGACGGAATCTGCGCGACGCGTCCTTTTCGAACACCGCATCATACGGCCAGCGGAGCGGCTTTGGTGGGCGGAGGTACAACTCCCAAGCCCGGAGAAATATCGTTGGCGCACAGAGGAGTATTGTTTTTGGATGAGTTCCCCGAGTTTTCCCGGCAGGTTTTGGAGAATCTGCGTCAACCCTTGGAAGATGGAATGATATCAGTTTCGCGCGCGCAAGGAACAGTTACATATCCGGCGAGATTCACATTGGTCGCAGCCATGAATCCTTGTCCTTGCGGATATTTTGGGGATGTTGAGCGCGCTTGTACATGTACGCAACAACAAGTGATTCGTTATGCTAAAAAAATCAGCGGTCCGTTGATGGATAGAATAGATCTCAAAGTTTGCGTGCCGCGCGTGCCTACGGAAAGATTGATGAATTTGAATGCCGGAGAATCTTCGAGCGCAGTGCGTGAACGTGTTCAGATCGCGCGCGACAAGCAATTCGAGCGCCGTCAGGCAACGGGAGTTATGACAAATGCCGAATTATCGAGCGAGAATGTGCGTAAATGTTTTGTGCAAACAGAATCAGCGAAAAAATTAATGCGCCAAGCCACGGATCGCTTCCACCTCTCCGCCCGCTCATACTTTAGAGTTTTGCGCGTAGCCATCACCATAGCCGATTTATCATCATCACCAACCATCGAAGCCGAACATGTCGCGGAATCGTTGCAATATCGACAAGAGGAAGCTACTAGCTACTAGCCACCAGCTACTAGCCAAAAACTGATTAATATAAAATATTTATGTCCAGTACACCATTTGAAAAATTAATAGTGTGGAACAAGGCCAGGGAACATGTTAAGGATTTATATAGAGTGTTTAAGCGATGCAGTGATTATGCGTTTAAAGATCAAATATTACGTGCAGGAATTTCAATATTAAATAATATCGCCGAAGGATGTGAATCGAATACGGATAAAGAATATGCCAGATATATACATATATCAAAAGCCTCAGCTGGAGAAGTAAGGTCCATGTTGTATCTGGGAAGTGATCTTGGATATGTGGAAGAGCAACAATTGAAATATTTAATTGATAATAATTGTGAACTATCAAGAATGTTATATGGATTGATTAAATCATTAAAATGAATCTATTTATGCATGATCATTAACTTATTACTACAGTCAGTAGCTGGCGGCTAGTGGCTGGAAGCTAGTAGCTGGCAACGCTCCGCGTTGCCCAAAGAATCAAGCGCGCAAAATTATTACATATATATATGACTACTACATCATCCAATAAAACAAATTATAAACAAACTTCGTTTCGCGATTTGGTGGTTTGGCAACAAGCTTATGACTTTGCCAAAGGAGTGCATGCATTGGTACGCGCATTACCGCAGGAGGAGAGGTATGCACTTACATCGCAACTTACGCGCGGAGCATTTTCCATGCCCGTGCAAATCGCACAAGGCCAGCGCAAGTGGGCCAAAACGGATTTTGTGAAGCATCTGAATTACGCGCGCAACAGTTCGTATGAATGTGAAACGTATTTATTATTGATTGGAGATTTGTTTCCGGAGCATGCAAAAGAAACAGAGAGGCTGGTGGAGACAAATACAATCATTCAAAAGATGCTTTCGGCTTTGATTTATACAATCGAACATCCCAAAACGAAAAAAACCGAAACGGGCGAAGTTGTTTCCGAAGAACCGGTAACCGTTCCGGTTAACGCTTAAAATACTCATTCATTGCGCGCTTGATTCTTTGCTTAACAAAGCAAAAAATTGTAGAAAATGTTATTTATCTGACATAGAAGTGGACAAGTTGATTGACAATAGATGCAGGTCTTGATAGCTTTCTATGCACATTATATTAAACGTCGATTTATATTTATTCGCTAAGTTAACACACTTTTTGGCTAAGCAGAGTGAGTTGTATCAGGATTTTAGCTAGATTGTGCGTTATTATCGGGGGTTTCTATTCCTACTAAAATACCATCAGCTTTTTGGACGATACTGGGTATTCAATTATTCAGACTTATACGCGCCCTGAAGAAGGGTTTGGAATATTTTTTCGTAAAAATTATTTATGAGGCTTTGCGGCCAATCGGCGGAATTTTGTTAAAGTTTGTTATTTTGCCGCTGTACAGTCTTTTTCTTATAAGCCGCTTAAGAATAAATCGCTTGGCTTTGCCGGCCAGAGGATTTGCTTTGTTTTTGATAACCAATAAATATTTGTTTCATTTTTCATTGATGATCGCGGCATCTTCGACCATCTACGCAAATCTACAAACGCAGCAAGCCATGGCTCATGACGCGGGAGAGCACAGCTTGCTGTATACAATCATGACCAACGGTGAATCGGAAATCGTTCAAGAGGATTTGCGTTATGATTATGATGAAGAATCAGCGCAAGGTTCGGCCAGGTTGCCGCTGGGAACAATAGAAGCCATACCGCATATCGATTTTAATTATTCAACCGGAGACGAACTTCAGCCTATTACATCAACGCAAGTGGCGGGTACTTTGGTTTTGCGCCCTCTTTCACCGGATGATGAAAAAACAGGCAGTTCATCCAAACCGGCCAGAACGGAAATCGAAATTTATACGGTTAAAGCGGGAGACAGTTTGGGTACTATCGCCAGAGATTATGATATTGATGTCGGCACTATTTTGTGGGCCAACAATCTTTCAGAGCGTCAATACATCCGTCCCGGAGACAAGTTGAAAATTTTACCGGTTGCCGGAGTTTTGGTTGCCGTTAAATCGGGAGATACTTTGAGCGCGATTTCCAAAAAATACGGAGGAAGCATGGAAGATATAATGCGTTTTAATCAATTGGAGGATGATAAAGTGCCGGTTGGCAAAGAATTGATTATTCCTGGAGGCATGCCGCCGGTTATCGAGCAAAATCGTGTAGTAGCTGTCAGCCGAGATCAATTACGCGAACCGGGAGTAACGCAATACACGGCACCGGCGCGTACCGCGGATGTTGCCAAACCGGCGAATGCAGCGGATACGGGAATTACAACAAAGCTTTTATGGCCGACTTCGGCGAGAATAATTACACAATATTACGGTTGGAGGCATACGGGCTTGGATATAGCCGGAGATCAAACCAATCCTTTATATGCGGCTGAAGACGGAGTCGTAACCATTTCCGGTTGGAATTCGGGCGGTTACGGTTATCAAGTAATGATAGATCATCCCAATGGCATGAAAACCCGTTACGCACACGCTTCGAAATTGTTTGTAAGCGTGGGTGATGAAGTTAAGCGCGGAGAAGTTATTGCCATGATGGGCTCCACGGGGCGCTCCACAGGTCCGCATATTCACTTTGAAGTGTATGTTGGCGGTTCAAGAGTTAACCCGTTGTTGTATATTAAATAAAACGTTCGTAACGTTACCCCGTTTATAACGAGTTAAGTGGTTGATATGGCTTTAATTACTGCATAACTCGTTATTAACGTTAAAAACGTTACGAACGTTTTTATGTTGACAAAAGCTGTTATTTTGCTTATAGTTTGCGGATTATGGATACAACAATCAATGAATTAGCCGGCTCTAAAGTCGAGTTAAAATTTACGGTTACGCCGGAAGAGGCAAAGCCGTTTTTAGATGAAGTGGTTAAAGAAGTGGGCGAAAGCAAACCGATACCCGGATTCAGACCCGGAAAAGCTCCGGCATCCGAAATAATCAAGATTTTGGGAGGCGAGATGCAGTTGTGGCAATTGGCTTTGGAAAAAATCGTGCGTGCCAAATATGTTAAAGCCGTTTTGGATAATAATTTTGATACCATCGGTTCACCGGAAATTTCGGTTGATCAGCTGACTCCCGGACAAGAAATAAAATTCACTTGTGTCGCGGCTGTCATGCCTGCGATCCGTAAAGCTCACGAAATCAGCGAGCCTTTTGTGTCGTTGAACGTTAAAGATGTAAAGGAAGAAGAGGTTGAAAAAGCCATAGAAGAGTTGCGTGCCATGCGCAGACAAGAAGTTGTCAGTCTAAAGCCTGCGCAAAAAGAAGGCATGGTTTTGGTTGATATGGAAATGAAAAAAGACGGTGTGTTATTGGAAGGCGGGCAAGCTAAAGATTATCGAATTTATTTGAATGAGAATCATTATATTCCCAAATTGGCGGAGCAGTTATTGGGAGTTAATAAGGGAGATGAGAAAAAATTCACTTTACCGTTTCCGGACGAGCATTATGATAAGCTGTACGCCGGTAAAGATATTGATTTTGAAGTAAAGGTTAAAGAAGTTTATGAAATCAAGTTGCCTGAAGTTAACGAAGAGTTTGTAAAAAGTTTGGGATTGGAATCCGTGGAAGCGTTGAAAGAATTGTTGCGCAAAAATTTGCGCATGGAAAACGAGAGACGCGCCCTTGAAGTCGCGGAAATTGAATTATTGGAAACATTGATCGACAAAAGCTCGTTTACCGAAGTTCCGGAAATATTGCTTAAAGAGGAAACGCGCCGGATGTTTGAGGAAATGCGTCATGATATCGAATCGCGCGGAGGCAGAATGGAAGATTATTTATCCAGCATCAAAAAATCCGCGGATGAATTTAAATTGGATATGCTTCCCATGGCCGAGAAGCGCGTTAAAACAGCGGTTTATATCAAAAATACAGCCAAGGAAAATAATATTGATGTAGCGGATGAAGAATTGGATCTGGAAATCGATCGAATTTTGGACACGGCCAAAGATCAAGATAAGCAAACCAAAGATCAAATCAGTTCTCCGGAGTACAGAGATTATGTGCAGGTTATGATGCGCAACCGCAGGACTTTGGAATTTTTGAAAGAAAAAGGTATTAAAGATTATAAAGCCACTTTGGAAAAATTCGCCAAACAAGACGCGGAACACGCCGCACAGCACGGCGGACATGTGCATGGGCCGGATTGTCAGCATTAGGCATGTAACTTGTAGCATGTAACTTGTAACTTGTAGCATCGAGCATGTAATGTGTAGCGGTAAGACCTCGGGGATCCGGGGTTTTTGAGTTGACAAACAGTTATATTTTTGCCATTGTTGCACAACAGCAAAGGAGAGATGAGATGAGAACGTACATTTACAATAAAAAATTCGGCAAATCTGTTGTGCATCGAACCGTTTTGGATAACGGCGTCAATGTATTTACGGCACCGCTTCAGAGTTCCATGGTTACGGTCGAAGTGGTTTTTCCGTCGGGATCTTGCGAAGATGGCGAGTATCCGGGAACAGCTCATTATTTGGAGCATATGCTTATGAAGGGGCCTAATGATGATGGCGTTCATCCGGCCATGCTTCCTCTTTTACCCTTGGGTGTGGTTGGGGGCGCGTCTACAAGCTTAATAAAAATTGATTTTTCTTTATCGGGCCTTGCGTCAGATTTTGAATTGATGATGCAAGCATTATCGAAAATCAGTTTGTTGCCGTCTTTCACTAAAAAGCAGGTTGAACGTGAAAGAGGTGTGATAATTCAAGAAGCTATGGAAGATGCACGAGATGATGCTTATATAGCTTGGTTCCATCGTAGGGCATTTCCGCAGGACGTGTCTTTGCATCAACCCATAATCGGTAATCTTGAAAGTATTAATAAAATTGATATTGATATTTTACATGATTACATGAAAAGAGAGATTGTATTATCCAGAGCCGCGTTTATTGCTTCCGGCGGAGTATCACACGAAGAACATCTTAATTTGGTAATCAAACAAACTGAAGGGCTATCTACCTCGAGCTATCGAGTTACGCACAGAACTCCATATGGTAGCATTCCTTTTTGCGGTGAATACACGGATTCAAGAATTGATTATGCAAAAGTGCATTTAATTTTTTCTTTACCGCACAACATCAGAGTAAAAAGATTGCTGAATCTGGCATCAGATATGTTAACCGATGGCAGATGGAGCATTTTATTCTCCAAACTTAGAAATGAACATCGTTTGGTATACGGTGTAGAGTCTAAGATTTCCAACTATCCTTTTTCGTTTTTGGGAATTGAAACTCAATGCGCCGTTACTGACATTGATAAAGTAATTAATTTGATGTTAGAGGGGATTGAGCAATTGAAAAAATGCCAAATACCCCAAAAATTATTTGATTTGATCATGGTAAAAAGAAGAATGTCTTTATTGCTTAGGGATGAAGAAGTTGATAGATACGGTCAGATAGATTGGATTCAAGATGTGTGGCTGCAAAATGATTATGAAGATATTGATCTGGGAGAGCTTGATCTTTCCACTACACTTCAGGAAATAGCGGATGCCGCGAAAAAGTATCTGACTCCTGAAAACATGAGTATAGTTAAAGTTTTGCCGGAAACTTAATGAAACAAAACCTCGAAATATCTTCGAGGTTTTTGATTTTTGCACAACTTATACTCTTGACATAAGATGCGAAGCGTGGCACGGGTATATTGTCGCTTCGCGAAAATAATAAATAACAAATTATAAATAACAAATAATAAATAATAAAGATCGAAACTAAGGAATAACGAATTAATTAGAGATGTTTTTATGAAGGAGAATATTGCTGTGGAGAAGAGTTATTGTTTTGCGCTAAAGGTGATTAAGACGCATTTGTATTTAGTTAAAGCGCAGAATGAATTTGTTTTGTCTAAACAGTTTTTAAGAAGCGGTACCTCTGTGGGTGCTAATTTGGAAGAAGCCGCGGGAGCACAAACCAGAGCTGATTTTGTCCATAAAATACATATAGCATTAAAAGAAGCCAGAGAAGTCAATTTTTGGATAAGATTGTTACGTGATGCGGATTTGCTTACTAAACAAATGTCCGCAGATTTGATAAATGATTCTCTTGAGATTATAAGAATACTGACAAAAACTTTAATTACCTGCAAGTATAACGATAACAAATCACAAATAACAAATCACAAATAATAAATAATAAATAATAAATAATAAAGATCAATTCCAACGTTTCGTTGCGCTGCACGAAATAATAAAGTATCAAATAATAAATAATAAAGATAAATCACTCCACTTGCTTTCTTATTTATAACTTTATTATTTATTATTTATTATTTAATTAAGTACTGCTCGCTTTATTATTTATAACTTTATTATTTGTTATTTATTATCTGTTATTTAATACGTACCGCTCGCTTTATTATTTATTATTTATTATTTATTAATTAAAAAAGGTATGTTAAACAAGTTGAAAAAGTATTTCGGTTACGACGAGTTTTTGCCGCTTCAAAAAGAGGTTATTGATCATGTTATGAGCGGGCGGGAGGGGTTGGTTTTGATGCCGACAGGGGGAGGCAAATCGCTTTGTTATCAATTGCCGGCTTTGGAACTTTCGGGTATTACGATTGTTGTTTCTCCTTTGATAGCATTGATGAAAGATCAGGTTGATGCGCTTAAGGCCAATGGAATTCCGGCGGAGTTTATCAATAGCAGTTTAGACTATAATGAGATTTCACGAATAGAAGCGTCGGTGCAAAGAGGTGAGGTGAAGTTATTGTATTTGGCGCCGGAGAGGCTGGCTTTGCCTCGGGTGCGGGATTTTTTGCGGACCTTAAAAGTGAGCTTGTTTGCGGTGGATGAGGCGCATTGTATCAGTGAGTGGGGGCATGATTTTAGGCCGGATTACCGCAATTTGAGGGCTGTGAGGGAGTTGTTTCCGTATGCGCCCGTGTTGGCATTAACCGCGACGGCCAATAAGCGGGTAAAAGAGGATATTTTGGATCAATTAAAGTTGAGGGATGCGAAAGTGTTTCAATCAAGTTTTGACAGGGCGAATTTGAGTTATGAGGTTTGGCCGAAAAAACAGGTTTTAAAGCAGTTGGTAAAAGTCTTAAAAACCGATCCTAACCAATCGGCTATTGTTTATTGTTTATCGCGCAAGCGCGCCGAGAAGATGTCGGCGGATTTAAAAATCAACGGTATCAATTCCGCTTATTATCACGCAGGCATGATGGCTCATGAAAGATCCAAAGTACAGGAAGATTTTATCCGCGACAGGGTGAATGTGATTTGCGCCACGATTGCTTTTGGAATGGGAATTGATAAACCGGATGTTCGAATCGTGGCACACGTTGATATGCCAAAATCCATCGAAGGTTATTATCAAGAGACCGGGCGCGCGGGCAGAGACGGATTGCCGAGCCGATGTTTGTTATATTTTTCCAAAGGCGACATTTTTAAGCATGAATATTTTATCAGGGAGATGACGGATGCTTTGGATCAAGCAAGGGCCAGAAAACAAATTCAAGATGTTGTGAAATACGGTGAATTAAGCACATGCCGTCGCAGATATTTATTGGATTATTTTGGCGAGGAATATCAAAAAGATAATTGCGAAGGTTGTGATATTTGCAAGCCGGTTTTGGAAACGAAAGCGTCCCAGGTTCAAGAAACCGCTTATGATCCGGAATTGTTCGAGATTTTGCGCGCTGTTCGTTGGCAATTGGCCGAGGAGGGTGGAGTTCCACCGTATATTATTTTTGGTGATAAGACTTTGCAGGAAATGGCGCGTTATTATCCGCAGAGTTTGCAAAGTTTGGGAGGCATTTTTGGTGTCGGTAAAGAGAAGCTGGCGCAGTACGGAGAAATATTTCTTTCAGCAATTCGGGATTATTGCCGAGCAAAAAATTTAGCCGAGAGAATGCCGGAATTTGTGGAGTATTTGCCCGAAGTTAAGCAAGCGGCGAGTCACACAATCATGACAACCGTATATTTGCTGAATGAACAAAAATCAATTGAGGAAATAGCTCGGATCAGGGGAGTGAAGAAGACACGAGTTATGAATCATTTGGAAAAAGCGTTGGAAGCCGGAGTAAAAATCGATGTGAGCCATATTATGTTTAATCCGGAAAAATTATTAGCCATCAAACAAGCTTTCGACGAATCAAGAAGCGATTTACTCTCTCCGGTTTTTGAGCGTTTGGGCGGAAGATGCACTTATGATGAGATCAGGCTGGCGAGAGTCATAATTAAGGCGAGAAAACAGTCGTAACTCGATGAGCCTATAGACTAAAGTTCATCAAGTCTAAAGTTCATCAAGAGTAACTCCAGCTTCTCTTGATAAACTTTAGACTTTAAACTTGATGAACTCCTGACGAACTTTATACTTTTATCTTGATGAACTTAACCGGTTTTTGCTCTATGCACTGGAAAATGGTATACTTATGCGACTGAAATGAGTATGCCGGAACAAGAACAAGAAAAAAAACCAGTAAAAAATACCAACTCCAATAAATCATTGAAGGAACTTTTGGAAGAAAGCATAAAGCGGACCAAAGATATGAAATTGGTTCCCGGGATAGAGGAGTTTGACAGGGCGGCTTCCATAACACAGCTGGTTAACCTCATCATCCGTAAAGCTTGGGAGGCCAAGGCTTCGGATATCCATATAGATCCCACCGCGGAATCGGTTATTGTCCGTTATAGAATCGATGGAATCGTTTATGATATTTTGAATTTGCCCAAAGAGAATCAGCCTCTTATCATCACTCGCATTAAAGTGCTTTCAGGATTACGAACAGATGAACACGCCATGGCGCAAGATGGCCGTTTTCGTTTGCACGAGGATGATACGGATATAGATTTGCGTATTTCCATTGTTCCAACTTACAGCGGGGAGGATGTTGTAATGCGCCTTTTGGTTGGCGAGGCTCGCTTGATAAGTTTAGAGGATTTGGGTTTTGCGAAGCGGGATTTGGAATTGATCAATCATTATGTTCATAGGCCTCATGGCATGATTTTGGCTACCGGGCCCACAGGATCGGGTAAAACCACAACATTGTATTCGATTTTGCAGATATTAAACAAACGCGAAGTATCCATAGTTACAATAGAAGATCCGATTGAATATTCGGTGCAGGGAATTACGCAAATTCAAGTAAATCCGCAAACCAACCTTACCTTCGCGGCCGGTTTGCGTTCAATCGTGCGCCAAGATCCCAATATAATTATGGTCGGTGAGATTCGTGACAATGAAACGGCCGGAATAGCCGTGAACGCGGCCATGACGGGGCACTTGTTATTATCGACCATACACACTAACGATGCGGCTACAACATTGCCCCGTTTGCTGGATATGGGGATTGAGCCCTTTTTAATCGCTTCAACCGTGAATATAGCCATCGGACAAAGGCTGGTTCGCAAATTGTGCGTCAAGTGCAAAACTCAATATACGCCGACTCAAGAAGAAAAGATGGCTTTGTCGAGCGTGATACCCGAAAAATTACTTTCGACACTTGATAAAGCGTGGCGCGCTCCCGGATGCTCGGAATGCAATCAAACCGGTTATGCCAAAAGAATAGGAATTTACGAAGTCTTGGAGGTTAACGAACCGATCAAACGCTTGATTATGAAAAGAGCCAGCGCCACCGAAATTCATCAAGCGGCTTTGGAGAACGGTATGACTTCCATGTTGGAAGATGCATATAGAAAGGCCGTAAACGGTGATACTTCTTTGGAAGAAGTGCTTAGAGTTGTCAGAGATTAATATGCCAAGAAAAAAATCCAGTGAAACAATTACCGCGGTAAAGGCAGACAAGCCTTTCATGCTCTCTTTGTCAGCCAAAGAAAAAATTATTTTTTCCAAACATCTGGCCAGCATGTTGGATGCGGGTATTCCGATTCACGAGTCGCTGCAAATATTGCAAGATCAAACAACACAGCCGTCTTTAAAATACATTATCGGTGTTGTTTTGGCTGATTTGGGAGACGGCATGACTTTACACAGCGGGTTTTCGAAGTTTCCCAAAATTTTTGATTCGTTTTTTGTCAATTCAATCAGTGTCGGAGAAGCTTCGGGAACATTAACCAGTACTTTGCGTTACATGGCAACACAGATGGAAAAATCCGAGGAAGTAAAAAGCAAAGTTCGCTCCGCTTTGTTGTATCCGGTGATTGTGTTTATGGGATCCGTGGGTATAGGCGTGTACTTGGCTTTTTTCATGTTGCCGAAAATATTGCCTTTATTCACCACGTTGAATGTAAAACTTCCTCCGACAACCAGAGCACTTTTGGCAATCAGCGGATGGATGAGTTCCAACTGGCCGTATGCATTAATCGGTATAGCCTTGGTATTGATCGGATTTTCTTTTTTAATGCGCATCAATTCTTTCAGTTATTTCATTTATCAAACAATATTACATATACCGATTTTTGGAAGATTGATGAGGGAGATGCAAACCGCGCAATTTTCGCGCATATTGGGAACTTTGCTTTCGAGCGGAGTTACCATTGTGCCGGCTTTAAAAGTTACCACCAAATCAATTGATAATCCGGTTTATAAAAAAGAATTGGAGATGATTACCGCTTCGGTGGACAGGGGGGAGACTATCGGCGCCGAATTGCAAAAGCATCCTTTGTTATTTTCGCGGATAGCGGCGAGCATGGTGGGAGTCGGTGAGAGAACGGGAAAGTTATCCGAGAGCCTGCTCTCCATGGCCGAGTTTACGGAAAGAGAGGTGGATGGCATGACTCGTAATTTGGCGACTTTGATTGAACCGATAACTTTGATTTTGGTGGGTTTGTTGGTGGGTTTTGTGGCTCTTTCCATTGTTACGCCCATCTATCAGATAACTCAAGGAATTCACATGTAAATTATGAAAATCATTTCAGGGTTTACACTGCCGGAATTGCTGCTGGTTTTGGGTATTATGGGTGTTTTGGTGGGTATAACGGCGGCAATCAGCAATACATCTTTGAAAAATACGGAGTTTGATAAAGTGGTTGATACGGTGCGCGGAGAAATTTTTGCGGCACAATCCGATACCATAGCCGGAACTTTGGATTCGGAGTGGGGAGTGGCATTTTTTACAAATTCCATCGTGCGATATAAGGGTCAAAATTATTTGAACCGCGATCCTGTTTTTGGCACTGTTGCAGAAACTGTTGGTGGATAACTACTTGATAACCTGTCTCTTGACC
>CALFEO010000008.1 GCA_937949995.1 uncultured bacterium
GACGAGCATATCTCTATTTTAGCATAGAGTTTGCTAGTCTAGAGCCTTATTATTTATTATTTTTATTTTATGCAGTTAATTGTATCTTGTCATTAAGAAAAACGCCAACTGACAAATAAAATGACTGCAAAGCAAACAAAAAACCGCCCGAAGGCGGATTTTGTCTTGGCGGACGTTTTATTGTGCGTCTGCTGATTGAGCCATGGGGCAACCTGCTCCGCGACCCATTCCCATTCCTTTACCCATACCTTTTCCTTTACCTCTTCCGGGATGTTCTAATCCCAATTCTTCGCCAATCGTACGTGCACTTTCCATGTGTTGGTGCATTTCAGCAAATTTGGCAAAATTATCGGCCGTAATGGATTTAAGATGTTCGGGCAATTCTTCATCTTGTGATACAAGATTGAACCATGCTTGGTAATCACCCGCTGATATCGCTGTATGAATAGCCTCGCGCTCTTCTTCAGTATGCATAAACGGACGAGCTTGTTCCGAAGCTTGAAACGCGCCTCTTTGCATCATTCCTCTTTTGGCGCCATTTTGATTTTGCGCCTCGTTCGGAATATTAACGTTTGTATCGTTAGCTAACACTGAACCGGCTATCGCCAAAGTACCGATTACCCCGGTAACAACACCGGCCTTTTTCCAAAAATCGTAGGTCATAACATGCAGCATGTCCCGCCTCTGGCGGGATCCCGTCATTATATTTTAAATAGGTGCGGGATAACATGTAGCATGTAACAAATTTGTTGCCGATATCCCGATAAAATATTCGGGATGTTCATATGCGATAAACGGTTAAAATTTGTTAAAGCTCATGCCATGCTCAAAAAAATTCAATTATTAATTATCTTATTCCCAACAAGGGATCGGACTCGGCCGGCGGCTAGCCTCCTCCCGCCGTGTCCGTAAAACACTATACGATTCTAACGGGAAAATTCTTTCATTTGATCATCCATGACCCGCTGAATATGTTGCATCCTTATTCCTCTGGGGCAAGGCATGATTCTTTCGGCTTGAAAAGCATTTATTGTTGTACTGGGAATGCCGAAAGCACGTACGCAAGTTTGTTCTTTCGTAAAATCAATATGCATTTGATCGCATTCGCTTATATCCACCATCCAAACAACTCCTCCGGGATCTCTTAATAATATCTGGCCCTTGCCAATCTCCTGAATTACTCCGACAATTCCGTTTTGATCTATTTTAATTATTCTGTTTATACGAGGTCTTTGAAATAATTCATAGCCCGGTAAGTGCGATGCCGTTGCTTCGATATCTTCCGATAATCCAGCGGCGGAAATCGCTCCTCCCAAGGCCGTAAAAGCCAGCAACAAGGCTCCGCCGATCACGGCTGTTTTATATTTATAGCCCCTTGGAGCGCGCGCAAAAATCAAAACCGCCGCATAAATCATTATCAAGCTCAATAAAATCCAAAACAAAGGCAAAACATCCAAAATCTTTGATAAAGTACCGTTATTTTTATATTCAAACAATAAACCCCCCGGATCGGATATGAACCACATGGCAACTCCCGAAGACATGGCCCCCATGATCACAAAAGAAGCAAACACAATCCAAAGCAAAGCGTACTTTGCTTGTACGCGCCAGCGCGGTAAAGGAGCCGGCAATTCGCCGTGCTCTATCTTGGATTCAAATTGATCTGCTACGCTTGTCATATATTGGTTGAAATTTTCCTGTTGTCGGCTGATTTTTGAAATTTTATTTTTGCCCTGCGTATCCACGTTGCCACGGTACCTGCCGGCGCGCGCAAAATATCGCTGATTTCATCATACGTCTTCTCTTCCATATACGCCAAAATCAACACGGTTCTGTCGCGTTCGGGTAATTCGTGCAATATTTTTTTAACCGCTTCGGCCGTTAAAGACTGATCCGCTAACTTTGTCGCGTCATCTTTAGCCGATAATATACGCGCCAACCCCTCATCCTCATCATCAATCGAAAAATCCCCCATTTCTTTTTTCTTTTTTCTGTATGTGGAGATGGTTCTATTATGGACTATCCTGTAAATCCAACTGGAAAATTTTAACGTCGGATTAAAAACAGCTATATTTTTATAAGCATCCATAAACGACTCTTGCAGAATATCCTCCGCATCCTCCAATGAAAAGCCGCTAATACGCCTGATATACGCCAAAAGACGCGGTTCATAGCGCCGAATCAACTGTACAAAAGCCTGCGCATCCGCCAATACCATTTGCGCCAATTCTTCGTCGGTTTTATTTTGGTATAAATCCGCATTCATAGCGGTAATTGTATAGTACGCAACAAATTACGCAATACTTTCAATCGAACAAATCACCATTTAATGCTATAATTGTTATTATTATGCAAACAATGCCCCAAATGGAACCAAGGATGAAACATCCTCACGTCATATTGCAAAGAGAACCTGTTAAAAACCGACCTGATACCGTAGTTGAAGAAAAACTCGAATCCATGGAAACATCGCCGCATGCGGTATTTGATTATAATAAAGCGATACAGCTGTTTCGTATAAGTGTGGAGACGAATCGCCAAGGCGAATCCCGTGAAATAGAAACCGAATTCCAAAACCGCATAATCCGCTACATGCTTCACAAACCTCTTTCACAGATAGATCCACTGTTGCAAAAAATCAGCAGTGAAGCTCAAAAAACATCATCCAAACCGGGAATGAATAAAGCGTTCACTACTGCAAAAAATCAATTATTAAGAGGCATCGAGTCTGTAATCGAAGTGTTGCGAGAATTGGAAGTGCAATTTCACAAAGACAGGCTGGCCGGCAAGACACCATCATCCGCTCAATTGTTTTTGGGTACTAACAATAAATTGGACGCAAAATCCGCCATAGACGTTATCTCCATCGAATATGAACCCGAACAAGCTCCCAAAAGAATCGAATTGCACCAAGTAAAAAGCCGAAGAGGACCCCCGGTTAATTCAGAAGAAATAAGAATAATTCAAGATAAACATGCTGAATTTGTAAAAAGCTTAGCCACCCGAGACTACGCCGCTTCTTACAAATGGAGCCGAGAATTACTTAAACGGGAAGAGGTGAAATTTAATGAAATTTTATTGGCGTTTAGAGAAAAAAAATCTCCCAAAGCCATCTTTGAAATATTGGCGCATTATGACGATTTAATGGTAGCTATTTTAGCCGAACCGCCGGTTGATATTTCCGAAGATTCATTGGAGGAATATATAAATATTTATGCGCCCGATGCTTCTTTACACATGTTATATACTTTTTTTCATTACAAATCTTATGAAGAATTGGTAACTACGTTTAACTCAAACAACAAATTGAACCCCGCTCAGCAAAAAACGATTTCAGCATTGCATTCGTGGTGCTTGGGATATTTGCCGCCGCTCGAAAAAATCCAAGCCCTGCACGAACAATTGGATTTTGATCCCAACCACCCCTCATACATTACCCGTGATACCGAATTTTGGTCTGTCATCGATCACGCCGGAAAACCAATCATAAAACGGCTTTAATCAATGACTATTGACAAAACCAACA
Organism: uncultured bacterium; assembly: GCA_937949995.1. GTDB lineage: Bacteria > Patescibacteriota > Patescibacteriia > 2-12-FULL-60-25 > 2-12-FULL-60-25 > MWCR01. The sequence goes on from CALFEO010000008.1 coordinate 3,527, forward strand.
AATACATTTAATATGCAAAATCCTTTCACTTCAACAAAGGAACCCGAAACAATGGCTGACAAAATTCAAATATTGGCGGCTCAACTGGGTTTTTCCGGGGTAAATAAAACAACTCTCCCCGACGAAAAAATTCTTACAGAAATATTCGATACATATCTCCATTTGTTTCAGCACCCTGAAATCAAAGCTATCATGGAACGCCAAAAAAATGGCGAAATAACCCGCAAACAAATGTGGGCGGAGATGATAGCCAAAGCCGAAGAATTGGAATAATGACCAATTTAATTCGTCACATAATTTTTCCAGAATTAATCATACATCGCCAATCTCGGCGGTGTTTTTCTTTATACGCAAACATAAAACCGCTGATTATTGGTCAGCGGCTGATTAAAAAGATTTGTTCGATAGATGTTATGAAAGCTTCTAGCTAAAAGCATAGGCCCCATAACGCCCTCTGCACAACAATTTTTCTTGTTGTGACAAAAGGTGAACATTGTCGAAATTTTTGTTCATATCGGCCCCGCCATTTTTTTGGCGATACCGTTCTTGCGAAATGTACATAACTCGGTCTACCCGAGGTCCGGCTCTTGTATAAGCCCTGCCGGCGGACTGATTTTGCGTTTTTGTACCGTTTATCCCTACGAAGAAACTTCTGTTCAACTCGTTCGTGGCGGTATTCTCCGCCAAACGATACTGCACTCTTTGATCAATCTCTTCAGGCGCAAGCTCTGCGGGAGCCTGATTGTACCCTTGTTTCGGCTTTGCCGGTTCCGCACTTGGCGCGGGATTCGTTTCCGCCGAATCATTGGTTACCCAAGTATCGGCTATACGCAAAAAGATTTTCTGTCCGGCCTGCAAAGCAAATCCGAACTTCTTATCTTTATGCTCCTTAAACCAATCCGCGTAAAAAGTCCGTCCCGGCTCTTTCCATTGAGGCTTTTTGATATTCCAGCGCCCTTCATGAAAGCGCAGGTTTTTTCCGCGTACCGGCTTGGTCTCATCCTCCAGGTAATACGGAATGATATCCGCCGCATCATTGTTATGCGCCACCTGGTTCGCCTCAAAGCTATGCTTGGGCAGGCAACGCTTCAAATCCGCGACATCGGCACCCGGACGGACGAACAAGTAAACATCGCCGTCCGGATCCAGTTGAACCAATTCCGTATTTTTGGGAATACAGCGTATACTTTTGCGGCGTTCGGCATTACGCGCTTCGACTTGGGCTGCGGCCAAAGGCTGTGTCTTGGCGAAATCCCCTAAATACGACAAATCCGGTTTGGCCTTCTTGGGCGCTCGTGCGATTTTTGGCGCCGGCGCAGGCAAGGCTGATGGAGCCGAAACCGCCGGAGCGTTTTCCAACTCTCGCAATTCCGCCAGAGCCGATTCGGCATCCCGATTGTCATCGGGATATGCAGTCTGAATCGGTGCCGGTGTTTCGTATTTGTTGAATACGCGCTCGCCAACCTCTTTGTTATAAGTCGGCAATCGCGCTCCCAGATCATTTGAACATAACAACGCCTGCACCGTCGGCGGATTTTGCATCGGCCGATAATCAGCTCCGTTTTTACGGGCACTATGATCGGACAAGCATCTTTCATAATACTTGCCTTCGCGCCAAGTGCTTGGTGCAAAGTTATTCAACTGTTGACACACGCTGAACACGCAACGCACAGCATCAGGATCATGCCTGACCGTTTCGAGAATGTGGACATAGCGTTCGTAGCCGTAATCACCCGGCCCCAAGATGCGCATTCCCGAATTACCGGTTCCCGCATCTTTATCCGCATTGGCGTAAGCGGAAACCAGCATGATCAGCAAGAACGAGAATAACGAAAACAGCCGATTTTTGATTTGTTTCATCTTCACTCCGTTTTTGATATTTTTTGATGCGCCGAGATTATTTCATCTTGCGCATATTTTTCGATGTTCTTTTCCCGAATCCGAGGAGATCAAGGATATCCCACTTTGCATTAAATAATCCGCCTTGTCAAGGCGGACGTAAACTTCCCAAGCATCAAAACACCTCTGTTTTACATCATTTTATAGCCAAAATAAGCCAAAACCAATAAACCCAAGACTATTCTGTAATACGCAAAAGGAATGAATGTATTGGTCCGGATAAAACCCAAAAACCACTTGCTAACCGCATAAGCGGTTACAAACGAAACGATAAAACCGACAGCAAGCAACCAAAAATCCTGCACAGACAAACCCCGATCATATTTTAACAATGAGTAACCTCCGGCCGCGAGCAAAGTCGGCACTGCCAATAAAAAAGAAAACTTCACCGCAAGTACTCTTGAATAACCCAATAACAATAATCCAACTATTGTTGCACCGGAACGCGAAGTTCCCGGAATCATAGCCAATGATTGAGCCAAACCAATTAACACGGCATGATTATAACTGATCGAATCTTGAATCTCATTTTTTAAATCCGGCAATTTTTTTCGAGCTGTTTCAATAAAATAAAAAGCGATGCCATAAACAATTAATGCGATTGCCACAACCCACGGTGAAAAAAGATATTCCTCTATATAATCACTCAACAAAACACCCAATATGGCCGTAACAACAAACGCAACAAATATCTTTCCCCATTTTGCTTCTATGGCTTTAAAATTCAACTTCTCCGGCCACAGATCCTTCCAAAAAATAATAATCACCGCCAATATCGCTCCGGACTGAATCACGATATTAAACATTTTTGTAAAACTTTCTTCAAAAGCAAACCACTCGTTAAACAAAATCAAATGCCCGGTCGAACTGATCGGTAAAAATTCGGTCACACCTTCCACAACTCCCAAAATAATTGCTATCAAAAAATCTTGCATAGTAGTCGTAACGTAATAACGTCGTAACCCCGAAGAACTCATTTCATTCGTTTTTGGGGCGGGCTGTTTATAAAGTTCATAACGAGTTCAGTAGTTACGACGGATCCTCCCCCGCCCGCCTCGCAAGCTAGAGCGTTGCGGGCAGGCAACCTCCTTACTAAGGAGGTGCTTCGCATAAGTTATTCCTAGTTCCTAGTTCCTAGTTCCTAGTTCCTAGTTCCTAGTTCCAAGTTCGTAGTTCGAGGTTCGCATTTCAGTTACGACGGATCCTCCCAACCTCCTTACTAAGGAGGTGCTCCGTGTAAGCTATTCCCGTTCCCAGATCCTAATTCCTAGTTCCAAATTCGAGGTTCCCTCCTTCGCCAAGGCTTCGGTGGGCAAGCGTGATTCGCGGTTAGTGTTTCGCCGTTCGACGTTCGACGTTAGACATTCGCCCGCCGTCCGTAGCTTCAGCGAAGGATGGACGTTCATGGTTCGACGTTCAAAATTCGATTTCCCCCGTTCTTCTCCGCTATATATTTATTGACCGTATGCGCCAGATACCAAATGGCAAGCGCCGTAATTCCGATATCATCAAGCCAGCCGAATAAAGGCATAAGATCGGGAATCAAATCAATGGGCCAAATCAAATACAAAACCGCAAGTAAGACTCCGGCTTTGGGTTTCCAATTGGTATTTTTATCCAAAATAAAGCCCAAGAGCGACTTCCAGTATGGTAAATAATTTACTTGTTTCATAATAACTCAATCAACAATTTGTAGATTAACTCAATTTTGATTTGGAGTAAAACATGTTGATTTTTTTCAATAAATCTTTATACGAAAGCGATACAAAATAAAAATTCTGCAACACGTTCCATCCGGTCAAAGATACTTTTTTGGGACGAGGTATTATCATCCAATGCAAATGCTTGATTGAAGCTCCGGAATTGGGCCCGATTTGCATCATGATATTGAATGATTTGGTTGCAAACAATTTAGACAGTAATTTTTGCGTTTTCAGCAATATCTCTGAAAACTCTTCCCATTCTTTTTTATTCAATCTCTCAGTATTCTCTACATGCCTTTTGGGAATTATCATCAAATTACCATCCATATAAGGATATTTACAAGCCAAAACCCGCCAATATTTTCCCTCCAATTGCTTTACTTCCTGATCTTTAATCACAACTTTATCGCAAAATTGACAACCCTGTGATTTATACGTGGTTTTATACTTGCCCCGCCCTTCTTCGTATATTCTCATAATAAAAAATCCATGCTTAGTTTAGCATGGAATCAAGATCCCGACGACTTGTCGATATTGTTAATTTTTTGCATGATACGATCGGCAAAATCCGTAGTATGCATTTTTGCCTGTTCCTGAATTTCAACGACTGTCATGCCTCGACTCTTGGCATATATCTTGCGGTTAAAAGAAGGATCTTCGGTTGATGTTGGCGAAACAACCAAAATGGAGGGCGAAACAATATCCAACAAAGTTTTCATGTCATCAAAAATACATACAAAATCCACAAAACCCAATCCGGCAACAACACTCGCCCGATCTTGTTCCGGAAAAAACGGACGATGTTCGCCTTTGGCCGATCGGACTCTGGCATCAGAATCAATGCCCACAAGCAAATAATCACCCTGCTCGGCCGCGCGCCACAAGTATCTGACATGCCCCGGATGCAACATGTCAAAAGCTCCGGTCGTGCAGACCAAATCGACACTTTCTCGATAATTCGCAGCTTTTAACAAAACTCCCAACTCTTCAAGCGAAGCAATCTTATCCTGAAAAAACGATGTCTTCATTCTCTGCCTCCTATAACAATGTACCTATTTAACTTTAAAAAACCGTCACCAAAAGGTCAAATGACGTCAGTATTTCAAGTACAAAGTAACAAGTTTATCAAGAGCAACTAAAGACACTCTTAATGAACTTTTTGCAGTTTTTTGTCATTTCTGCTCCTTAGATGCATCCGTCTTTATCAACCGCAAGCTTCTAGCTACCAGCTGCCAGCCAAGCAAACCAAGGTTTGTCATTTCTGCTCCTTAGGCGCATCCGCCTCAGGCGGAGAATCAGATGTGAGAAATCTCCACTATTATTACTGACTTTAGGCGATTAAGCGGAGATTTCTCCCCTTCGACTGCGCTCAGGGTCAAAATGACAAAACGGTGGCCGGCCTCCGTTGTTAGAAATTGTACGCTCGGAGATATTCAGCGAGTTCATCAATTGTAAATTGCACTTGTTGCTGACCGGCTGCATAAGGAGCCACTTGGTAAGGAGGAAATAAAAAAACGATTTCTTTATCCGTTAAATAAAACAAAGCGAAATTTGCTGCCTGCGGACCCGCGCCTTCGTTGATCCAGTCGGCATCCGCATAATCTTGTTGCATTAATCTTAACCGCGCCTGACCCGAAATGTAATTCAACCAATCAACATAAGCTCCGGAATCCTCATCCAAAACACCCGCCTCCGGATTGAATATGTCCGCCGTATTCATCAAACTCCCCTCTTCTTCCATATTAAATAAAAACGTTTTATAAAAATAATTTGGATGAGCTCCGCCCGTATACATCCCTCCTTCCAATACCAAACTTATAAACGACTCATCATTTCTTGGTACTGTAAACGAATTCTCCAAAAACCAAGCTCCCAAGTCATATTCATGATCCAATCCGTTATAATCCTCGATAAAACTTTCCTTTAACTCATCAACGAATTTCTTGATCTCTTCATTAATTTTAATATATTCATCACCACTGCCCTCAAAAACCGGATACTCCAAGTCTATTCTTCTTCCCGTGCTTTCTTCATGAATCGACTCTACTGAATAACTCGTTTCTTTAACGGCAATAATCTCGATTGGGGTTTCATTTTGCAAAGTTATTGACGATGAATCCGCAAAATTTGCATCTTTTTTATCGCACCCCCAACCGGCAAAAATAATGATTGCCAATAATATCAATAACGATTTGTTCATATCAATATCCAGCTTATACCAAAATCAACAAATAAAAAAGTCGGGTCCATACCCGGCGAGACACGCTCATAATTGATTGGCGATTTGTAACAATCTGTTGAGTTTCGAATAATCGCTTTTCAAAATTGACCTGGATCCGCGACATTTGCCCTTACTGAAACCCACACAGCTCCAGAACGGCTTTTGATCCGAGTTTCTATGTTTGATGATCATGCCATTTCCGCAGATCGGACACTTGGGAGTCATCTCAATCAACTTTGCATCAGCCTCGCGCTTTCGCTTTTCTTTTTTGGCTCGCGCTTGATGATATAAAGAATCATCTTTGACTCCATAAAGCTTAACCAATGAAGCATATTCTCCCTGTCCGATAATCTCTTTGGATTCTATCCGGCAAGATCGCTTGCCTCCATTTGGCCTGAAACACTCCAGCCAATGCATGGTGATTTTAAGAGGTATTCCGTCTTTATCATAACAAGCCAAGGTATGAATTGTGTGCTCGTCTTGATAACCGGATTTTTCCTCGGATTCTTCACGGTGCAAAAAGACGAGACCGCGGTATCCCAAGCGCAAATAATCTTCGATGCTGATCATGACAGACTCCTTCAAACACGTTGTTTGTCGACGTTCTGATTATTTTCTACCACATTTCCGGATTCCTTTCAACGGATTGACATTTTTACGATTTTTTGTTAAGCATTGACGGCACACACTCACAAAAAGAGGTTTTCATGGAAACGGATTGGTCGCTCATCGATTTTACCAAGGTGGAAGTCATTTCTTACGATTTGGGATACACCATACTCGGAGTCAATGCCCAAGTCATAACCAAACTGATCAATGCGAGTTTTGAGTCGGAATACAGGGTCGCGGATATCATGCTCGCCGATTACAGGATGCGCACCGATTATTTGCGTGATCCCGCAAAAAGCCACACTGCACAAACAACGCATTATTCGGATGTGCTGTGCCGTCTGCTCGACTTTATCGATCCGCGTTTTACGGAAAAACAAAACGCGGCAAAATTGGAGATATTCCGCGAAGCTTGCCGATTCTATCACGACGAACACAACTTCTTTAGTGTAATTTACGAAGATGCACTGACAGCACTCCGTATATTGCGCGGCGCAAAAGTCCGCATGATCGTCATCAGCAACGCCCATGGCACACTGGAACGCGATTTGCATCGCTTTGGCTTGGCCGGATATTTTGAATTCATTTTAGACAGTGCCGTCGAAGGAATCGCCAAACCCGACCCGGAAATCTTTGTGCGCGCCATGGATCGTTGCGGTGTCAAAGCCGAAAACTTTTTGCACATCGGCGATAATATTTACGCGGATTGCCATGGCGCCTCAAAAACCGGTATGCAAACCGCTCTTTACGACCCCAACGGCATCTACCCGCAAATGTATGATACTTACACAATCTTCCGCAATCACGTCGACCTAGCGGAAGAATTCCTCTCCGAAAACAACATCTACTGATCTCCCCCGAATAATCGAGGGATTTTTAATAAACAGTTCTTCCCGCTAAGTAAAAAGTTCATCAAGATTAAAGTTAGTCAAGAGTAACTTTAGCTTCTCTTGATAAACTTTAGACTTTAAACTTGATGAACTTGCCGGTTCGAAATTCGCGGTTCGATATGTTATAATATCGGTAATTCACTATGGATATTTTTATCGAAATCAGTTTGATCTTTGGATTTGCCACCATCATGGCGCTTGTCATGCAACAACTTCGTTTGCCATTGATACTTGGACACATCATCACGGGCATTGTTGCCGGCCCAGCTGTATTAAACATCATCAAATCCGCCGAAACTCTGGAAATATTTTCTCAACTCGGCGTTACAGCTTTGCTTTTCATCGTCGGTCTTAGTTTAAGCCCGCATGTTATCCGCGAAGTCGGCAAAATATCCATCATCACCGGCCTCGGTCAAATTATTTTTACCAGTGTTATCGGTTTCGGAATATGTTATTTGCTGGGATTCGGCATCATCACATCCATCTTCATTGCCATAGCTCTTACTTTCAGCAGTACAATCATCGTCCTCAAACTTTTATCCGACCGCCACGATCTTGGCAAGCTCTACGGCAAAATCGCAATCGGCTTTTTATTGGTTCAAGATGTTGTAGCAACGGCTATATTAATTTTCGTCTCCTCTTTAAATCAAGGATTAAGCGCCATGGATACGCTTATCGCCATTATGACCAAAACTTTTATCATATTTTTGGTCTTAGCCTTCATGAGCATCTACATCCTGCCAAAAATCACCAAACTTTTCGCCAAATCACAAGAATTTTTATTTCTGTTTTCCATCGGTTGGGGCGTTGGCTTGGCCGCATTGTTTCACATCATCGGCCTTTCCGTTGAAATCGGCGCTTTAGCGGCCGGAATCGCGCTAGCCTCCTCTCCTTACCATTACGAAATAAGTTCCAAGATGAAAATGCTGCGCGATTTTTTCATCATCATGTTCTTTGTGCTTTTAGGCTCTCATTTAACCTTCAACAATCTTAACGCCATGCTGGCTCAAGCCGCACTTCTCTCATCTTTTGTGTTAATCGGCAATCCGCTCATCGTCATGATCTTGATGGGTATCATGGGCTACACTAAAAAAACCGGTTTTTACGCCGGCTTAACGGTCGCCCAAATCAGTGAATTCTCTTTTATTTTGATACTTCTCGCACAAAACTCCGGTTTTGTTAGTCAAGAGATTGTTTCCCTGGTTACCATGGTAGGCATCATCACCATCACCGGCTCAACACTGATGATCATCTACGCGGATCCGATCTATAAACTTCTTTCACCAATCCTTACGATCTTTGAACGTAAAAAGCTATTAAAAGACAATATCAAAAAAGAAAAATACGATGCGATTCTATTCGGCTGTCACCGTGTTGGCACCGATTTTCTGCAAACACTGAAAAAACTCAAGTATAAATTACTGGTTGTTGATTTTGACCCCGGAGTAATCTCTTCATTGCATGCAAAAAAAATCAAAGCCATCTATGGAGACGCTCACGATAACGAATTTCTGGATGAGCTGAATTTGGAAAAAGCCAAAATCATTGTTGTTACCATCCCCGACATCGACGCCAACCTTTTGATTTTGAACAAACTCAATAAAATCAATCCGAATGCCACCATCATTAACATCGCCGGCAACGTCGACCAAGCCAACATTTTATATAAAAACGGCAGTTCCTACGTCATCCTCCCCCACTTTTTGGGAGGCAATTACGCGGCTATGTTATTGGAAAAAAGCAACGGCGACGCGCAAAGAATAGCTCTGGCGCGCAAACGCCATATCGAACACTTGGCGTATAGATAAAAAAGACGCCAACTAAGCGTCTAAAAAAATTAACGGCCGTTGCGCTCCAAAAAGCGTACGGCGCGTACAGCTTCGCGCTGATCTTGCTCATCAATAAGATTCATTTCCAATTCTTTCCGCAAATCTTTTGAAGAAACTTCTTCCGCAAATCCCGGAGTTTTATAGGTTATCATTACTCTGACTTTATCATGAATTTTTTGCGCTTTGGCATATTGTTTATTTTTCACGAGTTGATCGATCCAAGAAAACAACACCATGCCGAGTAACAACGCTAAAACGGAAACAAATCCGCCAACCCCAACCCAAACGGTACGCATAAACCACGATCCATAGTTGGGATAATTGGAAAGATAATGATTCATCTTATCTTTACTTAAAACACCCGCATCAAGCATATCGCGAAGATGCTCATATGTTTTATATTCGGCTTCCGTACAAGATGGACCATACGTGCAAATGGTTTTAAATTGAGGATAATAATAATTGCCCGGGTAGTGCAATGGCGGCGATAACGAGGGTATGCTTTCACACTGTTTTTTGCAGTTTGCCTGCAAAGCATCCAATCTGCTGATCGTTTGGCTCAAATCTGACTTTTCAATACCTTGATTGGTAATTTGGGCCAATTCCAGCAAACCCTTATTTAACACCGCTCCCTGCGGACCTTTGCCAACAATGGCTTGATCAAAAACAATATAATTACCGGACATGGCCTGCGTCTTATAACTCGGCATAAAAACGCAAGATCCGAAAAAATAAATAACCGCTATAACAAAAGACGCTCCTCCTGCGAATTTGATTAAATCAAACCAAGTTGAGTTCTTATCTTCTTCCATTATTCGTCCCATCCGTTTACTCCGTTTTGCAAATTATCAATGTACCGCAAATACTAAAACACGCTTCCCAATTCAATGTCAAGACAAAACCAAACTGACATTAATCAATTCAAAGAAAACTGCAAAATAGACTGCAAAAAACAAAATACCCAATCCAAACAATCCACTATCCACCCATCCGCCCGTATCAACGCATAAAAATCTTGGTAAAAACATGTAGTTTTTCTTGCTTGGATATAAAAACTCACAGCCTTGCGGATTAAACCCGTCTATAAACGGATGCGACATATATCCCAAAGTAAAAATCAACGGAGCCGTAACATGAATCGGCAGTAATAAAGCCGACCCCAACATCACCAAGGGAATGATTATCAACGAATGAAACAAAGACCTGTGCCTCACACGATCTATCAACAACAATCTTAGCAATCCTTTGGTCCATTGGTGCACGGTGGCATGACGATTATCCAAATCCGGCAAAAGCGCAGCAATACCGCCGATAAGCGGCAACAGTAAAAACCACATGTCTTTTGGCACGATCAAATAAGCTGCCCAAGCGGCATTAGCGCCCAATACAAAATGAGTTTTTCCTGTCATAAACTTAAAAAATTATTGTGCATCGAAAGTAATAATAATTTCTTTTGTAATCTCATCAGCATTTAAAAGAGATATATCTGACAAATTATTTTCTATTTTTTTTATAATCAACTCATGCATTGGATAAATCATCGATTCCATGCCAAAAACCTCAACCCAACTTGAAGAATTTTGTACCAAAGAATTAAATATTTCTGAAATATTCCACACATAAAAATCATCAGCGTTTTTTAGATCGGGAAATGATGCATAGGCATTCGCATACCAAATAAAATGCAACAATTCGTGAGCGATAACCACGGACACATATTCCATTTTTTTATGTTTAAACGGAACTTGAAACGTACAATTATCCAAAAAACGTGGATACATACCCCAAATTGTAGGATATACAATATACTCTCCATCCGGCCAATCGGTATTTGGAAATAAAATTTTTATCAATTTGACATATGATCCACGCACTTGTTTCCAATTTCTTTCATAAATAATCAGATTTTTCTTAATCAAATCGGCATTCTTATCATATACGGCCTGAACAAAATCTTTTACATTTTTGCGTGTTGCTACAAACTTAACCCCATCAAACCAAACACTCAATTCCGGATATGGTTTCAATGTCGCCATTTTCATACTCTCGCCATTATCATATTCTGCATCATGTAAAAAACAAAAAAACGTTTCCACGTCTCTCAAAATGGATATCTCAAATTTTAATTTTGGCAGATAAGCAAAAGACATATTAAACTTTTGCATTAAACAGATAACCTCCAAACAATTTCCAAAGTACAAACAACACCATCAATATTCCAATAATCCAAAGAAATTTTTTTGAATCACCATCAACTTTGGTTGGATTTCCAATCATATTTCCGGTTAGCGAATTAAACCAGCTTATTACTTTCCCTTCAGGGCTAACCAAAAAAACCATCTTTCCCTTTTCTATCGCATTATCTTGATTTTCAAAAGGTTTACCTGTTGGAGTTGGTTGCAACAACCCATCTTTTTTAAACGCGTGAATAAACGAGCCCGTATATGTATATGTGCGCACTCCGTTTTTGATTTCTTTAACCTCCTCGATTACATCACCCTTGGCTTCGATATATAAAATAAGCCCGTCTACATCCAAACTTTGTCTATCTTTTTCCAACTTTTGTAATAAAGCGGGTTCAAACTCCACACCCTGCGACCTCTTTACGAAAAAATCACTAATTGCTTGCATGTAATTCATATAATGAGAGTGTAACCGCAAGATTAGTTATTGACAAATTAAACTTTAAAAACGAATATAAAAACGCTGAAGATAAAAAACATCACAAACACACTCAAATAAACAAACCCATTCGCCCGCCTGATATCATCAAGCATCAACTTTTCCCTCATCCCACCAACTTTTGGAATGCAAATTCTACTTCCATCTTGCGCAAAGCAATCTCCACCAAGCTCAATATCCCTTGCTCCCGCAAATGTAACTATCGGAATCCCCCCATTTGGCGATGGACCTTTTTGTGCATCGCGGATCCAAGAACGCAAAGCCTTTATTGGATGCTGAAAAGTTATTGTCGCGGTGACGACAATCAGTATTCCGGTAATCCGTGCGGGAATATAATTGATAACATCATCCGCTCGCGCCGAAAACCAGCCAAAATCTTTGTACTTCTCATTTTTATATCCCACCATCGAATCCAATGTATTCACCGCTTTATAAGTTAATGCCAACGGCCCTCCGCCCAGCATAGCAAACAATAACGGCGCAATAACTCCATCCGACAAATTCTCGGTTATGGTTTCTATGGTTCCGCGAATTATTCCCCTTTGTTCTTCTCGCGAACAATCTCGGCTGACTATTGTTTGCAAACGATTTCTCGCTCCTTCCAAATCTCCTCTTTTTAATAACCTCCGCATAACTCTTCCCTCATCCGTAAGCGACCTGATAGCAAGCGCATGAAAAATCATGATTATATTCACCAACACTCCCAACCAAACATTTATCCAAGCGGCCATCAACAAAACAGCAATCGACACGACAGCCGTCCCGACAACAATGATAAACCACAGCCCAATTCCCGCTATTTTCAAATTATTTACCTTTATTCTTAATAAGTTATCCAATTTCGCAATAAAAAAACCCATCCACCTGATAGGATGCGGCAGCCATTTTGGATCTCCGATCGCCAAATCAAGAATAATCGCCGATAATATAATTAAAACCATTTCCATGCATTGACATTATCCTACAAACCGGCAACAATGCAACTCGCCGACAATAACATAAGCCATCCAAGGAGGATTAATGTTTGTCGTTTCCGGTTCTTCGGAATATACCTTGATTCGTTTTTACGAACCCGTATCCTGCTTAAGCTGGGCCCCGTTCGGGGGTGGATTCAAACAATCCATCACATATTTTCTCAATCGCACTTTGCCAAAAGATAATATCGAGCCGTTGCCCGCAATCATCGGCAATCTCACTGCGTTTATTGCGGACTTGAAGATTGATTCCGATCAAACCGTGGCCATGGTAACAACCGTTTCACAGCAATATCTGGGAACCGCATTCCAAGAAAATCGAAACGGATTTAAAATATGGGCCATTGCAACCGTAGGCCTCGGCAATGCCGTGTCCCCGGGCGAGCACACCGCTTACGATGAAGAGTTGGATCAACCTCCGCCGGCAGCGGGCACCGTCAACATCGCCGTTGCAATTAACCGTAATTTGACTCAAAACTCGGCCTTGGAGCTCTCCAACGTTATCACTCTTTCCAAAGCCTCGGTAATAGCCGAGCTGAATCTCAAAAACCGGCGCAACGGCAAACTTTGCCTCGCAACCGGCACGGATTGCAATGCGGTTTGCTGGGATCCGAACTCGGAGATAACTCTGAATTACGCAGGCCTGCATACTCGCCTCGCCGAGCTCACAGCCAATACGGTGCGCGCGGCCATGCTCAAATCTTTGTCGCTTCGCCTCAACATTCCTTATCAAGAAGACCAAGAAATAATCGCCTTGGCTTCATCCCGCTTCTCCGCTGCCCGTTAGCGGATTTTTGTTTATAAAAAATCCCCGCCAAGACGGACGGGGCGCATCAAATATCTTGATGCCGAAAAAAAGAATGCGCTTCATCAACAACCTGATCCACTTCACGGCTGATTTTGACGCGCGAGATAACACTCAATACTCCCAATATCAGAGCCAACATCAACAAAACATCGGGCAAAATTCCTGATTCCACCCAACCCTGCTGATAGGGAGCCGCGACTATTATGCAAAACACTTGCACCAAAGATTTTATCTTTCCAACTGCGGAAGCTTTTGATTGGCGCATGTGTTTTTGCATGCGAGAAAACGGTTTGCGCTTAATAAACGGTTTGCGAACCAAGGTTCCAAACACATCCACACCAATTACCAATGCAACCAAGATCGGATTGAATACTCCGTACAACGCCATGATAAAAATCACGGAAAGTTGCCGCAGTTTATCCGCCAACGGATCCCACCACTCGCCGATTTCTTGGCTTTCAAGACTTCGCGGTACACCATGCTCCTTCATGGCCACGGCTTGCTTGCCGTCCAATACATCCAATACTCCGCCAACAACAAGCAGCCAAAGACCGATATAAAAATCCAGCCAAATATAAACCGGAAGGCCGATAACATAAACAACCACACTCCAAGACGTAATCCAATTCGGAGAACAAAAAGGTACTCGGCTGATGCGAGCCAAAAATCTTTTTGGAATCATCAGCAATGCAAAAGCCAGCAATAATCCGCCCGCCAAACCGATTGCGGCTTTGATCTCCCAAGGGAGAGCCGGATCTATCCAACCGTTCATCGCACTCTCCTCTCTGTTTTGCTGTAAAGTACCTCATTTCTTTTATCAGAAAAACCGAGGTGAATCAAGTGTTAACTCACTTCCCGTTTATTCGTCATTTCGAACGCACGTGAGAAATCTCCGCTTATTAAACTCAAACTAGTAATAACAGTATAGATTTCTCACATCCGATTCGAAATGACGAACCTTAGTTGGTTTGGTGTAACTTAGCACAACCTCCTAAATCCTCCTTATCAGGAGGACTTGTTTACTGAGTCTTCAAGTCCCTGATAAGGGATTTAGGGTTGCGCTAAAAATATTAACTGCTCGCTTGGTTTGCTCTTCGTCTTTCGTGGGATTTAAGATGCTTCTTGCGAATTCTAAGTGATTGCGGAGTAACCTCCAAAAGTTCATCATCTCCCAAATATTCCATAGCCTCTTCCAAACTCATAACACGCGGTGCATCCAAAATCTCGGCAACTCCATCTCCTTTGGAGCGCATATTGGTTAAACGTTTTTCTTTGCAAACATTAACTTCCATATCTTCGGGTTTGGCATTTTGCCCAACCACCATACCTTCATAAACCGCGGTTCCCGGAGTAATAAACAAAACTCCCCGTTCTTCGGCATTCAACAAACCGTAAGTTACCGCCGTTCCGGATTCAAATGCGATCAATGACCCGTGCGGAGCCGAATCAATATTTCCCAGTTTGGGACGGTATTCCAAAAATACGGAATACATCACTCCCCTGCCTTTGGTCGCGCGCACAAATTGCGTGCGATAACCGATCAATCCGCGCGTCGGAAAAACAGCGTCAATAAAAGTGGTCCCATTCTCCATTCGCATATCCAAAATCTCGCCTTTGCGTTTACCGGCTTCTTCAATCACAGATCCGCTCATCTCATCCGGGCATTCAATGGTAACCGATTCAAACGGCTCCATGGTAACTCCGTCTTTTTCAATAAAAATAACTTGCGGACGCGATACTTGCAGTTCGTATCCCTCGCGACGCATCTTCTCAACCAAAATCGCCAAATGCAATTCTCCTCTGCCGGATACAACAAACTCGCCCTGCTCGCCCGTATCATCAACTCTAAGCGCCACATCATTTTGCAATTCCCTATCCAATCTCTCTTTAATGTTTCTGGATGTCGTATACTGCCCCTCATTTCCCGAAAACGGCGAAGTGTTTACGCCAAAATTCATTTTCACTGTCGGCTGTTCAATGGAAATAACCGGCAAAGCCTCGGGATTGGCCGGATCAGCCAAAGTTTCTCCAATTTGTATTTCCGGTATTCCGGCAAAAGTAACAATATCCCCGGCTTCGGCTTCCGCAACTTCCACTTTGCCAAGATCTTTAAACGAGTAAACCGCGGTTACTTTTATATTGGTAACTTTTCCTTCACGATTGATCCAAGCAACTTGCCCCGGCTTAAACACCCCGCGTATCACACGCCCTATTCCCATCTTACCGCGGTAATTATCATAAGAGATGTTGGCTACTGAAACTTGCAACGGCCCGTTTACATCATTCTTGGGCTCCGGAATTTCTTTGACGATCGTATCAAACAAAGGAGCGATATTCTCCATTTTGGTTAAATCCTCATCCATGCCGGCCTTGCCTTGCTTGGCCGATGCGTAAACCACCGGAAAATCCGCTTGCCTGTCCGTAGCGCCCAATTGCACAAACAAATCAAAAGTTTGATTAAGCACCCAATCCGGCCTTGCATCCGGTTTATCAATTTTATTGATGACTACGATAATTCGATGCCCGGCCTGAATCGCCTTTTTCAAAACAAACTGCGTCTGTGGCATGGGCCCTTCTTTGGCATCAACAAGCAACAAGGCTCCATCCACCAAATTCATCACGCGCTCCACTTCTCCGCCAAAATCAGCATGTCCCGGAGTATCAACTATATTGATTTTGGTATCTTTATAAATAACAGCGCAATTCTTGGAAAGAATTGTGATACCGCGCTCTCTTTCGAGCTCATTGGAATCCAAAATAGTTGTACCTTCCAGCTCGCGATTGCTGAAACTGTCGCTCTGTTTAATCAAAGCATCGGCCAGAGTTGTCTTGCCGTGATCCACATGTGCTATAAGCGCGATATTGCGTATATTTGCCATATAAAAAAGTTCCGCAATTATAGCGCAAAACCAATAATTAATCAAGGACTTTAACCAAACCCGGCTTCAAATCCATTCCTCTTGCCAAAATCTCGTATTTCCTGTATAACAATACAGCCTTCAGCTGGGTTAATAACGGCTAAGATTAAAGTTTATCTCACCAAGTAACAAGTTCATCAAGTTTAAAGTTCATCAAGAGAAGCATGAGTAACTCTTGATAAACTTTAGACTTTCAACTTGACCTGTCCCGCGAAGCCCTTGGGCGTAGTGAGATGAACTCCTGACGAACTTGTTACTTTAATCTTGATGAACTTCCAAATAATTCATGGTGGCCATGGTATAATGGTTATTACGCGAGATTGTGGCTCTCGCAATACCGGTTCAATTCCGGTTGGCCACCCCACCCCCCGTCACTCGACTGACGTCGAGTTATGGGGGGTGCCCCTCGTAGCTTTAGCGAAGTGGGGCTAGACTAAAAAAACCCTGACAATCTCAGTGTTTTTTAGTTTCTCCCCGTCGTCCGATTTACATCGGACTATGGGGAGTGCCCCCCCCGAAGCTCCGAAGCGAGATAGCGAAGGAGCGAAGGGGGGCCGAACCTAAAAAAACCTCCGATATACTCGGTGGTTTTTGTATTAAATACGAAATATCCCCTTGACCAAACTCTCAAAATATGGAACGTAGTATATATATGCACTTTGTTTACATCCTGCAGAGCGAACAATATAAATTCTACTATCACGGTTCAACATCGGATATAAATCAACGACTCCAGCAACACCATCGAGGTGAATGCGTTACAACCTCACGTGGCGGTCCGTGGAAACTTATTTGGTATGCGGGATTTTCATCTAAAAAACTTGCAGAGAATTTTGAAAAATATCTTAAATCCGGATCCGGATTCGCATTTAGTAGGAAACGATTGATTTAAAAGTATCCCTCGATACTCTAGGGGTTTTGTTTTATGTAATATTGTTTGATAGATGTCGTTTATTAGAAGATTACAATATACATTATATAATGTATTTTTTAATAAAGTTAAAATAATGCTATAATTGAGATAGTTGTTAATAATTGTATATATTTTTATGAAAAAACTGTATTTGTCATTTATTGCTTTCAGCGTTTTACTTTTGCCGATTAGTGTAAGCGCCGCGCTTAATCCGCAGGTTGAACATTTTACCGACCGCATTTATGCGGGTTGGAACCAGCTGGTTACTTGCGAGGATAGCTCGGCTGTTTATTACATTGGACCGGATGCAAAACGCTACGTATTTCCTAACAGTAAAGCCTACTTTACTTACTATCCTGATTTTTCAAACGTTTTATACGTAAGCTGTATCGATTTAACACAATTTCCTTTGGCGGGTTTGGTAACATATAATCCGGGAACTCGATATATAAAGTTTGCAACAGCAAATACTGTTTATGCGGTTGAGCCCGGTGGTATTTTAAGAGCAATACCTAATGAAAATTGGATGGAAACATTTGTAGGAGAAGATTGGAATAAACAAATAGACGATGTATCTGATGCATTTTATACTTCATATACCATCGGTGAGCCACTCGCTATACTCGAGATACCCGATGGCATGACTGCACAAGATCCTGAAACAAACATTTGGTATTATTTTGTTGACGGACAACCCAAATCTTTAGAAGGAATTTCCTTTGCATTTAAAGATAATGGTAATTTTAGAAATTTTACTCGTTTAAAAAATCAAGCACCAAGATTTTATGAACGAGTAGAACCGGCTTTAAAAAATGGAACCAGGATTAACTCTACAGAGGAAATCAAGTTAGGCTCTCCATGGTTTTGGAATGATACGAATACTTGGGTGGATGAGAATAGCTTTCCTTTAATGAAATTATATTCAAATCCCGAACCACTAAATTATTCGTTGGGTAATTTGCCGGTAACAGTTACTAAAATAGAATTGGGATTTGGTTATGATGCAGAGTCACTTCAATCTATAGCCAAAGAATGTAATAGAGATAAAGGGCTTGATTACTATATAGAATTGGCAGACAAATTTAAAAACGCAAAAAGATTTTTATATGAATTTACCTATACTAAACCGAGTCAGGATGGATCTGTATTTAGGGTTACCTTAATAGAGAATTCAGCTAATTATAATTTATTTGATGATTTTAAATATGATTTTGATGTTTGCGGTGCCGGCGGTAATGTTTATCCTAATCAAGTAACACAGAATTGGCTTGTACTTACGAGTTCATGCGGCAGTGGTTGGGATGACGGTTCAGGTTTGCCACATGGTTGTGAAGAAATAAAAAATCAAATAGAATCGACTTTATCACTGTAATTAAAAATTGAAATTTTCATTCCATGGTAGTACCTCTGGCAACCTCTACTCCCGCCCGCCTCTATCGAGATGCCCCAAACTCAAAATCCCTCGATTATTCGAGGGATTTTGCTTTATGGAAATAGCATTGCAATCTTGATAGAATGAACCTTGTTATGAAAGTCTTTATCGAAAACGAAGCGGGGTCGACCAAGAAAAATTTGTTCAATGAAAAGACATTGAAATTCCGTAAGAACGTCGAAGTTTCACGTCCTTATCCATTTCCCTATGGCTTCGTCATCGGGACAACAAGCGGTGATGGCGATAATCTTGACTGTTTCGTGATAACAAAACGACCTTTAAAAACCGGCGAGGTTATTGATGTTGAACCCATTGGCATGTTTGAACAAGTGGAGGATGGCAAAGCGGATCCAAAAATTATAGCCAAGTTCAAAGATGAGGAAGTTATCGTCAATCCGGAATTGCAGACCAGGCTAAGCAACTTCGTGAGTCATGTATTCGATCATCTGCCCAACAAGGTTGTAGAAATAGGACGATTTTTAGGCGTAAAAGAAGCAATGAAGCTTATTCAAAGCTGTAAGGATTAATCAGAATCGAAAAGTGAAGCAAAAACTAACTCTTGGTAAATACAGAAATCATGTATGAAGGCACAACTCGCTCTTTTATCATACGCTTCGCTTTTTCTTCGACTGTTTCAAAAACAGGATTTCTCAAAAAATGTTTTTGTATATCTTGAATAACGTCCAGCATAAGATCATCGACAGTGAGGCCGAGTAGTTCCCCGGTTTTTAGAAGCGCCTTGGCCTCTTTTATGTCGCGTTCATTTTCAAATAAAACTGTTATCGTCTTTTTATTTGCCAATGTCGCAGCTGTGGTACGATGGCTTCCATCGAGCAATACATATTCAACCGCCGGATGGCTTTTCATAAAAGATTTCAGTGCGGAGTTGTAACGCGCGATCCGTTTTCCCTTACCTTCAAGAAATGGCAATCGGCTTATTTTCATCACCGGACAGGGAGGTACCAGCTTCCAAGCTCCTTCTTGACACATTTTAAAATAGATCTTCAAGATA
The DNA here is from genome assembly GCA_937949995.1 of uncultured bacterium. Lineage (GTDB taxonomy): Bacteria > Patescibacteriota > Patescibacteriia > 2-12-FULL-60-25 > 2-12-FULL-60-25 > MWCR01. The sequence continues at coordinate 23,417 of CALFEO010000008.1, forward strand.
TGCCCATTATGCACGGGAAAATCCGTTAAAGTAAGTATTTTGCTTGGTAACAACAATTTTTTCTTCACAAGGCTAATTTAGTTATTACGGAATCCGCGAGTTCGAGATGCTTTTCAATCATTGGTTGCCAGTTATCATCATTTTCCGGATGAACCTGGAAACCAACGTAAGTGCATGTGCGGAACAAAAGAGCGCGAAGCGCAAGCTGTTCAAATTCCTTTACGTCATTTCCTAGTTGCAATATTGAAAGATCATTACCGTGATTGATTATGCCGCTTATAAGCATGTCAGCAATCGGATAATCAGCCGGACGGAAGTACGGCGTCAGATCAAGAACAGCCGGCGGCAGAGACGGATGAAATAGAATCTGATTCAAGCCCCAATCACCATGTATCAATTGGTTCTCAAGCGTATTTTCACGCAATAGACCAACAAGCTTTTTGAGGCGATCATTTGCGGGTTCGTAATCCGGAAGCGGAATCTCGCCCCATGCCGCTTTATCAGCGAGAGCAAAAACGTCGGTCTTTTTATCAAACCAGCTTGGTTTTTGAACCGATCGAAAAGCTTGATGAAAAGCACAGCACAGCTCTTTGGCTTCGGCGTATGCGCCTTCTCTGTGTTCGCCTGACAAAAATGCGCTCGCCGTCCATCCGTTATAGATCCATGATCCATCACGCGCCTTAAGTGGTTTAGGTACACGAAATCGATCGCTGACTAACATGTCGTTTATTTCAGCAATCCAAATCGTTTCCAATGCGTCTCCAGCAGGCTTCAGGACTGCGTCACCGACACGGTAGCAGGCGCCTTGACCGCCTCGAAGAAGCACCGGCTCTCCTGACAAGTTAAAAGCAGTGATTACTTCACTTGAAGGCATGGAGTCTTTCATATATTCAACTGTTCGGGAAGAGCATGTCTCTTTAAGCATATCCTATCAAACGGATTATAACCCAGAGTAACCGAGTATACAATTACTTGACGGTAAACGCATGTTAGCTGTACAAACACCCTCCACAATGCCACCCTGCTGGAGTTAAAACTCGAAAGAGTTCTAATTTTTATAAACATGATAATATTGTATGAATCGATTAAAAGTAGCTGTATAAATACAAAAATTTCATCTATTGACAAAAAGCCATAAAGGATTTATTATATCATCATAAAGTCTCCTGTGCCTGCCCTTCGGGGGAGTGTACAGGATTTTTTAGTTATGATAATTTTTGGATAGTTAAACTATGTCTGTACAACTGTATATAGACGGTGGTAATTTTTACCATTTGGCATTAAAACCATTGAATATCCAAAACAATCAATTTAATTTCGATGCGTTTGCTGAATTTTTAGCTGATGGCAGAGATTTGGCTCAATTGGGCAAGCGATACTATATTGGAACCGTAAGAGAAAAAACGGGGGATGAAAGAAGCAAATATGCCATGTCGCAACAAATGCGATTATTCAATAAATTAAAACAAACTCAATGGCAAATAAAAACCAGCAAGCTTCGCGAGAGGACAGAAAAAATAATTGTGGATAGTCGTATTTTAGATTTTGAAAAGATAAGAGAAGCGGGAATAAATGAAATATCCTATACAACATTTCGGGAGAAAGGTATTGACGTTAAAATTGCTACCGACATGGTTGTCGCAGCGCTCGATGATAAGTGCGAAACCATAATTGTAGTCAGTTCTGATACGGACTTAGTACCAATGTTGGATATAATTCGTTTTCGTTTCAAAAAACGAATAGAATATATCGGTTTTTCTATACCGGATAGTACAGGAAAAGGGAATGACACAAAACCAACTAAATCGCTTATCGATCGTTCAGATGTGCAGCGTGTTTTAATTGAAAGCGATATTAAAAAATTCATCTTACCGGAGCAGTTGCCGATGACGAAATAGCTTTACCAACAAACCAAACCCGCCATTGTAAGCCAATTCTCTAAAAAATTTTCCTAACAACCTCAACTCAGCCACCTCACTCAAAATCCCTCGAACAATCGAGGGATTTTGCATTTATGGATTTTTAAGCTACTATTTTACGATATGAGTATATCCTATTCTTTCACTGAATATAATCCAAAAGCCGCGGATCAATTATGGGAAGAGGTTTTTAATGATGTTTTAATCAATAAAATCCAAAAAAGCCTAAAAGAACTGCAAGAACAGTATGCGACAATACCAAGGCATGGTATGGATGATTTTGAGAGACTTCGGATTTCATATAACGAACCGGAAAAATTTAAACTTATAGAAAAAAGCGAAAATCAGTTGGAAAAAATATATCGCGAGATTAAGAAACAAGAAAATGCGATTGATAACATCGAATCTTTCCTTAAACTAAGCAAGGACCCAAAATCTAAAGATTCTGATTTAAATTACATTATTGCTGATTTGGATAGTTTTTTTCTTTCAATTGTTAATAACATTGATTTATCAGGCTATTATTCTCCGGAAATGGATTATTTTGAAGCGATTTACTTTATAATTAGAGGAAAGGAGCTATATAAAGAGCATAGAGATACTACTAAAATTCCAATGGAAGTATATCAGGAAATTTTCGCTACCTTTAAAGACATCGAAGAATCAAAACGCATCATCAATGAAGCCGCACGGAAATACATAAGAATAAATCAACAAGATGAAGATGGTATTGCGTATACCAAAAAAGAAATTGTAAATTTTCTTAAACGCTTAAAAAAGGCTTTACAGCAATGTTTGGAGGATGGTGCCGAACTTAAATTGGAAATTGAAAACGGAGATATCGCAGATTATATAAAATTTAGAATAAAAGAAACTGTAAAACGCATACGAGCCCGATTAGGCCGAAAAGAAATGAAAACTTTGGGTTTTGCGATGAGTGATTTAATGAATTTATATTGAATCAATCAATTGTAATGAAACTCAATTTAACCGCCTCTTATTCACCTGATATCGATGCTGAAAATTATGCGCGCGCTTTTTTCGATAACTATATAATATCGCATGGCAGAGGCGATATGGCGGAATATCTTAAAAAACTGATTAAAAATGAAAATATTTTAACTATTCTGAATAATTCAAAAGACGGCAACTCCGCAAAAGCTTCACTGACAAATCTGTTTACAAACAACGATGAAAATAAGAGCCTCCAAGATATAGCGCTGAAATTCGAATCAGAATGGTTAAACTTGGGCGATCAAATTATTTTTACTCTGGAAAATCTATTTAAAATTTCTTGTCCGTTCGAAGCGGTTCATATAGATCTTACCACACTCCGCCTTTGTCCTTACGACTACCGTAAAAAACGCATCTTTGTTTATGCAAACACTGATATTCAATCTCAAATGCGCATAATATTACACGAACTTAATCATTTCTTTTTTTATTCGCTATACCACAATCTGCCGCTAAAAAAACATAATCATGAGATGTACGAACTTTTAAAAGAATCACTCACCTTATTCTCAAATCCGGAACAAACCGGTAAACCCAACGAAAAACAATTGCGCGAATATTTTATTAAAAATAATATTGATTCTATTGAAAAAGCGGTTGATCTCGGTTCAATTTATCTCGACTCAACAACAACTTAATACCACCATCAACTGATCACTATTCATTACTTCACCACTCCCCATAAACAAAACAACCCCCGCAAGGAGGTTGTTTTAATTTCCGCAAAAAGATTATTGAGTGACTTCGATTCCTGCTGCTAATTCCGGTGTAGCTGTAATTGTAATACGTCCTGTTGAAGTAGCCTGCACGATTGTATATCCTGTGTCATAAGTTGCACAGTCGGTAAATGATCCAGTACTAGGATCTGCCGGCAGTGCCGCCAAATTACCCGGAACCAAACAAGTACACAAATCATAGCCGGTTGTTGAATTAATGGGTGTTGTTGATGTTGGAATATCACCCACGGAACATGTCCAAGCGCCTCGATTCTCGGCAATGTTTTGCTGAATGGCATTAGAGATGACTGATACATGGCTCCAGCGTTCCGAATCGCGGGCTTGTTGGAATTGGCGGGCGGGGTTAAGGGCGATGATGACGGCACCGGCCAAGACGGCGATCAAGGCGATAACGATGAGCAGTTCGATTAAAGTGAAACCGCTTTTTAGTGTGTGTTTCATAATATGAAAACATTTTGCGGAAAGAACGAATAACAATTATTCGAGTTCCTCCTTATAAAAATAAATAAATTATTTAAGCGAGATTATTATAGCACATTCTCTTTAAAATGTCGCAACCTCTTCCCATGACAAAATTTCCACAGGCGCTCTGTTTGATAAAATTAAACGGAAGCGTGCAATCTGTTGACCGACTTGGGCGTAAGTTTCTATGGTCCATGTGCCCGCGTTAAACAATATTGGACGAATCCCGCATTCCATATCCGCAACTTCCACCACCTCATTTCCCGAGTACAGCTCATTCCTGCCCAACCTATCCATGGCTTGCTCGGCGCAAGCGGTTGCGGCCGCCGCAGCCAAAGCTTTGTTTTCAATAACCGTCGTGGAACGTGATTCACGAGCTATGGCCGCCAAACCTACAACAATTGCGCTTAAAGTTAAAAAGCTCAAAATCATGATACTTATAAGCATGACTTGACCCGGGGCTTTATGTGCGAATAAGCCGATTTTCATATTATTTTCTGATTACGGCCGTGGTTGTAACCGTTAAATCCGGATAAGAGGGCGCGGCCCCGCGGACTTCGCCGAACATAACCACTCTAACCATGGGCAAGGTGGTATTTGCTCTTTCAACTTTAAAATCCAACACATCCACTTCTTCGGAAGTTAACGCCATGGGTTGACCGGCTCCTTGTTGAACAAAAATCACACCGTTTTGATTGCTGATAACGGTTGGCGATAAAGCCGGCTCGCCCATCTGCAAAATCAATTCATCGGATACGGCTCCCAAACCCGGAGAAGAAATATCTTGAGCTTGATTAACCAGCGTGGTTATCCGATTCATGGCAAAACGGTAATTTTCACCAAGCACAATCGATGCCCGCACTTTTCCGCGGACATCCAAAGTTACAACAGCCAGCATTATCACGCCCAGCATAATAATAGCCACCATGGCCGTATAAATAACAACCTCCAGCAAAGTAAAACCGGATTTCTTATTCGGCCTCATACCTTATTCGGATGTGATTATTCTAAGCGCGTCATTGGATCTAACGGCAACATAAACCACATTATCTTCCAAAACCATGTCCACTGCAACTTGTGGAAAATTCAAACCCGTCCAATAGGATAATTTTGCCGGATTAACCGCATTATAAATCCTAAATTCTTGTGAGCTGTAAGAAGTGGCAATAAACATTAAATCATCTGCGCCGTATGCCGAATAGATATCATTACTGTATTCCAATGATCCCAACAAAATAGGATTCGCAGGGTCTTGAACACTATAAATTAGAGCTTCCGGAGAATTGGATGCCGAACTGACCCTGCGAGCCAAATACAAACGTTCGTCCTGTGAATTAACAAATATTCCTATTGCATCATTTGAATATGGAACGTCAACATTTGCAATAATGATGGGATTTGGCGGATTCGAAATATCCAATACTATAATTTCTTTGGAATTATGGCTTGTTGCAAGATATGCGACATCATTCTTGATGTATATATTATTTACCGACGCCCCAACTTCAAAATTCGCTAAAACCGTTGGTGATGTAGGATTAGCGACATTAATAACATAAATTTCCGGACCCGAATTACTGCCCGTACCAACAATCACCAACGTGCCGGTTGCGACTACCGTTAAAGCTTGAGCTGTATTACCCGTTAATCTAAAAGAATTAATAATATACGGATTGGCGGGATCGCTTATATTCGCTATCTGTAAATGATTAGCACTGTCTTGATTGGCCAAATAAGCAAAATCACCGACAATGGCAACATCATTCAATCCAGGTCCGGTATTTATATTTCCCTGAATAACGGGATTAGCTCCATCGGTGGCATCAACAATAAAAAAATCTGATTTATCTGCCGAAGAAGCGACCGAAGACATATAAACAAAACCGTCACGCACAACCAAACCCGTAGGCGTACTTCCCGGTCCTAAATTGATCGATCCCAAAGTTCGCGGATTGCCCCAATTTCCGGAAGTATACAATTCTTCAACCCCAAGTTCTCCGCATAATTGTATGTTTTGCATACCTTCCAATGAATTGGAAATGGTTAATCCGGACCCACTGATTAAACGCAAATCTGAAACAAATTTTGTACGTAAATTCACCGTTCCTTCATGAATTTCACTGTTTGGCATTCTATATTGCCATGTAAATTGATCATTTTGACCATGAGATTCATCGAGATAAACCAATTGATTATCATCAGTATCGTATAAAATAAAATCTTCCTGCAAAGTTATAACGTTACCACTCATACTATATTGATCTATCTGTAAATCAAGATCAGTAAAATCAATAAACAAATCAGCATTGATAAAATTTTGTGGAATTCCCGCAAAAGACAAATCAACATTTAAATAACCACTCGAAATACTATTTGATGCATTCAAAGTCGCTTGATCTACAGATGAACCGAAAGTTGGATAATCACCGGATGCTGATTGTTTCAAAGGAATATAAAAACTTTTATTAACAGTATTAAAACATCTTGAAACGTAATACTCGGATTCATTCTCAATACTACGCCAATCAGAAACGTTCGTAGCCAAAGAGATTGATCTTAAAACAGATGTTCCGGGCCAAGTCACAGTTGATATAACATTACGTTCGTTTTCATTAATTTCAGCCACGGATATTACGCGCGTAAATTTTCCGATAATTTCTTCGGTTCCGGAAAAATCCCAGGTTCCGTCATAAACCAATCCATGCGTTCCGGTTGCCAAATTATCCCAATCAACATCCCTGATGGATCTGGCCGCTTCCAAGCCCTCCTGCGCCAAATAAATGGCTTCCAAGGCGCTTTGACCTCGAGTCATATAAGCCAGCTGATTGGTCAGATAAGCGGATAATGACGAAGCGAAAATAGCCAATAAAGCCACCGCCAATATTACCTCTATCAATGTTTGCCCGGATAATTTTTTCATAATGAATTGATTAATTTATATATTTATTGTTCTTGGCCCAGAAAGCTCGTGGAGCGTAGTGGGAATTATTATTGAATTTCAATTGTCCCTATATGGCTGACGGTAGCCGTCGCGTAGCGCAAGCCGTCAAATATGGATATCTCCACATCCGTAACCGGAAATCCGTAAGGCCGTGTAAACGCAACTTCATTCGCGTTGCTTATTATAACCTGATTGCTGAATTCCGTAACCAGATCAAAAACAGCGCACTGTTGCAAAAACTGTTGGTACAACACTCGATTATTGGCTACACATACAGT
>CALFEO010000009.1 GCA_937949995.1 uncultured bacterium
CTCATCTAGTAATCAAGTTAATATGAGCGTGAATCAAGTTAATCAAGGTTCAGACAATAAAAGTTCAATTCTTTCCTCAACAAACACAAAAACCAAAACTGTGCATAACATGTGTATTTTATGTTGATAGAAAAATTAAAATAAATATAGTTAATAAATTGATGCACGCTAAAAATTGTTACCTGCAACTTATTCACAGTTGCTTTTTTTAATACACAAAAGAAATTCATCTAATTTTAGGCAAATAATGCGATGCTGCCAATACAGGTAATATTTAATTACAAAGAAAAAAGTTAGAACTAAACAACAAAAACAAAACGGCAAACTAAAACAAAAATTGGATAAAGCCCAAAAAACAAAAAGGGCGCATTCTCGCGGAGCGACGGCTCCACGCCAAAATGACAGTTGGCACGGGAATATGACAGTAATCCAAACACATGCCGTTAAACAAGACAAATCCTTTAATACAAGTAAAGGAAAACAAAACTAAAGATACAAATGCCAACATCACGTTGTTCGTGAAGTTTTTTGTTTTCAAGCTCTTTGGAATAGCAACTAAAGTCCGTTTACAACGCATAATTTGCTCCATGATGGTTATGGCGCAAGTTATCGGAACCGTATTTGGCTTTGGAACTGTTAACTTGAGCAATATTTTTTCTGTAAATACCGCCCATGCCGCAACAGGGATCAACAAAACAATCAATTATCAAGGTAAATTGATGGATGCTTCCGGAAATTTGGTTGCTGACGGCGATTATGACATGATTTTTGTCATCTACGACTCGGCAACAGCCGGCAATCAGCTTTGGTCGGCTTCCACTACCAACGGTTTACCAACTGGAACCACCTCAACCTTATCCGTAACTGTGAGCGATGGTCTGTTTTCCATACTCTTGGGAGATGAATCCACGGATCAAGTCGCTTTTCCCGCCAATCTGTTTAACAATGATGAGCTTTATCTTGGAGTTACAATCGGTGCAGACTCTGAAATGACCCCCAGAAAACGCTTATCAGCGGTTCCATACGCTTTTAATTCTGAAATGTTGCAAGGCCAATACGCTTCAAGTTCGGATTTGGGTGATGATGCAACACTTTTTGCTCTAAACCAAGCATCTTCCTCGGCCCCCTATACCACTCGCACCGCTCTTTACATCGAATCACAAGGTTTATCCAATTCACTGGACTTTCTCATACGTGCCAACAACGGCACGGACGACGTTTTCAGCATCTCTCGTCAAGGCAACGTCACCACGACCGGCAACCTGCAAGTGGATGGAGCAACAGATCTAAACGGTAGTCTCGCCGTCGCCGCAACCTCATCTCTCTTTGATTTGTCTCTCTCCGGCCGAGTCAACTCCAATCTCTTGCCTTACATTACTGATACTTACTCTTTGGGCAACTCCACTTACAGATGGTTGGGCATCACAGCTCAAAACGTGAACACGGTTAACGTCTCATCTACCAATATTGATGCCTTGGGGTATGTGTCGACCACGAATTTATATGTTGACGGAGTCCAGATAACCGGAGACATCCCGAATCTGGATCAAGTCACGGATGAAGGCAATATCACCACAAATGCCATCGGTGTGGGCGGTGTATCTTCCACGGGCAATATCTTGCCTACGCAAACTCTGACCTATGATTTGGGTTCATCGGCGCGCAGATGGAAAGACATTTGGGTTTCATCCACTTATATCGGCGACAACACTTGGAACTTAAGACAGGATGCAAATGATTACTTTAATATTGCCGACGTGGGCGGATTCCGAAGATTGACTATTAATACGAGCGGAAATGTAGGTATTAATAGCAGTGCGCCATCAGCTATCTTGGAAATTAATGATCAAGGTTTAGCTACGGCGGATGAATTGGCTATTATTGAGAGTTCGGCAAATTCGGCGGCTAATATTAAATTTACCAACACGGCTAGATCTTGGTCTATGGGCGCTGATTCTTCACCCGATGTATTTTATATCGATACCTTCGGAGGAACGCAAAATATATTCAATATAAACCCAAGTGGTCAGGTCGGCCTTGGCACATATTCTATTAATCAAAGGTTACAGGTTGGTGATTCAGGATCAAATATAAACGAGGGCATCCGCGTTACTTCAAATCGCGACGCATTTATCGAAATCATTGCCGATGTCGATAATGTCAACGAAGATGATAATCCTTACATCTTTTTCAGTCAGGATGCCGGTGTTAATGTTCGATCAACAATCGGTTTCACCGGCAATGCCAATGTTGACAGCAGAGGCGATGCTTACAGTAATGCGTTGGATAATGCTTTTTTGATCGGTAACAGTTTTAATGGCCCAACGCAGTTCGGTTCCAATGGAACTGTCCGCATTACCATACTCGGCGATGGCAATGTCGGCATAGGCACCAACGCTCCGGGCGAATCATTGGATATTGCGGGTAATTTCCGCCATACCGGTAACATGATCAGCTATGGAGGTACTTACGCGCATGAATGGATGCAATTCAATCAAGATGTAAACGGCAATTCATTGATTCTTGGCTCGGGCGCCTTAACTGTTTTGGGCGCCGGTGAATCCATGGACCAGGCTAAGGCCAATTTAACCGCCAGTCAAGAAAGCCTTTATCTGACTTCAGATGGAGATATCCAGTTTGTAACCGGTCTTCAAAGCGGTTGGGCGAGCAGAGTGGATGCTATGACCATTTTAACAGCTGGTAACGTAGGTATTGGCACAACTAATCCCGCTAGCTTTAAGTTACAGGTGGCTGGAAACGTAGGCCCGAATTTAAATAACATTTACAATCTCGGTTCCCCAACTCTTTCGTGGAACGGTCTTTATGTTTCCGGTACGACAGCTTTTAATACCGTTGCCTATACTTGGCCTTCATCACAGGGCGGAGCCAATACTTTTCTTAGAAATGACGGCTCCGGTAATTTGACTTGGCAAGCGGGCGGCGGAGGTATTTCCGGTACGGGTACGGATAACCACATTGTACGTTGGGATGGAACAGGCAATGTTCAAGATTCAGCCATTGTGATTACAGACGCGGGGCATGTTTTGCCCACCTCGACTTTGGCTTATGATCTGGGTTCGTCCAGTTATCGCTGGCGTGATATTTGGGCTTCATCAACCCGCATTGGCACATCAACCTGGGATATTTGGCAATCCAATCGCGGATTTACATTGAGCAATAACAATCTGGCCAATCCATTGCTCACCCTAAGCAACGGCGGCAACCTTGCCTTGGGTGATGATCATAAGCTTGATCACTTTAACAACAGCTCCATTGAAACCTACTGGACAACGTCAACACCGGCCGGAACCATAACCGAAAGCGGGGAAGAATTAACCATGACATGTTCCGGCACCTGCGATTGGTGGTCCGGCGCGTTGGAACAAGCGCCGATCATCTATCAAGATTTGGCTTACAGCGGAGATTTCACTGTGGTAACCAAGATTAATTCTTTTACCCCCAGCAACGGCAACACCAACGCCGGTATTACAATCTATTTGGACAGGAATAATGCATATAACTGGGTCCGTGATGGTGACAATTTGATCTATGGCTGGAGTGTGATCGCAGATTCCGGATCAGATTTGGGTATATCTACGGCCAGTTCTGATATGCCGGTCTGGTTAAGAGTGCGTCGTGTAAATACCACCTTGTATTTTGATTATTCAACCGATGGCGTCACATTTACCAATGTTGGATCAACAGTCCAGTCAATTACTCCCACCAAAGTCGGTTTGCTGAATAAAACTTGGGCCGACGCAACGCTCACGACAACATTTGAATATTTTGACGTATCATATCCCAATCAGGTCGTAAATTCTTCCAGCGCTTTTGAATTCAACGGCGCCATGACCTGGAACGGTTTTACGGGCCCCGGCCTTTCCGGCGCCAATAAAGGAATCATCTTCTACGACGCCGCCGCCAACAAATTCCGCGCCTCGGAAAACGGCGGCGCTTATGTGGATTTACTTTCCGGAGCGGTTGATCTTCAAGAGGCTACTGATAATGGCAATATCACAACAAATTGGATTCAATTTGCCGGCGGCACCAGTACCGGGAGTCTTTTTGTAAAAAATACCTTAGGAATTAATACAAGCACATCTGATTATTTATTTGCTGTTCAAGAAAGCTTTGTTGATACTACAGATGTTACCGGTTCAGGAACGGCTACTGCATTATCTACAAGTAATGGCATGCCTGCCGATAGGGCGTTTGATAATTTAACAACTGATTGGCAAGGTTGGTTTTCTGATAACTATTTACCCCAGTGGTTAAAATATGATTTCGGCGCTGGAAATGAAAAAGTAATATCTGGTTACAGCCTGCTTTACAATGACCCTTGGGATTCTTATCATCCTCGCGATTGGCAATTCCAAGGCAGTAATAATGATTCAGATTGGGTCACACTGGATTCAAGATCAGCATATACATGGACAGCCGGTCAGAAGAGAACATTTGATTTTCATAATCTTACTGCTTATAGATACTACAGGATATATATTACGGCCGATAATAATGGCAGCTATAACTATGTGAGTATCAATGAAGTGGAAATGTTTGAGGCTGAACCGGGCAGTAATTATTTTACTGTAGATTACTCCGGCAACCTCGTTTCAACCGCATCAACAACACTGAATAATCTCACTCTAACCGGCAGTATCAACTCCAATCTATTGCCCTACATTACGGATACTTACTCCATGGGAAGTTACGATACAAGATGGCGTTCCATATACGGCAATATCACCGCTACAGGTTTTGAAAATTCGTATAGTGTAACCACTACGGTTTTATCTGTCGCCGGACGTGATTTGGACAGAGTGGGTAACTATGTCTTCATAGCCGGGGAAACCAGTTTCTTGGTTTACGATGTCTCGGATAAAACCAATCCTACTCTTGTCGGATCTGTGGGTTTGGTAAATGGACGTGATGTTCAGGTGATCGGCGATTATGCCTATGTTTTGGATGGCAATGGCGCCAGCGGTGGATTTAAAGTAATCAATATCAGCGATCCAGCGTCTCCATTTGTTGCCGGCAGTATTAACAATATTTGCCAAGCCGATGCCACATATGGATGTAGAGAATTGGTCGTAAAAGACCAAGTGGCTTATGCGGTGCTTAGAGATAATGGACTGATAGCTATAGATATCAGCAATCCCTCTTCTCCCGTGGAATTGGATAGATTTGATACCGGCGCAATGCTTATGCTGGGTTTGGATGTTTCGGGCAATTACGCATATACGGCTAATGGTAATTCCGGCCCCGCGTTGGAAATATATAATATTTCCGATCCTACCGATATACAGTACGTTACTGGGATAAGCACCAATTTAACCAATGCTTTCGATGTGGTCGTCAAAGACGGTTACGCTTATGTTTCTGATGCAGGCACCTATGTGGAAGTATTTGATGTGAGGAATCCAAGTTCACCAACTCATGTTACTACAATAACCGACGCCGCTAACATCGGTGATCGCAAAATGCAAATTGTGGGCAACCTGTTTTTTGGCAACGGCGGGTACATATATGATATTTCCAGCTCAACAAATCCCGTATTATTATCCAGCGCTTCATTTTCCGGTACTTACTTTGATGCTGATGGCGGATATATTTATGGCACCAACGGAGAAACTACAGCTACGAGTTTTTATATAACCAGGCTCCCGGGAATAGAGGCTTTATGGATGGATGCCTCAAACATGGATGTTTATAATTTATTTACCGTCAACGGTAAAACAATATTGGGCAGTACAACAAGCTCAAAAACTATTTTAAATGGATATATAGGTTCAGATATAATTCCTTATCAAAACAACTATTATTCACTCGGTTCATCATCATATAAATGGTTGGGCTTGAACGCATCAAATGTAACAACCGACAACCTTGTCGCTGAAAATGCAACAACTACAAATCTGGCCGCCGATTACGTTACAACTTCAGAGCTTTGGGTGGGCGGAACTCAAATAACAGGCGCGTTCCCTACCCTGCAACAGGTAACCGACTCCGGCAATACAACCAATGACTCTATAGAAATATCGGCAATCGCACCCGTTCCCGCCGGTAAAATTCAAGATAATACTTATCTAGATGGTGCATATGATATCAGAATAGTCGGCGATATTGCTTATACGATTTCGTATGATTCGGATTATTTTGTCAGCTGGGATGTTTCAGATCCGGAAAACCCCGTGCGTTTGGGTAGCTATGCCAATGCTTCTTATACGGATGGAGCCTATAATTTTGAAATTAAAGGTAATTACGCTTATGTTGCTTCGGTATTGGACAATCGTTTAACGGTATTAAATATTTCCGATCCCGCCAATATTACTTTAGCCGGATTTTTAGCTTCCAATAATGGAGCCGGAATCTATTTGGATGGAGCTTATGCCGTAAAAATTAAAGATGATTACGCTTATGTTGTTTCTCAGGAAGATGATGCTTTGGAGATAATCGATATTTCCAATCCAACGGCTCCTGCTCATGTAGCTTCGGTATTGCATAACGGTACTACCATTTTCATGGATCAACCGCAGGCTCTGGCTATTTCCGGTAACTATGTATATGTCACGGGCCGGACTTCGGATTCAGTCCAAGTGTTTGATATCAGCAACCCGGCCAGTCCCGTAGCCAAAGGCAGTTTGCGTGATACAACCTGCGTCGGCGGTGCGTCAGCCTGCGGTTTAATCGGTCCCGGAGGTATTGAGGTGGTTGGTAATTATGCGTATATCGCCGGTTATGATGACAATGCATTTACGGTGGTTGATATTTCTTCATCAACCAATCCTGTAAATGTCGGTTATTTGGCTGATAATGCTAGTACCGAATTGAATGGTGCTTGGGATGTTCAAATATACGAAAACTATGCCCTTGTTGCCGGCTTTGGCGACAGTGGATTTGAAATGATTGATATTTCCAGCTCAACCAATCCGCTTCATTTTGCGGCCGTGGCCGACACAGCTGACACTTATCTAAGCAATGCCAGTGCTGTAGCTGTCAGAGGAGATTATATATACGTAACATCACGAAACGAAAATGGACTTCAAGTATTGCGATTAAACAGCCGTATAGATTCCTTTGTTGGCGAAATCGACTCTTTGTCTTCCAAACAGATTTACACCACTAATTTATTCGCTTCCAACGACATAGTCGCAAAAAATGATTTTTTAGTCCGAAAGAATGCCATGATCAACGGTAAATTAACGTTAGGCTCAACTGCTACAATGCGTGATATTTTGCCGGCTTCCAACAATCTATATGACTTAGGTTCAAGTTCACTTTATTGGAATGATATCTTTGTTAATAATGTTAATACATCCAACTTGACCCTTGCACCATCAACGCCCACCGAATATTACAGTGTTGATTTAAATGCAAATTTGGGCGTGCAGGCCATAGAAGTTATCGGCAACATCGTCTATTTGGCCACCGATGACTCTAATGGCACCTTGGGTAAAACCGGAGATGATTTTCAAATATTGGATATTACTAATCCTGATCGTCCGGTATATTTGGGCGGTCTTGATTTGGGATCCAATACGTATTTTGCGATTCATGATATAGAAATTGTCGGTAACATAGCTTACATCGCCGGTAGAGACATGGTTACTTCGTTAAATTACGAATTATTGGCGGTTGATATTACCGATCCATACAATCCTCAAGTTATCACAGGTGTAAATTTATTCAACGCCGCCACTCATCCTGCGTATACGGTTAAAGCCTCCAATAATTATTTGTACATCGGCGGTTATTATCTAGCGTCCGGCAATTACGAATTACTGACTTTTGATATTTCAGACCCATCCGTATTGGAATTACTCGGAGGCAAAGCTTTGACCTACGGCATTTACACCATGGATTTGATAGGTGATGATTACCTGGTAATAGGCACGGCAACGGGTGAATCGGGCGATGAAATTACCTTGTATGACCTTTCAAATCCGGTTTCTCCCACCCGCACCGGTGGCATCAGTCTTGGAGATTCCGCTGTTTCCGGCCTTCAGGTTAGGGGTTCCACTGTTTATGCGGCTACTTTCAATCAAGTTAGCTACGGCAGTCGCGATTTCTTCATTCTTGATGCGTCATCTTCAACCAATGTGACTGTCACCGGCAGTTTGGAGGTGGCTTCAGCGGCTTTACAGAGTATTGTTTTGGCCGAGGATTATGCTTATGTTTTGCAGGATGGAGCGGCCGGAAATGAAATTTTGATCATCAATATCGCCAGTTCCACCAATCCAACTTATGTTTCCGGTTATAACATCGGCGATCCGTCCACGGCCAATGATCTGGCTTTATCCGGCCGAACCTTATTGGTCGGAGTTGCCAATGTAACAGGCTCAAACAAGGATTTATATTTGCTTAACATCGGCGGATTAAATACTTTCGCGGCCGATATCGGCAGTTTATGGGCCGGTAAATTAAACGTTGCCAAAGACGCGGTTGTTGGCAGTGATTTGTACGTAAAAAATGATATTTTTACAGGCAATGTTTTTGCACAGTACTTAAAATCTCATAATATTTTCGGCGAAGAAATAATCGGACGCAGTATAGCCACCGAACATCCTTCAAACGAAGTTTTAACAGCCTACGGCCCACTGGCCTTGGGCGGCACGGGCTATGATGTGGCCATTCAGGGCAGGTATGCTTATGTGAATCGGGCCAGCACGTATTTGCAAATTTATGATTTAACAAATTTTGAGTCCCCGGTTTTACTGAAGCAGGTGGCCTATTCGGTTGCCGGAGCCACGCATTTGGAAGTTCAGGGAGATTATGTGTATTCAGTGGGAGGCGGACGTTTGTATGTCATGGATGTTTCAGACCCGGGAAATGCCACGGAAGTATTTACCGGTGCTGTCTTTTCCAATACCACAAATGACTTAAAAATACGCGGCCATTATCTGTACGCAGCTGAGGCCGCAGGCACGGGCGGTATCAATATTTTTGATATCACCAATCCGGCCAGCCCCACTTTGGTTAAAAAATTAACTTTAAGCACAACTTCCAATTGGTCGCATATATATGTTGATGGCACTTATGCCTATATGGTTGCTAACGACAGCAGTCGTTTTGCCATCGTAGATATAACCGACCCGTTTAATCCGGTGGAAAAATATAATGCCACCACAAATATTAGCGGTCCCAATGAAATTGTCGTTAAGGGTCGTTATGCCTATATCGGCAACAACACTAGTTTAAGAATTTTTGATATCTCCAGTTCCACCAATCCGTTTTTAGCCAAAACAATTTCCAATCCCACATATTCACCGGCCGGGTTAAGAGTGGAGGGCGATTATGTATACACGGTTCAAAGCTCTGGTCGTTATAGTATCTTTAATGTTAAGGATGTGGCTAATGCCTATTTGGTATCGCAACAGCAAATACCTTCGGTCAGTGACTCATTGGTGGCAATTGATATTTCCGGGCGCTACGCCGTGATTGTGGGCGGTAGTAATTTACGCACCTTGGATCTGAAGGGTGCAGACTTTACTTCGCTGACCGCTCATTCGGCTGAAACCGGTTCTCTAAACGTTTTGACTGATGCCATCATCAACAATCAACTGACAGTCAGAGGCGGTATCAGCTCCGGAGCCGGCGGTATTTATTCCAACGGACCTTTAACCGCCTACGCCACCTCGGCCTTTATGGGCAAAGTCGGCATCGGCACCATTACCCCCAACAACTTCAGTCTGCAGGTCGCCGGACATGTCGGGCCAAATGCTAATAATACATATGATTTGGGCTCATCAACTTACAAATGGCGCAATGTTTATACCAATGATTTAACCACCGGTGATTTGAATATCAGTCCGCGCACTCCAACTTATGTTTCAGGTATTAATATGGGCTGGATAAATGCGGTTGATGTATCTGGTAAGTACGCCTATGTCGGTCATAATGCTGATGGAACGTATGAGTTTTCCATTATTGACGTTTCAGATGCCAAAAGTCCCAAGAAGTTGGGTCAACTGGATATTGGTGGCAACGATGTGGTTTATGACGTAGAAGCCGTTGGTCAATATGCATATATAGCTCAAACTTCTGATGACACCGGCAGTAAAGAAATACAATTGATAGATGTCTCCAATCCCAACGCTCCGTTCAAAGTAAGCGGTGTGGATACACCCGCTTCTGAATGTTACGACGTGCTGGTATCGGGCAATTACGTTTATGCTGCTTGCAATAATGTAACTGATTCCGTGGCTGATTTGTATATCATTGACTATACCAATAAAAACAGCCCGTTGATTGCCACCAGCACCAATTTTACAGCCGGCGCGGCTCATGCCTTGGAAAAGAAGGGCGATTATTTGATCATAGGTACGCAAAACGCCACCAATTATATGGCCGGCGCTGATATCTTGATTTTTAATGTGGCCAATCCCTACTTGGCAACATTTGTCGGGGGTTATGATACGGGATCCAATAATGTTGAAAGTTTGACGCTTCAAGGCAATTTGTTGTTTGCCGGCAGTCAAAATGCCGTGAGTGGATATGAATTCATGATTTTTGACGTATCCAACCCGGCCAGTATTGTTTATAAAGGTGGAGTTGATTTGTATAATTCTTACAATGTGGTCGGCATACAAGCGGGAGGAGAATATGTGTATGCTTTACAACAAAACGGCGTAGGTGGCGGAACTGACCTGCACATCATCAATATTACCAGCACCACTGCTCCGACAATCATAAATAGCAGTGACTTGGGAGCCAGCACCATGTATGACATGAAATTGGACGGCACTAAATTATATGTTGGAGTCAGGGATTCAATCTATTCAAGTCAAGATTTTCTAATCATGGATGTTTCGGGAGTTACCACTCCGTCAGCCGATATCGGAAGTCTTTTTGCCGTGAACATGAATGTTGCGGAAGATGCCACTTTTAATAAAAACGTCTACATCAACAGCGGTTTAACGGTCGGCGATTTCGGCATCAATACATTCGGTCCGCTGTCAGTGGCTACTAGCTCCAAATTCTTGGATATAATGCAAACCTCCAATATCAGACCTCTGGCCAACAATACTTATGATTTGGGCACCAGCGCTTTAAGATTTAAAGATTCATATTTTTCCGGCACTGTAGAAACGAAGCCAACCACTGGCGTGAGATTGGGAGGCTATAACGTCGGCACCACGTATCCGGTCTACGCAACTTTCATTAAGGATAATTATTTGTACGTAGGAACCAGAAATGAAACTATTACAGGCAGAAATGAAGATTTTCAAATTTATGATATTTCCGATCCTAATAATCCCAGATATTTATCGGGTGTAGATATAAATATATTTAACGCTATAGCGAATTTTGAAATAAAAGTAGTAGGTACATATGCTTATCTGATTAAATCAAATGACAGCAATGTTCCAACTCTATACGTTTACGATGTTGCAGACCCTTATAATATTGTCCTGCAAGATTCGGTTGGATTTTCATCGTCAAATAACGGAGTGCATAATATGGCGATATTCAATGGTTATGTATTTGCGGCCGGACATGATTCAGGTACGACTTTAAGACTTTACACGGTGGACGTAAATGATCCTGCGAATATTTCGATTGTCGATACCTTGTCGTTGACCGGTGGATACCATGATGCGGCGCTCAATGTTCATGACGGCAAGCTTTACATGGGAACTTCAAATTTAACTACATATGGCGGTTATGATTTTGTGTCATTCAGCTTGGACAATCCGGCAAAGCCGCAATATATTGGCGGCGGCAATATTTCGACGGATCGTATATTGGATATGTATTTTACAGGGGATCGTGCCTATGTGGGTACAAATGAAAATAAAGTATATATTGTTAATATTTCCAGTTCAACGGCACCAGCCATTCTAAGTACAATTAATGTGGGTACTCAGCCTATTCGAGATGTTTTGATTATGGATAAATATTTGGTTGCCGGTACACTGAACAGCGGAACCGGCAACGCGAACGAGGTATTGGTCTATGATGTTTCCAGCTCAACCAATGTAGGCGCACCTGATATGGAAATCAATGTGGGAGGTTCTACGGTTTACGAAATGGCGTTATATGGCAAGAATTTGGTTATCGGCACGTTGAACGCCACCGTCAACAACGAAGACATCCAAATATATGATTTGGACGGCATTAAAGCCCAGGCAGCTGATATCGGTTCTATCCGCACCAACCTTTTGCGCGTCACCGAAGATTTGTTTGTGGGCAATAATACATACGTATCAGGGGGCCTATTCTCGGATATGGGCGGCCTGCATACAAACGGAGCATTGACGGTTAAATCAACTTCAACTTTCTCCAATTTACAAACCACGGGACGTGTCAACTCTAATTGGCTTCCCTACCTCGACAACACCTACGACTTGGGCAACTCCACTTATCGCTGGCGCAATTTACAGGCAGTGAATGCCACTTTTACATCTTTATATGTATCCAATGGTGCTTTAACCAATGCCTTTGTGCAAAATGGTAACACCTTTGGCGCGGTGGCTCGTTTAGGAACCAACGATAATTACAATTTGCAGTTTGAAACCAATGGAACCATTAAAATGATTTTAACCACGGCCGGTAATTTGGATATCGGTGACGGCATGATCGGTTCTCCGCGGGGTGATACATCAATTTTATTAACTCGTGACGGCGCAGACGCATTTTTGGAAACATATTCGGGCACAGAGTCCGAAGGATTGATAATGCGCGGTGATGGTACTAATGATTACGGCATTGTCCGTCAACTTGGTGGAGGCGGCTATGCCAGCGGTTGGGGCGAGGGTTTGCATATTTTTACCAGCAATAAACTTGGAGTTGATGATCCCATAATTTTTACAACCGGAGGTTTTGAAAGAATGAGAATCGGTGAAACAGGTAATTTTTATCCTTCAAGCAACAACATGTATGATTTTGGTCTGGCAACAAACAGTTGGAAAAATATCTACGTGTCCGGCACCACAGCCTTCAACTCCGTTGAATACACTTGGCCCGGTTCCGATGCTTCCGGATTATTGCGCAGTGACGGCAGTGGTAACTTATCTTGGGATACTGCAACATATTTAACCTCGGGTGATGCCTTTATCCAAAACGGCAACAGTTTTACGGCTAACGCGGTTTTAGGTACCAATGATTCATATACTTTAAGCTTTGAAACCGGAGGCACATCCAGAGTAACGATCAATACATCCGGCCATGTTTATCCTGTGGCTAATAATACTTATGATCTTGGTTTAAGCACAAATCGCTGGAATAATATCTGGGGGGCAACAATTCATATCGGAACCAGTACATGGGATTTGACTCAAGCGGCCAACGGTAATTTTACCATCACAAAATCTGGTTTCAATTACGGTACAATTTGGGATAATGGTGATAATCTCACATTTGGCTATAGAGCCGGCGAAGCATTATTATCCGGACAAAGAAATGTTGGATATGGTTCACATGCTTTAAGTAATAATGAATACGGCAATGATAATACGGCCATCGGTTATAACACTCTTAGTTGCGCCGGTTGCGGTGAATCGAATTTCTACAATACCGCGGTAGGCTCAAATTCAATGAGTAATATCGAAACCGGCAGTTATAACACAGCCTTGGGAGCGGGTTCTTTATTATCACTCACCACAGGTGCAACCAACACGGCTGTGGGCTTTGAAAGTTTGTATAGCTTAACCGAAGGCACTGGCAATGTGGCATTGGGCCCGCAAGTTTTCCACGGCATGACAAGCGGCGAAGGCAATATCGGAATCGGTATCCAATCCGGATATAGCATGACCGATGCCGAGGGCAACATCGCTTTAGGTATAAGGGCTCTTTACACCAACGGAACCGGAAATAATAATTTGGCGATTGGAAATGATGCTTTGTATTATAATTTAGCTGGTGGAAATCACGCCATTGGTAGTTCCGCATTAAGAAAAAATACAACGGGTACGAAAAATACCGCTGTCGGCAGCGGTGCCGGCTATCAAAATGAAACCGGAAGCAACAATACCTCTTTGGGTTACAATGCATTGTATGGCGGTACGGGATCGAATTCATATAATACAGCCGTAGGCTCTAATTCGCTTTTTTCAATAACCACAGGTGCTTCCAACACGGCTGTGGGCTTTGAAAGTTTATACAGTAATATAACAGGTCGTTTGAATACGGCCTTGGGCATCCGTGCTTTGTCAAATAATTCCGATGGTAATTATAATATAGCGGTTGGCAATTATAGTTTATATAATAATCAGACAGGCGATAGAAACACCGCTATTGGCTCATACGCACTCACTTCTTTATTGAGTGGTGATAATAATACCATCTTGGGAGCGAGTGCCGGTATTGATATGGCCACGGGAACCAATAACACGGCTGTTGGCTTTTCAGTACTTAATCAATTTAAAGAAGGAATATATAATACGGCGCTTGGCAGTGGTGCTCTAAGTCAAACCGGATTTATACCTGCCGATGCATATTATTCATATAATACGGCTGTAGGTGGATTGGCTTTAAATGCAAATTTCACAGGTGCTTCCAATACAGCCGTAGGTTATGAAAGTTTGTATAGTAATACAACCGGTTATAAAAATACAGCCATCGGTATGTCGGCATTGCAAAGCAACTCTTCGGGGTTCGGTAAT
Organism: uncultured bacterium; assembly: GCA_937949995.1. Classification (GTDB taxonomy): domain Bacteria; phylum Patescibacteriota; class Patescibacteriia; order 2-12-FULL-60-25; family 2-12-FULL-60-25; genus MWCR01. Next base: position 14,604 of record CALFEO010000009.1, read on the forward strand.
GTTGCCATGGGTTCCGAAGCTTTACAGACAAATTCAACTGGCATAAACAATACGGCGATTGGTTCGCAGGCCATGCAATATTCCACAATTTCAAATCTTACGGCGGTTGGGGGAGGAGCTTTAAGAAATAATAGTACCGGCAGTGGCAATACCGGAATTGGTTTGACTGCCGGATACTTTAATCAAACCGGTGAGTATAATACGTCTCTCGGGTATCAGGCTTTGCGTGGTGTAACTGGAAATTCAAATTCTTATAACACAGGTATAGGTGCAAAGAGTTTATTCGGTTTAACTACAGGCGCTTCCAATACAGCCGTTGGTTACGAGTCATTGCTCAGTAATACTACAGGCTATGAAAATGTGGCGATTGGAATCAAGAGTTTGAATAGTTTAAGTGCGGGTTATTGGAATACCGCGGTTGGCAGTCATGCTCTTGAAAACTATAATGATAATGGCAGTGTTGCTATCGGAGCATATGCTTTGGGTACAATCACAGGTGGTCAAAATACAGCCGTAGGCTTTAGTGCATTATATAACACATCCGGAAGCAATGATGATAATACGGCACTGGGTTATTTTGCCGGTTACAGCAATTCTACTGGTAATGACAATACCTATATTGGGCATCAAGCGGGATATGCCGGCACTATGGGAGGAGATACGGCCGTCGGATCAGGAGCCGCTCAAGGAGGAAGCGTCGGATCCCGTACCGCCGTAGGCCATAATGCATTGAATACCGGAGGATCCGGCGGGGCTGTTGCGATCGGCGCTTCAGCCGGATACGCTTTACTCTCAACAGGGTTGCAATTTGTGGCGGTTGGTGAATCAGCGGGAAGAGAAACCACCAGCGGTGATTATGATACCTTTGTTGGTCATGCCGCAGGTCAATATAATACAACCGGTCACAGTAATACTGCGGTTGGTTCGGAATCTTTAAATAAAAATGACAGTGGAAGCTACAATTCCGCTTTCGGCAGAAATGCATTACAGGCCCTTAAGGGTGGCGATCATAATACTGCTATCGGCGCAGTAGCTGGTTATAATGTAACAAGCACGGCCGATTATAACACCGCTTTAGGTTCATATTCATTATTTGGGAACACCACCGCATTTTCTACGGGAGATTACAATACGGCACTTGGATATTACACGCTGTTTGCTAATTCAACAGGAAATCGCAACGTAGCTGTAGGCGCGATTGCTTTGACAAATAATACAACCGGTTATCAGAATTCAGCCTTGGGCACGGACGCCATGCAGCAAAATACCAGTGGTTATAACAATGTAGCTTTTGGTTTTGAAGCATCGCAATACAACGAAACCGGCATTTCCAATGTTGCGTTGGGTGTTAATGCGCTCAAAGGTGTAAGCGGAAACAATCATTCGGCCAATACTGCAGTTGGCGGGTATACATTGGATGCTATAACCACCGGTTACGGCAACAGTGCTTTAGGATATGGCGCTTTAAGTAATTTAACATCGCCTTCTTATAATACCGCAATGGGCATAAATGCCGGCAATGGTATTACTACAGGTACGTCCAATGCCGCATTTGGATATTACGCCGGAGAAAATATCGGAACCGGTAATTACAATATCGCCATCGGTTACAATGCTTTGGAAGGCGCGGATAGCGATATTAACAGCGATTATAATGTTGCCATAGGCTATGAAGCGTTAAGCAATCTAACTGACACCGCACAGCACAATGTTGGTATAGGTTATAACTCATTAATAGACGTAACGACCGGTGATTATAATGTTGCCATGGGTTATTATTCAGGCGATAACATCACAACTTTATATGGCAATACTTTCTTGGGATACAATGCTCGCGCTTCCGGAAATTACTATAATTCCATGGCGCTTGGCTATGGCGCTCAGGTTACCGCCGATAATTATGTTCAAATAGGCAATGGGTCTGTTGAAAGAGTTACTATTGGTGTTGATAATACATCTGCAACCGATTTCTATTATGGCGGTTCGCTTCAAGATTATTCAGACGAAAGACTCAAAGAAAATATTGTTGACAATGAGCTTGGTTTAAATTTAATCCTGGCGTTAAGGCCCGTTCATTTTAACATGAAAACTGGAGGTTATCGGGAGGATGGTTTAATAGCTCAAGAGGTTGAAACCGCATTGAATGCCATCGACGAGGAATTCAATGGATTAAGAGCGCCTGCCGGAACCGATGAATTTTATACTTTGACTTACGATTCGTTTATTGGTCCGCTTATCAACGCAATTCAAGAACTTCACTCATCCTCCTCTCCTTTCTTTACTGGTATGGATATTGATTCAAACTTCACATCTTTAGGCGAATCTTTCCTCTCCATCGATACGGATGGTAATCTCGCGCACAAAGGTGCAACCATCAAATCCCAAGGCACAGCCTCAACATCGACCACGGCTTACGGTTCCTACACATTCAGCTTCATGGGCAGCGCTTGGGATCTGGATCTTGATCAAGAAATCAGTCCATCGTTCAACTTGTCCAACAATACAATTTCCGCAACATCTTCGGAGTTTACTCTTGTATACTCCACGGGAACAGCCTTTAATCAAAAATTACTTACCATCACAAACTTGGGCGATGTTACAGTCTCCGGAGATCTCCATGTTGGACGTCGCTTATACTTGGGTTCCAAAACAACCGGCGAATCCTCAACTTCAACATATATCTTTGTGGATGATACTTTATCGCCAACCTCCACTTACATTTCCACTAATGCAGACGGCTGGCAAAGCGAGGACGCTTATGATTATGCCGAAAGATTTGAATCGGATGATGATTTAACACCCGGCGATATCGTGACCGCTGACCCAACCGGTGTAAATAAAGTAAAACGTGCTTCTTCGGCCGGCCAAGCTCTCTTGGGCATCGTTTCCACCAAACCCGGCTTTGTTACAGGTCGCCATTATGAAGGTCATTATCCAATCGCTTTGGCCGGACGCGTTCCAACGCGCGTATCCACTGCAAACGGAGCCATTCAAGTCGGTGATTATTTAACAGCTTCCGATATTCCGGGTGTTGCCGTCAAAGCGGTTTCCGCCGGCAATGTTATCGGTATCGCCCTTGAATCATATGGCAGTCTCGAAGAAGGTTTAATCTCGGTTTTTGTTAAACCATCATTCAGCCTTGGAAGTATCGCTAAATCAGGTGAGTCGGCCGGCACTATTATTAACAATACAACCATAATCCAATCAGAAGCTCCGGGCGTCGAAATCGAAGGTTTGGCATTAATTAAAGCCGGCGCAACCGAAGTGCATATATCATACGGAACAATCCTGCATTATCCGATGGTTTATGTTACACCTCATGCTTCAATAAACGGATCATGGTGGATAACCAACCGAACGGATCAAGGCTTTGATATCGTTATCACCGAACCGCAAACTCATGATATGGAATTTACTTGGCTGGTTCGTCCGATGCGCCCCGGTACAATCCGCTTTGTTTCAGATAATACATACCAAGGAGTTGATGACCTTACCGGTCAACCGATCGGCCCTTATCCGGAAGATCCGATAATCCCCACATCAACGGATTCTGATTATACAACCACTACGGCAACGGATGTTACGGATTCTGCTTCAGCGTCGAGTACCTCAACCTCGGTATCAAGTACTGATACGCAAGAAAGTGATGCGGCCGTGTCATCCGTCGATCCTGTCAACGATGGAGACACTGTCGCATCCGGAACATAAAATCAAAAAAACAAAAATAATTAAAAGAAGGTTTTTCTCACGGCATTGAAAAACTCTTCAACATAAAAAACGCGGTGGCCTGTCAACACCGTGTTTTTGTATACAAAAAAGCAGATCGAGATGATCTGCATTGATGAAAGGATTACTTACAAGAGTATAGTTCGTTTACTGTTGTCAGATGGGCATGAGTTCCATCGGCAGCCACCCACAAATCCAAGGGAATTGTTGCTTGCTTGGAGATGATGGACAACTTGTTTTGATCACGCGGATGCAGGATCGTCTCAGCTACCAAAGTAAGGTTGGGTTCTTTTGTATCTTTTTCCGCTCCCTGAGGCATGATGCTTGACAGCCAGAGAAGATCGTTGTTTTTCAGCATTCGAACAAAACTCCAACCCCGATTTTCAGTACTTAAGTAAGCAGGGAAGCTGATTTTGCCCGTTGCGCTAATAAGCATACCCTGATTATCATCCGACACTGCGGAAATGTATGCCAGACCGGAATTGACCACGGGTGCCAAATCAAAGAGCATTTTACAATTTGAGGGGAGTTTTTGCTCCTGCCAATCAGGGCCTGTAAACAGGAAGCAATCAATAAAACCGGATTCAGGATCCCATACATTGCCGGCAATCAGCAGTTGATCGCCCTTTGTTGCAATCTTGACAATCCTGTAGTTTGATTTAAGCGGCAGCTTCACTGCATTCCAGCCCATTGAATTTTTTTTCCAGAGCTGCGGGTTATCTTCATTATCCAGGCCAACCGCCAGAATTGAATTATCCTTGATAACAAAGTCGTTCAATAGCATGGCTTCAGTCGGACCGGGAATAGTAATCCATTGGCTATCGCTCTGCTTCAACAAAACGTATCGGCTCAAGCTATCGATAGCCATAATGTACTTATCACCCTTATCATCAGGTTTGATATAGTAAGCAGATCGGTAATTCCCGAAAGGGATGTCTTCCCAGCCGGCATTTGTATGATGAAAAAGATGAGCCCTGTCATTCCCGGTAGCCGTAATCCAAAGGCCTGTCTCATCCTTGTGTACCCCGCCTAAATAGTTCAACAAGAAAGCCTTTTGAAAACCATCGAATTCTTCGTCAAGCTCCCATTGGCAGGTTGAAGCACCCGTTCGATCATCGGGCGATGATACCACAGAACCCCCGCAGCCCATGATAATTAAGTAAATAATCGCAATCATTATTACTGATATGCTTTTCATTTGATTCCCCTTCTGATTGTCAAGGTGCGCGTTGCTTTTCTTTCTTGGAGTATACCAAGAATTCAATAAGAAAGCATGACATATATTGATAACAATGTCAATTACTTCACACTTACTTGGTTGGATGAAAAAAATAAAAACCCCCTCTTGTACAAAAAAAGGGGGGTAATTTTGTATTCTTACAGGCTACTCGCATCTGAGCCGGGGTTACCGCTCGATCCCGCGCTTCCGGCCTCCGCATTAATGCCCGCATCAGCCGGTTCCGGATCATCCATGTTGAGCGGGATTTCAAACAGTCTCGCTGTGATGGGATCCGAGACAAAGAGCAAGGGTGTAATGTCCGGCACAACCTTGAAGTAAATTCCGATCGGCTGTTTGCAAACCGGAATACCTTGTGCGGCAAGTTCCGGAGGACAGGGGATGTGAAACTTGCCCCAGCTCATCTTGTCCTCATAGCCCTCGTAGCCGTCCAATTCCACAACCTCCACCCATGTTTTGGCCGCCTCATCGAGGGCGTAGATTGTGACTCCCTTGGCCACAAAGTCAGGATCATCTTGTCCGCCCTGATTGCCTAGAATCGGAGGAGTAACCATGTACAGCACATCATTCGGCGCCGCAATCAAGGCCACAACCAGCATGGGCATCGAGGAAACCTCGGTAACGGTTTTGCCGTCCGGAGAGATGTTGTACAAACGCTTGGCGCCGACATCACCCATCCAGTAACTGCCGTCTTCTTTGAGAGCCAGTGAAATCCGGATCGAGGTCGGCATTCTGTAGGGCAAAGAATCGAATTCTTCGCATCCCGAGATACTCTCGTAGTCCGAGGGAATCGGCAAAGACGCGATCTCTTCGACTTCGTGAGGTTCATCCATGTCGATCTTCATGAGTTTTGCCGGCAAAATGGGCACCGCGCCTTTTGGTGCGGATTTTTCATAGCCGGGCAAAGTAGTCACGACCAAAAACCCTTGCGGATGGGCCATCAAAGTCGATGGCAATCCAAAGCCTTGTGCCAGGATCTTCGGTTCGGAGTTTGGCATCAGTTCGTAAACCGCATCCATGGCGCTTGTGGCAAAGAAAAAGCGGTTCAGCTTTGTCTCGATGTCAAAAGTCACGCCCGTATAAGCATACAGACTGTTTCCATTGACTTCGATGAGCTTGGTGATAAAACAATCGATCGTCCAATCGGTTTTCCAATTGGGAAAGTATCGGTCTACGCCGATTTCACCATTCGGTTTGTAAGTCACCGCATATGGCTGTTCGGCCGGCTGTAAACCGCCCGTGCCCAACTTGCTGTAGGGCGGTGTGATGATCACGAAATCGGATGACGGTTTGGTTTGCCCAAAGTCAACCTTTGGAATCACATCCGGCAAAGGTTCGGTTTGTCCGGCATCCGCATCTTCAAGTCCGCCGTCCAATTCTCCGTCCATGGTTCGCATGGCCGGCTCTTTCAGACTGATACCCAAGATGGGCCCGCCGTTTCTCATAATCACTTGAGGCGTTCCGGCCTTGCCGATCACACCCTTCTTCCAGCTATTCGACCCCGCGGACCCGCCGCTTCCCGCAGTGCCTCCGCTTCCGCCCGCGCCCTTGCCCCCCTCATCGCTTCCGCAAGAGGCAAGCATGGAGAAGCTCAAACCGAGCACCGCAACCAACCAAAAAGTAAGTGTCCGTTTCATTGTCTTCATCCTTTCTTCACTTGTGAAGGAGCAATCCTTCATTTGTCATTTCGAACGCACGTGAGAAATCTCCACCCTCAACTTCAACCGTATGTTTGTTCTTGCAACCTTATTATCTCTCATCCGATTACTTGTAGCTAGCAGCTAGCAGCTCGTAGCTAGTGGCTTGTAGCTTGTAGCTAGTGGCTTGTAACTTGTAGCTTATTGTAGCCACATTTTTCCCATTTTGTCAATCGCTTTACCAGCTTCAAGCCACGTTTTGTCATTTCGAATCGGATGTGAGAAATCTCCACTGTTATCACCAACCAAATAACAAGTTCGTCATTTCGAACTGATGTTAGAAATCTCCACCGTTATCACCAACCAAATAACAAGTTCGTCATTTCGAATCGGATGTGAGAAATCTCCACTGTTATTACTAGCCATAGTTTTGTTAGCGGAGATTTCTCACCTTCGTTCGAAATGACGAAGAGGGTTTTCGAAATGAAAAATAGAGGTAAACTTGGCTGGTTTACTGTGCTTGACAGGCATGCCTGTCAAGCACAGTAAACTCAGCATTTTCAGCACCTTAATAAGATTATCAATCTCTATCTATATTCCCACCCCAGTAGCATCCCGTCATCTTATATGTAATTGTGCGGGATAATCATGTTAATTTGAGCGAGAATCATGTTAATCAAGGTTCAGACAATAAGTAATCATGTTAATATGAGCGAGAATCAAGACACGTCGTTCGCGAACCACGTCGGTCGCGACCGAGCGTGGCGAACGACAGTGTCAAGTTAATCAAGGTTCAGACAATAAGTAATCATGTTAATATGAGCGAGAATATGAGCGGCAATCAAGGTTCAGACAATAAGTAATCATGTTAATATGAGCGAGAATCAAGACACGTCGTTCGCGAACCACGTCGGTCGCGACCGAGCGTGGCGAACGACAGTGTCAAGTTAATCAAGGTTCAGACAATAAGCACTCCGGATATATAAAAACCCCCTCTTCAGTCAAAGAGGGGGCACAGGGAGATTTGTTTCTCCTAGTTTCCGGCCGAACCTGCAGTTCCCGCGGATCCGCTCGCACCGGCCGAACCCGCGGTTCCTCCGGCTCCGGCCGATCCGGCAGTACCGCTTGCACCTGCTGAACCTGCAGTTCCCGCAGTTCCGGCACTTCCGCCTTCACCACCGGCTCCGCTCGATCCGGCCGAGCCGCCGGTTCCGGCATCAACGCCGCCACCCATATCAAGGGGCACGGCAACAAGTTCGCCCTTGATCGGGTCGATGATGTAAAGAATGGGCGAAGCGCCGTGCGAAATCTTGGTAAAGACTCCGTACGGCATTCGGCAAGCGCCTTCGGACGCAAACTGGGGAGGGCAATCCGCTCCATACATGCCCCAGCTCATACTTTTGATGTATGGATCGTATCCCGTAAGTTCCAGAATATCCGTCCAATTGCTTCCATCGTAAGCACGAATCATGGTTCCTTGCAGAACCGTGTCCGAGCTCTTGTTGAGCAGGGGCGCGTCGATCATGTACATTACTTCGTTCGGCGCGAAGATTGCGCTAGCCGTCAAAAGCGGCATGTCCGAGAATTGCTCGACAGTACTGCCGTCCTTGGCAACAGCGTAAACGATTCGCGCGCCAACATCACCAACTAGGAACGATGAGTCGTTTCTCACGGCTACCGGAATACGAATCCCGCTAGCCGGCGCCAGCTTAGTATGCTTAAAGCATATGTTAGTGGTGATCTGAGCCGGAGTGGCGTAATTGCTCGTAATCGGCAAAGTTGCCAGCAAGCTCACCTCCGGAACCGAGCCCGTGGTAATCTTGACCAGCTTGGGCGCCTCTGTCGGCAACGATATGGGCGCGTTCTTCACGTACCCCGGGAGCACGCTCACAACCAAGTAACCTTCCGGATGGCACAGAATTGCCGAAGGAACTCCGGGTTCGGGCAACTGGTCGGTCAGCGTTTTACGCTCGCCGTCATCGAACAACTCGTAAACCTTGTTGCTCGCATTAGTTACAAAGAAATGTCGGCCAAAGCACTCAGTCATATCAACCGAGAGTCCGCCATATGACTTGAGTTGTTCGCCATTCACGGTCGTTTCGAAGGTATTGAAACAGCCAAGAGTGAACTCGGTTGTCCAATCCGGAAAATGCTGAACGGTTTCAATCGAAGCATCCGGCTTCACCACAATGGTAAGCGGTGCAATCGTCGGATCTTCATTGGTATCCGCATAAGGCGGAACCGGCAGCCACATTTCCGTAAAGTCCGGAGTGATGCCGTTAAAGTTGATGGTCGGCGCCGTGTTCGGCGTACCCGCTTCATCTCCGGCATCCAACAGAGCGTCTTCCGCGGCATCATCGGCTCCGTCCGCATTTGCTTCCGGATCCGCGTCCAAACCCGCGTCCAAATCCATGGTGCGCATGGCCATTCCCGGCCGCACCGCAAAACCCTGAATCTGCCCGGCGTTCTTGGCCAGCACAATGCTTCCCACACTGGCCTTGCCGACAACACCCTTCTTCCAACTATTCGACCCCGCAGACCCACCGCTTCCCGCAGTGCCTCCGCTTCCGCTTGCTCCGCCTGCGCCCTTGCTCTCCTCATCGCTTCCGCAAGAGGCCAGCATGCCCAAGCACAAACTCACCACCACAGTCACCCAAAAAGCAAGTCGATTTTTCATGATCCCCATCCTTTCTTCACTTCACTTTTGAAGGAACTTTCTTCAGCTTTTAGCCACTAGCTTCCAGCCTCTAGCCTCTAGCATAACACCAACTGCAACTTCTTGTCTCTCCATACTATTGTCGCAGGTGTTATTTGCTCGTAGCTGGTAGCTAGTGGCTTGTAGCTCATTGTAGCCACATTTTTCCCATTTTGTCAATCGCTTTACCAGCTACCAGCTTCTAGCTGCTAGCCACTAGCCAAACCAACTCAACTCCGGTTTGTCATTTCGAACGCATGTGAGAAATCTCCACTGTTATTACAAGCCATAGTTTTGTTAGCGGAGATTTCTCACGTCCGTTCGAAATGACAAAGAGGGTTTTTAAAATGACAAATAGAGGTAAACTTGGCTGGTTTACTGTGCTTGGCAGGCATGCCTGCCAAGCACAGTAAATCATGTTAATCAAGGTTCAGACAATGTATTTAAAAACCCCCTCTTAAGTCAAAGAGGGGGCATGGGGAGATTCGTCACCCCGAGCTTCCACCGGATCTTGCATCCGGTTTGGTATTCTACATATCAAGAGGAATCGCTGAAAGCTCTCCCTTGATTGGGTCAACAACGTAAAGCACAGGCTGTGCTCCGGGGATGACTTTGATAAAGCCACCGCTGGGCTGGTAGCATTCGGCATCACTTGCCATCCCATCAGGGCAATCAACCCGGATGTACTGGTTGCTCATGAATTTGCCGTAAGGCTCATAGCCGGAAAGTTCTTGGACAATCGTCCATTCTTTTCCATCATAAGCCTTGATCACCGCATTCCTAGCGATGGTATCATACGTCCACTCAATAATCGGAGGCTCCACCGAGTAAACGACATCATTCGGAGCCATGATTGCCGAAACAGTGAACTGTTCCATGTAGGCAAACTGTTGCACATTGGAACCGTCATTGTCACAAGAGTAAATGCGTTTCGCAGCCGGATCAGCGATGAGCAGAGTATTGTCGGCTCTGACTGCGAACGGAACGTTGACGCCAATCGGAATGTATCTATCCGTTGTTCCCGGATAGGTTCCGCACATGGCGATCGTCGTGTTGTCGGCATAATCAGCCGTGGGTTCGATGATTACGATTGTGGTGAGTTCGCCCGTATCAATGTTGACGCGGTGCAAACCAACACCGGTAGCGGGCTTTACGCCACCCGTGTCAAAATCATCTTCATACTGCGGCAAGGTGCTGATGAGAAGCTCTCCTTGATGGCACTGCACCAAAGATGGTCCGGGCAGATTTTCCACGAGAACATCCATGTCTCCATTGGGATATACTTCCCAAACCTTGTTGGACATGTTTGAAATGAGGAAGTATCTGTTCATGCAGGTGGCCAGATCAAACCCCAGGCCACCGTATGCCCGCAGTTCATTGCCGTTCACATTTGTGTTGTACGCACCAAGGCAGTGTGAGGCAAAATCTGTGCTGGGCCAAGTTGGAAATGGCTGCAGAATTGTCATTTCGCCGGCCTGGTCCACAACGGCAATTTCCGGCGCCAGCAAATTTTCTTCAGGCCAACCATACGTATATGGCGGAATCGGAATCAGCATTTGTGTGAAATCAGGAGTGATACCCGAAAAGTTAATGGACGGAGTTGTGTCTGGAGCAGTCGTGCCCGAATCATCTCCTCCATCCATGGGATCGTCCATGACATGATCTTTCAACATCATGGGAGTGGATGCATTCACGGCAATGCCTTGAATCCGTCCTGCATTCGAAGAGATTTCAATGATACCCTTCGATTTCCCAACTACACCCTTCTTCCATCCGTTTTCCGGAGCACCGGCTTCGCCTCCGCCGCCTCCCGTTCCACCATCTCCACCGGCACCGCCAATACCTCCCGTTCCGCCCGAGCCTCCGGTCGCGCTGTCTCCGGCACCGCCGTCGTCAACGCTTCCTCCGCTTCCGCTTGTTCCGCCTGCGCCCTTGCTCTCTTCATCGCTTCCGCAAGAGGCCAGCATGCCCAAGCACAAACTCATCACCACAGTCACCCAAAAAGCAAGTCGATTTTTCATGGTCTTCATCCTTTCTTTACTTGTGAAGGAACTTACTTCAGCCACTGACCACTGACCACTGTCCACTAGCCACTAGCCACTAGCCACTGTCCACTAGCATAACATCAACCGCAATATCTTGTCTCTCCATACTATTGTCGCAGGTGTTATTCGCTCGCAGCTAGAAGCTTGTAGCTTGTAGCTTATTGTTGCCACAATTTTCCCGCTTTGTCAATCGCTTTACCAGCTTCAAGCCACTAGCTACTAGCCACTGGCCAAACCAACCATGGTTTGTCATTTCGAATCGGATGTGAGAAATCTCCACCGGTTTCTACCAGCCAAATAACAAGTTTGTCATTTCGAATCGGATGTGAGAAATCTCCACTGTTATCACCAACTAAGTAACATTTTGTCATTTCTGCTCCTTAGGCGCATCCGCCTCAGGCGGAGAATCGGACGTGGGAAATCTCCACTGTTATCACCGACTTAAGTTTTACAAGCGGAGATTTCTCACGTCCGTTCGAAATGACAAAGAGGGTTTATCGGGTTAAGTTTTATTAGCGGAGATTTCTCCCCTTCGACTACGCTCAGGATCGAAATGACGAATAGAAGTAAACTCGGCTGGTTTACTGTGCTTGACAGGCATGCCTGTCAAGCACAGTAAACTTAGTATTATAAAGCCCCCTCTCTTGCTTCAAGAGAGGGGGAAGGGGGTGAGTTACTGCCAAACAACCCCTTATAAACGTTACGACTGGTTTATAAAGTCTTCGTCTGCCTCATCTCCGCCTCCAGTGCCTCGTATCTTTGTTGCGCATCAAACCACTCACTTTCGCGCGCTAAAATTTCTTCTTCAACCTCCTTCAATCTTTTGGCTTTTTCCGCATCAACTTTATCCGTATTTTTCAAAAACCAATTCAACAATTTTTCTTTTTCTTCCGTCAATTTACGCGTTGCATCTTCGGATTTTTTCTGCACTCTTTTTTCCTGTTGCATTTCTTGATAAATTTCTTGCCTCGGACGTTCGTAGGGGATAGCTCCTTCGATCAATCCGGATTTTTCCATGGGGAGCTCAAAAGTCGCATGAGTTTTCAACTCATAAACATAAATATCGTATGTATACGGATAGAATTTCGCTGAACCGTTTTTAATATCCAATATCTTATCGGCTATTTGCGCTGTAAAAGTTCGGCTGTGGCTAACAAATATTACAGTACCCGTGTATTCGGATAAAGCTTCAGCTAAAGCCTCCACCGTATCAAAATCCAAATGATTGGTCGGCTCGTCCAAAATCAATACGTCATATTTGCCCAAACAAATTCCCGCCAAGCATAAACGTGCTCTCTCTCCACCCGAAAGAACATTGATATGTTTATCCAAATCATCCTTACTGAACAAAAAGTTTCCCGCCATGCGCAATAATTCCTCGGGCAAAGCTCTTGGTGCCACTGATCTCAAGTAATCACCTGCCGTTCCGTGTTTGGGGAGCATCTGCGGAACATGTTGCGCGTAATAAGCGGCATTCAAACCATGGCCCCACTTGAAAGATCCGTTAAGCGGTTGCAATTCACCGGCCAGAGTTTTTAAAAGAGTGGATTTTCCTTGTCCGTTTTCGCCTACAACCGCAATATGATCTCCGCGTTTAATCTCGAAATTGATTTTCTGCAAAATCGGCTTACCAGTTTCATAGCCCGCCGCCAAATCCCTGCACTCCAGTGCCATGGCATTGCGTTGCGGAGCATCCGGCAGCTTAATACGGGCAGTCCTCGTCGAGTGTGCAATATCAATTGTCTTCAACTTTTCCAATTGTTTCAGTTTGGATTGTGCTTGCGTTGCTTTCGAGGCTTTGGCGCGGAATCGATCCACAAAATCCTGCAAATGTCTTTGCTGTGCCTGAACTTTTTTATTGTATCTGCGCGCCATCTCCAATCTCAATTCTTTTTCCGCAAAATACGCCTCAACATCTCCGGGAAAAAGCGTTAATTTTTTATTCTCCAATTCCAATGTATGCGTGCAAACATTTTTTAAAAATTCGCGGTCATGCGAAATAAGCAACAAAGCTCCGCGGTATGCTCTCAAAACATCTTCCAACAATAATACTGTTTGCAGATCCAAATAATTAGTGGGCTCATCCAACAGCAATAGATCCGGTTCTTGCACCAAAATTCCGGCCATTCTGACGCGCATCTGATAGCCTCCGGATAAACTCAAAAATTCCGCGTCCAATTTTTCATTTTTTATATCAAACGCGCCAGCCATCTTGGCGCATTCCCATTCTTCACGTCCCGAAACGCGCACCAAATATTCGCTGACAGTCTCGCCGGATTTAAAATCCTCGTGTTGTTCCAAATACCCCAACCGCATATCAGGAAAAATGATTACCTCTCCTTCGTCGATTTCTTCTTGACCCAAAATCATTTTTAACAAAGTCGTTTTCCCCGATCCGTTTGCTCCAATCAACCCCACCCTCTGCCCGATACTGATTGTCACCGAGGCATCACTAAACAACTCTCGGTTTCCGAAAGTTTTGGACAGATCTCTCACCTGCAACACCGTAGACATAACCCCGAGTATGCCAGAACCCGCAAAATTAATCAAAACCCATGCTCCGATCGATTTCTGCTACTCTCTATTTTTCGTCATTTCTGCTCCTAAGGCGTATCCGCCTTTATCAGCTACCAGCTTCTAGCTACTAGCCACTAGCCAAACCAACTACGGTTTGTCATCTCGAACGGACGTGAGAGATCTCCACCGTTATCACCAACCAAGTAGCATTTTGTCATTTCTGCGCCTGAGGCACATCCGCCTCAGGCGGAGAATCGGATGTGAGAAATCTCCACCGTTATTACCTGCTTTGTAGATTCCCTCCTTCGAGGGAATGACGAATTGGTCTTCGTTGTTTGGCTAGAGGCTAGCGGCTAGTAGCTAGCAGCTGCATACCCCGTCGCCCACGCGGATTGCAAATTAAAACCTCCGGTAAACCCATCCACATCCAAAATCTCTCCCGCGAAATATAATCCGGAGCATTTTTTTGATTCCATGGTCTTTGGATCAACTTCATCCAAACAAACTCCTCCGGCTGTCACAAATTCTTCACCCGCCGCTCTGGCAATAATGTGCAAAGGCATGCCTTTTATCCATCCAACAATCTTCTCAATCTCTTTCTTGCTGATCTGACTCGATACTTTTGTCGCGTCCAAATCAATTTCTTCGCAAAGTATCACCGCCAAAGATTTGGGAATCATCAAATTCAAAACCGTAACAATATTTTTCTTGAAATTCTTCTTTACCAAAGTTGCGAATTTACAATTTACATCCGGCAACTTCTCTTCCGAAAATAAATCAATGGTAATCACGACCGGATTATTTGCCGAGATTGTTTCAAATGCCAAAAGCGAAGACATGGCAAAAACCGCGGGACCTGTAATTCCTTTATGCGTAAACATCATCGGTCCGGTCATCGTAAATTTCTTTGAGTTTTCTGATTCCTTTTTGGCATCAAGCTTAACTTTCGCAAATGATAGGCCCGCAAGTTTTGCTGGCCAAGTTTCTTTGGCATGAAAAGCGCTCAAGCTTGGCGCGAGCGGAGTAATACTGTGTCCAAGTTTCGTCGCAAAAGCATAACCATCTCCCGCCGAACCTGTTTGCCGATACGCTTGCCCGCCTGTGGTCAAAATGACTTTATCGGCAGAAATGATTTCTTTTTGATTTTTAATTTTTACCGCAAATCCGTCTTTCGTTTTTTTTATATCCTCCACCGTCGCTTTATATAAAACTTTAACGTTCGCTTTTTTGAAAATATTCAAAAAAACCCGTACCACATCTCTTCCATCGTCCGATTGCGGAAAAGCTCTTCCATCTTTTTCAATTTTCATGGGCACTCCATGATCCTCCATCCATTCGCGCATAGCTTTGGGTGGAAAAGCGTACATAGCCTTGGTCAAAAATTTCCCACCGCGCGGATATCGGCTCAAAACTTCCTTAACATCATCCAACCCCGTTGTGACATTACATCTTCCGCCCCCCGATATAATCACCTTTTTTCCCAAAGAGTCATTCTTCTCAATCAAAACAACCTCCGCTCCCGGATCCTTTTCCGCTATCGTCGCGGCCGCCATCATCCCCGCCGCCCCTCCGCCAATAATTGCTATCTTCATATAACTTGAGAACATACTAACATATAATGTAGAACTTGGAACCTCGAACAACGAACCACGAACCAGGAACCTCGAACAACGAACCTCGAACAACGAACCACTGTTACGAATCGCTGCAGTTTTATTTTGTCATTTCTGCTCCTTAGTCGTATCAGCCTTTATCAGCTACCAGCTTCTAGCTACCAGCCACCAGCTAAACCAACTAAAGTTCGTCATTTCGAACGCACGTGAGAAATCTCCACTGTTATCACCAGCCAAATAACAGTTTGTCATTTCTGCTCCTTAGGCGCATTCGTCACAAACATCCCGCTTCCAGCTACGAGCCTCAAGCACAACCCCAACCCCTTATCAGGGGCTTTAAAACAAATGTCTGTTTAACAAGTCCTCCTGACCTGACCCGAGTAGCTCAAAGAGCGTAGAGGGTTAAGGAGGATTTAGGAGGTTGTGCTCAATCGCCAGCAAGATCAACCCCTGTTTGTCATTTCTGCTCCTTAGGCGCATCCGCCTTTATCAGCTGCTAGCTACTAGCTTCCAGCCACTAGCTAAAATAACCATTTTTGTCATTTCGAATCGGATGTGAGAAATCTCCACCGGTTTCTACCAGCCAAATAACAAGTTTGTCATTTCTGCTCCTTAGGCGCATCGGATGTGAGAAATCTCCAACTTATCAACTTCTCATACTTCGTCATTTCGAATCGGATGTGAGAAATCTCCA
>CALFEO010000010.1 GCA_937949995.1 uncultured bacterium
ATCGGATGTGAGAAATCTCCAACTTATCAACTTCTCATACTTCGTCATTTCGAATCGGATGTGAGAAATCTCCACTGTTATTACTAGCTTGAGTTTAATAAGCAGAGATTTCTCACGTGCGTTCGAAATGACGAATAAAGGGGGAGGTGGTTTGGCTAGCAGCTAGAAGCTGGTATCCGGCAGCTGATGGCTAGTAGCTAGCAGCTTGTAGCTGGCACCAGGTTTGACCAAACCTCTAAAATTCCGCTAAACTGAAAGCTCAATAACCAATAACCAAGCTCCAATAATCAATAAATCACTATAAAAACAAAATAATAATCAATAATCAAGTAATATGAAAGATTTTGATTTGGAAGAAAGAACGTTACTATTTGCAAAAAGGATAATCCGTTTATGCAAATCCCTGCCGAGCAATACGATTAATGAACAGATAATCAAGCAACTGATCAGATCTTCCGGTTCAATCGGTGCAAATTATCGTGAAGCGAATGATTCGCTTGGTCAAAAAGATTTTATTTTCAGATTCAAAATCTCACGCAAAGAGATAAAAGAAACACATTATTGGCTGGAGCTATTATCAGAAGCTAATCCTGATAAAATCAAAGAAATTGATATCGAAGCACAAGAAGCCTATGAATTGAAAAGAATTTTTGCCGTAATAATTTATAAACTTGAAAACAGAAAATAACCCTACACCAACACAATCCCTTTTGATTATTTTTTTAAGATTGATTATTGATTATTCATTGGTTATTGGAGCTTGGTTATTGGTTATTATTAAGAGAATATATATATGAAAATCGCAATCGTCGGCCTGCCAAACGTGGGCAAATCAACTCTGTTCAGCGCTATCACCAAAAAAGCCGTGGATTGCGCCAACTTTCCTTTTTGTACAATCGATCCCAACGTCGGCGTGGTCGAAGTGCCCGATCCTCGTCTCGAGCCTCTTGCGGTAATTTCCAAATCCGGACGCATAGTCCACACAACCATCGAATTCGTTGATGTTGCCGGCCTCGTGCGTGGAGCCGCCGAAGGCCAAGGTTTGGGCAACGCCTTTCTGGCCAACATCCGCGATACGGATGCCATTGTTCAGGTTCTCCGCGTTTTTGAGGATGATGACATTATTCACGTGGACGGCAAAATCGATCCTGCTCGCGACATGGAAACAATCAACATCGAATTGGCTTTAGCCGATCTCGCCATAGTCGAAAAACGTTTTGAATCGGCGAGCAAGCAATTAAAATCCGGCACCAACAAAGAATTGCAAATTTTGGTTCCCGCACTCGAACGTGCCAAAGCATATCTCGCAGACGGCAAACCTCTCCGCGATCTCGAGTGGACAGAAGATGAGTTGAAAGCCATGAAGTCCCTTTCTCTCCTCACCCTTAAACCCATGATCTACGCCCTAAACGTCTCCGAAGACCAACTCCAATCCTCCTCTTGGAAATCCAAGTTCCAAGTTCCAAGTTCCAAGTTCGAGTTAGTTCCAATTTGTGCCAAAATGGAATCCGAATTTCTCGATATGAGCGATGAAGAAAAGAAAGAATATCTGGAATCCGTGGGCCAAACCGAATCCGGTCTCGATCGTCTCATTGTCTCCGCCTACAAATCTTTGGATCTCATCACCTTTCTCACCTCAGGCGAACTCGAAACCCGCGCCTGGACAGTCCGCCGTGGAGCAACCGGCCCCCAAGCCGCCGCTGTTATTCACACCGACTTCGAAAAAGGTTACATCCGCGCCGAAGTTGCCTCATACGAAGATTTTGTTGCCCATGGCGGCTGGAACGGTGCCAAAGAAAAAGGCAAAGTCCGCATCGAGGGCAAAGAATACATTGTGCAGGATGGCGATGTGGTTTATTTTAGAATCTCAAGCTAACCCAAACAACGCCCGACCTTAATTAGCCGCAATTATTAAATCAAAATTTACCATAATTATTGTTTGATTGGTTAATATGGATGATACTGATGCTTTGATTAGAGATATCGTGGGAGGGGCAATGAAGGTTCATAGATTTTTGCGTAATGGTTTTCAGGAAAAAATATATGGCAGAGCTCTTGCTGTAGAATTCAAGTTGCGAAAAATTCCTTTTGAACGAGAAAAATCCATGCAAATAATATATGAAGGTCATGAGATCGGTGTTCGCAGAGTGGACTTCTATGTTGATAATAAAATCATGATTGAGATCAAAGCCGTTGAAACCCTGGAGGGCAAACATATGGCGCAAGCTTTGAATTATCTTGAAATTTATAATATAAAATCCGGATTGTTAATAAATTTCGGTTCAAAAAGCCTGCAATTCAAGCGTCTTTACAACAACAAATTGGATAAACTCACCATCCAATAAAACTGTTAAACTATAATTAAGGCTAATAATTGTAATTAGGGTTAATCATGGTCGTTATGTGTGCTATAATGAACTCAACTTACTATGAGGTCCATTTTTTATCGTTTGTTCATTGTGTCGATCATCGGTTTGATGTTAACCGGTCAAGGTTGCACCAAAGGTGTCGATAAAGAAACCGGTGAGGCCGCCAAGCCAAAAAAGCTCGAGGTTTGGGCTGTCTTGGACGATCGCACGGCTTATGCCCCGCTTATCGAGGCTTATCAACAAGCTCACCCTCATATCACCATCAATTATAAACGCTTTCGTCTCGAGGAATACGAAGGCCTTCTTTTAAATGCCATGGCCGAAGATCGCGGTCCCGATATTTTTCTCATCCACAACACTTGGGTTGGCAAATACGAATCCAAAATCGAACCAATGCCCGCTTATACAAAGATGGTTTACACTATTGTCGAGGGCGGCTACACCAATCGTAAAGAAACACTGGTTCTGCAAAATGAAAAAAGCCTAACGCTTCGCGAGGCCAGAGATCGTTACCCCGAGTCCGTCTCGCAAGATATAATCCGCCGTATCAACACCGCTCCCGCCAATGAAAGGGCTTTCTTGGAAGAAAAAATTATGGGCTTGCCCATGTCGGTTGATACTTTGGCCATGTTCGTTAACAAAGACATGTTGAATTCCGCCGGCATTCCCACAATTCCCAAAACTTGGGATGTCTTCCAGGCAACAATCAATCGCTTGTCTTCCATAGATACCGATAACAATATTCTTCAATCCGGTGCCGCTCTTGGAACATCCAACAATGTCGAGCGCGCCACGGATATACTTACCGCGCTCATGATGCAAAACGGCACACAAATGGCCAATGATGAAGGTTGCCCGGTTTTTGCGCGCATGCCCGAGGCCTTGGCCGCCGTTCGTGACGAGCTTCCCGCGGTTCAATCTCTGCGCTTCTACACGGATTTTGCCGATCCAACCAAAAGCATTTACTCATGGAATGATGAAATGCCCAATTCTTTGGATGCTTTCATCGAAGGTCGTGTAGCCTATTTCTTCGGCTACTCTTATCACATCCCTCTCATCAAAGCCCGTGCTCCCAAGCTTAATCTTGCCATCGCCCGCTTGCCTCAAATCGAAGGCAACCCCGAGGCCAACTTTGCCAACTATTGGGTTTGGACGGTCGCCAAAAAATCCAAAGAAACCGAAACCGCGTGGAACTTTCTCAACTATCTCGTTAAACAAGAAAACGAAAAACAATATTTGGATCGCGCCAAGCGCCCGCCCGCCAACAAAGCTTTGATCGAGGATTATTTGGATGATGAGCAAATGGGCGTATTCGCTTCGCAAATTCTGACTTCGCGCACTTGGTATCGCGGTTATGATCCGGGCGCCATGGAACAAGCTCTCAAATCTTTAATTGATGATTTCCGCATCACCGAAGAAAAAGATTGGCAAAAAGTTTTGCAAACCGCCCAGCAAAAGGTTGACCAAACCCTAAGGGCCCCGCGGAATCCGTAAATATTCTTTCGTTTTTATATTTTTTATGAGATTGCCCAAGCTTGTTATATCAACCGTTGTCGTAGCATCGTTTGTTTTTGTATTCATCGGCAATACTTTGTATGCCGCTGATTGCGTTCCGGCAGCCGAAAGAAAAGTCGAGTGCGGCGGTATAGCGATTACGGATGTCAGTAAATCTTACCAATGTTTACCAAACAGCAACGAACCAAACATATCGCAGACTTACAAAAGTCAATGCGAAGGACTGGGTGGTGTCTATGGTGAGGGAGCAAATCAATTTGAAACATGCGAAGGTCCTTTATATGCCTGTTGCATGCTTCCTGTTTGCGCGGAAGGCGGTACATCCCCCGGATCTTCCAATGAGCCCAAGCCCGTTCCGCAAACAGGCAGTACCGCCGAATGGAATTACGGAGGTAATTCGGGTGGTTTACAGCTTGTCTCTTGCACCAAATCCGGTGATTGCACCATTCAAGATATGGTTCAACAAGGAATATATTTTGCCGACTTTCTGATTGGTTTATCCGGAGCTTTGTTTTTAATCGCATTTATTTGGGGCGGTACCATGTATCTTTTATCCTTCGGCCGTGATTCTTGGGTCACCAAAGGCCGAGATGCCATGGTAAAATCCGCCATCGGCATAGTCTTCATCATGCTCGCTTGGACAATTGTTACCTACGTCGCTTCTTCTTTAGGATATACAAAAATTTGATTAATATGAATATTTTTTTAAATAGAATCGGTTATTATATTTTTACGATCGGACTGATATTCTCGGGCATATTTCTATTAAATTGCAAGCTTGTTTCAGCCGAAGCGTGCGCTCCTGGAACCATATCAACTCTAGATAGTTGCGCGAAAGTTGTAGGAAAAGCGATTACTCCACCCGGACTGAAAGAGTTTCTTGATGGTCCAACAGTGACAAAATGTCCCAATACGCATCAAACCTTCCATGGTTGTTATAGTAAGGACGGAAAAAATTATTTATGTTGTGAAAATGAAAACGCGCCGGCCGCACTTAAAGCATGTGAACCTGCAACTTTTGTGGATGGTAATTATTATGTTTGTGATTCCACTCAAAATTGTACTAAAGCCGGTGGCACTAAGGTTGCCGAAATTTCTGGTCAGAATAACTGTGGTTCTTCATTGGTTTGTTGCCAAACACCCGTTTCGCCAACCTCTGCGTCCACCTCAACTTCTCCGACCCCCAAAACCTACAAACTCACCAATCCTTTAGGTAATGTCACCGATCTTCGCGTTATTGCACGAAGCGTCATTAATACTTTTTTGGGTATCGTTGGCGCTTTGGCTTTACTGGTTTTTGTTTACGCCGGCCTCTCTTATCTTATCGCCGGCGGTAACGATCAAATGGTTACCAAAGCCAAATCCACAATGAAGTACGGGGTAATCGGTGTAGCTTTGATCATGCTGTCTTATGTCTTAACAGATTCTTTCGTAACTTTATGGACCAAAGATTTACCGGCTTCACAGCCCGCCGGATCCGGAGTTCCCGCCGAATCACCGACTCAAGCCGAGCAAGAAGTGAGTGATCTTTTGTCACAACAACAAGCCGCCGGAGAAGCTTCAGCCGCGGCTCAGGCGCAAGCCGGCGCGGAAACCGGCGGTGTTCAAGATCCCGAAGCCGCCGCCAAAGTATCGGCCAAATCCAGCAAAACCGATGTTTGCGGTTCAACTCCGGCAACGCAAGGCTATTCCTGTATGCTGATAAAATCGGCTGATAAACCCAATTACAATTGTTTAAGCGGTTATTGCCAGTCAAATTCCGCGAGTAATTATTTGTGCTGCAAGCAAAAATAATATATGCGTTTCAATAAATTATCATTTGGCTTCAGTTCTTTATCACTTAGCTTGATCATGGCGATTTTTGTTTTTGGTATATTTATTGCCGATGCAAATGCTTTAGATTGTCCCGGCGTATGCCGCAGTCTCGTCTCCGGTTGTCAGCTGGATGAATTTCCCATGGGTACCGGCTTGCCCTTATGTTCAGAAGCTGAAGGCTTGGGTTTGTGTTGTGCAAAAAAAGCCACCGGCCAAGCTCCGGCTGAAAATGATTGCATGGGATTCTGTGTTCCTGTTAATCAATGCGCTCCCGGTGCATGGCCTGCGGGCGCAATCAGTAATCCTAAGGCCAAAGGTTCTTGCCAAGCGGTTCCCAATACGGTTTGCTGTGGTCAGCAAATAGTTACCCCGCAAGGTCAAGCCCCCGGCAGTACTACAACCGATTCCGCGGGCGGTTCCGCCGAGCAAGGTCAAAAAACCGTTGACACTCAAGTTGGCTCCGATTGCCGCGAACCAACCACAGGCCTTAATTTCCCTTGTATTCAACAGGGCAATCCTCAAACCGTTGTCACATCCGTTGTTGCTCGTTTGGTTAATTGGATTCTAACCATGTCCGGTGTTATCTTTTTATTGATGTTCGTTTGGGGAGGTGTTTCTTACATGATAGCCGGCGGAGATTCGGGCCGTGCCGAAAAAGCCCGCAAAATCTTAATCAACTCATTTATCGGTATCGCTATCATTCTCGGCTCCTACGTCATCCTCGACTGGGTCTTCACCACCCTCATTACCGCTATCGGATAACAAACAACAAAGAATCGCGAACCACGAACCTCGAACCACGTTTGTCCACCGAAGCCTTGGCGAAGGAGGGAACTTAGAACTTGGAATTATCCTTTTCGTCTTTCTGCGCCTAAGGCGCATCGGACGTGAGAAATCTCCAACTTATCAACTTCTCATGCTTCGTCATTTCTACGCCCTAGGCGCATCCGCCTCAGGCGGAGAATCGGACGTGAGAAATCTCCACCGTTATCACCAACCAAGTAACATTTTGTCATTTCGAATCGGACGTGAGAAATCTCCACTTTTATCACCAACCAAGT
>CALFEO010000011.1 GCA_937949995.1 uncultured bacterium
CCCTTGAACTCGCCGAATACGCCGAAAAACACCGTTCCCGCCAAATGCTTGCCGATATGGAACTGTACTACCAACTCCTCGAAGCAGGGAAAAAGTGTGTAGAAACAAAGAGAGTACCTGACAGTGAGACGTTTAAAGAAATCATCGAACACGAAAAGCAAAAGCTCCAAGCCTTCTTCGGCCGTGATATTGATGTCCCACCCTTGCCCGAAGGCATAACAGGGGTAAAAATTGAAGCCTGGGAAAAACAACACCTCAAACTCCACTATTTGCCTCCCATCGACATGGCGGAGGAAACAAAGCTCGAGCATTGGATCAAACCTGATTTTCAGTACATAACAGAATCCGATCTGCCTAAAGATGCCATGCTCCTCCCCGGCTCCTGGCTCTTGGTGGACGAACGCCCCAAACCAACATACGAAAATGGTGATCAACAATACGAAAACGACACAGACTTCCTCGGACCAGTACTCGAAGAATTGCACAAAAAAGGCCTGATTCAAGCATACAAACACCCGAAATCTCGTTTCAATATCTCACCCCGAGAACTGGAAAATCCCGCAGTGATTGCCGCCATTGCCCGTGCCTATAACCTCAACCCCAAACAAATCACCTTGCCCCGTATGATCGAGTTCAACGTTCTGGGCAATATCCACCATCCCGAATGGGGCGAGACTAATTGTCCCGAGTGGTTTTCCGACCAATACAAAGCCGGTCTTGGGCGTTTGCGCGGTGGTTACTCTTTCGATGGCGGTCTTGCTTTTGTCATTTCGAACGATCCTGACTATCGCAACGGCGGCGTCGGGTTCCGTGCCCTCGGTCGTTTCTCGTAATAATTTTTTATGGATTAAGCTTGGCAAAAATGTTAATATAAGATTATGGAACAAGGATTTAATCCGTTTATTACGCATCAAGCGCAACGTAAACCTGCGGAATCTCGTAATCCCGCGGAAATTTTCAAACAAGAGGCGCAAGAATTTATCCAAAAATATAAAGAACTTTTTTATTCCATTGTTCAAGACCGGTCATTGGATTTTCAGGTTGGGGATGGTTTCATGATTAATCTGGAGGAGGGGATTGTCTATTTGGATTATAAAGACTTTAAATTGATGAAAGAAAAGGGCGAAACAAAATGGCAAATTCTTTGGTCAGTGTGCCACGAATTAAGTCATTTCTTGGATTTGCGTTCCAATCCCAAAGAAATGCTTGGCAATTTTGAGTATTTGGAAAAAAGATCCAAAGAGTTGAGTCCGCAGTTGGAAGCGATTTGGGCCGAAAAGGCCGGCGGGGTATTGCCTGAATATTTGCAAAAAGAAATCCCCATCGGCAAAAGCGGACGTACCATGAAGTACTCCGAATATTTTTTGTATAGGTTGCTTCATCGCCACGTTTATAACGCGCTCGATGATATTTTTGTTAATCGGCGTCTAGAGTCGAGAGTTTCGATTTTTCGCTCCAACGGCGCCGAAGGCAAAGAAGTATCCCGTCTTTACCGTGATTTTTTATTTCCCACTGATCCTAAAAAAATAGGCGTACCGCCGGAAGATGAACGAGCCGCTGATTTTACATCTCAACCAAAAGCATATCAGCTGAATGATTCAATTTTGCGCCGTGCCATGGTACCCGATCAAAATGTTTTAATTGATGCTGAAGTGGCGGATGCGCATCGTTCTTTTTCCGGAACTGCTCAAAAAAGCTTGGGCATTGATTTTGAACGCGAAATATTGGAAATAATTACCAATCCGGCCAATGCCGAAGCCATGAATCCGGGTTGGCGTTATGCGCAAATACGTCATTTAGTGGAACCGGCTTTTCTGAATTTTTTATGGGAAGATATTAAAAACCAACCTCTGCCTAATCCGCCGCCTCCTCCGCAATTAGAAGAAGAAGGAGAAGGAGAAGGAGAAGGAGAAGGAGAAGGAGAAGGAGAAGGAGAAGGAGAAGGA
>CALFEO010000012.1 GCA_937949995.1 uncultured bacterium
CGGATCTCACCTGTGAAAGTATACCATTTAGTGGTATGCTTTTATTATACGAACAGCGCATATCCCACATTAAAACGATGGTATATGCGCCGACGTTATCCGCAATATTCATATTTTATGCTTCCAAAACCATACAAAAACGCGATTATCTACGAGGACAAAAAACTTTATGCCTGCTTGGCCAATCAGCCCATTGTTGCAGGTCATACGGTTATAGTCTGGAAAGAAAAGGTGCCCGACCTGCACCTGCTGACCAAGAAAAATTACGAATACCTGATGAAAAAGGTAAATGAAATTCGAAACGCTATGCTAAAAGCGTTAAAGGTTGAAAAGGTTTATCTGGTATATATGGATGAAGCCAAACAAGTTCATTGGCATTTGGTGCCAAGATATGACAAGCCGGGTTTGCAAAATTTATCACAAAAGCCCGGGAAAATTAAAGATTTCTCGCTTGATGATAAAATACGAGAGCATCTAAAAATTTAAATTTCTTTTGATCGCAACGACTTATGACATCAGCCGTTTATTTAAAAATCA
Source organism: uncultured bacterium (assembly GCA_937949995.1). Classification (GTDB taxonomy): domain Bacteria; phylum Patescibacteriota; class Patescibacteriia; order 2-12-FULL-60-25; family 2-12-FULL-60-25; genus MWCR01. The sequence continues at coordinate 538 of CALFEO010000012.1, forward strand.
CTTTTATTATTTTAGTTTTTTTGGCAGCGCTTTTTGAGGCGGCCGGGGATATTATTTTGAAAAAATGGGCTTTGGACAATAAACAAATCTTTTTTTTCTTGGGTTTGACGGTATATTTTGCGGCGACTGTGATTTGGGCTTTTTCGCTCAAATACGAATTTTTATCCAAAGCCATTTCCGTTGTGACTGTGCTGAATTTGATTATTGTTGTTCTGGCGGGTGTCATTTTTTTTAAAGAAGATTTGTCTTTAATCAATAAAATGGGAATTATTTTGGGTATAGCCAGCGTGATATTGATCCAGAGTTAAGGATCGGGACGATAAAAGACGGCCAAGAATATGATTTTTTAACATAAAACCATTATAATTTAGCTGTATTTTGTGTTATAATTGGCTAATGCCAAAAGGAGGATTAACAACCAAAGAAGCGAATGCCCGATTAAAAAAATACGGGCGGAATGAAATACAAGATGTAAATAAAATTACACCGTTTAGGATTTTATTGCGTCAGGTTAAAAGTAATTTTTTGATATATCTGCTGACCGTGGCGGTGATTATTTCTTTTTTTGTCGGTAAATCCATAACCGCATATGCCATTTTGGCGGTTATTTTTATGGTTGTGATTGTTGGCTTTATACAAGAATACAAGGCAGAACAAGCAATTAACTCGCTCAAAGACATGCTGGTGCCAACGGCAATAGCATTAAGAGACGGCAAAGAAAAAGAAATCCAAGCTTGGCAGATAGTGCCGGGTGATATTTTGATTTTGCGTAATGGCGAAAAAATACCGGCTGATTGCGTATTATTGGATGAACAAGAACTTAAGGTTAATGAAGCGGTACTGACAGGAGAATCCAGCGAGGTGGTCAAAAAAGTCCGATCCGGAAAAAAATATGCCGATAGAAACATGATCTTCATGGGAACTTTTATAGTAAACGGCAGATGTACGGCCAAGGTGATGCATACGGGTATGAATACGAAATTCGGAGAAATTGCGGGATTGATTTCGAGCGCGGAAAAGGATATGCCGTTGCAAATTAAAGTTAACCGTATTGTTAAATACATGGTTGTGCTGGCTGTAACGATATCCGTGCTTACGGGTTTGATCATGTTTTGGCGCAGTCCGGTGATTAATGAAGAAGTAATTGTGACGACACTCATTTTGGTTATCGCTTTATCGGTATCGGCTTTTCCCGAAGGCTTTCCGGTTGTTCTGATTACAACCTTGGCCGCGGGAGCGCGAAAAATGGCGTTAAAAAACGCGATCGTAAACAGAATGTCCATTATCGAGACTTTGGGAGAAACAACCGTTATCTGCTCGGATAAAACAGGTACAATTACCAAAGGAGAGATGACGGTTAAAAAAATATTCGGAGGCGGTAAGTTGTACTCTGTCAGTGGAATAGGTTATCAGGGTAAAGGAGAAATCGTACTTAACGGAAAAGCTTTGAACCCGAAAGATGATGAAGATCTTTCAATACTCATCAACAATGCCTTATTGTGCAATGACGCAATTATCGAGCGTGCCGGAGCTGATAATGATTATAAAATTCTGGGATCTTCAACCGAAGCGGCTTTGCTGATATTGGGTGCCAAGGCGGGAATTTTTAAAGAAGATTTGCAGTGTACCAGAGAGCGAGAAGTGCCGTTTAACTCGGAACGTAAAATGATGTCGGTTTTATGCAAGTCTCAGCGCAATCATACGGTTTACGCCAAAGGAGCGCCTGAATTTTTGCTGAAAAAATGCAAATTCGCAAGAATAAACGGAGAAATAGTTAAGATGACGGATAAGGTAAAGCAAGAGATATCGGAAGCGAACAAAAAAATGACCACCGACGCACTAAGGACAATCGCATTGGCGTATAAACCGACTACAGACTTGAAAAAGAATGGAATTGAAGAAGATTTGATCTTCGCGGGTTTGGCGGGAGTGGAAGATCCGGCAAGAGAAGAAGTTAAAGCCACGTTAAAACAATGCGCGACGGCGGGAATCAAGGTTAAGATGATTACCGGTGATAATAAAGAGACGGCACGGGCCATTGCAAAAAAAATCGGACTGCACGGAAAATTGATTGACGGCGAGGAGCTGGACACGATTACGGATGATGAATTGGCCAAAACAATAGGCTCGATAGCGATTTTCGCCAGAGTCAAGCCCGAGCACAAATTGCGGATTGTTAATGTTTTAAAAGCGAATGGCGAAACAGTGACAATGACGGGTGACGGAGTTAATGATGCTCCGGCGTTAAAAGAAGCGCATATAGGAATAGCCATGGGTAAAAACGGCACCGATGTTTCCCGTTCGGTTGCGGATCTGACTTTGAAAGATGATAATTTTGCCACCATTGTTTATGCGGTTGGAGAGGGCAGAGCCATTTTTAAAAACATACGCAAGTTCGCGACTTATCAACTGACTTGCAACTTTGCTGAACTGGCAATTTTATTTATCGGTGTATTACTGGGTCCGTTTTTGGGCTGGCACATTCCCCTGCTCGTAGCCTTGCAGATATTGTTTATGAATTTGGTTACAGACAACCTGCCGGCCATTACTTTGGGGCTCAACCCTTCTTCCGCGGATACAATGTTGGATCCGCCCCGCAAAAGCTCGCAAATACTTAATAAGAGCATGATAATTTTATTGGCTTTTACCGGGGGCGTACTAACTATAATGGTTTTAGCCGCTTACTTTATCTCGTTTAACGTGATGAATAACACAACCGAATACGCCCGCACAGTCGCTTTATTTACCTTGATAGGATTGGAAATAGCGGCGGCTTACAATTACAGATCTTTCAGAAAAGGGATTCTAACTCGCAATCCATTCGTTAATCCCTATTTGTTTTTAGCATCGCTGATTTCATTGATCGCAACATTCGCAATAATCTACACGCCGCTTAACAAGATTTTTGAAACAACTCCAATCGGATTGGAAGGATTTTTGATAGCTCTTGGATCCATGCTGACTTTCGCTTTGTTGTTCGATGTACTAAAATATGTAAATAACAAAAAAAACTTTTTATATTTGGAACATATATAGCTACCGGCTTCCAGCTACCGGCTTCCAGCCGTTTACGGTTGTATGAATCATGATCATTTGAGACCAACTTTACAAAAAATAACATTCAACAAACAGAATCGACTGCAATTGTTTTTGGATTTGGATCCGGCTGACAGGCCGTACGTAATGTCAAAATTATCCAAACACGCACAGCGCGATTTGGCGGTAAAATTACCTGAAAAAACTTTAATCGGGATCTTGGAAGAGATCGATCCGGATAAAACCACGGATATTGTTCAACTATTAGCTAAAAATAAGCAGACGCGTATTATCAATAAAATCAATAAAAGTTTGCGAGGTAAAATTTTACTGCTAAACAGGTTCGACCCTAAAACAGCGGCCGGTATCATGAATTTAGATTATATCTTGGTTGATCAGGATGATAATATCGGGCAAATAATCAAACAATGCAAAGAACATGAAAAAAATACAGGCAAACATCCGGTAATCGTTGCAAGGGATTCGGAGAGAATTTACGGCTATTTGCCGGGTTATGCGCTGGGCTATGCAAAGCCCAAAGATACGGCCAAGCCGTATTTGCGTAAAATAATTACCATCAGGCACGATGCTTCATATAATGAAGTGGCCGATGTTTTCCGATTGCATCCGCACAATAAAATCGCGGTTTTGGGAGACGGAGGCGGTGTTATCGGTATCATCTATTCGGATGATGTGTTAAATGCGCTGAATGAAGAAAAAATAATTTCTTTGTACAGATTCGCCGGAGTCAAAAATGAAGAACATGTTGCCGACAGTGTTATCCGCAAAATTCAATCACGTTACCGCTGGCTTATTGTAAATATCGGAATGTCTTTTGTTATAGCTTTAACTGTCAGTTTATTTGAAGATGTGATTGCCAAATATGTTCTGCTGGCCGTATATATGCCGATTGTCGCGGGCATGGGTGGAAACGTTGGAACGCAAACGCTGGCTGTTTTGGTGCGCGGAATAGCCTTAAAACAAATCGATTTGGAACATGCCAAGCCGGCAATACGCCGCGAAGTATTGGCCGGCATCGGCAACGGAACGATTATCGGAGCTTTGGTGGCGGCGATTGTTCTTATTGTTAACGGAAATTTGCCCATAGCCGCAATCTTGGGATTATCCATGGTGGCGATTTTTTGCTTCGCAACTTTTTTTGGAGCCGTTACTCCCCTTATCTTGCATAAATTCGGCAAAGACCCGGCAACTTCGGCAATGGTTTTTATAACAACGGCTACAGATGTACTGGGATTTTTTGTTTTCTTGGGATTGGCGACGATAATACTGACGTAGCTAACAGCTAACAGCTACCAGCTACCAGCTACCAGCTACTAGCTTCCAGCCACTAGCCAATAAACAAGTTCATCCCACTACGCCTAAACGGCTTCGCGGGACAGGTCAAGTAAAAGTAAAAAGTTCGTCAGGAGTTCATCAAGTTGAAAGTCTAAAGTTCATAAAGAGAAGCTTAAGTAACTCTTGATAAACTTTAGACTTGATGAACTTGTTACTTAACTACAAACACGTTCCGGCGAGGCCGACTTTTTTGCAGAGTTGTTCTTGAGAAAAGACGATGTAGCTGAAAATGCCGGATAAGATGTCTTGACGAGGCATGGAGACCGAGAGTTTTTGAGTTGTGCCTTCATAAGTGCCCTCGGAGCCTAAGACTATGTCTCCCGGGTAATCGAGGAGGTTGTCGGCGGAATCATACATTGTGATTTGCACATCTTTGACCGAGCAATTAAACGGGCGCAAGCGCAAACGATAAGATTGAGCCGGATTTAATGGCGAAATTTCCATGGGCGAAACCGGATCAAAAGGCCAGATGGTATAGTTGGAATCAGCCGGCCAAGTGATACCGCCGGCAGTGAACTCCCAAGCCGCATAAGCGGCCTCGAATTCGGGTATTGCGGCACCGCAATCATCGCCCGGCTGCCAAGCTATGGATACTTTGGCGGCATTGGAAACCGAAGAGATATCATCGGCATCAAACAGATCCACGAAGGCCAGCTCTTCTTCGGGAAGATAAGTGATGGTTTTGACACCGGTAGCCTCGTAACCGGTTGTGGACTCCCAACTGTTGCCATTGGGATAGGTATTGGCCGCGGATGACATTTCGGTCAGCGTGCGATTATCTTTGCGAATGCCGAACAACTGCAGTTCGATGCCCGAATTGGCCATGTAATATGCGGCCACGGATTTATCGATATTGCGAGACTGCTCCAAGCCTTGCAAGACCACCGTTCCCACTCCTATGCCAACCATAAGAATTGTGGCCGTTAAAATCAAAGCCAAAGCCACGATATTGCCCGGAGCCGACGGTCTTCTTTTGCGATATGATGTGTGATTAACGGACATAGACTCTGGATGAAATGCCGGTTTGCACGGTTTGCGTGTAACTTTCCCGAGGATTACGAGCATTGTAAGTTAAGGTGAGCCGTAAGGCTGCAAAAGGCTGACGATTGTTTGAATAATTAAAACCGGACAACTCGAAAGGAGATTCCGTAGGTTGAACATAGACTTGGAATTCATCAACATTCACACCTTTGGATGTGAGAGGAGCCCAGGTTGCGCCGCTGTCGGTTGTGACAAGCAGGCAAGAAACGGACGCAATATCGGCACATAATACATCCCCCGGAGCTGATTTTTTGATGGTGATCCCCTGCCCGCCCTGTTTAACCAAGCGCAATTCGGAATCCAAGGGTAATACCGGAGTGGAATAATCGATTTCCGAAGCGCGCATGGCACGGGCGAAATATTCCATAACAAAACGCGCATCCTGCTGAACGGCGGCAGCGTTGGAAGTTTTGTTGGAAAGGCGCATAAATTGAATATATGTTTGACCGAGAATCAATAAAGCCATACTGAACAAAAGCATAACAACCAAAAGTTCGGTTAATGAATAGCCCGGAAGATTCCGTGTTTTGTGTTTACCTCCAATCATAAAGATCCGAATAAATGGTTAATGATGATTGCACGCCTTTTCGGTTCCAAGTTAAATCAGCTTTGACGCGGACGCCGATTTTTTCGTTGATTACCGCATCGGTGCAAGAGCAGGCGGCGGGAACTTGCGTGATTGAACGATCGGAAGGATCGGCGCAGATTGGCGCGAAAGTGATTAAACGGGAATAGGCGGTGCTTGTACCGGATTGATTGGTTAACATACCCAAAGAATCGGGATGATTGCTTGCGCTGACAACTCCGCCGGCAATATCATCGACGCTAAAATCAAAGTTGGGAAAACCGGTGCCATTCCAATCGGGTACGGCCGTGCAATCGGCGCCGGTATCGGTTCCCAAACCAACATCAAAATCCACTCCGGCCAACCAATTGGAATCGCGAACATTTTGCGCTATCTCCAAACCTTCACGTGCCAAATTCATGGCAATGATATTGTGCTGATCTTGTTCTTGCAAAGCCACATTGGAAAAAATCAAAGTAACCACTCCGTAAAGACCGATAGAGATGATGAAAAACACCACCAGCATTTCCATTATCGTTTGGCCCGGTTTGTATGTCAGCTTCATAAAATTGATATGCGGCCGGTTATGCGGTTAATCTCGATTTCGGCTGTACTGCCGGTTAGAGTATGCAGAAGCCGAATGCGGATTAAGCTTGGTTCGGCCGCGGGCGGAACTCCGGGGTGAAACATGCGCACAGTACCGCTTTGCCTCATGAATGAAATATCAACCGAGGCCACGGGGGCTCCGTCGGCGGTTATTTGATCCACTATGACATAATCTGTTTCCAAGGGTAAAATACTTTGTTGCAAGTAAATCTCGCCGGCATCAGAATAACGATAATCAACACCTGAAGAAGGATTGATATCAGCAAACATGGTGTATTGATATGAACTTGCAGTGAACACCACGCCATAAGCCGAAGGAATGGATTCGGCGCAGGGATTGGCTCCGCAGACAGCTGTGGAAAATTCGCAAACAGCCAAATCAGCGGTTGGTGTTGTACAAGTTTTGAGATTTTTTGCGGATAATGCCCGCGACTGCATGCCTCGCAGGTCAGCACTGACCCGGCGGGAGGCGGTGCGCAGTTCCTCGGTGCGGCGCGAATTGCGTAATTCAAAAACCGTGATTGTGGCAAGCAAAACTATGATTGATAAACTGATCAAAAGCTCAAGGATAGTAAATCCTTTGGTTTTATGAGACTGCATGAGACAACCAAGCGAGGACATCAGGCCCCCACCAAAGCGCGGATATGGCGCCGGCGATTAATGCCGGTGCAAAGGGAATGCGCATACCGGGCTTGATTTTTTTAGCCAGAAGCAAGCCCAGAGCCGCAACTCCGCCAAAAACATAGGCCAGATAAATGGCAATACCGGCCAAAGGCCAACCCAGCACGGCACCAAGCATCCCGCCCAGCCAGATATCTCCGGAACCGATCCAGCGCCGGCGTGAAACAATGTATTGAAACAAGAAAAAAGAAGCCACTAAACCGCAACCCAAAGCATGAGACCAAAGCACAAATAAAGCCGGTTCACCGGACGCGCTTCTTAATATCATGTGCCATAGGGAAAAAACGATACCGGTGCCAACCATAAGTTCCAGAGGCAATTCCATCCAGCGCAAATCAGTGACCAAGAAGATGAGCAATGCCACGGCAAAGAAAAACTCGTAACCGGCCATAAACCATGCGCCGTCCGGCAAATGTCTGGCTACGGCAATTACGGCGAATAATGCGGCGGAAAACTCGATCAGCGGATACTGGATATTAATGGGTTTGCCGCACATGGCGCATTTGCCGCGCTGCAAAAGCCACGAAAGAATGGGCACAAGATGCCGGGGATGCAAAACTTTTTTGCAATGCATGCACTTGGAGCGCCCGGTCAGAGTGCTGTTTTCATGCGCACGAATGGCAACCACGTTAACAAAAGAACCAAAAAGCGACCCAACGATACCCGCGGCCAATAAGATGACAAAAGTTTCGAGGAAAGACATCGACGACGGAGTTAAATAATAAATAATAAATAATAAATAATAAAGAATGAACTACGAATTACGAACTTCGAACCACGAACTTAAAACTTAGAACTTGGAACATCGAATTACGAACCTAGAACCACGAACCAGGGACTGGGAAGAATCTAAGAATCTGAGAATCTGATGAGTTCATCAAGTTAAAAGATTAAAGTTCATCAAGAGTCACTTTGTTACTCTTGATAAACTTTAGACGTGATGAACTTGTTACTTGGTCGGATGAACTTTGAGCTTGATGAACTTTTAACTTAACTACTGAACTCGTTATGAACGTTATAAAAGTTACGACTTGCGTCGTTATTTCAGCTCATCAAGTTGGTCGACGCCGGTGGCGTGGGCGTAGTAGGTGCCCGGAGGGCCGTAGGCTGTGGTGCGTTCGGTGGTAAACATAAGGCTGTAGCCGGATTGGTTGCCCCGATAAGCATAGTACTCCCCGCTTTTGGGGCCGGCGGGGATGCGATCCAGAAAAATCGGCGGGGTTGGATCTTCGGCAACCGTAAAACCGGTACCACCCAAACGCTCCGCTCCACCCGGTTGACCGATGAAAAAACCTTCGGAAACAGGATAGGTGGCTTTTTGCAAATAGAATTGACCGATCGAGGCACGCAATACGCTGATATCGGAAATACGTTTGGCATCGCGAGTAGTGGCTCGTTGAACACCTAAAGCGTAAACAAAAATGGCAATCACGATACCGATAACCAGCAGTCCAATTAAAAGTTCGGGAATTGTTACCCCTTTCAGCTTTCTTTCAATAGTTAACATATGCGATATTATAACTTATTTGCGATAGTATCGCAAAAATAGCCGCTAACTTCTAGCCACTAGCCACCAGCCAATACCAGGACCACCTCGCCTCGCTATACGCTCGGTACTCCTCCCACTGCACCACCTCCCCTCGCTATGCGCTCGGTACTCCTCCTTAAAAAGGAGGAGAATTTGGTAAAAACCGGTTTAACAGTCCGGCTGTCCTCCTTTTTAAGGAGGACCGATTTTGACCGAAGGTTAAAATCAGGTGGTTTAAAAAACCTCGGTGCTCGCCGAGGTTTTAGGTTATGGTTTTTGAAATTATTGGGTGATACCGGTTTGGACTGCAGTGTGCGGTCCGGCAACTAAACCTTGAACAGCATCTTCGGTAAAAAAGTAGAGTGTAAAGCTGTCGATTGTGGGTATTGTAGCCGGTACATCCAAGGCATATTCACAATCCTCACCGCCAACCGCCACGCCTGTACAAAGCGAAGCTGTTGAATACCTGGGATCTTTGACTTGACTGAGATTGATATAATCATTTGTTACATTTACAACTCCAACGGCACCACAAGCTCTGTCGCAAATATTGATTGCGCTGACCGCAACATCGGTGTTGGCGGTAAAGTTATTTGCACAGCCGGCGTTACAAATGACATTGCCATCAGTGTGAGCGGCGGCTAAAGCGGCAACTACTGCGCGGACGTCGGCGACGCGTTTGGAATCACGGGCTTTGGTTTGAGCACTGCCAAAGGCCACAACGGCCAAAGTGGCCAAAATGCCGATGATGGCGATAACCACCAACAGCTCGATTAGGGTAAAACCTTTTTGGTTTTTCATAGAAGCATGGGTTTCTTTAATTAATTAAAAGAATTAAAGAAAAAAATTAATTGAAAATGAGTGAATTAATGGATGTTGATAATTATAGCACAAGGGCACTTAAATCACCAAACAACTGATAACCCAATTATGAATTATGAATTATGAATTAAAAATGAATGTAGCCTTCGGCATTACTATACTCAATTCATGATGCATAATGCATGATGCATGATATTGGTACTTGATCATTATATAATTAAATATCGCGCCAGCGATACAATCATTTTGCACTATACATTATGCACTATGCATTGATGGTATGCGATTCCAACATTCTTAATTCTCCTGACCCTCGAAGCTTTAGCGAAGTGGGTTAATTCATAATTCATCCCGCAACAATTATTTAATATATTTAAGGTATGCGGGATCCCGTTTACCCCGCAGTAAGCGGTGGCCAAAGGCGGTGATAATTCTTAATTGGTATTTGGTAATTGGTATTTAAAGTTGGTTTAGATTCCTCCGGAGATGCGGTAAAGCGGGACCATGATGGCCGAGACGAGGAGGCCGACGCCGATACCGAGAACGACCATGACTATGGGCTCGATAAGCGATAAAATCGTAGCGGATGCGTTATCCACATTGCGGGAATAAAACTGGCTGATGCGTTGCAATATTTCCGTCATTTGGCCGGTTTCTTCGCCGACAGTCATCATTTGCACGGCCATGGGCGGTACATGCTTGCTGTCTTGCATTACGGACACGATGGACTCGCCGTCGTTAACGGCTTGAATGGTTTGTAAAATGGTTTGCTTCCAAACTTCGTTGCCGATAACCGAAGCGGCAACCTCGAGGCTTTGTACAAGCGTTTGCCCGCCCTTCATGAGAGTATACATGGATTGGCAAAAACGAACCGTATATATATCACGCAGTAATCCACCGAAAATCGGGATATTGAGCTTTATTCTATCCCAAGCATAACGGCCTTCTTGAGTCCGTTTCCATGACCAAAAAGCCAATCCCAAGACAATGACGCTGATTAAAATTACCCACCAATAATTTACCAAAGCAAAAGAGATCCAAATCAGAACTTTGGTGGATAAAGGCAATTCGACTCCGGCTTCGATAATAACTTCGGTTAGCTTGGGTACGACAAAAAGCATCATGATAACCGCGACCACAATCATGCCGGTGATGATAAAAGCCGGATACATCAAAGCTCCGCGCAATTTGCTTTTGATGTCAAAATCTTTTTCCTGCTGATCGGCGAGATAATTGAGAACTTCGGATAATTGACCCGTGGTTTCACCGGAACGCACCATGTTGGTAAAAAAACCGGTAAAAACATCGGGATGACGCTCCATGGCATCGGAAAGTTTGGCGCCTCCTTCGATTTCATTGGCTATATCGCCCATGACTGATTTGAGACGGGGGTTTTTGGTTTGCTGAACAATGTTGCGAATGGAATCAACCAAAGGAACGGAGGCGGAGACCATGACAGCCAATACGCGAACAGTGGCCACCATTTCTTTGGGTTTTATTTTATTAAAAAACCGCATTATGGAATCGGATCCGGATTGCAAGCCCGCATAAGGCTCGACGGAAAGCACTTCGTACTGACGATCTTCCAAGGCTTCGACAGCCGAATCACTGTCTTCGGCTTCAACGATGCCGGCTTGGATACGGCCGTCGGGAATGCGTACTTGATAACGGTAAGTTGGCATACGATTACTCTAGCAGAGATGTTATTTTTCGCACAACATCTTGGGGCAAAGCGTGAGCCTTGATTATATAACCCGCAGCGCCCAAGCGGGCAGCTTCGGAAACATCTTCTTGGCCGCTCATATTGGATAAAATCAAAACCGGAACATCTTGAGTCTTTTCATTGGATTTTAAATTTTCCATGACTTCAAAGCCGTGCGCGTGAGGCAAGATTATGTCCAATAAAATCAAATCCGGCAGATTGCGTTCAGCTTGCTTAATCCCCTCTTCACCACTCATTGCCGTAATAACTTCGTAGCCGGCATCTTCCAGAGCTTTAGAGTATATTTGCGCCAAAAAAGCATCATCCTCGATAAATAATACCAGCTGCTTATTCATATCAAATGGATTTGGCCGGATTTATAGCGCCTTCCGCTTCTTCAGCATCATCGGCTTCGGAGGTTTCTTGTGCCAAGCGTTTGACTTCTTCGATGGTGGTTAAGCCTTCTGCGGCTTTGAGAACCAAATCTTCGTATAAAGTGATCATCTCTTGCCGTTTGAACTCTTTGGTAAAATCTTCGTGAGCAAAACCTTTTTCGACAATGGCCTGCGCTTTATCCGTAAAACGAAACAGCTCGGCAACGGCGGTGCGTCCGCTGTAACCGATATCCGAACAACGAGCACAGCCTTTACCGCGGTAAAAAGTGATTTTTTTAGTTAAATCGATGTTGACCAAATATTGTTTGGGGATTCCTTTTAAGACGGCGAGCAGTTCGTTATAAGTTTTTTCGGGAACGACATCTTCCTCTTGGCAATGAGGGCAAATTTTACGCGCCAAACGCTGAGCAATGCCCAGATTCATGGTTGCGGCCAATAAAAACGGTTCAACGCCCATATCAAGCAAGCGCGGAACCAAGCCGTAGACATCATTGGTGTGCAATGTGGAAAAGATGAGGTGGCCCGTAAGCGAGGCATGAATGGCCAATTCGGCTGTTTCGCGGTCGCGGATTTCCCCGACCATGACAACATTCGGATCTTGACGCAAGAGAGAGCGCAAACCGGTGGCAAAGGTATAGCCGATTTCGGGGCGGACTTGGGATTGGTTGACGCCCTCGATGTAATATTCGACAGGATCTTCGAGAGTGGAGATATTGACTCCATCGGAATTCAAAAGATTCAAAGCTGAAAAAAGAGTTGTTGATTTACCGGAACCGGTGGGGCCGGTGATAAGGATGAGACCGTGCGGTTTTTTAATTTCTTCTTTGACGATATCGATATAATTTTGACGAAAACCCAAGCGTTCCAAAGTCGGCGCTCCGGCCGTGGTATCCAAAATACGCATCACGACTTTTTCGTGATCGACCACGGGCAGAGTTGAAATACGGAAATCGATTTTTTTATTGTTGATTTCTTGCGTGATACGGCCGTCTTGAGGTATGCGGGTTTCATCGATTTTGAGATTGGCCATCACTTTGACACGAGAGACTAAGGCCGGATGAACGTAGACGGGCAAAGTCAGGGTTGTGCGCAAGACGCCGTCGATGCGATAACGGATGCGCGACTCGTTGCCCACGGGCTCGATATGAATATCGGAAGCGTTGGCTTCGACGGCATGGCGCATGATAACGGAAAGCATGCGCGATACGGGCGCGCCTTTGATAATATCCTCGATTTTACCCACGGCTTGATCTTCTTCTTTTTTCGCTTGCTCGTATTTGCCTTTGGCGGCTTCGAGAGAAGTTTCGATTTCAGCTTCAAGCCCGCTGATTGATTTAACCAGTTTGTTGATTTGCGAAGCCGGAGCCGTGGCGATTTGCACACTCCAGCCTTTTTCGCCGGCTAAAAACTCCAAAGCTTCTACAGCGCGGTAATCTTGGGGATTGCGCAAGATGACGGTAAGTTCGTTGTTTTTGAAACTAATGGGAACCAATTTGAAAGATTTTAAAGTTTGCTCGGGAAGCATGGCGATAACCGCGGGATCCACTTTGAGATCCGAAACATCCATAAAAGGCACACCCAATGCCTCGGCTTGAGCTTCGGCGAAAGCCACGTCGGTTACATATTTACCGCCCAATAAAGCTTGTTCAAGAGTTTTGCCGCGAGAAACCAAATCTTCGGCAATGCCTCTGACTTTGTCGTCGATTACTCCTTTTTTTTGTAAAATATCCAGTGTTTGATCATTCATAAAACTCGATTATCAAGGCATTAACCGGGATTCGGTGGAGGTGACCGATGAGGATGCATCAGTGGAGGTTGAAACCGGAACCAAACGCAAAGCCGAACGCGGAACAGGCAGGCCTCCGCCCGATATGATTTCGGAAGTACTGACAGGCACCGCCTCAAACGGATTGGAACGTCCTTGAGGCAAATCGGGAACCGGATCCATGTGAGCCGGAACAAGTTTTTGAAAAACCGGATTTTTGGATACATCGGCTTTGGGATTAAAGCTTTCCGCTTGCCGGGGAGGAACCACCAGCGATGTATCAACCGGTTCCAATGCGCGTGAAACGTAATAAAAAACAACTCCCACCATGATTAATGATGATAAAGCCAAAATGATTCGGGATAATATGGGTGGAGCTTTTTGCAAATTCATAATTATGGCTTGGCTGAACCGCCGGAAAAATAATAGGTGCGAAGCTGTAGGGAAAAAGCGGCTTTACCCTCTTTAAAATCGGAAATGGTGATCATTTGAACATCAAATAAACGCAGACTGACCTCGAGCGTGTTTAAAAACAGTTTCAATGATTGATAACTGGGAGCGGAGACATTGACCGTCATTTGCACGCTTTGCAAATCGGTTTTTTCCACACCGGACCCCCTGCCATTTCCGGCGCTGAAAACTATGCCCGACACTTCGATGGAAGAGGCTTCGGCGGCGCGGTTCAATAAAACCAAGGTTTCGGGAATACTGAAAGATCTGGGCAAGGCTCGATCCACACGCTCCAAAACTTGCGGCGATATGGACTCGGCGGCCGAAACCGAACGACTGACCCCGGCCAGATAGCCGGATTGATTGTCGATGTTTTGTTTTAAGGTTTCGATATTGGCGCGCAAAGCTTTGTATTCATCGATTTTTGGTTTAATGACAAGATAACCGCCGCTGACCAAAAGAGTGATTAAAATCAAAATAATCGAACTGTAGTATTCGGTAAACACTTTGGAAGGCCGTTTGATTTTAGGCGCGTCATCATCAGCTTGACTCAACGCGGCTTCCTTGGGCTCGAGGTCGGATTTGGACATGGTATAAAATTATCACTTTGCCGCGCCGAAGTTTCAGCGAGGCAAAAAAGAATTTTATCGGCCGGCCGGAACCGAGCCGTTGCCGGCTTCCGCGGGAGTGTAAAAGCGCAATGCCTCGGGCTTGAGCAGTAAAACCAATTGAAAAGATACGCGCCCGACTCCGGATTCTTTGGATATGGCAAAAGCATTAGCCTCGGCCGATTGCACATATGGAGAATTTTCGTAAGCCAGCATCTGTGCGGCCGCGGCCTCAAAACTGACGGCTGTTACGCTTAAATTGATACGCCCGTCTTCGTTCATCATGAAAGAGCCGTATGAGACGTCTTGCAGAGTGATTTCTTCCAAAAAAGACAGAACTTTGTTGACGGAAGTATGAGTTTCGAGCAATGCGCTTAAAGTAAGCAGACGCGGTTCCAGATCCTGAAAAGCACGCCATTTGGCTTGTTCTTCGTTTAATTTTTTATTGGTTTGATTGAGACTTTCTTGAACGACGGATTGATCGGCCACGGCTTGCGCTATGGCATTATCTATCAATAAAAAGGCTCCGGCAAAAACTGCGGTAAAAAGAACGGTTAAAAATACCAAAGTGAACTTGCGCTTGGGAATATTGATGTGCAAATCGCGCATCATACCCTCGTCCAAAAGGCTGACCTCCAAAGGCTTGCGGACTCGCTTGATAATTCGGACTCGCTTGCCGGTAACCGGACGCATGGGAGCCGGACGAATTTTGGCTTTGGCGACGCCGGGTTTTTCGCCGGTGCGCCCCGGAGACGGCGCGGATATTGAGGCGGTTGGAGACGGCGCGGGAGTTATGCCGGGTGCGGGCTTGGTTTTATCGGGAGCTTTAAAAAATTGCGGGGGTGTTTTGGCCGGAGCTTCCAGCGGACGCGGTTCGAGATATTTTGTTTTTAAGTTATCGATGAATAAACTGGCGCGGTAATACAAACGCGTATAAATCGGTTCGCCGATTAAAAGCTGGTCGACCTCGCTGGCATCGACCTCGATTATCTCAACATCTTCTTCTTCGGTTTCGGGCACGTGCATACTGACCGGCTCGTTGGAAGCGGTTTTGAGACTGTCTTTTTTGATTTCATCCTCCTGCTCCTTGTAGGAAGAAGGAAGGAATGAGATATCCGCCATAATTGATTAGTCGATTATATCACGCATGGCACAGCCGATGGCGACGCCGAAACGCGAGCCGATTTCATCCAAAATCGGACGTAAATCCAAAGGATAAACCACGCGCGCCCAAGGATCGCCCAAATATGCATTAACATTCATTTGCTGGGTTAAAAATTCCGTTAAACCCGGAAGCATGGCCGAACCGCCGGTTAAGATTATTTTGTCGATATGACGAGCTTCGCCGACATCACCCTGACCTTGATAAAGAGAGAAAGAATATTTGATTTCGTTTAAGATGGGCTTAAGCAAACTTTCGAGCATGGGAGTCAGATCTCCGGAGGGTGCAAACGAGCCAAGGGAACGAATATCGCGCTTCATGGTTTCGGATTGCTGATAAGGGATGCCGAGCATCTGTGATATTGTTTGAGTAATGGCATCTCCGCCGATAGCTATGGAGCGATTCAGGAATGGCACTCCTTTATCAACCACGGAAATATTTGTGCGATGAAAACCAACATCAATAATCATGATGCTGGAGCGGTCTTTGCCGATCAGAGCACGAATTTGGGCAAAAGTTTCGGTTTCCAGAGAGATTAAGTTCAGACCGCAGCGTTTGTTGAGCAAATCGATGTAGCGATTGACCAAATTTTTGGGAGCGCCTGTAAGTAAAACTCGAGACACCTTTTTTTGACCCTCGGTTTTGAAGGCGTTTTCGATTACTTTGCTGTCCAGTTGAATTTCTTCGAGAGGAACGGGAATCAATTTTCTGGCCTGCAGAGATATGGCTTCTTTAAGCTCTTTTTCGTTGTTGGCGGGAACGGAAATTATGGAAGTAAAAATGGATGAAACCGGAACAGCAGCGACAGTATCTTTGGTTGTGCATTTGGCCTGTGAAATCATGTCTTTGATGAGTTTGGCCGTTTCATCCAAATGATCTTTGAACATGGAATCAAAACTGTCGACAGGGCGATCTACGTAAGCATATGTTACGAGACGCGCGTGCCCGCCGTCATTGGCCAGCTCAACCAGCTTAATGCCGGATAAGCCCAGATCCAAGCCGATAAAATTACGTGTGGTTTGTTTGGAAAATAATCCCATATTGTTAGAAAGATACATCCAAGGCGCGCGGCAAGGATTTACTGATATCGGCCAAACCGGGCGGCGGGTTAACTACGGCGCGGCCATCAAATAATATGCGTTCGGCGGGGCGGGTCGGATCCGTGTTATTGTCGCGCTCCAGATTGAATTGATTGGCGATAAAGATGCCAAGCATGTCCAAATACGCATCAGGCGGAGTACCTGTTGAACCGGTGCTGATTGACCCTTCGGCAAAATAGACGCCGGAAATTTTGGTTACGTTTGGATTGATAATGATATCGCCTCCGCCGGCGGCTGTTTTTACAACCACGACGCCAAATGAAGCCAGATTCTTTAAGCGAGATTGAACTTGGTCGGCGGCGTATTCTATATTGCCGTCTATTTGCAAATCACCTCCCTCGATTAGCAGCAGACCGCCTCCGTTGCCCGAGGAACCGGAACCGTTTAAAAAGGTTTTAGCCGGCAAGGTAAATGTGCCCGGGCCGACAAAACGATAAATCTTTCCATTGAGTTGATCCGGCAAGCCGCCGGCATCCAAAATCGAGACAACCGGAGCGTAACGTCCATCCACGCGCATGCCGGCCAGATCCAAAAAGCCTAGCTTGTTGCGGTAATTGGTGCTTTGCGTGGGCAGATCGATTTGACCGACTTCTTCTTGACGGCAATCTTCTTCGCTGGTCCATTCGATGCCTTGATCAGAGGTGCGCAAACACCATTTGGAGTTGAAGAGATTGGTTGCGGCCGGAGGCTGTGTGCCGACTATGCCCAAATAAGAATAGATGTTGCCCGTGGAAATTTGCAACCAGGCCGAGCAAACTGCGGCGTTATCGCGGCAGTTGGGATCCAGACAATCGAGCAGATACGGGCCATTGGGATCTTGATCGTTACAACAGAGATCGGCTTGTTTGGGATCGCCGGCAAAAGCCAAACATTGATGCTGTGGAGGAATAGCACAGGCCGGATCGCCGGTGCAATCCGGGTCATCGCAATCAACCAAGGTATCGCCGTCGTTATCGGCTCCATCATCGCAGATTTCGGGCGGGGGCAAACAAGCCGGGAAAGCGGCACAATCCGGGTCATCGCAATCAATCTGGGTGTCACCATCATTATCCGCTCCATCGTCGCAAATTTCGGGACAGGAAGGGGTGCCTTGGCAAACCGAATCGGCGCAATCAATTGCGCCGTTCAGATCGTTATCGACTCCATCAGAACAGTTTTCAGA
Source organism: uncultured bacterium (assembly GCA_937949995.1). GTDB lineage: Bacteria > Patescibacteriota > Patescibacteriia > 2-12-FULL-60-25 > 2-12-FULL-60-25 > MWCR01. Next base: position 18,517 of record CALFEO010000012.1, read on the forward strand.
TCCCGGATTAAGACTCATACCTGCGGCACTGATGTAAAAATTGACGTAACCAATACCTGAGCCATCAGTATTACCATTCCAGCCAAAAGGCGAGCCTGTTACCGTGCCGTTATGAAAGATTTGAGTTGAAGGATTGTAAACCAGTTTGTAATAGGTTGAAGCCGGAGAACCGTCGCAAGCGTTTAAATCTTTGCAGTTCAAAGAGATCCAGCCGGCATCTTTTTGGTTACAGATGACAGCCCAGCCATGAACCTCAACAGTGCTCGTATCGGTAATTTCTTCGGCATAGGCATAAAATTGATCGCCCGGGGGAGACGGATAAAAACTGCCGGTGCAGGCAGGAATATTGCAGGAAGAACCAAAACAGATAAAACCAACCGTGTCAGACCAAGCAAAACCGTTGACTCTGTGGGCGTTAATTGTTGAACCTGCCGGAAGCGAAGGATCCCAATGAGGTTGAGATGAAAGCGCAGGAGAAATGTTGATGCCATAGGATCCGCAGGGGGGTGCAGAACAGGCTCCGGAATTGGTGTCGTTAAGAGAAAACCAGCCCACATGAGGAGTCCATGCCCAACCGATTATGTTATCGGCGGCCGTTGCATGAGTTGCCAGCGGAGCCATGGTTGTATTATGCGCAATGCCCAAGGCGATACCCAAAGAAAAGAAGGCTATGGTTGCCGGAATCAAAAAATGAATACGCCAAAAGCGCGGCGTCATGTAACTATAAAACGGTTTGCGAGATTTAGCCTTTTTGGCTTTGTTTGTTACCGCAGGCATTTAATTTAATTATAGCACAAAATCCGCCAAAGGCGGATACATACGGTACTGTGGAGAACTTTTTTAGTTCGTCTGGTGTTAACTCACTCCAAACAAAGATGTTTCGTAGGGATAAACCTTGTGTTTATCCGCGCTTAATCGCTGCCAGTTATCTTATGCGGATAAACACGAGGTTTATCCCTACGAAGATAATTGCAGCAGAACTCGTTACAAACGGTCCGCCCCGTTGAATAACGGGGTTATTAACGTTATAACGTATTAATTCTCATCCATTGCCTTATTGGCGAGTGCGTCGGCGCGTTTGTTGAAATCGCGTTTGACGTGACGGTATTTTACACGACCACCGAGCTCTGTTTCGAGATTTTTTAATTCCAAAAAGCGCTTGGCCAAGTCAGGATTTTTTACCTTATACTCTCCCCTGCACTGGCGGATTAAGAGCTCGGAATCGGCGACCAGCTCCACAGAATCCGCGCCAAGCGCAACCGCGCGCTTTAATCCCAAAATAGCGGCCAGATATTCGGCTTGATTGTTGGTGGTTTTTCCTAAAAATTCAGACAATTCTTCGACCGTTTCACCATTGGCCAAGTTTAGGATTACTACGCCGATACCGGCCGGCCCCGGATTCCCGCGAGCCCCACCGTCTGTGTAGATCTGTAAGTTCATACTGTGCTTCGCTGCGCTACGCAAATTAATAAATAATAAATAATAAATAATAAAGATTAATCCTACCATCTTGCTTCGCTGCGCTACGCAAATTAATAAATAATAAATAATAAAGATAAAAACCTCCGCTCGCTTTATTATTTATAACTTTATTATTTGTTATTTAATTTATACAGCTCGCT
>CALFEO010000013.1 GCA_937949995.1 uncultured bacterium
TTGCCGTTGACTTTGACACGTCCCGCCAGAGTGCCGTTGGGTTGGGTGTGGATGTTTTCGGCGCGTTCTATGGTTTTGCCGGCTATGGTTTCGATTAAGGTGTTGCCCGTAAAGAGGAGGTATTTGCCGTTGACTTTGACTATTCCTGCCAGAGTGCCATTGGGTTGAGTGTGGATGTCGTTGGCATCGGTGATGTTTTGATTGGTTTTAGATCGGAGATCTAAAATAAAGTCGTAGATTTCACCTTTGGCGAATTCTCCTTCTTGATTGGGTACTCTCTTTGTTTCTACACACTTTTTCCCTGCTTCCAACAGTTTGTGGTATAGCTCCATATCGGCAAGCATTTGGCGGGAACGGTGTTTTTCGGCGTATTCGGCAAGTTCAAGGGAATCTTTTACATTGTATTTGTTGTATATTGCTTGCAGTTGAGCATTAATATTATCCAAATACTCCAAAACCTGCGCAGGATATGGCTTGAGGATTCCGGTGAAAGGGTTAAGGATTTTGGAGTCTGGCGGCATAGATGATTAATTTGTTATGTGCCATCATCATATTCCTTTTCAAAAAGTAAAAAAGAATCTTTTCCTTTGAGTTGATCAATCATTTTTTTCAGCTTGAGTTGATCTGCAAGAGAAAGCTCCTCCGAATCAGCCTGTGCTTCGTTGGGATATAAAAATTCACCTCTCATTTGTGTTCTTTCCGGTGCCGGTCCGTAAATAAGCTCCACGCAATCTTTAACCGAAAGTCGTTGTATTTCAACCTTATTTTGGCGTAATCTATCTTTTAAAGACTCTACTTTGAAAGTCATCAAATCTTCAGAGGCCATCGCCGAAGGCCAGCCATTTGCCGTGTCAAAAAACCCTCCCTCTATTTGGAATTTTTGGTATAAAAATTCCATTTCCTTGGGCCGGGCACTGGAACGTGAAATGTATTCTTGGAAAATATAATAATCAATGGGATATTTGTAACCTTCATTTTTCCAATTATCCAAAATGCGCAACATGTGGCGAATGGAGAGAACATTCTCTTTCAAGATATCCTGCGGAGCAATTTTTGCACCGCCGCTCCTCACCTCTTTGGTATCCCGCTTGGAAAAAATATTTTGAATCCCTCTGGCCATACGCGACAAATTCTGCAATGACTCGGGTGCATCCGCGGGTAAACCGGCCGATAAGTTTTGATCCAACAAGCGCGTAAGCAACATGGAAAAAAGTTCATTTTGAGGCCTTTGTTCGCGTAAAGTTTCCGCGTTTGTACCCGTGACCTCGGAATCCAATCTTTGCGGAAGGTAATCGTAATGAATAATGGCAAAACGAGAGAGAAGAGCGGCATCCAAAGGTGAACGACCCGGATACAATGCACCGTCTTCGGGTTTATAGTTGCCGGTGGCGATTGCGCAGAAACCATCTTTTACCGTAAAAGCATCCATATCAGCAAAGGGCGGAACGATTTTATCTCCGGATTTTTTCGTTAAATACTCGTTTAAAACAATTAAGACATGATGCGGTATGGCGTTCATTTCGTCGATGATGATCGGACGCCCTTCGTGCATGGCTTGCAATAATGGACCCATGATTCTGCGAGTTTCGATTGGTTTTTCGAAAACTTTCAAATATGCATCTTTGTATAGATGATAAGCTTTTTGCAAAAATGCCTCTTGACCTTCCGCTGAATCTTTGGCCTTTTCCATTATCTTGTCGCGTTGCACCTCCCAACCTTTGTTGATTATTTCCAATTGTTCCTCGGGTGCGGGAGCTGTGCCGGCGCTGATCTTGCGCTCGCCCAAGAAGGCCTCGGCTTCGATTCCCCGATATCCTGAAACGACTATGGGCTCGGTTTGATTTTCGCGTAAATTCTCCCACTCGTGCAATTTTTGCGCATCATTATCATTTGGCTTGGGATTTAAGGCTGTCCAACGCTCCAAATGCTTTTTGGATAATTTGGTTCGGATGGCGTGTTTGGCAATTTCGGTTTTACCGGCTCCCAACTCGCCGTGGATGAAGATCGGATCCCCATTTGATGCGTAACGCTCGATATCAGCCAATACATTTTTAACATATGGAGTTTCCACCATCTTACCTTTGAGATCGAAAGCCTGCTTCATTTGACGAAGTTGACGAGAGCCTTGCAATAAAAACGCTTCGGGATTGTTACGAATGTATTCATTTTCTTGCGACCTTAAAGCCTCGAGTTCGGCTTGCCGGGCGCTTATAGCCAACAAATCAGCTTCGTCCATGAATTCGCTGGTCTCAAGCAATTCCGCCGTAACCTCGTTGATAAACTCTGATTCGGAGGCAAAGTTATCCAAAGTTTGTGAGGCTGTGCCGATTTCTTTAACTCTCACGCCATAATGTTCAAGTAATTGTGCCGAATCGGTTGCGGAAGATTCGATACTCATTAATTCGAAAGCATTATTGATAGCTTGCTGAAAATTCGCCCTAAGCCTATCTATATATACGGCTTTTTTTACTCGAGCTTGTTTCTCGGGTAAATCTTTAGCCATTTCCGCAACAACACTTTCAGGAATGCTGATAAACTCTTGAACCGTGGAACCTCTTAAGAACTTTTCCGCCATTTCTTTTACCGTATATCTTTTCTTGGTTTCAGGATTTTGAGCGATGAAACGACGGTAGTTTTTTAAAAAAACAGCCAGACGTTCTCTTTCTGTAAACATTTCTGACGCTTTTTGATCGAGCGCCTGAATTTGACTGAGTTTTTCTTGAGGAATGGCTTGGTATTTTGGCATTTCCATAGTGGTATGATTATACCACATCAAACCCCACCAGCTCCACCTCATCCTCTAGCATTATATTGTACTCGTCGCGGATTTTCATTTTGGCTTTGCTAGTGAGCATTAAAACATCTTGAGCGCGGGCATTGCCGAGATTTAAGATGAAGTTGCCGTGCTTATCGCTGATTTCCGCGTCACCGATTCTTTCGCCTTTCATGCCGATTTGAGCGACGAGCCAGCCCGCGGAAATGGATTTTTTGGCAAGCATCTCGGGAGGAATCTCTTTAACATCGTTTTTGAGGCGCTCAAGCTCGGATTCATCTTGAAAAGTGAAATTTTTGAACATGCAACCGGCACTGGACTCGGTAAAAGGCTGGGATTGTTTGCGTTGGGCTGCGTATTCATCCATGCGGGCTTTAACGGATGCGGGATCGGTTGCGGTTTTGAGGCCCAAGGTGGCACGGAGGATAATGTGCGGTTCGTGCTTGAAGAGGCTGTCGCGATAACCAAAACGGCATTGCGCGTTGGGATAGACCACGCGCTTGTTATCCGCGAGCTTAATGGCGTCCACGGTTACAACAACATCTTTCATCTCCCCTCCCCAGCAACCGGAATTGCCATACACGGCTCCGCCGATTGTACCGGGCAATGTACCGGCCCACTCCATGCCTTCCAAACCCTCGGTGACGGATTGGCGCGCTACGGCCGAGGTAATTGCTCCCGCATCCACAATAACGGTTTTTTCGCGGACTTTGACATCACGAAAACCGATTTGAATCATCAAACCTTTATATCCCTCATCGGATACAAGCAAGTTGGAGCCTCCGCCAAAAACATAAAAAGGAATAGCTTCTTTATTGGCCATTTCCACCGCATCCGCAAGTTCATCCGCATCGGTTGCGGTAAGATACAATTCAGCCGGCCCGCCGATACGCATATTGGTATGTTTGCTCATTGGTTCGTTGACGAGGATAGAGGGAAAGTTTTTTTGAAATTTTTGAATTTGTTCCGGGGTCATATGAACATAGTATAACATATCGTCTGAACCTTGATTAACTTGATTCTCGCTCATATTAACTTGACACTGTCGTTCGCGAACGACGTGTCTTGATTACTAGATGAGTTCATCAAGTTAAAAGTAGCAAGTTCGTCAGGAGTTCATCAAGTTGAAAGTCTAAAGTTCATAAAGAGAGGCTTAAATAACTCTTGAAAAACTTTAGACTTGATGAACTTGTTACTTGGTGAGATGAACTTTAGACTTTATGAACTTTCCACCAGTTCTGTGTAATCAAGTTAATTAGGTTGGAAATCGGTTTTTAAATCAAGGTTCAGACAATAAGTTGATCAAGGTTCAGACAATTAAAAAATGCCTCTTTCTGAGGCAAGGAATAATGAGGAAGGACAATGGTCGCATAGCCTTTTGGACACGATTGGATCAGTCCTTCCAAGGCGTTCAGGCGTGCCTGAACGGTGCAGATGATGGAGACAGCCAAATACGAGTCTTGCGAAATCTCACGAATAGTCTCCATCTTCCCTCTTGCGCCAATCCGACTTAATTTTAAGTTTCGCTGAGTGAGGCGTCTGGGAATGTAACAACGAGAAGACAAGGCCGAGGAAGCTGGTACATGGCAGTATCAGTCCTCTCGTTTTACTACTAAGTTTAAGACTATGGTGAAGTTTACAAAGTGCGGCGGACAGACGATTTTTAGTTTCCTGACACTCGCGGCTTAGTCCGCCTTTTTCGGGAACAATCCGGTTTATAAAAGATTATTCGCGAGAAAGGAGGAAGGACGGAGGCAGATAAGTCATTTTAGTGACAGTACTCGTATAGTCCTTCCAAGAAGTTAGTAATGGAGACAGGTGCCCATAAGTTGTAAACAAGTAACCCTAAGTCTCCATCTTTCAAGTTGAGAGGACAATAGCCGTAGAGTCTTAATGACAGTTGGCGTGAAGTCCTTCCAAGGCGTTCAGGCGTACCTGAACGGTGCAGATAGCGATGGAGACAACGTCGTTCCAGTCTTACGACACAAGACTCTGAGTCTCCATCTTTTAAGTTGAGAGGACATTCTTCGAGAAGTCCCGAAAGACAAACGACCCGTAGTCCTCTCTTTTTCCTCCTAAGTACAGGACTTACGAGGATTTTCAAAGTGTGGCGGACAGCAACATGCGAGTTTGGCGACAAACGTACCACAGTCCGCCTTTTTCGGGAACAATCCGGTTTATAAAAGATTATTCGCGAGAAAGACGGAAGGACAGTGACCATAGAGTCTTAATGACAGTCGGCGTCAAGTCCTTCCAAGGTGTTCAGGCGTGCCTGAACGGTGCAGAATGCGATGGAGACAAGCGACCACAAGTCTTGAGACATCCGCCGACAAGTCTCCATCTTTCAAGTTGAGAGGACAATAGCCGTAGAGTCTTAATGACACAGATCGTTTAGTCCTCTCATCATCCTACAAAGCACGACCCACTTCGCTGACCCACTTCGCTGACCCACTTCGCTGAAGCTACGCGGTTCAGGTGACTTCGGAGGATTTTCAAAGTTCGGCGGACATCGCTCGGCGAGCTTGGTAACAGCCGTAGTATAGTCCGCCTTTTTCGGTTTCGATGGTTGATAATCAAAGCCGAAAAAGAAGAGCCGTGATGCTTATGCAGAGCACGGCGATGATTAATGCGCTAAATACCCGAGCGGACTCTTATGCGTCCGCCGTTTCCATTACCTCGTCCGCGACGGGCTTCTTGGAACGGGTGCGCTTGGGCGGAGTCTGTTCCGCGCTTTCCGCCTTGGCGGTGGTTTTGCGGTTTTTGACGCGCGCCGGAACCTCGGGCAGGTTGAGGGCCTTGGTCCACTCCTTGTGGATGTGCTTCAGGAGTTGTTGACCGAGCCAGCGAACCGCCCTGTCGAGAGCGACCTTCTTGAGGCCGCGCGTGAGCTTGGCGAGCTCGGGATTGGCGGCACGGTTGGCCTCCAGCTCGGCAAGATCTTCCTCGGAGAGATCTTCGTCGGTTTTGACCGGCTTGACGCCCGCCTTCTGACGCAGAGCATCCACGTGAGTCGTTAGCTTCTCCAAATCCTCGGGAAGCATGTCGTACGCGCAATAGATCTTCCGCGCAAAGAGCCAAGCGGGCATGATTTCTTCGTCGAGACCCATGTCCATGGCTTGCTCTTGGCGCTTCAGAAGGAGCTTGTACAGCTCGTAGGAGCGGCGCAGATCCAGCTTGGCGCGCCAAGGACTGCTCGTGAGTTTGATCGTTTGCTGGGTCCAGAGGTATACGGCCTGCTTCAGCTCTGCATTCCAGTTGGAGACCTTGCCGGCTCGGCGGCGAGCCCGGCTTCCATCCTCGAAGTGATGGTAGCCGGCGTAGGCCTTGAGATCGGCCGCGGACTCGAATCGGCGGATGTCCACGATGGATGCCATGATGCGAGCCGCGATGAGCGGTCCGCAACCGGGCAAAGGCGCGAACACGGCTTCGTGGATCTTGTCCTCGGCGAGGCGCGCCTTGATTTCCTTAACGGTTTCTTTCATGGAAACCAAGAAGGGGCTCATGACGGCGTCTTCGGTCATGGCATCGATGATGATGCCGAAGAGCTTGCGCACGTCGTTGCGAGGGATGAGCGAGCCGGCCAAATACTTGTCCAAGCCCAACCTGGCCACGAATTGCTCGCGCTCGTTCTCGGGAATGCCGAGGAGCAGAGCGTTGATTGCCTCTTGTACAGCTTGCACGGCAACCTTTTTGCCGGTGACAGCGCCGTATTTTCCGCCTGCGGCCATCGAAAGCAGATAGCGATCGTTGTAGTTGGCGAGCAGACGCTGGTACGTGGCGATCAGAACCTTTTGCGAGGCTCTGTACGCACGGTACAAGCGCTGGATTTCGAGCAAGCGCCGTTCCGGATCACCGATCTCCAAGAACTCGCGGATGGCTTCGACGGACATGGCGCAAATGGCCACGGCGCGGGTACGGCGAACGGTGAGCTCGTGCGAGCTTTCGTTGCCGACCGAACGCTCTTCCACGATAGGCCAATTCATACGTTCCAGCCACTTGGCGAGCGCCGTATCGGCGATGTTGCCGTCTTGCTTGATGCGGCCGGAACCCACGCGAAACGTGGGGACGCGGAACACGGTTGCACCGCGAGCCATGGCAATCAAAGCCACCTTGTCGGCGGCTCCGCCGTTTTCGCAGTAGAGCTTGTCGCCCTCCTGCAAAGTCTGCAACAGGAACTTCTCCTTGTCTTCGGACGAAGCGAGCCGAATCACCGAGGGGCAATCACGGGGATTGTCTTGGTGAACGGCGACGTACGAAACTCCCAGAACCGCGTGCGAAATCGAGTAACTGTTCATGCGACCAACTCCTCATTTGAGGGTTTTGAAGGAACAACCGCACAACACCATGTTGAGCGGTCAATATCGCATAAGTCCCACATGGGACAAGCGAATGTGTGAAGTTAGCAAAAATTTGAAAGTTTGTCAATACCTGAACCACGATTCCTATTGTCTGAACCTTGATTTCCGCTCAGATTCTCGCTCAAATTAACTTGACACTGTCGTTCGCGAACGACGTGTCTTGATTACTAGATGAGTTCATCAAGTTAAAAGTAGCAAGTTCGTCAGGAGTTCATCAAGTTGAAAGTCTAAAGTTCATAAAGAGAGGCTTAAATAACTCTTGAAAAACTTTAGACTTGATGAACTTGTTACTTGGTGAGATGAACTTTAGACTTTATGAACTTTCCACCAGTCTGTGTAATCAAGTTAATTAGGTTGGTAATCGGTTTGATAATCAAGGTTCAGACAATAAGTTGATCAAGGTTCAGACAATGTGAGAATAGTGGTTCAGACAATTAAAAAATGCCTCTGTTGAGGCAAGGAATAAGAGGAAGGACACGGGGCCGAGAGTTTACTTACACACATCATCCAGTCCTTCCAAGGTGTTCAGGCGTGCCTGAACGGTGCAGACGATGGAGACAGCAGGGCGAAAGTCACACACACCAGCGCACCAGTCTCCATCTTTCAAGTTGAGAGGACAGAACCACATGAGCTTATTAAGCAGGGTACGCAAAGTCCTCTCTTTTAGGGTTTGGCGGGACAGCTTTCCCGCAGCTGTTAGCAAGCCCAATACAGTCCCGCTTTTCAGTGGAAGGACACCTACTTAATAGCTCTTGAGGCACGTATCGCATGGTCCTTCCAAAGTTCCAAAGCGTTCAGGCGTGCCTGAACGGTGCAGAATGCGATGGAGACAACGAGCGTCAAGTCTGGCGACAACTGATTGAAAGTCTCCATCTTTCAAGTTGAGAGGACAGCGCGAACCAAGCAATGGCAGATGTTCAAAAGTCCTCTCTGTTCTAATTCGGCCGGACAAAATCGTATTAGACGAGTTCATGAATTCCTTAGTCCGGCCGATGTTTTGTTTAGCAGATATTGTTGAAGGTGTCAAGATTGGTGTATTAAAAATCTCCAATTATTTTTCCCAATTTTGCGGGTTATTTTTGATATATCGCCTTACCAATGCTAATTGTTTATCGGTTCTGATGAGTTTGTCGTAAAATGATTTCTGCCAGATTTGATGGAGGTGCGGATCCATCGATCTTATCCGCTTGGAAACCACGGATTTGAATGATCCGACGATGACGGATAGTTTTTGGTGTTGGGGTAAAATTTCTTTTTGGCAGGCATGCCTGCCAAGCACAGCGGGTTGGTTGTTGGTGGAGCCAAAGAGGAGTATGCCGTGGATATGGTCGGGCATAATCACAAATTCATCAATCTCAATTTCGGGGAAATGATCCGGGATTTCTTGCCAACATCGGTGTGAGATGTTGCCGAATTCGGATAAATGCATTATCCCTTGTTTCACCTCTCCAAAAAGATGATTGCGGTATTGTGTGCAAATGGTTATAAAAAATTGATTCGGCCAAGCATAATTAAAATGCGGTAATCGCATTGGTTTGTTGGTGGGAGATTTCATGGACTAAAAAACTTAAATATTCCAAATTGCTGTGCTTGGCAGGCATGCCTGCCAAGCTACAGTAAAAACCGGCATACCTGCCAAGCTACGACAAGATAGATCGCAAAGCACCATCAATATCCCCGGCACCCATGACGATGCAAATGTCGCCGGGTTTGATGAGGTTTATGGTTTGGGCGATGGCGGATGCCGGGTCGGGGGCGTATTCCATGTGTTCGAGCGAGCGGGCAAGGTCGCGGGCTTTGATTTCTTGCAGGAGCTTTTGCGATGTTACCTCCGCATCCTCGGGAGCGGCTCGGCCGGCTACATCGTAAATTTCGCAGAGGACGAGGGCGTCGGCGCGGTCGAAACAAGTGACAAAATCGGACCAAAGATGTTTGGTGCGGTTTTTGTGATGCGGTTGAAAGCAGAGAACCAAGCGTTTATCCGGATAAGAATCATGGACGGCGGAAATGACGCTGGAGACGGCGGATGGATGATGGCCGTAATCGGAAAAGATTTTGACGCTGTCGCGCTCGCCGATAAGTTCCATTCGGCGCCAAATGCCCGTAAAACTTTGCGCGACTTTTTGAATCACCTCGTCCCCCACCCCCAATTGGCGCGCCATAAGCGCCGCGGCTGTAAGATTTAAACCGTTGTACTCGCCGATTAATTGGGATGAGAGTGTGAGTTCGGAATTTTTGGATTTGATGTTGACGTTCAGCTGATCATCCTTCCAAGCGACAGCGACCTCGTTTAAGATTTGATTTTCATCCTTAAATCCGACCCCCTGCAAAACAAAACGATCGGCGCGCGCAAAATAATCAACTTTGAGTTTGCGGGTTGTAATGAGAGGCTTGAGAGCCGTGATAATTTGTTCGTATTCGCCGTTGGCGACTATGGTGGCGCCGATTTTGGTTTGGCGGATCAGCTTTTCAAAAGTTTTGCGCAATTCGTCGATATTGGCATAAACATCCGTATGATCGAGCTCGAGATTGTTGATGATAACGGCATGCGGATGAAATTCCAAAAAGTGCTTGGCGTATTCATCGCCTTCGATAATAACCAGATCCGAGTTGCCGAGACGTAAATTGCCATCCTTCCAATCGGGGACTTTGGAGCCGACGATGACAGTGGGATCAAGGTTGGCCTCGACGCACATCAAACCCAAAAGAGCCGTAGTTGTGCTTTTGCCATGGGTGCCGGTGACGACGATGACGCGAGAGCCCTTGAACCAAGCGCCCATCCATTCGAAATTATTGATATCGGGAATGTGGCGGTTTTTGGAGGCGACACGCTCGGGATTGGCTTCGGGGGCTGCGGAAGTATGAATCGTGCCGTCGCAATTCGCGGGAACGTTGCGCTCATCGTGCAAGCCGATTGTAACTTTGACTCCGAGAGCCTGCATCTCGCGAGTAATTTCCGACTCTTTAACATCAGAACCGGTAACGGATATGCCGGCTTTAAGCAAAATTTTGGCCACGGCCGACATATTGATACCGCCAATGCCGATGAGGTGGACGTTTTTCCAATCGCGAACATTGTTGTTTGTCATATGTTTTCCGTATCAATGGTACAGGAAAAGAGCTTGCGTGTGCAATGCCGGATTGACAAATGGAAAGATTTTGGCTATGTTCACTTATGCGGAGGCCAAATGACCTGCAGAGAAAGATTTGATACGGTGCCGGGTTTCAAGGTGCGCGAACAGCTCTTTACATATATTTTTTCTGAGCCGCAAAATACCATTCCGTCTTTTACCGCAGTACTGTTTGAACACTGCCGGCGCGAACATCGTGGAGAAACAATTCCCATGCCGGCACCGATACTGCATGAAAATCAAGTGCACAGAGTGATTCTGAAAATTACCAAAAAACCTTTGGAACATGATATTGAAGCACATGATGCAGGCGACTATTTGGATCGATTGCATGCGGGGTATTTTTCCACGTTCAATTATTTTTTGACCGCGGAAACAATCAATTTGCTGTTGCATACCGCCACCCGTAATTATCTTGAAGCTAAGGGGCGGGCAAAAGCCGTAAATTCGGGCTTGCTGTTTACCAGAAAACTACTGGCCGGAGAAAAACTTTATATGCTGATATTTTTTCTCTCGCCGACACCGAGAGGACAGATTGAAACAATCCTCAAAGCAACCTGACAGGTTGCTTTTTTGACTTAAAACGATAATTGACATAAATTTGATCAAGAACCTTTTCAGGGAGACAAGAATGACCATAGAACAACTCCAAAATGTTTTTTTCGATTCCGATAATTTTTCGGCGATGTACTATTCTCTGCCCCGCGAATCCAATGCTCTGCAAATTGCGCTTGACTCAATGCAAGCCATGCAAGTTTATATCAACGGCTTGGATATGGGCACAACCTTGCTCTTGGCGCGCGGAAAGCATCCGTTGCTGATTATGAGAAACGAGGCTCCCTTGGAGCGGAATTATTCGGCCGATGAACTGATACATTTTTTATCAGCGACTCCGGATGACAAGCCGATACAGTGCATGCTGTGGTTTTATCTGCTGACCACGGAACAGATAAAACTGACCATGAAGTTTTTGCGGGTTTTATTTTCCCAAAGAAACACAATACGTCTGACTCAAGGCTCACGGCAATCATATTTCTTGAGCGCGAAAAAAGATGAACTGCTGACACAGATAAGTTACCGGCCGGCGCCAATGCCCGGAATCATTCCCTCGGCTTAATACGGACAATGTCCGTATTTTTAGTTTAATCCGTAAACTTTGGCGGGCAGGGTTCCTTTAAAATCCACGGAACCATTGTTGATTTGCACGCTCTCGATATTGAGACCATCGATGCCGTCGAGTATGCCGTTAACATAACCTAAAAATTCGGTATTGGCTTTTTCGATGATGGCTTCGGGAACAGTGTAATCCCCGACTTGCAATGATTGTATGTTGGTTGTAAATGATTTGGGGCCGGTTTGAATCACTTCGCCGCGCACATAGACCGGGCCGGGAATGGTTACACGCGGGTCGTCCACATAGCCCGAGGCCTCGACCAAACCATCGCCGATAAACTTGATTTGAACTTGTTTGAAAGGTCCGGCTTTTTCATTGGCGTAATTTTGGATGGCGCTGATTTCCGCATCTGTAAAAGTCTGCTCGACACGAACTTGGCCCTCGGTTGCGAAATTGGAACCAAAATAGACTTTGGATAAATCGGAAACTTCAACGCCGGCTTTTTCTTGGATGGCGCGTTCGGCATCGGCCACGGTATAACGAACACCAAGATCTTTGAGTTCGCCTCCGGTTATGCGAAGATAAGTTACGATGCCGTAAGCCAAACCCGAAAGAATCAAGACACCAAAGACAATGCCGGCGATTTTTAGATATTTCATAAAAAGTGACGTATAAAAATTATGCTGTTATAATGATTTGCAGTAAAAATATACTATGAAAAACCTGGAAAATAAAGACCCCGATATATTGCGTATCCTTAAGGCCGAAGAAAATAGACAGTCGCGGGGCATGACGCTTATTCCATCGGAAAATCATACCTCCAAGGCGGTTTTGGAAGCTTTGAGTTCCGTGATCTCGGATAAATACGCCGAGGGATATCCCGGAAAGAGATATTATGCGGGCAATGAATTTGCCGATGAGCTGGAAACTTTGGTGCAAGATCGAGCCAAGGCACTGTTTCAAGTCCCCTATGCCAATGTACAGCCTTACAGCGGTTCGCCGGCCAATTTGATTATCTTTAGCGCTTTGCTGGATGTTGGTGAAAAGATCATGGGTTTGAATTTATTGGACGGCGGGCATTTGACGCACGGATGGAAGTTTTCCATGACCAGCAAGTTTTGGACGAGTGTGCCGTATCACATGACGACAGAGGGAATGATCGATATGGACGAGGTCAGACGGTTGGCCGTGGAAGAAAAACCCAAGATTATAATCTGCGGCGGCACAGCCATCCCGAGAGCCATTCCTTTTGCGGAGTTTGCCAAGATTGCGGATGAGGCGGGCGCTTATCTTTTGGCGGACGTTTCGCATATTGCGGGATTGATTGCGGGCGGGGCTCATGAATCACCCGTTCCTTATGCGCACTTGGTGATGACGACCACGCATAAGACTCTGCGCGGACCCAGAGGGGCGATGATTATGGTAACCGATAAAGGACTCGCCAAGGATGCTGATCTGCCGGCCAAGATCGATAAGGCTTTGATTCCGGGTTTGCAGGGCGGACCACATCTGAACACAATCGCAGGCATCGGTGTAGCGCTTAAAGAAGATTCGGAGCCGGAGTTTAAGGATTATGCGGAAAAAGTTGTTGTCAATGCCAAAACATTGGCAGATGAGCTCAAACAAAAAGGATTTAAGCTGGTCAGCGACGGAACCGATAATCATTTGATTTTGATGGATTTGACGACAGGCGGAGCGGGACGCGGAGTTTTCTTTCATGAAGCGTTGGAAAGGATCGGTATATATGCCAATAAAAATACCATCCCCGGAGATCCCAGCTCGCCGTTTTATCCCAGCGGATTAAGAATCGGAACGCCGGCCGTGACCACGAGAGGCATGAGCGAGGGTGAAATGAAGTTAATAGCTGATTGGATATATCGCATTGGTGAACATATAAAAGAAATCAAATTGCCGGATGATAAAGAAGAGCGGAAACAGGTATTAAGAGATTTTAGAGCATCGCTAAAGTCTGATAGCTTCTATGACGATCTTCGGGCTGAAGTTGAGGGAATATGTGTGCGGTTTGCGGTGCCCGGAGTATCGACAGATTAGAGGATTTAAGCTATACTACGGCCAATGAAACCAATTCCCGGCAAGCAAATTGCCAATCAAATCAAAGAAGAGTGTCGTGCAGAAGTTGAGAAAAACAATATCAAGGCCAAATTGGCTGCGATTTTGGTTGGAGATGATCCGGCTTCGCATTTGTATGTTTCGCTAAAAGAAAAGGCCGCGCAGAAAATCGGTATTGCCACGGATTTCAGACGTTTGCCGGCGGAAACAAGCAATGAAGAAATTATTAAGCTGATAAAGCAATGGAATGAGGATGAGAGTGTAACCGGTATTTTAATCCAACTGCCTTTGCCCGAGGGGCATGATACGGAAGCGATTATTACGGCCATGGATCCCAAAAAAGATGCCGATGGATTTCATCCGCAAAATATTGCGGCTTTGGAACATGGCGAAGCCACCATCTTATCACCTTTGCATGAAGGTATTTTGAGATTATTGGCCGCGACCAACATTGTACCCAATCATGCTTATGTGGTGATTTTGGCAAATTCACATACGTTTGCAGATCCGCTGAAATGGATTTTTGAGCGCGCGGGCGCGGATGTTGATGTTGTGATGGCCGATAAAAAAGATGATAAAGATTTGCGCGAGGCTGACGTGATTGTCACGGCAGTGGGAAAACCGAAATTTTTAAACAGCAATGCCACCAAACCCGGTGCTTGCGTGATTGATGTGGGTATTTCAAAAACCGCGGACGGAAGTGTTTGCGGAGATTTTGACGCGGAAAGCGCCAAAGATTTGGACGGCTGGTACTCCCCTGTTCCGGGCGGAGTCGGCCCAATGACCGTGGCACTGTTGATGAAGAATGTTATCCGCCTTCGGCAGCCGCAAGCTGCCGGCCACTAGCTGCCAACTAACGTTCGTAACGTTTGTAACCCCGTCATTCGACGGGGCGGGCTGTTTATAACGAGTTCAGTGGTTACGGCGGATCCTCCCAACCTCCTTACTAAGGAGGTGCTCCGTGTAAGCTATTCCCGTTCCCAGATCCTAGTTCCTAGTTCCAAATTCGAGGTTCGTGATTCGAGTTTATTGCGCGGGTTCGTCGAAATCGATGCCGGGTGCGGCGACTTGGTAAGCATTTTGACGGCGCATTACGCGTGCCATAATGAGAATGACCGCGACTTCGAGGAGAGTTTGCACGAGAAACTCGTAACGAAAAATGTATACCCAGACTCCGGCATGAAAAATAAAATCGATGATTATTTCAGCCAACACTGTAATGCCGACCCAAGCCAGAACAAACCAACTCAACTGTTTACCGGTGGGAATTTGATTTTTAAACGCCCAATAAGCAAAGGGAGCCGCCAGGATGGTTGAAAGCGTGAAACCGATAATCATATCCACCCAGGGAGCAATGGGGACCGGAAAAATGTAGCTGAAAACTACAATCATGAGTAAAAGATTGGCAAAAAATTTTGCCAAGGGGACTACAAAATATAAGTAGGTTTTCATAAAAGCGAGATTATTTGTTCGATTATTATTAGCATTAAAACAAGCGACAGAGGTATGGGCAAATAACGCCAAAGCCCCGAATAGTTAAGTGCGGATTTTTTGGACAGTTTGAACCACTCCATGATCCAGTCTTGAATTTTTTGCGGACGACTGTTGACTTTGTAAGCCAAGACGCAAATTAATACACCGTTAAAAGTGGTTACCACCCCGCCCACAAAACCGATGGTTTTCAAAAAATCTTGCGAGACCAGCGCGAATAAAGCTATGGGAGTTACCACGGAGATGATCCAAGCTTGAACCGGTTTCAGTTTCAGATCTACGGACAGTAGATTTTTTAAAGCTTGAGTGAATGTTAAGAAGGATGTACTGACAGCCAAAAGGCCGATGGTGGGAATAAGCCACCAAAAAATAGGCGGGAAAGCCAATTGAATATCAGCGACTCCTTTAACGTGAGGGTAAACAGAGGCGATAATTACACCAAACAACCAGCTCAACAGGCCGGCGGTTAAAACCGCGATCGCGGATCCGAGGCGCATTTTGCGCTGTTCACGCCCGGCAATATCTTTAAGATCCGGTAAAACCGTCATGGCAGTAACCGCAAAAAATACGATGCCAATGGTTCCCAAAAAACCGTTCAAATCGATGGAGGCGGTTGCTTGCCAGTTAATAAACGGAAAGAGAACCAAAGCGGTGAATAACATGAAACCGATTAAAAACCAAGTCAGCTCTCCTTGAAAAGCGGACACGGCTTTGATGCCGTAAAAGACCACCAGGGATCCGATGCTCCAAAATAAAACCGCCCAAACCCAAAGCGGATAATCGATACCCAGACCGGTGCCAAGCATGTAAAAAAACGTGCCTCCCAAAATCACATAAGCCAGCAAAGTGCCGGAGGTTTTAATTACCATGCTGATTAACGATGCATAATATAATTTGCTTCCAAAAATTATACGCGCGTAACCGGGCAAGCGATGGCTGCCCCGCACACTGTAAATTACATCGATGTAAAGCTGATTGAGCAATAAAGATACGGCCAGAATCAGGAAAAAAAGCATGGTTCCGCCCAGAATTCCGGTTGCCGAAAAGACAGCCGGTAATCCAAAAATACCGGCTCCGATGATTGTGCCCGTTAAACTTACGGCTATTTCAAGCGTTTTGGATCTGCGTTGCATTTTAGGCTTTTATTTTAGCATAAAAACGACATTTTTATATCCACAATCAATCAAGAGTTTATCTTCTTGCGCTAAAAGCGCTCAAAAGGTAATTTGAGCGATATTATGATGCCGATAGAAAAACTGATACCACAAAATATTGAAGCCGAGATGTCGGTGCTTGGCAGTTTACTGTTGGATAAAGAGGCCATGATAAAAATCGGTGACAGCCTGGTGGGTGAAGATTTTTACCTGCCTAAACATCAGGATATTTTTGAAACCATGGTGGAATTGTTCAAGCGCCACGAGCCGATAGACATTTTGTCGCTTTCCAATAAACTGGAAGAAAAGAAGATTTTGGAAAGCACGGGCGGAAGAGCGTACTTGATACAATTATCAAACACAGTGCCAACCGCCAGCCATGTTCAGCACTATGCCAACATCATTCAAAAAAAAGCGACTTTGAGGCGATTGATTTCGGCCAGCCAAGAGATTACAGCTCTGGGTTTTGAAGAGTCGGAAGACGTGGAAAAGATTTTGGACGGAGCCGAGAAAAAGCTGTTCAGTGTTTCGCAAAAGTTTTTGAAGACGGCGTTTACCAGCATTACCAATATTTTGGATACGGCTTTTGAGAGAATTGACGAGATCCATCGTGAAAAAGGCAAGCTCCGCGGAGTACCTACCGGTTACGCGGATTTGGACGCACTTTTGGGAGGATTACAAAAAAGCGATTTGGTGATATTGGCGGCGCGTCCCTCTTGCGGAAAAACTTCGTTATCTTTGGATTTTATGCGCAGTGCGGCAGTTAAACATAAAATTCCGGTCGGCTATTTTTCGCTTGAGATGAGCAAAGAGCAGGTTGTTGACCGTTTGATTTGTGCGGAAGGCAATGTCGATTTGTGGAAGATGCGCACCGGCAGACTGACGGATCAAGGCGAACATGATGATTTTTCGCGCATTGGACATGCGATTGGAGTTTTATCAGAATCCCCAATTTATATTGACGACACGGCTTCGGCAAATATTATGGAGATCCGCACCAAAGCGCGCAGACTGCAAATGGAACACGGTTTGGGTTTTGTGATTATCGACTATTTACAACTCATGGAATCGCGCGGAAGCAATACGGATAACCGTGTTCAAGAGGTGGCGGATATAACGCGTGGACTTAAGAGCATTGCCCGTGAGCTGAATGTGCCGGTATTAGCCCTCTCACAGCTGTCGCGCGCTGTTGAGCAAACAAAACCAGCCATACCCAAATTGTCGCATTTGCGCGAATCGGGATCCATCGAGCAGGATGCTGACGTTGTCATGTTCATTTATCGCAAAGCCGCTGATAAGAACTATCGCTTGGAAGATTTAAGCCCCGAAGAAAAGAATACGGCCGAAATTCACATTGCCAAACACCGCAACGGCCCCACCGGAGTTGTAAAATTATTCTTCGACAGCACTCGTGCCAGCTTCCGCAACATGGCCAAACAACAAGGATCGGGTGCGCACGGATTGGCGCCGGCAACATCTTCGCCGGCAATCGCACCTCCGGCCATGGGCAATTTGCCGTCCGCGGAACCGTTTGACCCGTATACACCGATTACCAATACTCCCCCGCCGGGAAGCACATAATACTTGCCAAAAAGGTGTGAGTTGCTAAACTGACAGTACGAATTGCGAATCTGCGCGAATTACGAATGGGTTGCATTTTATCCCGAGGGATAAAATGATAGCTTGATTACAAATTCGTAATTAGCGCAGATTCGTCCCGCAATAATTATTTAATATATTTAAGGTATGCGGGATCCCGTTTACCCCGCAGTAAGCGGTGGCCAAAGGCGGTGATAATTCGTGCTGTAACCCTTAATATAAGTTTTATGTTCAACAAATTAAAACAATTTCAAGATGTCAGAAGCCGCGCCAAGCAGCTGCAAAAAGAGTTGGAGCAGGTCGAAATAGAGGGATCTGCGGGTTGGGGCAAGGTTAAAGTTATCGTAAACGGCAATCAAAGAGTAACCAAGGTTGATTTTGCGGATGAAGTTATGGGAGATAAAGACAAGCTCCAGACTTTGGTTAAAGAAGCCGTTAATGATGCCATGGAAAAAATGCAAAAAGAAATGGTTACCAAAATGAAAGACATGGGTGGCCTTGATTTGGCTCAAGATATACAAGGAATGATGGGGCAATAGCGTCAAACGTCAAACGTCAAACGTCTAATGTTTTTCTTTAGACCTTTCGACGTTAGACGTTAAACGTTCGACGTTCGACGTATTTATGTTAGTTCCCCGCAGTATTGATGAGCTTGCCAAGATGTTTGATAGATTGCCGGGCGTAGGGCCGCGGGCGGCTTTAAGGTATGCGTATTGGCTGGCCGGGCAGCCTAAGCCGTTGATTGCGCAGTTTGCGGAGGTGTTGAACAGATTAGCTCAAAAAATAACTCCTTGTTCGGTCTGCGGAATGTGGACTGATGAATCGCCATGTGCCATTTGCCGAGATCCGGAGAGGGATAAATCGCTTCTTTGCGTTGTAGCCAACAGCCAAGATATCAGAGTCATCGAAGACGCAACAATCTATCGAGGTAAATACCACGTTCTTGGAGGCTTAATAGATCCGGTGGAAGGAAAAACCGCGGAACATCTGACAATCCAAAGACTATTGCAACGTATAGCCAATTCCAATCCGCCTATCAGCGAGATTATTTTAGCCCTGGATCCTGACGTTTCGGGTGATACGACAGCCCTGTTTTTGACAAGACAGCTCAACAATCTGAATGTAACAGTCTCGCGCTTGGCACGAGGCATCCCCACCGGCGCACAAATTGAATATGCGGATGAAGCGACAATTACGGATGCGTATTTAAATCGTAGGAAAAACTAACATAACATACCAAATTATGAATTAAGAATTAACCCACTTCGCTAAAGCTTCGAGGGTCAGGAGAATTAAGAATGTTGGAATCGCATGCCATAAATGCAAAATTAATAATGCATAGTGAACAATGCATAGTGCACAATGATTGTATCGCTGGCGTGATATTTATTTATATAATGATCAAATTCCAATATCATGCATCATGCATTATGCATTATTAATTAAGTACAGTAATGCCGAAGGCTACGTTCATTTTTAATTCATAATTCTTAATTCATAATTAAAAATCAGAGCGTTGCGCTCTGATTTTTTAGTTGATTTTGGTGATTTTTACCTTGGTGAACGCTTGGCGGTGGCCGATGCGTTTTTTGTAACGAACCTTATTCTTATATTTAACGGTCATTACTTTTTTGCCTTTGCCTTGCTCCATGATTTCGGCGGTTACTTTTGAGCTTAACTCGGGAGTACCGACTTGGACATTGGAACCATCATCTTCGGCTATCAAGAGGACTTTATCAAAAACAACCGAATCGCCTTTTTCGCCGGCGAGCTTTTCAACATTAAGGGTTTCACCCTCTTTGGCGATATATTGCTTACCGCCGGTAGCTATTACTGCAAACATAATGGGGCTATATTAGACGAAGTTAAGCGAAATGTCAAATCGGAACAGCGTCGCTCGTCACACGTCGCTCGTCACACGTGACAATTGAGATTTTTAGCTAAAATTAGAGAAATTGTTTGAAATGAGACTTGCTCTTTTGTCATTTCGAGCGAAGGTGAGAAATCTCCGCTTAAACAAACATGGTTGGTGGCAACAGTGGAGATTTCTCACATCCGATTCGAAATGACGAATTGTTTTTTGGTTGGTGATAACGGTGGAGATTTCTCACATCCGATGCGCCTAAGGAGCAGAAATGACGAATTGTTATTTGATTAGTGGTTAAGCACAACCCCAACCCCTTATCAGGGGCTTATTAACCAAATAACAGCCCCCTGATAAGGGGGTTTGGGGGTTGTGCCAGTTAACTGGTGGCTAGTAGCTTATCCTGTCTCCGATGTTCCAGCCGTAGCGGTCGGAGAGGCCGGCGTTGACCTCGAGGACTTTGTCGGCGATTGATTTTGAGGTGTAGGTTGCCGGCCAAACAAGACCTGATGAGGCGGGCATGTTTTTGGCAATGTCGACGATGGTGTTGCCGCGGATGAAGATCATATCGATATCAAAGAGCATATCTTTCATCCAAAAAGTACGGTAATCCATATCGGGGAACAAAAACAACATACCTTGATTATCAAGCAGTTGACCGCGTCCGGATAGGCCCTGCACCACCTCATCATCCGCAGATGCGACAAAAACTTGCAGTTTGGTATCTTTGACGATGATGGTTTGCTTGGTTTGATTGAATCCATCCGAATATTGTTTGAGATTATTGCGGACCAAAGAGACGGTTGCGACGGGGATGAAAATAAGCAGAACCAAAAATGTAATGAAGACGATAAAAAAAATCTTGGCGTATTTTTTATGTCCGCAAGAATCGCATAACGGTTTAATCTCCATCGTGCTCATAGCTTTGGTTTTGGTAAACGGCGCTGGATGGCTTTGTCGGCCAGCCAGGAAATCAGCAGTGTGAGGATTACCAGCACGAAAACCAAAAACATTTTTCCGCTGGTTTGCAAAAACAAAGCGGCAAATCCCGCAGATGCCGAGATGAGCCAAAAAAGATGCACTGCACGGCGATGTGACATGCCGGCCGCCAAAAGACGGAAGTGCAGATGCGTGCTATCGCCTTTAAACCAAGGTTTATGATTGAGAATACGACGCAGGACGACAAAACCGATATCAGCAATGGGAATGGCGAGTACGGCAAGAGCAATGGCAAGTTTAGCGCTGGAGACAATAGCTAAAAAACCGAGACAAAAACCGGCGATAGTACTCCCCGACTCTCCAAGATATTGTTTGGCGGGGAAACGATTGTGCGGTAAAAATCCGGCGAATGAACCGGCAACCACGGCGGAAAGTATGGCGGTGGCGGGTTGAAAAAAAACGGTCATCGTTGAAAGAATGCCGACCATGGCCGCGCCGATGATACCGATACCCGAAACCAAACCATCCAAACCATCGGTGAGTTTTGTGGCATACATGGCAACCAAGAGCCAAATAACGGTAAGCAGATCGTTGGGCAGAGATAATGTCCAATAGCCCAGCGACCATTGCCACCAGTTTAAAAACAAAGGCGCCGAACTGGTAGGGTCGGTTACGTGGATGATGGAGGTGCCGGTTATGACGACGATAACGGCGGCAAGAACCGGAAACATGAAACTTTTCCAAGCCTTCAGATCCAGCCAATCATCCAAAAAACCACCGGTTAACAAGATAATCAATCCGGCCGCAAAACCGATTAATTGCAATGAAGAGATTTTGCCGATCCAAAGAGGCGAAATGGAAGTAAAAACAATTATTCCGACTATAATCGTAATCCCTATGCCCAAACCTCCCAATAACGGAACCGGTTCTTTTTGAATTTTACGCTCTTGCTTGGGTGAATCCACGATTTGATGCTTAAGTGCCAAATATCGACTGAGTTTGCTGAATAAAAAAGAGACAGCGCCCGTGCCGGCGAAGGCAATCAATGAATAGAAAGAGAGAGTTTGCCAGGACATAGGATGAGCTGCCAGCTGCCAGCTGCCAGCTACTAGCTTCTAGCTTCTAGCTACTAGCTACTAGCTTTTAGCTGCAAGCTAACAACTGCCGGCTAACTGTGATTAAAGGCTAGTGACTAGTGGCTAGTAGCTAGAAGCCGGTAGTTGTTTATTTAGTAGGGATTTACGGCTTTTTGGACAGAGAGTGAGCCGTCATCATTCAACACCACCGTATCGTGTCTGGCAACTTCGTTTTTGAGGATAATGTCGGCCAGAGGGGTTTCGATTTTATCTTGGATGACCCGGCGCATGGGACGGGCGCCGAAAGCCGGATCAAAGCCCGCGTCGGCAAGTTCTTCGACGGCGATATCCGAAGCGCGAAAGTTGATGCTTTTGGCTTCCAAAGCTTTGACCACGCTGTTTAACATGAGCCAAGCGATTTGCACCACCTCGTCGCGAGTCAGAGGTTTGAAGACAATGACGCTGTCAAAACGATTCAAGAATTCGGGACGGAAATATGACTTGAGTTCGCGTTCCAATAAAATGGTTTTGATTTTATCAAGAGACTCACCTTGTGATACGGCGCTTTGAATGTAGGACGTGCCGGCATTGGAAGTCATGATGACGATTGTGTTGGTAAAATCTATGGTTCGACCGACGCTGTCGGTAAGACGGCCGTCGTCCATAACCTGCAAAAACAAAGTTAATATCTCGGGGTGAGCTTTTTCGATTTCGTCCAAAAGGACGATTGTGAACGGGCGTTTGCGTACAGCCTCGGTGAGCAGGCCGCCGCGGTCATCGCCCGGTATGCCGATCATGCGGCCGATGGAAGATTGTTCTTGATATTCGGACATGTCGAGGCGCACCATGGCATTTTCATCGCCAAAATATTCTTTGGCCAGTGTTTTGGCGGTTTCGGTTTTGCCGACGCCGGTTGGACCCAAGAATAAAAAGTTGGCGATAGGACGTTTGCCTTCGCGAAGTTCGGCGCGCGCACGGCGAATGGCCCTGGAGACAGCGACCACAGCTTCGTCTTGGCCGATGACACGGCCATGCATACGTTCTTCGAGATTCAAGAGCTTATCCGATTCTTCTTTGGTGACCATCTCAACGGGAATATTGGTTTTTTCGTGAACAACTTTGGCCACATCCGAATCCGTAACAACCGCATTCTCACCTTTGGTTTTGCGAGTCAGGACAGCCGTTTCACGCAAAACGTTTAAAGCGTTTTGCGGAGGCGCGACGTCGTGAAGATAGCGCAAAGACAAGGTGGCGGCTTTTTCCAAGGCGCCGTAGGAAATGAAGACATGATTTTTATATTCGATTTGCCCGGATTTGGCCATCAGTACCCTGATTGTCTGCTCAGCGTCGGGATGCGGAATATCGACTCTGACCATCAATTTACCCAAACGCCTGCGCTCCAAATATTGAGTCCAAGCCTCGGGAGTGGCTGTGGCAACCACCTGAAAACGGCCTTTTTCGATTTCACTGGCAAAAGTTTCGGCCAAGTCCATGGGACCGGATCCACTGCCGACCAAGGCCTCGATGCCGTAAAGCGCCAAGACAATATTGCCCGAGATGGCGACTTCGTGGAGCATGGTGATAAGGCGTTCGGCGGCCAAGCCCGAATCGCCGGCTGCCACAACTTGAGCCAAGTTGACGGAAACAAGGCGTTTATCAAATAAAATTTCCGGGACTTGTTCCATAACCATGAGACGAGCCAATTGCTCGACCAGAGCGGCTTTGCCGACACCTTGCTCGCCAACCAAAACAACCGAGCTTTGCCCGCTTTCCAATCCGCGCAACATGTTTTCGACCACGGTGTCATTGCCAACCAATTGCGGCAGATAACCTTGACGCGCCAAAAGAGTTAAATCTTCGCTAAAGTGATCCAGAATTGAGGTTTGAATGGCTGTCATGGCGCGATTCATACCGGATTTGGGCTTAAAACGCGCCAATTCCACAAAACGATGCTGGTCTTCGCGCAAGCGCTCTTGCAATAAAACCCATTCCGCGACATGAACCATATGCGATTTGGGATAACCGAGCCTATCGATAAGGTCTTGCAGTTTTTCGCTTTCCAAATAAGACTGCAAAAATATTTCCATGGGTGTAACGTATTTGCGCCCGGTACGATTGGCAAGATCAAAAGCGGCGGCCAAAGCGCGTTTTGCCTCGCGAGAAAAACTGATAGGCGGTTTGCCGGATGAACCCGATAGCAACAATCTAACCAGAGGATCTTTGACGGTTTCGAAATTCATGCTTAAGCGGGCGATGAATAATCCCCCGCTTCGTGAAGTCAGCACGGCGGCAAATAGAACTTCGGGAGTAATTTCGACAATATGCAAATCTTTTGCCAACCGATATGCGGATTCGACGACTTCCATGGCCTCGGGAGAAAAATACGGAGCCACCTCGATGGCGGTGGGTACATTGGAAGATTGACGTTTTAATTTAGACGCAACCGGCAAATAGCCCGGAAGAGTTTTGGCGGGAGATGTAAATTCAACCAAACGAAAAACAAAAAAAGCTCCGAGTACCACAGAGAGATAAAAAAGAGTGATAAACCAATAACCACTGGTCCAGAAAGCCAAAGTTTGAACTTCGGCATAAGTAAAATCACGGATCGTGAATGCCAAGAACAATCCCAAAAATAGAATGATCAAAGATAAAATGGACAAATGAAAAATGGCATTGACCTTGATGCGGAGCTTGCGTAAAGCGATGGTGATTTCGTCGATGATAACATTCCAAACCAAAAAGCCTTCATCAGCAGGGATGCCAATGCCGGCGCCTTTGCAAACACGGCAAGAAGCCGAAGCCCGCGGATCGGCTCCGCAGGCATTGCAAACTATGGCTTCGGGCACTTGTGGAGATTCTGATTCGGGCATATTAAAATAGACCGGCAAAGATATTTTGCAAGGCCATCGTTAAAGCGAGAGGCGGAACAATCATCCAGCAAATTATTAAAAACAAATAGGCCAAAGATTCTATGGCTAAAGCTATGGCACGAGCCGATATAACAGCGATGCGCATGCCCACGCTGATGAGACGGCCGGTCAAATCGTATTGCGCGTACATGGGCACAAAAAAGTTTTTGATCCAAACCCGAAAAGCATACTGCTTGGAACGATAAACAATGCCTTCGTAACACCAGTTGATAAACCTTTTTAATCCTTTCGTGTACCACCAAACGGGAAACCAAATAACACTGCCGATCAGATCGACGAATACTATACGCGCCAAAGCGCCGGACCTTTGAAGCATGGCTGTATTATAGCACAACTTAATCATAGTCGTAACGACTATGAGTTTATCAAGTCTAAAGTATAAAGTTCATCAAGAGTGACTTAAGAGTTCATCAAGTTTAAAGTCTAAAGTTCATCAAGAGTTTATCAAGAGTTCATCCCGCTACGACTAAACGGCTTCGCGGGACAGGTAAAGTTAAAAGTAACAAGTTCGTCAAGAGAAGCTTAAGTAACTCTTGATGAACTTTAGTCTTGATAAACTTGTTACTTAATTAGATGAACTTGTTACTTAAAGTCTTTGGTTTTTTGAAATGAAAAACCCGCGGAGTTGCGGGGTTGTAAAAATGTTCGAATAGGGCGCTGTGATTCATTCACCGTTGGCGCAGGCGGTTTTTTTCTGAACCGATTCACACCGGGACATTTGCGCCAGAATACGCCTCAACTCATCATCCGTAAGGTGAGGCATGTCTTCAGGTTCAGTTGGGAATTCAGACAAAAATTCCGCCTCCATTTGAATGACATTCGAATGAAGCGTTTGCCCGACTTCGATGTGACCTTTGCCGTGATTGATAAAAATCAATTCCACACCTGCGCTATCCTCAAGATCCTTAGGATTGACATCAAAGTCAACGGTAACGCAAAAATGCTTTTTTCCGGCTACTTTGAAAGGAGCATCCGGCGCAAATCTTTTGCCGAATAAAAAGAGATATCTTCCATTCCCAAGGAACATTACAGCTTCTTCATTATTACCACGAGATACCGACTTAAGCTTTTGCCAAATTGTTTGAAGAATGGATTGGTTGACATCTGTAAAAAAATAAAACAATTGTTTATTAATGGTTCGAATGTTTGTTTTCGGCATCACTTGCTCCTTGGTTGTCAATGTGATTGCTAATTACCAAACTTTAGCCAAAATGTCAACAGCCGGGGTCTGCGGAAATGAAAAACCCGCGGAGTTGCGGGGTTTGTGAAGGTGAGAGGCGGGTGAGACGGACGCCGATCAGTTGATGGCGTCTCTGCGGTTGGCGGTGATAGCTTGGTAGACGGCATTGCCGGCGCCGATCATGAACATGATCGTTAAGGCGGAACCGGAGACGATGTGTTCGGTTGACATGCAAAGAGCAAAGAAACAAAAGCCGAACAAAGAGAAGATCCAAGCCATCATAATCCAAGCCATGCGGTTGATTCGCTTAAGATCATCATGGATCAGATCAGACTCTCTCGATGTGAATCCGCGCTGTTTTTGAGTCTGCTTCAAGTTGTGCTCGCGCGCAAAGACGAGCGACAGAGCGGCGATCAAGCCAAGAGACCCAAAAAAGAACAAAGGCTTGCCGATGGCTTTGCCGGCCAGATCCATGACAGTACCCGAAACGAACAGTAATGAAGACCCTCCCAAAAGCACGTACAGCATCTTGCTCCACACCGCTGCGCTGTTGTTTACCATGACGCCTCCTTGCAGAACATCAGACTATCCGGTTTGTGCCCGAGTCGGCCAACGATTTATCTCTTTTTCCAATTTACAGACAACATTTATAACATGAAACCGATTGACGGTCAATAATCGAAATATCTGAACAAAAAAATCCTCCAAAAACGCGCTTTGGAGGATTTTGATATAATCCGCAACCCGTAACATGCAACAGAGCAAATGGATGAACGTTGCATGTTACGAAGCCGCGATTTTTGTATTAATTGTGTTTTTTATCTTAATTTTTATTTCGATTTTTCCATCATGTTGCATACAACAAGTAAATTGTTACATGTTATCCCGCACCTTTTAAAAATATAGTGACGGGATCCCGCCAGAGGCGGGACATGCTGCATGCTACATGACTTACGTACGATCCATTCCAAAGGCTTGCAAAAACATAACAAATGCAATCGGTATAAGCATTCGGTACGTGTACCAAATGTAGCGAGCATTGATAAATGAGTTTACAAACATGATCGTAAGGGTGTTATGCAGTCACCTGCCCCCTGCCAGGGAGACGCTATTTGCGTACAAAGGCATGTGACGCGGGATTGATATATTGGGGATTTTGCATTTCCACAAAACCCAGGGTTTTAGCGCGCTCGGTTAGAGCGTACATTGATGATTGGCGGGCTACCGAATCTTCATAAGCGATAATATCGCGTTCCAGTGTGGAGATTTGGCGTTCCAGGGCCTGCAGGCTGTCGGCGCGAGGCGCGGCGTGCGTAACTTGCGAAACGTAAATGCCGGCCAATGCCATCCAAACAGCCATGACGGGCAACGCCCAAGCCAACGCTCCTTTGGGCAGCTGCTTTGAGATATGCTCTTTAAAACCAAAGCGCTGATGCGGACGTGTCATAGCAATAGCATATGTTCGTGACATAATTTATCGTTTTGTATTTGTTTACGCGCAACGCGCAGTTTGGCGCTTCTTGCACGGGGATTTTGATTAATTTCGGTTTTTGACGGAAGCAATGGTTTTTTTGTGATGATTGCTTCCGGATATTTTTTGAATGTTTGTTTGACAATGCGGTCTTCCAGAGAGTGAAACGAGATGACTGCGATCGCTCCGCATGGCGCCAGGATTTCCCAGGCGTCTTGGAGTGCCACGCGGAGCGATTCCAGCTCATCATTAACCGCAATGCGCAGGGCTTGAAAGGTTTTGGTCGCCGGGTGGAGGTGCGTACGCCCGTTAATGCGGGGCACAGCCTCCTTCACAACCGAAGCCAGATCGAGTGTTCGCTCGAAGGGTTTGGATTTACGACGATTTACGATCGCCTCGGCTATACGCGAGGCAAAGCGCTCTTCGCCAAAGTTTCGCAGACATTTGATCAGATCATGTTTGGGCCAAGAATTGACGATTTGCATGGCGGTTAAACCGTCTTCGTTGGCTTTGGGACCCAATCGCATATCGAGCGGACCATCCTCTTGAAATGACAGGCCCTTCAAAGGGTCGGTTAGCTCGTCGCTGGAAACTCCAAGGTCGAATAAAATTCCGTCGAAAGGAGCCAGTTTTGATTTTTTGGCGGCTGAAACAATATCGCGGAAATTGCTTTCCATGATTTGCCAATTGCCGGCAAGCTCTTGCTTTTGACATTGTTTGCGGGCCCGCGCCAAAGCGACAGGGTCTACATCCAATGAAAGAAGCGAGCCTTTAAAATCTGAAGTTTGCAGAATGGCAAATGAATGCGCAGCTCCGCCCAAAGTCGCATCTAAATAATGCCCCTTTGGATGAGGGTGCAGAGCCTCTAAAACTTCGCG
The DNA here is from genome assembly GCA_937949995.1 of uncultured bacterium. Lineage (GTDB taxonomy): Bacteria > Patescibacteriota > Patescibacteriia > 2-12-FULL-60-25 > 2-12-FULL-60-25 > MWCR01. The sequence continues at coordinate 28,029 of CALFEO010000013.1, forward strand.
GACCATGACCGCGGTATGAATTGATTTATTTGTTACGGTCATAAGCCCAATGGCCCCAAGCGTTCGGCGATTTCATCGCCTGTGGCTTCGGTTTTTGCCGCATAGGCATTCCACGCATCTTCGTCCCAGATCTCAAGACGATCGTAAAGACCGGAGATCACAGCTTTTTTGTTTAGCTTGGCGTATAAACGCAAATATTCGGGAATCATGATGCGCCCTGATTTATCGATGGATACTTCCATGGCGCCGGCTAACATGAGCCGGGCAAACGCGCGGGTATCCGCTTGTGACAGCGGCAAGGCTGAAATCTTGGCAGCCAAGGATTCCCATTGCTTCTTGGGATAAAGAAACAATGTATGATCAAGCCCGCGCGTTACCACGGCACCTTTTGATAAATCGGTGCGATAGCCTACAGGAATGGACAGCCTCCCTTTGTCGTCGATTGTGTAATGATATTCACCTATGAACATACGGGCGGACTTGATTGAATCCGTTATATAAATATTCGGGTAAAAAAATATGGCGGGACAGCTTTCCACACTTGCGTGCGGCAAAACTTCTTTTCCCACTCTTCCCCACTTGTACCCATTTTATGCCACTACAACCCTTACGTCAACCATTTCACCCCACTTCAATAGACGCTTAATCAAGCCAATTTAGTGTTCTGTTTTTGTTCCAATGTTTATAACTACACGAGTGAGTTCATCAAGTTTAAAGATTAAAGTTCATCAAGAGCAACCTATGAGTTCATCCCACTACGCCTAAACGGCTTCGCGGGACAGGTCAAGTTTAAAGATTAAAGTTCATCAAGAGCAACTCAAGAGTTCATCAAGTTGAAAGTCTAAAGTTCATCAAGAGTTTTTCGAGAGTTCATCCCACTACGCCTAAACGGCTTCGCGGGACAGGTCAAATTGAAAGTCTAAAGTTCGTCAGAAGTTCATCAAGTTAAAAGTCTAAAGTTTATCAAGAGTTACTCATGCTTCTCTTGATGAACTTTAGACTTGATGAACTTGTTGCTTTGTGTGATGAACTTGTTACTTGGCGGGGCGTTTTTCTTATAAAAAATCCGCCGAGGGAGGGCGGAAGTTGGTTAGAAGCCGGAGGGCTGGAGAGAGCGGACAGGAGATGTGAAAGAGATGAACTCGGGCGGATTGACTATGAGTGTGCGGGCCGCGATGTAGTTGCCGGCTCCGAAGGCGAATTCGACGCGGAACAATTGTTCCAGCGTGTAGTATCGGGGATAGACCGACAAAACCCTGACAACTTGATACAGATTCTCCGAATCAGTGATGATCTCGGAAGCGTATCTGGCGGGGCTTTTGTGAGTTGCCTCGGCCAAGCGTTCGCAAAGATTCAAGACGCGAGGAAACTCGCGTTTCAATTGCGTGATTTTGACGAAACCGCCCTCGGCGAAAGCCCAATCGTAAGCCGACATTTCGGCGGGAAGCAACCAAACTTGCTCCGGGGCTGATGCCAGAGCTGTACACTTGGCATAACGGCGAAGAGCGGTGCGAAAATGGCTCATAGCCAAAATACTCAAGACCTCTTGCCTTTCTACGGCAGTGTCCCCGAAATCCAAAGGAACGGGTTTCTCGGTCTCATGACATTTTTTGACCGCCTTCTTGAATGCCTCGCACAGCTCGGGTCTGTGCAAATAAAACAAGCTGAAAAATGTTTCCAATTCTTCGTTCTTTTTTACGGCTTTGGCCTTGGCGTCATGCTTGCGCAAAAACCATTCGGCCTGATAATCCCCGACGCGAAGATAACGATTTTCTTCGCGGGAATACGGGAACTCGTAACCGCGGGCTTCGGCATTGGCCAAAATCGATTCCAATTCCGCGTCCGAACAATGCTTGGGAAATTTGATTCTGTTCATTCTTTTCTCCTTTCGAGGTGCAGAAAGTTGGTATCATATAACTTAAGAAATGTCAATGAGAGAGCTACTAGCTAGTAGCTTCTAGCTTCTAGCTTCTAGCTTCTAGCTACTAGCTACTAGCTTCTAGCTTCTAGCTTCTAGCTACTAGCTGCCGGTATAAACCCAGCCCCTTAAAGGAGGTGTGATTATTATGAAAGACTTGATATTGGCCTTGGGGCGTGATGAGATGTAAGATGTAGGTGCTTTATGATTCCCAAGAGTATTAAAATTCAAGATGATATATTGCCGGATAATCCCGGTGTATATCTGATGAAAAACTCAAACAATGAGATTATTTATGTTGGCAAAGCAACCTCATTGAAAAATAGGGTGAATTCCTATTTTACGGGTCCGCGCGATCCGAAGACCCGCAAGCTGGTTCAGGATATCGCTGTAATCGATTATATCGAACAGCCGACGGCGATTGAGGCTCTGTTTTTGGAGGCCAATCTAATAAAAAAATACAAACCTTTTTACAATATCCGCGAAAAGGATGACAAAAGCTATTCTTACTTGGTCATCACCAATGAAGATTTTCCTCGTCCTTATATTCTCCGTGCCACGGATTTGGATGAGCGGGCGGCAAAAAAATACAAAGCCGTGTACGGCCCGTTTACCTCATCGGGCGCTGTGAAAAATGCTTTGCGGATTATTCGTAAAGCGATTCCTTGGTCGGTTTGCGCGCCCGGGCAGAAACGTCCTTGTTTTGATTATTCATTAAAAAAATGCCCCGGAGTCTGCACCAATCTGATTACCAAAAAAGATTATGCAAAAATCATCCGCGACTTGATGGCGTTTTTCGACGGCCGCAGACCCGAGCTGGTGAAACGTTATCGGCGTGAAATGCAATCGCTATCCAAAAGTCAAAAGTATGAACAAGCTGCTATTTTACGCAACCGTCTATTTGCTTTAGAGCATATACAAGATATGGCGGTGCTGGCCAAAGATGATCGCAAGCTTCCTGATGATTACCAACAAAATCCGGTTATGGGACGTGTAGAGGGTTATGACATCTCCAACATTTCCGGCACTTCGGGTACCGCCTCAATGGTTGTGTTTCGCAGAGGAGCTCCGGAAAAATCTTTGTACCGAAAATTCCGCTTGCGTACGGTTATCAGCCCGGATGATTATGAATCTTTGCGCGAAGTTTTGCGCCGCCGATTCGGCCATCATGAAACGGGATGGGAATGGCCGGATCTGATTCTGATCGATGGAGGAAAAGGTCAGGTTAATGCGGCTCTGGATATCGTTTCCAAATTGGATTCACCCAAAACAATACCGGTTATCGGTATAGCCAAAGGCCCTACGCGCAAAAAACAAGAATTGATAATACCGCCGGTTTTTGAAGGCTTAAGATCTCAATTGGAAAAACATCTTGATATTCTTGTCCAAGTTCAGGATGAATCACATCGTTTTGCCATCTCGTATCATCGTAAGCTGAGGTCGAGAGTCGCAACCAAACGTTAATAACGTTTGCAACCCTTTGGATCGCGTGCAAAATTCAGTTTATCCATACATGAGAATATCTTGATGAACTGCGTTGTTCGTCCTTTGACGCTTGGCCGGAAATGTGTTTGTATATATCCGGTTCTTCGAAAACAGAGGGAATACAATGGAGAGGCGTGAACACGAAGCCAGAAAACAAGAGATACTGGATTATTTGGCCACATTACAAGTCGAAGAGTGGATGTTGCTCCGATTGGCCGGCAAAGTGGAGCGGTGCTTCAACAACAATCCGGTTGGAGCATTGCGGGCATTCGCGGCCAATGGATGGGGTCCCAGTGATATTTTTCACTGGCTCACGCATAATTTGACTTTTCGCAAAATCAATCCGCATTGGTCGGATTCCTTTTACCATATCTTTTTTGTGGAACATCTGCTCATTGAAGCAGGTTTAAGCAAAGAAACCGCTCACAGCATGGTGCTTACGCAAGCTTGGATTTTTTGGATTCCGCCGGTTCGTTTGGAAACCGCTGTCAAAACATTTTTGAAGCTTGGTTATGATGAAGAAATCATCAAGCATATAGCCAATCAAATGCCCCACATGTTTCACATGCCGGCAACGGAAATAATTGACGAATGCAAAAGAGCTTCGATCGCGCAAAGAGGGTTATTGTGGAATACCAAGTTGGACAATGGTCCTCCGCCGATTACGATCAAAGCCCCTCCGATTCGGCTTTCCGCCAGAATAGACTGCAGAACACCGCCTAAAACCGAACCGGCTAAAAAAACAACAGTTGTTTTGAACCATGAGGCGCCGGAATCGGAAAAACCGCCCACCGGCGATTCCGGAATGATATCGCAGGTTGTTGCGGAGCAAACCGATCCTCAACCGAAAAAGCTCAAACCGCTGAAAACATTCAGACCGGAAATGACTCCGGAGCTTATCAGTAAGCTTAAGTCCAGAAAGCTCGGCGCTAAAAAAGAAGCGGTGCAAGAAGTTAGACCGAAAGCGGAAATTCATGCTGAAGAAGGTCTCTCGCCTCAGAATCCGCAACCGCTGAAGACTTTCCGGCCGGCGCCAAATCCGGACATTGCGCCGAAACCCGCTCCGAAAAAAGAGCTGAAAAACAGAGCTCACGTTGGAGAAACGGAACCCGAAAATGCATCGCCGGCTCTGGACATGAGCAGGATTCAAGCACTGATTGATTCTTCGGCCAAAGAAGATGATGAGAAGGCTTGGGAAAATTACCTGGAACAAAACGGCTGGTTGAAGGATAAAACATCCAATCAATACCGAGTTTGTCTGACATTGGCGCGCTGGATGCCGATTCATGTTCAAGCCGCGCCCTATCATCTGGAAGCCAAAGGCGCACCGAGCGACAAATTGAGATTTTGGGTTAAGATTTTGACAAGCAAGAAACTGAAAAATTTGTTATCGGTTGCGCCGGAAACCGTGGAAATTCGTTTATTCGTTTTGCGCAGAATCGGCAGGAATTTTCTTAAAGAACCCAAGTGGCTGCTTCTGCCCTGGGAAACTTTATCGGAAAGCGAACTGCGCTACCGCGTAAACGAGATCGAAGCCCGCGGTAAAAACGCGCATCTTAAACCATACATCAAGATGTTGCTCAATCCCGATCGAGAGCAATTCGTAAAGCGTTTGGATGATTTTGTCGAGCGCATGCGCAGGCGAAACACATTGTATTTGGATGACGTGTGGGTTGATGAGGATGAGGAACATCTCATCTTTGACGATGACCCCGCGGAACCCAAATCCATGACCCCTGACGAATTACGCGCCAAGCTTTTGGCCAGATAACTTTCCCGCAAATATTGCGGGATTTTTTTTAACGGAAAAACAACTAACTAACATCAATGCCAGATGCCAAATGACGAATGCCAAACTTACGAAAATGCCTAATGCCAAATTATGAATGCTAAACCTACAGTAATTCCAAATGCCAAATGATGAATGCCAAATATATGAGGCCTCACGGCATTACTATATTAAATCCCAAATGCCAAATTATGAATGCCAAATATCGGTAACCCTGCGGGTTTTAATTTATATAAATAAAATAAGCGTAGCGATACAATAATTTGGCATTAGGCATTAGTCATTTGGCATTAAAAGAGTCATTTGACATTAATTGAGCGCGATTTTTAATTCATAATTTGTGTTGATTGGCAGTTCGTTTATCTGCGGAGGACTCGTTTAAGATATTGTCCGGTATAACTTCCCGCGACAACGGCGACATCTTCGGGGGTGCCTTCGGCTACGATTTGGCCGCCTCTATCCCCTCCTTCGGGACCCAAGTCAATGATCCAATCGGCTTGTTTGATGACATCGAGATTGTGCTCGATGATGATGACCGTGTTGCCGCGGTCTACAAGCTTGTGTAAGACTTCGAGAAGTTGTTTGACATCTTCAAAATGCAAACCCGTCGTAGGCTCATCCAAGATGTAGACAGTGTGGCCGGTGTCGCGTTTGGACAACTCGGAAGAGAGTTTGACGCGCTGTGCCTCGCCGCCGGAAAGAGTGTTGGCCGGCTGACCGAGTTCGATGTAGCCGAGGCCGACCTCTTTTAAGATTCTGGTGCGGTCGCGGACCGGCGGGATGTCTTTAAAAAAATCATTGGCTTCTTCCACATTCATCTTTAAAATGTCGTGAATGTTTTTATTACGATATTTTACCTCCAAAGTTTCGCGATTGAATCTACGGCCTTTGCAGACTTCGCAGGGGACATAAACCGTGGGCAAAAAGTGCATTTCGATGGCGATTTGGCCGTTGCCTTCGCAATGCTCGCAACGTCCGCCGGGGCGGTTGAAGGAAAAGCGCCCGATTTTATAACCTCTCATGCGAGCATCCGGAGTAAGGCTGTAAAGTTCACGAATAGGCATCCACATGCCCGTGTAAGTGGCGGGATTGGAACGCGGAGTTCGGCCTATCGGTGATTGATCGACGTCGATGATTTTATCGACCCATTCGAGGCCTTTGATGGAGCCGTGCGGAGCCGGAGTTGCTTCGGCACCGTAGATTTTTTTAGCTAAAGCTCGGTACAAGATATCGATGACCAAAGTGGATTTGCCGGAACCGGAAACGCCGGTAACGCAAACAAAACGTTTGAGCGGAATTTTGACATTGATGTTTTTGAGGTTGAAAGCCGAAGCTTTTTTTATTTCCAGCCAATTTTTAGGCTCTCCCCGACGCTTGGCAGGTTTGGGGATGTATTTTTCACCGCGCAGATAAGCGCAAGTGACGCTGTTTTTATCGTTTAGGATTTGAGGCATGGGGCCGTGTGCCACGATTTTTCCGCCATGCTTGCCGGCGCCCGGACCAAAATCGACAAGATAGTCGGCGGCCGCGATCGTATCTTCATCATGTTCGACAACGATGATGGAATTGCCGGAGTTGCGGAGTTTTTCCAGAGTTTCGACAAGGCGGGCATTATCTTTTTGATGCAAGCCGATTGTTGGCTCGTCGAGAACATAAAGAGCGCCAACCAAGCCCGAGCCGATTTGGGAAGCGAGGCGGATGCGTTGAGCTTCGCCGCCCGATAAAGAGCCGGCGATGCGATTTAAAGTGAGATAATGCAAACCCACATCTTGCATAAATTGCAGGCGTGCCAAAATTTCTTTCATGATGGGCTCGGAGATGGCTGTTTCGGTTTCGTTTAGTGTAAGACTTTTGAAAAACTCCAAAGCTTGTTCGATGGTGAGCGAAGTAACATCCACAATGCTTTTTTTGTTGACGAGTACGTTTAACGCTTCTTTGCGCAAGCGCGCGCCTTTACAGACTTCGCAGATTTCATCCGAATATATCCAAGTGGTTCCCAAGCCGTTACAAGCTTCACAAGCGCCGTAGGGAGAGTTGAACGAGAATAAGCGCGGTTCGATTTCCGGAAAAGCGAAATCATGCTCCGGGCAAGCAAAACGAGCTGACATGAGTTTTTCACTGCCATCATCCAAAACGGCGATGACAGTATCGTCGGCGCGATCCAAGGCGATTTCGACAGCTTCGACCAGGCGCGAACGCAGAGGTTGATTGTTTTCGATGGGCCAAGCCAGAGGAATGCGATCTACGATAAGCTCGATATTGTGACGTTTGTAACGAGCCAAGGGCACGCGCTCGCGGAGCGGGTAGATTTTGCTGTTGACGCGCACTTCGGAAAAACCGCCTTCGTAGGCTTGTTGCAAAAGCTGGTAATACTCGCCTTTACGACCGCGGACTATGGGCGCGAGAATGATTATTTCGTTGGCGCTTTTGGCGTTTTTGCGTGCCTTGATCAGCTCCGGCTTGGTGTGGATTTCGACAGTTGTTTGCAGAACCACGTCCGCGATTTCATCGACCGTCATCTTACGTATAGGCTCACCGCCGATCGGACAGTGAGGTTTGCCGATGCGCGCGTAGAGGACGCGCAAGTAATCGTAAATTTCAGTGATGGTGGCGACTGTTGAGCGCGGGTTGGCGGAATGGGCTTTTTGGTCGATGGAAATGGCCGGTGATAAACCTTCGATTTCATCCACGTCCGGTTTTTTAAGCTGGCCCAAAAATTGGCGCGCATAAGCAGATAAAGACTCTACGTAACGGCGCTGACCCTCGGCGAAAATCGTATCAAACGCCAAAGACGACTTGCCCGAGCCGGATAAGCCTGTGAAGACGACCATTTTGTTGCGGGGAATCTCGAGGTCGATGTTTTGGAGGTTGTGCTCGCGAGCACCTTTGATGGTTATTTTGTCTTGCATACTGACGGTACGAATTACGAATCTGCGCGAATTACGAATGGGTTGCATTTTATCCCAAGGGATAAAATGATGGCTTGATTACAAATTCGTAATTCGCGCAGATTCGTAATTCGTACTGTAAATTCGTAATTCGTACTGTAAATTCGTAATTCGTACGGTAACGTAAAATTAGCGTCTGAAGGTTGACGCAGGGGGTGCATGGGTGCCATGACCGTGATGAGAAGTGTAGCAGTGAACAGCCCTTTTGTCGAGGTTTCAAAAGTCAGTTCATCAAGTTTAAAGTAACAAGTTCATCAAGAGAAGCTTGGGTAACTCTTGATGAACTCTTGATGGACTTTTAACCGCAAGAGGCTGGTGACTGATATAATCGTTGGACTTGGTTGGTGGGATGGATTATAATGGTTGAATTATGCGAAAAATCATTTATTTGGCGGGTTACGCAGTTGCGTTTGGTGTTATTTTTTATGCATCGAGCGCGCTGGCGGCCACACCGCAAGAAATCATCAATAATGCTTTATCCGAATACAATCCGGACAGCGGGTTAAATATGTCGGGTGATATTTTGGTTGAGGTGAAAGAAAATATTACGGACAAAACTTTTGTTAACGGCCCGGAGGCCGCCGTGTTTGACATCCATTTCAACCAACGAACACTGCCCAAAAATGCAGAGGGCTTGCAAGATGGCGAGGGATATTTGCGCTTTAAGAAATTATCCGTCGAAGATGCCACACATGAATTTACCATCTCTGAACCGATAACGATTTTTTGGCGCACCGTAAATCCGATGATGTATATCAAGCTGGATAAATTGCCGGAATCCGTAGCTCAATCTTTGGGCGACGGTTTGTTGGATCTTGAAGCGATGACACAAAGGTGGTTGGCTATGGAAGCTCCGAAACAAGGTGAAACATCCCAACTTTTACCGGCGATGGGCATGGAAGAGGAAAATCCCATGACCGAAATTATGAATATGTTTCAGGATTTGAGTGATAAAAAATTCTTGCAAGTTTTGCGCACAGAAAAAAGATATAAAAACGAAGCCGGAGAAGAGATGTTGCGGGTCAGAGTTGGCATAAACCGCAGTGTTTTGTATCAAGAATATCAAAAAGAATTGCGGGAAGCTTATAAAATAATCAAATATGCGGATAGAATGGTTGCCATCAAATCAGCACGTGAAGATTATAATCAAAATTTGAAAGATGCCGCCGGATTGCATATGGCCGCGAATTTGAATCTGACAACCAATCGCTTGGAGAGAATGGAATTTGGCTTGACGCAGACCAAAGTTAAAGAGAGTTGCGATTGGAATGAGGATTGGACCAAGCAAACATGCAAAAAAGTCGGCAAAACAACCGTAAGATTTCAAAGCGGAATTTGGTTCAACCAACCGAATCACGAGCCCGTGGAAGTGCCGTATAATGCCATAAATATGGAAGATATGGCTGAAATGTTACTGGCACCGAATCTTCAGACAACGGAGTGAAGAGACATCCGAATCAGAAATATGAAAAATCCCCTTCTACGGGGGATTTTTAATGCGAAAATTATTTTTTTTTAATTTTGCGCACGGATCTTGAACGTGAAATCTTTTTGCGGAAGGATTTCCCAGGCCGCTCCGGAAAACATCAGGGATGAATTGTTGGACTCGTAGTAAACCGGAGCGCTTTCGTATTTGGCGCCGCCCAAAGATTTGCGGTTGCAATGCCAAACCGCTCCGGGACCGTCAGACTCCAAGACGAGCCAATATTTACCGGCTCCAAGCTCTTTATTGACTTCAAAGGCAAACCAATCGAACTGCTCTTTAAGCAAAACCGTTTGACGAGAGTCGATCAATAACTCGCCGGGAGCGTTGTTGCTGTCTTTATATAATTTTACGGTTACCGAAGTTTCGGAAGCTGAGGATTGACGTTTGGCCAAGTAAACATCGGCGCCGGTAATTGTGATGGGCGCGAATAATTCGAAGGATTCGGCCAAAGGCGCGCTGACCGTAAAATTTTCGGCGCTTAAATCCGTAATCCGCAAATAATTACCGAGAGGATTGGCGGAAACCGTAATCGTTTCTTTGTTATTGCTCAAATCAGCATCCATTAACTCCAACTCCACTCGCAAAGAGATACTCCCCTCTCGTTTGGGGTTCCAACTGATTTTATGACCGGCTTCGTTATTGATTTCAGCAAAAGAATATTGGCGCAAAAAATTATCGTCTTCGTATAAAGAAACGCTGATGTTTTGAGTTTGACAATCGCCCAACCGTTCAAAAACAAGATGCAAATCGTAGCTGTTGGAGATAATCGGCATACTGGCAAGCAAACTAAACTCCCGGATGCCATAATCCAAAATATTGCAATTTTGCGCCTCACTTAAGGATTGCGAGCCATTACCCGAACCCGAATTTGAAGCACAGCCGGCACCTAAAGCCGCCACAGACAGCATCAGGCACAAGCTAAGCGCTCGTTTCATATACCATATTTGTACCACGATAATGGGCAACGCAACAAGCTCGATTACCCCTGCTCTTGACTCTTTTCTTTACACTTTGGCTCTTTTACCATAATATTTTAACAAATATTTAACAATTATTTATTAATTTTTTATGTGCTTAAAGCAACAATATCCAAATTGCTAATCATTGCAATTGGAGTCACTTCGTGTTTGCCCGCTTATGCGGCACCTCCGGATTCCATAGATATGCTAAGTTTTGTCTTGGCAACAGATGGTTCGGGAGAATTTAAGAAAAATGCACCCAATTTGGGCGATTATTCCGAAGGTTCTTGTTTGCCGACGTTAGTAGAAGTAAAAAATCGCGATGAAGTTGATAAAAACATTCCGCTTACCGTGGTTTTCGATTACAAACACAATGGCAATCCCACCGATGTAACCGGCATTGAAGCCTTGGAAGAAATTCAAACATCTTTCGCGGCCAATCCCCGATCCATCACCAATATCAATGATTTTACTTTTTCGGGTAACGATTTAACCATGGTCGGCAGTTTTGAAAGCACAACCGGAACCGTTTATACAACCATAACAGGTCCGTTTTCGGGAAATTCCGGTGAAAACCCGGTTCAAGATACTGATACGGAGCGTCATTATAATATAGTATTGCAATCAGCCCCGGCTGATGAAACGGTAAGCGTTTTATTCTGCGCACGCTTGGGACAAGATGCCGGCGCTTATCCCGGCGCTTCTTTGCATTTGGATGCCGGCGGAGGAGGTAAAATTCAAGTAAAAATCAGTGAATTATTGGTTCTGCCTTCGCTTACGATCGAAAAAGTTGTCGCTGACGGGAATGCCAGACCCGATATGTGGAGCTTTAATGTCAGTCCGCAGATAAACGAACAGTCTACGTTTGATATTGCCGAGGGTGAATCAAGTGTGACTATCGAAAATATCGCGACCGGAATCTACGAGATCACAGAAGGTGCGGGACCGGATGAGTATTCTTTTGCTTATGGGGAAGGCACGGACTGTGTCTTTGACGGCGCGACGGCATCTGTTGACTTGAAGCCCGCAAAGCCTCAAATCCAAGCCGTTTGTACGTTTACGAACTCCATGGAGCCAATAGCTCCGCCGGCTACAACGGGAACCTTGATTATTGTTAAAGATGTTGTTAATGATGACGGTGGAGTTGGAGTTGCCGAAGATTTTGAGTTGAACTTGGAATATTTTGACGGCGAGGCTACGAGTACACAAGCTTTTGCCGGCAATGCTTCGGGAACCGAATTTATACTGGAACAGGGTTCATATTCCGTAATTGAGACGGAAAACGGCAGTTATTCGGCAAGTTATTCCGAAGGTTGTTCGGGTTATCTGGAAGCCGGAACCACGACCACCTGTATTGTTACCAATGATGATATTTACACACCCCCGGAAGAAGCGCCGACCGGAATATTAAGAGTTGTCAAAAACGTGGTAAATTATTCGGAGAGTGATGTAAATGCCGGTGATTTTACAATAAACATACATCTGACAACATCAAGCACGACTTCGACAATCACGTTTGCGGGAAGCGAAAATGGCACCATCAGAGAATTGGAAGTCGGTGAATATACGGTTGACGAAGTTCAAGCCGAAGGCTACTACGCCGAATATTCGGGAGATTGCCAAGGTTATCTGGCTGAAGGAGATGAGAAGACTTGTACTGTGACAAATTATGAAATGAATGAAGAGAATTCGGCACGTTTAATCGTTAAAAAAATTGTAATAAACGACAATGGACGTACAGCTACATCATCTGACTTTACGATGAACGTGACTTATACCGAGCCGAAATTTTACGGAAATCATTTAAGAATGGCCGTAGCATACATGATGACCGTTTTGCCCCAAACAGCCACAACCTCGTTTCCGGGTGATGCGGAAGGCACGGAATTGATTGTCGGCCCGGGCGAATATTCGGTAACTGAGGTTGAAAACCGCAATTATACAGCCGGCTATTCGGAGACTTGTGCGGGAACCATCGAAGCCGGACAAACCATTACCTGCATAATCACCAATAATGATAAACCGCAAAGCGGAGGCGGCGGCGGATCCTCTTCCGGAGGCGGCGGCGGAAGCACTTTTGCGGGATTTTTAGGCGAAACGCCAACCGCATCCCCCGCTCCGACACCAATGGTTTTGGGTGCGGAAGATACGGCTCCCCGCTGTGTTTTGACCGAAGTCGAGGCTTTGCAGGTTAGCTCCATAGTAAATGAAGTATTGGGTTATTTGGGATTGAATCGAGACATGACTCTTGAAGACTATTTCAACACCGTTTTAACCCCACGAGTGACTCCCGTTGATTTGGATGCGGCGATTCTGGCAACGGTACGCAACTTTGTGAACTACGGAACCAAGAGCAATGTCAGACTCGGTCAGGGCGAACGCGCAGGTGTTTTGGACAGTTATAAAGCGATCTACGGCAGAATGCCGGTTGGTGAATGCGATTGGCAAAATGCCATCAAAATCGGCAATACGACTTTGCCTAAGGACTTGAACACGGAACGTGAAAAAGCCGTGGAAGCGACTTTCAGCAAGATTTACGGCATGAGTGTGGATAAAGCCAACGCGAATCACGATGTAGCACTTAAAGTCATGGCTTACGGCATTCGCCCGCAAATTCGCGATTTGGATGCCGAAAGAACCGCCATTGGAGTCTTTGAACGTATTTTCGGCAAAAAGCCCTCTACAGCCACAGAATGGGACGCGAATCGCGCTATTGCCTACAGCGGTATCGCCCATTCTCTGCTTAGCAAAGACTTGACCAAAGCCGCAAGCAAAATCATGAGCATCAGAATTAACAATGAAGCGATACGATAAAACAGCTCCCAGCTTCCAGCTACTAGCTGCAAGCGGACAGAAATCCACCTGATGGTGGATTTTTTGTTCATATCGGAACGGGGTTTGTTATTGGATCTTGAAAGATTTTATCCTTTCAGGTAAGCTTTGACTCACGAATATCAGAATACGTTTATAACCCCGTTATGCAACGGGGCAGGCCGTTCGTAATGTTTATAACGAGTTCAGTGGTAACATTTTGCGTAGGGATAAACCTCGTGTTTATCCGTGCCAAGTAAACGGACCGTTATTTCAGTACGGATAAACACGAGGTTTATCCCTACGATTGACTCTATGGCAAGTTCGTTGTTCGTAATTCGAGATTCGTGGTTCGTAATTCGTGGTTCGACGTTCGTGGTTCGTTATTTTGTTGGGAGAGGTCGCATAGTGGTCTAGTGCACTCGCTTGGAAAGCGAGCATACCGCAAGGTATCGAGGGTTCGAATCCCTCTCTCTCCGCCATGACAATTAAGTATCGGCAGACCCGAATGCCTCAAGGTATTCGAGATTTCAGCGGTACGATTGTGATCAATAAAGCAACCCTTTCGGGGGTTGTTTTATTAATGTAAGATAAATTAATGTTAAGAACATTGTCTCGTCTAAAAACGTTTTTAAGAAGGTTGTTTAATCAAGAGATCGTTAAAGAACCGCAAATCCCCATTCCTTATTCGATATCTAAAAATCAACTTGATTCATTACTAGTAGAATGTGAACAAAGCCTCCGTATTTTAGAAAAAACAGTTCATGACGGTTTTAAACCCCCACCTGGTGCATACGCCTTTTTTAACCACATCGCTCATGCTCTTTCAAGAGTAAGTGATTTGAAAAAGATACTGGATCGCCTCTTTTTGGAAGTGCATTCTTTAGTTGTTCTACACGCTCAGCAACAAAAAAGTTTACCCAAGGATTGGCCATGCGGCGTTCCTTTTCCAGAATCTGTTCAAGAAATTTATAAGAAACATGACCAAGTGAACGGACTAGCTCAATTGGACAGCGAGTCGCTATACATTTTTGGGCAAATACTCCTCGATCAATGGAGTCTCCTAGCAATAGCCGTAGGTAATATCCCATTAAAAAAAGTTCATCCGTTTGTTGAACTAGTTAATTATCTTGAAGCAAATCCTGATAACTTATTAAAACCTATTTGGGATGAATATAGCAATCAAATGTTTTGGCTTCATTTTCAAGTCCGATTTTATAGGAACAGATTTATAGTTCATGCTAATCGACCTTGGCAAAGAGGTACAACGAGATCTGTATGGGGAGAAGAATATAACCTTCATACGCCTACGCCGCCAGGTTGGCTAGACGATAGTCAACTAGATTCTGACATAAAGGCATTGTTGCCATTAGCCCCTGCACGAATCAGAGATGCTCAAGATGATTATTGGGAGAAGACTCATGCTGGCAGATTAATCGAAGTTTTGTTTCAAGATATTGGAAATATAGACAAAAAATCAGATCGAGAAAAAATCGCTGAACTTTTTGGCAAGAAAGGTGGATCGACACCTACTTTTCAAATAGTTGCAAAAAATCTTCTAGAGTTTGTTCATGGATCTACAAGTCTATTAAACACAATAGCAAAGAATAATCTTGCCAACGTGGACTTAGGCATGCCCAATAAAACAGGTCATGCGATGTGGATGGAGAGCGACAAATAAAATACCTGATCATTGGTATTCGCGATGACGTGAGATCATTTTCTCTAGATTTATTCCTCAAACGTAATACTTTGAATAATTTGTTTCACCTCGTTAGAGAGGTTGTCGTATTCAATTTGACCTAAAAAAATATCCATAGCCTTTCCTCCTCCCACAATGATTTGGTAGTTCGTCATAGATGTTCCATCCGGGAGTTTGTCTGTGCTACTTACTTCATATGCATCGTATCCATCGATTTGTATTGTTTTTAGAATAGTGGATTTAAGATCTTCTTTTTCGAGATTATATTGGCAGGAAATAAAAAGGGTTCTCGAGTCTGGTCCGATTAGGCCGCCGCTATCTGAGGTTTGGATTTGCTCTTGATTCTCAATTAGCCACTTCTCATTCGTACTTTCATCTTCAGGACTTAGAATTTTTGATTCTCCAAGGATGCCATGTACAAGCCAGTCTTTAGGAATCTTAAAAGTGAAATGACAAAGTGTGTTTCTTATCGTTTTATTTTCAGTAGTTTCTATAAGTTCGTTATAAGGCGCTATGATAGTTGGTGCATTTGTTGAAGATGTAGACGTTGCGAGCTCAGACATCGACGGACTCGACGTGTTAGAGTTGGAATTCTCTGATTGTTTCCATATAGCAATGCTTAGCGCGGCTGCGATAAGTATTAATATGCTGAATATGATTACTGATTTTTTTTGATATAGGGGCATACTTTATTAAGAAGAGTATAAAAAGCTTAGCTATCTGTCAATGTTGGTCAGGAGGCACTTACCCTCCTTGTACTTGTAATAGTATTATTTCATTGCTATGCTCTGGGCGCCTGAGATAGTCTTGGGCACGATTTCTCACGGCGCACCGCTTGTGAGAATCATGCGAGTGGAACGTTCTGCACATAGGGAGGTCTCACATGGGACACACGATAAGAGCTTTGGTTCTGTTTCTATTGACTCTCGCGGTAGGATGCGGAGACAGTCGAAGGTTGGATAACGAAAAGGTTGAAACAGCATCGTCCGAGCTTACGACGCTCAGCGACCTGACATACCCGATGTCATCAATGACGTCATGGACTGACGCGAATTACGGCGCTTGTGGCTCAAGTTATTTCACCGGCAAATGTCATGTCGGAGCCGATATCATGGCTTCATATGGCACGCCTGTGTACGCGATCACCGCTGGAACCCTTGTCGTCAAGAGCGCTACACAGGATATAAGTAGCAATTGCAAGTCCTCGGGTTGGGGATACGATTACGGGGTGAGCGATACATGCAACATGGGGCTTCTCGTCCAACACTATGACTCCAGTGGTCAGCCTTTTGTCTCGGTGTATGGTCATCTGCGGTATGATCCGAACCTTACGGTCGGTACGACCTATACCGCAGGGCAACAGATTGGTGTTATCGGACGTTGGTACAATACGTGGAATGAACCAAAGTCTGGCGATCATTTGCATTGGGGGATATTCCCTGGCGCTAAAGCTGACATGCCCTTATCGGGTTTTGGAATGATGCCTTGTGCTACCTCTCAACCTGCTCAAAGTACTTTTCCGGCAGGTTGTAGCAATAACGGATTCGTGGCGCCCGGAACCTTCATCACGGATCATTTTCCTTCAGCAGCGCCAATACCCTTCTCTCATAGTGATCCACCGACAATCTGTGCTAATCAGCCCACTCCAGATGGCTCTTGGTACTACAGCTGCTATGAGCAGAGCCTCTTTGAGGAGGGGGAGCCTATCTGGGTTTTGCTGCGGCTGTACGATGTCACGGTCAGTCATCAGTTCAGGGTCAAGGCCTATAAGGATGATGTTCATCAATGGGACTGGACAACCGACATGATAAACGTGTCAGGTACATGGCAATACAGCCACTTCTGGCCGGCACTTTACAATTCCACACCGGGCAAGTGGAGGTTTGACTTGTTCGTTGTTCCTCAGGGTGAGTCGGAGATCTACGTTGATAATATCAGTGTTCGAGTCTTTCCTTGGGGGACTCTGTACGCGCAAGGAGGCGGCGGTCTGATGTTCGAATACCCCGGCTCGTATTACACTTACGACGGCAACGCTTATACGTGTGCCGCTCCGATTGAAGGAGGTCAGTCTACGAACTGGGTGTATACCTGTGGCCTCCCTCGTACGACATTCGAGCAGGGTGAGAGGGTGAATGCTCTCGTTCGTCTCGATGACATCCATGCGAATTTCCGCATCTCGACAGATGTCTACAAGGACAGCGTCTATCAATGGACTTCTTCCACTGGATGGAACGACGTTGGTCAGTGGGGTTGGTCGTGGTACTACTACCCTATGACTATGGAAACCAGTCAGACTGGTAACTGGGAATTTCGTGTATCCGTGGACGAAGGGTACGGTTACCAACTGCTTGATACACTATACTTCACAGTCACGCCAAATAGCGTCCCGTTTCAGTATGGCGGCCTCGTGACCTGCAAGGGTCCAGTGACGGGTGGCGCTGAGACGAGCTGGGTATATACGTGCCAGAATGCCACGGATACCTTCAACATCAACGATCCTGCTATAGGGCTGGTACGAATTGACAATGTCACTTCCGATTTCCGGTGGCAGGTCGTGATTTACGCGAATGGCGTATATCAGTGGACATACACTACGGACTGGAACGATGTAGGCGAGTGGGGCTGGGATAAGGCCTTCTTTTGGCAGAATACCGGCTCCGTTTGGCTCTCTGGTTCCTGGGAGTACAAGTTCTACATAGATACTGGGAGTGGATTCCAGTACGTGGATTCAGCGTACTTCACAGTAAACTGAACTTTCGTTAAAAACGCGACTCACGGTCGCGGTACTCATAGGCACTGTCATGTGAGTCGTTCTCAGGCAGTGCTTTTTATTTTCTAAAGGATGCGAAATTTTTTTATAATTCCTAAAGGCTGTTTTCCTTTAATTTTTTAGGGCCTTGGGATAGTACCGGCCTTTCTTCTATTATGCTAACTGTAAAGGGCAAGCGTTGGGTTTATGGTGAATAATTAGACATGAAAAGCTATCCGACCAATTAAATTTCACAAACATAAAAACCCACCTCTATATGATGGGCTTTGTATATCCTTAAAAAAATCGATTTCCGCGTAAAGTTGAACCTCAATAAAAAATGTACGAATCTCTCCCTCTCTCTCCGCCATGATAACTTAGTATCGGCAGACCCGAATGCCTCAAAGCGTTCGAGGTTTGTGCGAAACGGTTGTGACCAATAAAACCACCTGAAAGGGTGGTTTTTTGTATGTGCGTATATTATTTTCGAGGATCTTATATATTTTTTTTTACCCCTCGATTTGCATTTCTTGAAGCGATTTCAGGTACGCCTGGTCCTGGTGCAATTATTGTTTTGATTTTTACATTCTTAAGTTTACGTACGAGCTTAGCCATAGATTCGCCGGTTTTCTTACGTTCTTCGAATAAATTTGCGATTTCATCTCCTGATATAGTCGTGCCTTCTTCTGCTACAAGTAGGGTGTCTACTTTAAATTGGGCATCCTCTTCGCTATTAGTGCCCCTCATGGAATCAATCAACTTATCTGGATTCATATTTTCGAGTAGTGTTTGCATTCCAGCACCGTGTACATGCCCAGCTTTAAGGCGGTCAATTTCGCCACGTTTTATTGCAAATGAGAACTCATCGTAATCTTTAAATAGAATATGGAAGTAATTGTAATTTATTACCACATTGCAATCTTTTTTCATTTGAAAATGAAAATGTGGCACCTGGCCTTTATATTTGTCTTTGTGCCCCTGCAAGTCACCGTATGAACAAGAGAATGACCATTCGAGATTCTTATAGCGAATAGTGGTTTCTATAAATTTTTTTGAAGATTTTTCTTCTACGAGATCGTTGATATTCCGTATTGGCACATCCGTATTAGCAACCCAACGTAGATACGCATCTAGCTCATGATAACTTTTTTGATTAAATAGGATTTCGAAATGCTTCTTTTTTAATCCGGGAGCCTTCCACAGTAACCAGTGAAAACAGGGTTTTTTTTGAGAAAAGTGTGTGAGGGGGTTTTTGCAATAAAAACATTTGCCTTCTGCTAGAGATTCTTTCAGAGACTGAAAGTCTTTTGCATCCCGCTCGGCTTGTATCGCTGCATTTTCTTGAATTTCTGCAAGAGGAATTTTATTAAGATATTCGTTATATCTTTTAATACGATCTTCGTTGTTCATATGGTTTACTTAGCCTAATAACAACGAAAATACAAGATGGCAAATTTAAAAAATCTATTTTAATCTTCGGATGCTGACAATAAATCAGGACGTTATTTCAATAACCTTATCCTCTTATTCTCATACACCAATCTACTCCTCAAGTTCCCCAATAGCTCTCGCTTCTCCGTCACAGTCCCTTCTTTGAGCAAATACTTCACATAGGTTCGAATGTTCACCTCTGCCTCTTTTGGATCTTGTTTTCCTTTTCCACCAAGTACGACGCTTTGGAATTTATTGTAGCGTTTTATCTCTTCCTCAAGTTTGTGGCGCATGCCCAACTCGTTAATATTGACCTGATCCATGATTGTAAATAGTTGAGTAATCAAATCTTCCTCGCGGATGTATTGGTTTTTGCAATTACGATCCCTGGCTCGAGAGCATCCGTAGTAAACATATTTTGCAGTAGTACCATCTTTAAGTTTCTTGTATTTTTCTTCTGCGCTGATGCCCGATCCGCACAATCCGCAAGTAAATAGTTTCGTGAATGCAAATTCTTTATTTTCACGAACTATTTGATCGCGTTTGAGTTGAGCTTGGGCTTTATCAAATAAATCTTTAGTAATAATTGGTGTATGTTTTCCTTGATACCAATTCCCACTTTTTTGCGGTCGCTCGAAGACTCCATAGTACATATGATTATCGAGGATTCGATAGAGGCCACTCAGCGTGAGTGATTTATTGCCTCGTGTCTTGAAATTGAGTTCATGTTTTAACCAATTATATATTTTTCTGCCGCTCCAATGTTCATGTGCCATCTTTTCAAAAATTTGTTTGATTATCGGTGCTCTTACGGGATCAATGATAATTTGACACTTCTTATCCATAAGCCCCTGGTTTAAGTATCCAAGAGGGGCGACACCCGGCCACAAGCCCATCTCAACCCTTGTGCGCAATCCACGCTTTACATTCTCACCTCTATGATCATTTTCGAGCTTGGCTGTTGATCCGAGGATCATCAACATAAACTTCTCATTCGGTATGTTTGTAAATTTTTGACCATACGTTCGGATCTCTTGAAGATGTCCTTGATCCATAAGGTCAACAATGGCTCCAAGATCTCCGGCATTTCTGCTTAGCCGATCTGGTGCCCATGTGAGAATTGCATTAAATTTACCCAATCGGATATCTTCAAGGAGCTCGTTATATACCTGGCGCTGTCCAGTTGATTTGGCGGAGTGACTCTCGCGTCGTATTTCAATAATATCCAAATCCTCGCGTTCTGCCAGTTGAAGCATCTCTTTGATTTGAGAATCGATGGATAGCACCTGCCGTTCTTCGGATTCGGTGCTTTTCCTCGCATATAAGCAATATCTTATTTGTATTGGTTTTTGTTCGGTTTCTGTGCGAGTTGGTGCCCCTTTGGGTCGTGGGATAGTTTTGGTTATCATATAATCATATTGATGACGCCAGGGCGGTGGGGCGTCTAGGATGGTTAAAAATCCAAAGATCCCCCAATATTCCTAGGTTTTTGATTTATCGGTA
The DNA here is from genome assembly GCA_937949995.1 of uncultured bacterium. Classification (GTDB taxonomy): domain Bacteria; phylum Patescibacteriota; class Patescibacteriia; order 2-12-FULL-60-25; family 2-12-FULL-60-25; genus MWCR01. The sequence goes on from CALFEO010000013.1 coordinate 48,810, forward strand.
GTAACTTAATAAATCGGACGTAGTGGCTAAGTTCAGGAAGTGAGTATATTTGTGAGATTTTTTTCTTGATTAAATAAAATAAGTATGTAAATATTTAACGCATGATAACTGAAATCAATGCGAGTAAATTTTTATTAAATTTTTATAAAGAAAAAAAGATACTAATTGACTTTATAGGTTTTCTAGGTTTAGTTTCAGCCTTATTTCTTCAAATACCTTTTAGCGATAATGGCGATTTAAAAAAGATTCAAGCCATCTTAATCTCTATTTTTGCAATATTTATCACATATCTTTTAATTGTATTTTGGTTGTTATTAGTAGCTTTTGTGAAAACCAGCCCTAAAGTTAAAATAATAAATTCTTTATTAATATCGTACGCAATAGTTATTTTCTTGTATTATCTTTTTAAATTTATAATTGGAACATTTCAAAATGAATTATTAGTACTCTTACCTTGGTTTAAGTTAGGTCTATTATTTCTTTTTTGTAGCTACATGAATGATTTTTTGGGCAAGGTAGCAGCAAATTGGAAACACAGAGAACTTGTGATACTTATACGTGAGGTTTTATGGATCGTGTGCTTATTTGTGTTTTTAAATTTACCATTTTCTAATAGTAATTTTGACTTTATAAAAAGTAACCTACCATTCATTGGGCTTATTTATTTTGGAATTTTATTGGTTAATATCGTACGTGCTTATAAATGGATAACAGCAAGAGCATTTTATGTTATATCATTTCTTATATTCGTGGCGGTCACGTTATACTGGGTTGCTATTAACCGTATAACGTATTGATTTTTACCTGCAAATAAGCCACAATATTGGCATTATGCCTATTATTGATAATACAGCGCAAAAGATGCAAGATGCGCTAATTAACGCTTTATCTAGCGCAGAAACGGTTGATATAGAGGTAGCGTTTTTTTATTTTTCTGGGTGGCAATTACTTGCCAAGCACCTGGAGGATAAAAAGGTTAGGATTTTGGTTGGTAAGTATATTGATCCCAATGCCATACCGGAATTACTAACTCAAATTAAGCAGGAGGGTGGTAATGTTGAGCTTGATCCCTATCAACCGCGTACAAAGGCACCATCAAGAGTCGGTAAGAAGAAAGATTATATAGATGGGTTTATAAAGCTTTCTAATGAATCTGCTTTGATGGATGATACGGATATGCAAGAATCATATAGGATATTAGAAAATAAGATTGCAGATGGTACTTTGGAAATTAAACTTACTTCAACTCAAGAACATGGGAAGATGTATATTTTTCATAACAAAAAAGAGCTTAGTCAAGGTGGTGATTTACCAGGTACTGTTTTTATGGGTTCTAGTAATTTTACGTTTCAAGGTTTAATGAATCAGGGTGAGTTAAACGAAAGATATACAGACCAGGAACATTATAATAATTATGTAAAAAAGTTCGATTCTCTTTGGGTGGATAGTAATAATATTGATATTGCAACATTGGAAAATAAAGATGAAATACTGGATACCATTAAAAAAGAACTTTGGCTGCATGCCGTACCAAGTCCTTACTCTGTATATTTAAGGGTTTTGCATGAACTATTTGGTTCCGAAGCGAGGAAAGAGGTTAAAACTCCAGAAAAGATTACCAAGGGTAGATACTTGGATCTGGAATACCAGATAGATGCTATTAAAGCGGTGATGGATAGGCTTAATAAATATGATGGTGTTATTCTGGCTGATGTTGTTGGACTTGGAAAAAGTATTATTGCATCTGCAGCGGCTCATAATACGGGTTTAAATACAATTATCATAGCTCCCCCTCACTTACGGGAACAATGGGAAGATTATCAAGAAGAATTTAAATTACAAGGCGCTAGAGTTTTTAGTTCGGGGGCTTTAGAGGATGTGCATAATCGCTATAAAGATAATAATGAACCAATACTTATAATCGTAGATGAGGCACATAGATATAGAAATGAAGATACATATGACTATAGAATGCTTCATCATGTGTGTACCAGTCATCCGGATAATAAAGTTTTATTATTAACCGCTACCCCTTTTAATAATGATCCGAAAGATGTATTTGCATTAGTTAAATTATTCCAAATCCCAGGTCAATCGACCATTCGATCTGTAGATAATTTAAGTTTAAGGTTTAGAGAATTAATTCAAAGGTATAAAAAATTGAACAGAGACAGAGCAAGGGGTTCTATTGATCAGGAACATATAGATAAAGAGGCTGATGAAATCTCTATAGAATTGAGGCGTTTGGTTGAGAATATTGTTGTTAGAAGATCGCGTTTAGATTTAAGGCAAATTACCAGATATAGAGAAAATTTAAAAAAACAAAAAATAGATTTTGCCGATGTAATAGGGCCTGAACTTATGACCTATGATTTAAATGGGTTATTCGATTTGTATTTGGATACCTTACAAAGCATTACTGGTGAGAAAAAAGAAGGCGGCTTCATTGGAGCGCGTTACAAACCAACAACATACATAAAAAATAGAGGGGAGTTCATGAAAGTATATGGTAACTTCTTAGAAGAAACAGATTTGCAGACTGCGCAAACCAACCTGTCCAAGATGATGAAAAGATTGCTGGTAATGCGCTTTGAGAGCTCGAAAGATGCTTTTAGGTCTACTTTAAAAAATATGATCGCTTCTACTGATATTATTGAGAAATGGTGGAATAATTTGGGCAAGGTTCCAATTATGAAAAAGGGACAAATTCCTGATCCGGAGAGTATATTAGCAAGTACAAATGATATTATTGACGAAGAGATAGCTAATCAGACAATGGAAAAAGAGTTTACAAAATTACGTGAAAATAAAGGTTTGGTTGTTATTGATAAAGATCATTTAAATGAAAGCTTCATTAAAGATGTTCAGCGAGATCAGAAGTTACTTAAAAGTATCTATCAAAAATGGTTTGGCGAAGAAGCTGGTGAACTAGTTGAGATGGATCCAAAGTTAGATGAGCTTCAAAGACAGATCCAACTTCTTTTGTCGGAATATCCGGAGAGAAAGATAGTTATCTTTTCTACATATGCTGATACTGTGAATTACTTGAATCATGAATTAAGCAAAAGAGGTTTAAAAAGAATGTTGAAGTATACTGCTGCAGATTCGAGCAGAGTAATGAAAAAGAGTGTAAGGTGTAATTTTGATGCCGGTTTAAAGGAATCTGAACAAGAAAATGAATACGATGTACTGATTACTACAGATGCACTCAGTGAGGGCTTTAATTTGCATCGTGCAGGCGTAATTATAAACTATGATATACCTTACAACCCAACGCGTGTAATACAGCGTATAGGCCGTATTAACCGTATTAACAAGAAGGTTTTTGATAAGTTGTATATTTATAATTTTTTCCCAACTGAAACTGGAGAATCGGAGATAAAAATACGTCAAATATCTACTCTAAAAATGCGCTTAATTAATTCTGTGGTTGGTAGTGATACAAAGACTTTAACAGGAGATGAACAATTAAAAAGTTTTTTTAAAGACGAATATCAAAAGGCAGAATCAGATAATGAGGTGTTATCATGGGACTCAATACATCGTGAGGCGTATGACCAAGCTAGGAAAGATAAGGATTTGTTGCAAGAGGCACTAGACATTAAACCACGAAGTAGAGTTATACGCGATGGTCAAGATAAGAATGCATTGGTGGCATTTGGAAAAAAAGGTAACCATTCGTTATTCGCTCTTAAACATAACGGAGATGCTGAGATTGTTGCGGCAGAAGTAGCTTTGAATTACTTTGCCGCGAAACAGGATGAAAAAGGAAAGGAAGCAGATGAGGAATATGATGAGTTGTTTAAAATAGTAAGAAACGAACTATTCGCAAAACATGAGTTGCCACAAATAGCCGGAAGACGTAGCGATTCATTAAATGTGATCAGATTAATTCAAGAAAAAATACCACGCGCGAAAGATTATTGCAGCGATTTGGCAAAAATCATTAAAGAATACGATGGCATCAATGAAGGTGATTTAAAGATAATCGCTCAACTACCGGTGAAAAATTTAGAGGTAGCTTACAAAGAATTGAGAAATACTGTGCCAGATCATCAGGTAAGATCAATTATAGAACGTGCTTCACGCCTTGAGGGGGAGTATGAAACTATTGTTCTTAGCGAAGACATAAGACTATGAACTTAAATTTAAAATATAATAGAGAAGATTATAAATCTTTTCTAAAGGGTTTTTTACCGGATTTTAAATCTGATGAACGTGAAGTTAAATTTGTAAATACAAGTGTAGCAAAAAACGTAGTCTATCTTGGTAAAGATGAAGAATTAGATATCGAACTATTTGAGTTGATGCATGAATCTAGTCACGATCCTAGGGTTTCTTTAGCTACAGATGGCTTTAAAATTATGAAACAAAGGGGGCAACATCGTGCTCTTATTGTTTATGCCACACCTAATAGCCAAGATTGGAGACTATCTTTGATGACAATGGATCCTAAAGTTAATGAAAAAGGCAAGATAGGTGTTGATTTTTCTAACCCTAAGAGATATTCATATTTTTTGGGAGAAAATGCCAAAACGACAACACCTCAAAGATTTTTAATTAAAAATGGCAAAGTTAAAGATTTTGATGATTTAAAAAGTAGATTTGCTATCGAGGTAGTAGATAAAGAATTCTTTAATTCCTATAAACAACTCTTTTTACAGTTAAATGAACATTTGCTGGAGGACCATGCCTTTAAGATTTTTGCGGAGAAACAAGGTATAAAAACGGAAATATTTGCCAAGAAATTATTAGGCCAAATCGTTTTTATCTATTTTTTACAACGAAAGGGTTGGTTGGGGGCAAAAAAGAACGAAGCGATTAATCAGGGGGATAGCCATTTTTTACGCAATCAACTAGCAAAATGTATTAGTAACGGTAAAAATTACTATAATGATTGTTTAGAGCATTTGTTTTATGATTGTTTAAATAAAAAACCAGATAAAGCTGCTAGTTTTTACCGCGCTCACTTTGATTGCCAGATTCCATTTTTAAACGGTGGTTTGTTTGAACCAATAAATAATTACGATTGGGAGCAAGAGTTTCTGAATATCCCAAATGAGATATTCTCAGATAATCCGGAGCATCCTGAAAAAGGAAAAGGTATATTAGATATTTTCGATTTGTATAATTTTACAGTAGATGAAAATACACCAGACGACCAAGAAGTTTCCGTTGATCCGGAAATGTTGGGTAAGGTGTTTGAAAATTTATTAGAAACCAATATACGTAAAGGTTCTGGTTCGTACTACACTCCTCGGGAAATAGTTCATTATATGTGTAAAGAGAGTTTGATAAACTATCTTACTAGTAATGTTGATATTTCCGAGGATAAGGCTCGAATGATTATAACGAGGGATTTTGCGATTAATTTTGAAGATGTCCAAAAGGCAATTTCTACAAAAACCGATATCCCTAATAAATCGTTGGCTTTTTGGGAGGGTGATGCGGAGGAACTATCGAATTTATTAAAATGCATAAAAATAGTTGATCCTGCTTGTGGCTCTGGTGCGTTTTTGGTGGGTATGCTTCAACAGATTGTAATGGCGCGTTCGTTAATGCAGGAGTTCACGGATGAAGATTATTCCGATTATGACTTGAAAAAGCAGACAATACAAAATTGTATATATGGCGTTGATATCGACCCGGGCGCTATTGATATTGCAAAACTACGTCTTTGGTTGTCATTGGTTGTTGATCACGAAATTGAAGATATAGAGCCGTTACCTAACTTGGATTATAAAGTCATGCAAGGTAATAGCTTGCTTGAGGATTTGGTGGTTGGTGATAGTGTCATACCCTTAAAATTCAATGGCACGAATAAATTGGATGGCCGGACCAAGGAAATGAAAAATTTATTTGAAGAAGAAAAACAGGGTAAATTACTTTTAGACAAAAGTGAAACATTGGCTGATAAGCTGGAAAAATATCATAATCAGTATTTTCTAATTAACGATCCTCAAGAAAAGAAGATACTAAAAAAGAAAATTGATGATATCGAAGATCAATTAATTCAAAGTAAATGCAACGAGGAACTTACTCGACTTAAAGAACAGGCCGCTAATCCTGCTAATTCTAAAAAAATACCAAAAATAACAGAGCAGCAATTAGCAATTCAGGGAACATTAAATCAGTGGAAGAAAGATCATTTGAGACCTTTTTTCCCTTGGAAATTGCACTTTGGAGATGTTTTTAATGAAAGGGCTGGTTTTGATATAGTAATTGCTAATCCGCCATATATCGACTCGGAGAGTATGGTTAATTCAGGTCAAGAGAACGTACGGAACGCAATACAAAATACATATTTTTTCACAAGAGGTAATTGGGATATTTACATTGCTTTTTTCGAGTTAGCGTATAATCTACTTAATCAACTGGGAACTGAGGTATTTATTACACCGGACAAATGGTTATCTAAACCTTTTGGTGAAGCGTTAAGAACCCAAACCGTTAAAAATTTATATATGCTGGTGAGTGCTGGTAGAGATGTATTTGAAGGTTCTAAGGTAGATTCGGTTATTTCATTTTTTTCCAAAAATTCTACATCTAATTTAAAAATTTTAGAATTTAATAAACAACAATTTTTGATAAAGAAAATTATAAAAAAATCAGTATTAAAAATTCCCTATGCTTTCGATTGGTTATTTTCTGACTATTTAGAATTATTAATGAAAATAGATCAACAACCTAAAGAATTATCTAATTATGGAGTATGTAAAAATGCATGCGCTACATCAGATGCATATAAACTCAAACCGTATATTGAAGAATTAAAAGGTAATTATAGTAAAAAATATTTAAAAATCATTAATACAGGAACTATAGGTAAATTTTATTCACGTTGGGGAACGCGCGAAATGACCTATCTTGGTTTGAAATATTTAAAGCCGATAATCGATCGAAAAAAGTTTCTTGAGACATTTACAAATTCATACGGCAATAAAAGTATATTGCCAAAAATAATTTTAAAGGGTTTAAATTTACTTGATGCCTGTTTGGATATTGAAGGTGATATCGTACCTGGGAAGTCAACTTTAATTATCACTAGTAAAAATACAGAATATCTTAAATGTTTATTAGCAATAATTAATAGTAAATTTGCATTTTTTTACCTAAAAGAAAAATATATTTCTTCAAGTTATAACCAGGGTATTAGTTATAGCAAAGATATGATAAATCATTTGCCTTTATTTATTATTGATGAAGATATTGTACAAAGATTTAATGTTATAGTTGATGCAATCTTAAAAATAGTCGCGACTGACGATTATGCACTCAACCAACTAAAGCAAAAACAGGTTCAGGAATATCAAAAAAAGGTTGATGAAATTATTTATGATTTTTATGGTATTACTAAAAAAGAAGTACAAATTATTGAAGAGAATATCAAATGACACTTACCTAAGTATAAAGCATTGAAAATGTTAGGATTTTTTAGTAAAACTTATAAATTATGGATATTGCACCGTATTCGATTTATATAAATCATAGGCCTTTTAGGATTGCTTTTATCTTTAACCCAGTTAGTGATATCGCATGGTTAAAGACCACCATTCACTACAATCGTGATAAGTGGGGAGGAAGATTTAATCCTATAATCATATCGGATGGAAACAATATAACCGAAAATTGGTGGAAGTTTCTTCGAGGATACGATCCAGACATTATCTGCTCAACAGTTAAATTATCGGATGATTTAAAGAGAAGGATACATATTTTTCTTTCGCCATTACGCGTAGAGGAGTTGGACCCGGGTCAATTGGACATTAGTTTGGATGAATATCCAATCTCCATATTACCGACAGATAAAAATGTAGCCAAAGTCAGCATTCCTAGTTTCGACAGGAAAAGTGATCTTATTATTTTTGAAGTCGATGAAACAACACCTGACTTTATTAAAAATTTTTTAGATATAAATTTTGGTTTATTCGAACAAAGAGAGATGATGACGTATCACCTCGACAAGTCTTTAAAATCATGCCAACTAAAAATTTATAAGGTGACAGATGAAGAAACCCTAAATGAAGCATTATTGGACTTAGGGGAATGGCATTCAAGAGCAGTGTTTCCATCCCAAATTTGTTCTTTGCCGAATACAATTAAAGAGGCGGAACATTCTTATAATAATGAAGGCTTTGAAATTGTTATAGGTGATAGTTCGGATGAGTTGGTTAGGATTTGGAACCGACCATTGGAGATGGGTTCATGGTTACGCGGTCGTCTAACGTCTTTATGGTTTTCATCTGATATCGCGAAAAGTGAAAAATTAAAACCAGGACTCAGTAAATTTATTAATCGATATACAGGTGATTCAGCAAATGATAATGGGCGTAGAGTATATTTTACTACTTTTTCTCTTGAACAAGTTGCACTGGATGAGATTGCTAATTCTTTTATGGGTAAGATTAATTATCCACGACAAATTAAAAGATATGAAACCCATCCATTGCCTGATTATGAATCTGAGGTGAGCCGTTTTTTTCTTAAACAAGATTTGGATTTTCATAGAGCGCATTCGAATGAGGAACATCTTGTGTTAGACGAACCAGATGTAGAACAGGGCTTCATGGGAGGAGAAAGTTGGTTTACAGATCTATACATTCAATATCGACCGGAGCGTTTTAAGAGTATTATCGGAAAAGATTATTGGTGGCAACTCCCTAAACGTAATAGCCTGTTAAGAGATATAAACTTTTTCAATAAACCAGCTCGAATAAATGAGCATGGTATGTTTAGTGTCTTAATGAGACGCCGAACAGGTCTCATGGCCGGACAAGATAATGGGACATTGGTAGTAAAAATACCAGATGATAGTTCTGTATTTCATGCGCTAATTCATGGTGAACGTTTTGATTGTATAGAACGCGGTAAAAGAGAGAGATTTTTGTCGAAACCTTTTTATTATCTACAATATTCAGATAAAGGTAGGTACTTATCGGGTGTACTCGGACTTTTTTCTGATCTCATGAGTGCCCACGGCTTATTTGAAGAAAGATTTTGGCGCGAGCTATTCGAACGCATGGCAAATCATAAGCCAGAGAAAGATACTAGACTTCAAAATGATCTTTTAAATAAACTAAATAAAAAAATAACTTCTGGCATAGATTTTAAGAACGATCATGAAAGGCAATGGCTAGCTCACGTGATTTTAGATATCGCAAAGAAATATAGTAAGGATGCTAACGATCTAGTTTATGAAAAAATACTCAGCCTTGCCGAAGAGGAAACAAATAATTATAACAAGAAACAACCGGGTCAAGAAATTCCATTTAATGAAGTTGATTTTAGGAAGCAATTATCAGACCTTGTTGCAATGAATGTCCTTCAGCTTGGTATTAAACCACGGTGTCCAAAATGTGGATATTGCATTTGGTATCAGATAGATGACGCAAAACAAGAAATTAAATGTCGTGGTTGCAGTTATGATTTTGCCTTGCCGGCTGAAACAAAATGGTTTTATCGTTTAAATAGTCTTATACGTGCCGCTGTGTCATTACATGGCACTATCCCTGTGCTTATCACTCTCGGACAGCTGATGTTTGATGCCACATCGGCGGCGATGTTTATGCCAAGTATTGAGCTTTTACAAAAAGAAGACAACACAAATGGGAATTTAAAAGTTGTTGGCGAATTGGATTTGGCTTGTATTAAGGATAGTCAATTTATCATCGGCGAGATAAAACAATCTGTGGGATTATTTGGAGCAAATGATTTTCAGCGCATGAAAGAAATTGCAAAATTAATTCACCCAGATAAAATTATTTTTTCTTCTTTAGATAACGCTCCAACCAGTACTGTTAAAGAAAATATTGATTTATTGAGAACGGAATTAGCAGATCTTGAGATTAGTGTCGAATGGTACCAGATACATTACTGGGCTTTTGATCCAAGACCAGTAAGATAGTGTACAGTGGTACATATTCATTGAATATTTCAATGTAATTGTTTTTGGTTTATCTGTTTTTTAAATTCTCTAATTATTTTAGCTCCATTTATCTCTTTTCTAAAAAAGAAACATTCTTCTCTATTCTCTTCTGGCACAACATAATCAATTAAGGATTTGCCATGCTTGGTACCACAATGCACTTGGTGTATGTAATCTTTTTTATATTGACCTCCTCTAAACTCGCAATAATACAAATATTCATTCGTACCTAAACAAAATACATGTGAATCATCGTGACCTAAAAAATATACTTCTTTGATCTTGGTATTTTTCATAATATCTTCTACATCTCTTAATGTCGCCTTGGTATAAAATGAAAAATTCTTTTTTTGTTTATTTAATAGTTTAACAAGAATTTTTAATTCGGATGTGGAATAATTTGGTTTAATCCAGGACGATAGTTTGTGCCAATTCGAATGCCCAAGAATGATAACTGTTTCTTCGGGAGTATTTTGTTTAAAGCGGTTTATATATCTCAATGATAAAAGTTGCTCGATAGGTACACCAATCATCCAAATCGGAAAGAAAAAAATCTTAATGAATTCCGATCCAAAACGAAATACAGCAAAGACTAGTGAGATAATTACATGGGTTATTACAGCCATTATTAATCCTTTCTGTGTCGCTATGTAGCCTATGGAAATTATATAAGAAAGCGACAGAATTAGTTTAAATTCTGTCTTTATCAGCAACTTATCCAAGAAAGTGAGAGAGGTTTGTTTAGTCATGAGGGCACTTTAAACCATTGATTTTCCTTTGAAAAGATGCGATTAAGCTTGTAGGTAACCCATGCTTCACTTTTTGGGGCTTTTAAGCTATATTTAGATTGTCTAGGTTCAAATAACAGACTCTTCCAGCCATTTTTTGGCTTATCAGGTCGTGGTGTGCCGTAACGGGCACTCCTGATAAAACAAACAGCACGACCTTCGGGTTTGTTGTTTGGGCCTAGACACCTCAGGGGTGTCCTTTTGTTTTAAGGCTAACCTGAAATATTCTTTATAGTTATTTATCTCTATATGCCTCAAACAAATCCACGTTGGTTGGTAGAAAAAGCACCAAACGATATAAAGACTCAAGTACGTATTGCAGTTGATCATGGCTACCAAGTTGTCAGTCAGACAAAAACCACAGCGCAGCTCGTGCGAAAAAAACGTTTTAGTTGCCTGCTTGCGACCGCATTATTTATCTGTTTTCTTTTGCCGTTTTTCATCTATGTATTTTATTACATGGCAAAAAAGGATGATTTGATATATTTGGATTTAGATACGCAACCTAAAAAAACGAAATTAGAAAATTGAAAATAAATATATGCTAGATCATCAAAATAAACTTATCGCAGAAAATCCTATTGATCTGGCAAATAATTTACTGGAACTTAAAAAGCAAAGAAAATCCATAAAAGAAAATAATCACTTTAGTAGATTGAAACGACAACCACTGACAAAAAGCGAAAGAGCGGAAATACTACGTAAAACCGACGGGCGCTGTCATATTTGCGGTGGAAAAATAGAAAGCAAATGGGATGCGGATCATGTTTTAGCACACAGTGGCGGTGGTCGACATACGGTAGATAACTATTTGCCTGCGCATTCTTTGTGTAATAATTATCGTTGGGATTATCTTGATGAAGAATTCCAACTTATAATGAAGATTGGTATATGGTGCAAAAAACAAATAGAAGATAAGTCAGATCTTGGAATGAGAATAGCAGATGGATTTGTTAAGTACGAGCGTAACAGGTTAAAACGGAGAAAACGGTAATTTAAAAACGATCCGGGAAACGTATATCTGAGAATGGATAACGGTTTGGTCCGGTTTTAATCCAGAGTATTTTTGGCTCTGGTCCATCTTTTTCTTTAACTTTGGAAATCGCATGCACGCAAGCATCGACGAGATCATCGTGTCGCTCAATGCCGAATCCTAAAAGTTGGGTCAATAATAATTCGGTGCCTTTGTTAGGAAATCGTACGATACCATCTTTAATCAGTGGGCTTATTAACGCTAAACGAGATCTTTTATCATCACCATTAAGCTTTACCCCTTCCACACGATATCCAAATTTTTTCATTTCTTGAACGAGTGCCGCTTGATAGCCAACTTCTTCAATAAATAGATGGACTTTACTTTTTCCTCCATAAGCAGTTACTAATTTTTCAAGTCTATCTTTTGTTTCTGGATATGTTAAGCGTTCGTTGACTGGATTTGGTTGAATATATATTTTTAAATCTTCCATCCTGCCATAAGCGCGTACAACAACCATTGCTGTGTAATCGGCTGTCGATTTTTGTGAAATGGCGAGATCGATACCTATTGCAGTCATGACAAGATCTTCCTTGTTCTCATTTGATTCTTCACCGTATTGAATCCATTCAGGCCATATAACTTTTGTTGAGTCAGAGATAATGTTCAGAAGATACTCTTGTTGCCAAGCGATTTCATTTGCAACACTTTGCCGTAGGGTATTAATTTTTTCGGGAGTATCAAATTTTTCCATCCATAGGCATTCTCCATCTTCGTTAAGCAGTGGGAACCATTGGAATGTTCCTTTTAAATCCTTATTTTCTATTCTTTGTCTGAGTCTCATCATAAGTGAATCTTCATGAAGTAGGTTTCCTACTAGGATTACTCTTGTATCCATATCTCCCAAGGGCATGATTTCACGCGTAAACCAATCAAATGTCTTATTCCTACCCTCCATTGTTCGTGTTGAGTTCATATCCTCAATATCATCTAGAATTATGAGGTCTGGACGATGCTCTCGGTGACGAATACCACGAATACTCTGATCGAGTGACGCAACCGTAATACGGGCATTCATATTTTTAAATACAAGGGTAGAAAGACCCCATTCACCGCTATTAGTATCTTCTTTGAACGGTCCCAAATCACTTTTAAGCAATGCGTTACGCTCCAGTTCCTGCCGTATGTTAGTCATATGCAGTCTTGCCTGAGCTTGTGTTTGGCAAATGATTAGTACGAACTTCTTTTGTTGCGCTCCTAAAATAGCCCAAAGCGCGTATGAGAGTGTTACGAGTGTGGATTTGGCAGATCCTCGAAATGCAACAATGCAGGCGAGGGAATTTGAGGAATCTTCAGTTGTGCGGATAATATCTTTCTGAAATTCTGCAATTGGATACTTAATATAATGTTTAAGATAAAGCGAGAAAAATAATGCGTGACTTTCGCTTGTTACAGCACGGCGTAATATTGGATCTTTTGTGATCGCTTTAAATACTTCATTCTTTGTTTTCATATGATTCAAGATTAATGCCCATTAACTGCAGAGCTTTGTTAAATAATTCTTTTTGTTCGTCTGATAGTTCTTGGATGGAGTTAACTGTTCCTTCGATTTCAAGACGGTTGCGATAGTTATTGTGATGATGTTTTAACCAATACATGATGGCTTGCATGTTCCTGTCTTTTACAGCACTTATTAACTGCGATTCAGCTAAATCATTTACCAATAAACACCCCTCTTGAACGGCTGCGTCTACTTTATTGGCAAAATCAGAATCTTCGTTTTTCCACCTATACAATGTCGCTCGGGCAATGCCAATTTTTTCGCAAGCAATTTGGATGATTGGTGTTTTTGTGAGTTGTTTTAACAATAACTCTTTGGTCTGGTGATTATTCTTCATACTTGTTTAGCTTTTAACTTAGTTATTCTTTCCCATCTACGGATGATAGTTCGACAATATTCTTCGTCCTGTTCGATCATATAACAACGTCGTTTCAATTGTTCGCATGCTAGTAGCGTCGTTCCACTGCCTCCAAAACAATCATATACGGCATCACTTATATCAGTTGAGTTCAATATGAGATGCCTGATGAGTCCAATTGGTTTAGTCGTCGGATGATAAGGGCTTTTGTTGGGTTTAGGATAGAAGAGGACACTTTTATCTTTACTGCGCCTAAATTTGTGTGTTCCGTGCCAGCCAAAGACGATTAGTTCATGTTGGGGTAGGTAATCTTTTCGTCCGACGATGGCATGATTTTTCATCCAGATAACAAGTTGAGAAAAGTGAATCTGCATTTCATCCATTCCATTCTTTAAAGCGAATAGCATTTTATCTGCGTTGAAGATGTAGACGCTATTTTTCTTTGAAAGATGCGGTATGATTGGTGCAAGCCAATCTTTTGTGAAGTTCGTGTATTCTAATTCCGAGGTAATATTATCGTTTGCGATTACTTTATGTGATTTTAAAGGAGATATTCCCTCTTTGCTTTCAACGACAGAAACACCATATGGCGGATCTGTAATAATCGCATTAATTTTCATGCTGCCAATAAGTGTTTTAACGACTTGTTCATTCCTAGCATCACCACAAGCTAAATAGTGGTCACCAAGTTTCCAAAACTTTGGTCTATTTAAGTTTCTTTGCTTTTTGTCCAGTAAGTTTTTCATATCTTCGGATTATTAAATCAATGAACATTGGTTCACGTTCGACCATGTACGCTGAACGCTTTAATTGCTCGCATGCGACCATGAGGCTTCCAGAGCCAGCAAATAGATCAACAATAGTATCACCGGGCTTTGTACAGCGTCTTAGAGCCTTTTCGTGTAGTTGTGGAGGCTTTTGTGTTGGATGCTCATAGTCGGATCCATTAAGGCGTTTAACAAGCCAAATATCAATCATATCGTGAATATCCTCTATAGCTCGGTTGCCTGTTCCAATCTCTTTATTCATCAATTCGGAAATATTCAAGACTTTATCCAATAAATACGGGCTTCCGATTGTTCCATATACACAGGGTTCGTATTGTTTGTTAAAAGCGACCTGAGGAGTCGGGTTGCTAGAGTTTTTGATCCAGAGGCAGACACGTTTGTTTTGGATTTTTAGCTCTTGATATAGAGTTTGTAGTAGCCAAATGTATTTTTGATCACAATATGTGAAGACATGTGCATTTGAATGGCAAAAAGCTAATCCGTTTTTAAGAGCTGTATTTAGGAGTTCACGATACTCACCATCGGTCTTGGAATCATCTACATTTCCGCCATACTGTTTCTTGCCTCCGATTCCTTTGTTATACGAAAGTCCTATATTGTATGGTGGATCTTGAATGATGGCATTAGCTTTTTTACTCTTCATGAGCTTTTTTATCGTTTTTATGTCTTTGCAATCAGCGCACATGAGTCGATGGCTACCAAGTTGATAGATGTCACCTAGTTTTGATTTGGGTTTCTTGATTTTTTCTAACTCTTTTTCAATATTAAACTCATCATCTTCAACTTCCAGGTCATCAAAAAGATGAGATAAGTCCGTATCATCAAAACCGCTGGATAAAAGAGTTTCTATATCAAAATTATTCGCTAGGCTTTCCCAATCCCAATCACCATGAACTCGGTTGCTTGTTAGGAGATATTGATTGTATTCGGATTTGGTAAGTTTGCGATTAGGGACGCGAACTTCGATTTTCTCGTTTTCACGTCCTAATAGCTTCATAACCATTAATCGTTGATGTCCTGCTATAACTTTATTGTCTCGATCAACTACAGGTATTTCCACTAAATTAAATTTTTTGAGGCTCTTTTTTAGATCCTCTATTTGTTTTTGACTCATAACCCTTGGATTTAGATCGTTTGGGATGAGTTCAGAGACTTTACGGGTCTCGGTGTGCCATTGGAGTTTAGGCATAGTGTTTTTCTTTAAGATTTATATATGAATTGAATCATAAAGTCCCCAAACTCCGATACGGAGTTTGTTGGAGTTTTGTATTAAAAAAATCGCCTTTTTTGACGATTTTTCATAAAGTTATTCACTCGGTTTGACTCCAACTCCTACCTGACTACAAAATTATAATAATTTGAAATAAAATAACCCCTTTCATCATTATCAATAAGTTGCTTTTTTAATTTGAGAGTATTTTTTGCTTTATCGTTAATTGATCTGATCGCTTTATAGAAGGCTCCTGTATTTTTTGCGCCCGTCCTAAATGCCAATTCTCTTGATATCATTGGTCCATTGTTCAATAGTTTAAGGATGCCTTTTTGGACTCTGGCTTTGCTGAAATCTATACTCTTTTTTGGGCGATCTGATAAAAATAAAATAAAATCTTCATTTAAAATTATTGTTACTTTTTGATTCTTATTTAGTTTACTTCTGGCCTTTTTTGGTTTTTTCAATTCTCGCAGTTCACGTATGAACTCATTAATTATATGTTTTAATTCTGTATTTTCTTGTTCAGTATGATTAGAGATATTACGTGGCGGTGGTTCTATACGTGGATACACATGTAGCGTTGGTTGTTTGTGTTGGTAATTAGAAAAATTTAATAAGGCATTGTGCAATTTTTGCAATTCATTCGTTTGTTTAAGGAATGGTTTAACTGCCTCGTTTATTGCATCAAAATGCTTCTTCTGAATCTTAGCCACTTTTTCTAAATCAGCCATAGGCTCACTCATAATTGTCGCTATACGTTCCATATCTTTTTTTGCCTGCTCAAACACACTTTCTAAAACTGTTAAAGAGGTAGTACTCGCCTGATTATTGATACGCCTGATTATTGAATCAGGTTTTTTCTTTGTATCCGTCATATATAATTAGATTAGCAATAAAGACTTATTTTCGCCAGAATAACATTAAGAGAGAGGTTTATTATTAACTTATCAACACCTATGCAAATATCCGAAGAATATATAAAGGAATTTCAAGAAATCTATAAAAAGAAGTATGGTAAAGAGATTCCCAGAGATGAGGCTGTTAAACAGGCTAATGATTTAGTCAATTTTGTAAAATTAATGCTTGATTTGAACCATAAAGACCATTTGCGCAAGAAACGCTTAGAGAAAGAGCCTAAAGGCTTTAATTTAACAGACGGTGTATATAGTTGCTGTATCTGCTACGCTCAGGTTACGGGTGATGAGAGTTGGTATGATAAAAATGGTATAAAGTGCATGTTCTGCCAAAAAGCACTGGATTGCAAGTTGATTCCCGCCTTTGTCTGCCGTGATGATGATTCATGGTATTCAGTTTGGGAATTTGACCGCTATTTTGGAATTAAACATCAAAAGGTGCGTAAATTGATACGTTCGGGTAAACTTAAAGCTAGAGTGGTGCCTGGTATGAATGGATCTACTTATTTTGAGTTAATTCTCCTTAAGGACAATAAAGACATTTTACCCAGAAAATCCGAATCTAAACTTGTACAAAATGAAGATGGTTCGGTTAGTACTGAATATGTACCTGTTGATATCGATCTCGTTGAAAAATTGATTAAATTAGCGAATTCTTAAAAGAAATTATTATGAGAAAAAATAATCCTAAAAAAATACTGTTTATAAAATTGGGTGAAGGTGGAAGATATGAAAAAGATTGTATAGAAAAAGATAATACAATAAGGCTGGAATATAGCAGTGTGGATCATGAGCTTTGTCTTAAGGGTCAGTGGGATAAAGTTCATAGACATTTCACCGATAAATTAGAAACGAAAAATTTTGTCGCCAGTAGCCACACTAATCAAATACGTCAATTTTATGAAGAGGGAGAAGATACTCTTTGGATTACTTTTTATGCTAATAAACTCTGGTGGTGTTTTGCTAAAACAGATGTAAAGTTATTACCAGATAAAAGTAAAATTCGTTCAGTACTAGGCGAATGGCATGACAAGGATATTAATGGAAAAATCCTATCTACTGATAGAATTAGTGGTAAATTACTTAAAACGCAAGGCTTTAGGGGTACGATTTGCTCAGTACCGGAAAGAGAGTACGCTTTGGCTAAAATTAATGGCGTACAGTTACCGGAAGTTGAAGCAGTTGAAAAATCACTTACTGATTTAAGGGGTCATGTGGGCTCGCTTATTAAAAATCTGCAATGGAAAGAATTTGAGACATTAGTTGACTTAATCTTTAGACAGGCTGG
The DNA here is from genome assembly GCA_937949995.1 of uncultured bacterium. Taxonomy (GTDB): domain Bacteria; phylum Patescibacteriota; class Patescibacteriia; order 2-12-FULL-60-25; family 2-12-FULL-60-25; genus MWCR01. The sequence continues at coordinate 66,618 of CALFEO010000013.1, forward strand.
TTGGCAACGTGTTGGCGAAACAGGCAAAACTCAAAAAACTTTGGATTTGGATCTGCTTTCACCTGTTACAGGTGAAAAGGCAATAGTTCAAATTAAAGCTGAATCAAATTTAAAAGAGTTTAAACGCTACGAAGAAGAATTTGCCAATTTGACTGATTATACGAAATTTTTCTATGTGGTTCATACGCCCAAAGGCGACTGGAAAAATCAGGAAAACGAAACAGACGTCAACCTGTGGTTCGTGGATAAGGTGGCGGAATTGGTAATATACTCAGGATTGGTTGAGTGGGTTATTAAAAAAACTTCGTAGATTACGCTAAACTGAATAGTTTTTTTAAAAAATCCCAAGGATAACACAATCATTAGCTGTACCAAGTATTCAAAAGAGATGTTACTTTTATTGTGGCGGCTAATGAGCTGACCTTATAATTTTCAGAAATTTCAGTTATCGTTTTCGTGATGTCCTCACCGCTCTTTTGTTTTTTGAGCATAAGAGTTTTTATTTCATCGGTCGGCATCAACAATTCTGCAGCGAATTGGTTGGCTTGAATTTCTTTTGTATTAGTAGCCATCGCTGAAGATTTATCTCTATAAATGACAGCTTCTAAATCTGAGTCCACATGCGAAAGCTCGTTGCCATGCAGTACGAAATGACCTATTTCATGAGCTATGGTAAAACGTTTCCTTTCTTCCGAGTCAGAAGATTTTACAGCAATAATCGGCTTACCATTTTTACCGGAAACCTTCATCAATCCAGAAATATTCCTTCCGAAATTATCACGAAACTCTCCTTCAAGAATTTCAATGTTTAGTCTTCTGGCGATTTCATGTACATCAGTAAAAGTGTAAGCCTTACGTGAAGTCTTACTTATCAGATCTCCTGCGGCTTTTTTTGCCGCTTTAATAGCATTTCGTGTCATAGATTTTCGATATTTTGAAAATTGTCACTGGAACTATCTTTTACGTGTTTAAAAGAAATTTGGTCCATTGTCTTTTTTGGATTCTCTGTTTCTTTCACTGCCTCGCTGATAAGATCGTCGACTGTTATCTTTAATGCGAGTGCAAATTTATACAACTGGTAGGCACCGATTTGCTGGCGTCCTTTTTCAATGCCTGAAATAGTCGCTCTAGTTAGTCCGCCTATTTGTTTACCCAGCGCATCAAGACTAATATTTAAATCTTGACGATGTCTACGTATAGCATCACCTAAAGCAATATAAAAATATTCACCTCCCTGCATCTTTTTTGGCATGTGCATATATTAACATGCCAACTTCTGTATGTCAATGCCATACATTTGTCTGACATAAACTTGACCTCGCAATGCCCGAATGAGATACTTATAAGGCCACTTTGATAGTGGCCTTCCGTGCTTCTCGCTTCAACCGGCGCCAACCGGCCAAAGGTCGAGATGACATCATTTGTGGATGTGCCTTGATTATATCATAAAAATCGGGTTGGGGAGCTTCGGGTGTAATGTTATATGTTGATAAAAATTTAATATGATTCGCATTACTTGCATAAACAAGGACAATGGCGATCACTACGATCCGCATGAAGGAATTTTGAATTTCGGTTGGGTTGATGATAAAACTGGGAACACGGGTATCTCTACACGTGCCGCAATGATTGATTTTCTTGAGAAGGGAAATTCCGCTTATGTAAAAGGTTCTTTTAACCGAATTGCATGGCTTGTCGTGTCTGTATCCCGCTATGGGAACAAATACATCAAGACCATTGCCGACGACCGTGAGACGAATAATTTACTCGCATTGGCCGAGTGTCCGTTGTATCTCTAATCATTAAGACGTCAGGAGGGTTTGCCCCCTCCTGACACAATTTCTATGTCAAAATCAACTCGTAACACTGGCAAGCAGTGGACATCTGAAGATGTAAAACAGCTTAAGTCTCTTGCAAAACAAAATACTCCAACTAGGGTAATAGGATTAAAGCTAGGAAGAACCGAGGATTCGGTAAGATCAAAGGCACAATCAGTCGATGTGTCGTTGAAGCCGACTAATCGCTCGCCTTACAATCGCCGAAAAGCATAGTTAGTGTTTGCTTCAAAATGAGACCGTACGGAATGTGTTCTGTACTGTCTCATTTGTCTTATTTTCCCCCGACCCACTTGCCTCAAAATCGCTTTAATTTCGATGCTTGAAAAAGCCCTCAACACACTATAATACCTGGGTACTTAACCCATGGACACCGCCATTTTACGCGCTTCGCTTGCTCATGGCATCGCCATGGCAAAGAAGGGCGGCGAATGTCTTCCGCGAAACGAAGTGCAGTCGAAAGACTCATTTCACTTTCGCTTAGGACATTTGCCTGATAAAAAAAACCACCGGTGTTGCCGGGGGTTTTTGTTTTTGAATGTCGAATTTTACAGAAGCACTTCCACGTTGGCTTTGGAGCGTAATTCTTGGATATGCGAGACCAAAACTTGTTGTTGTTTTTGCTGAATGACGAATGATTTGAATTGATCGCGGATTTCTTCAAGGGGTGGTATTTCGGCTGAAGCGGCTTTTTGTTGTTCGTACATGGCGTTGATTTCTTCATCCGTGGCATCCATAGCCTTTAGCTTAAGAGTTTGCTCGATATAGGTTTGGATGAATACATCGGAAGCGACAAGCTTGCGAAAATCATCCTCCGTCATATTTTGCTGAGTTAAAGCTTCTTGATATTTGGCGGGATCTTCGAATTGACCTTTAATCATCTCCATTTGCGCATTGATATCCTCGTCGGAAGCTTGAATATTGGCACCTGCGGCCGCTTGCCTGATCAAAGCATTGGAAATAAGTATGTCCAAAGCTTGATTACGCAATTGTTGGCGCTGTTCATCGGTGAGGGTTGTTGGGTCTACGCCTTGTCCGGCCAAGATCTGTGCTTCGGAATTTTGCAAATCCGCACCTTTGATTTCCTCGCCGTTAACGCGAGCCACGACATCGGGCAAGGTTGAGACTTGAGGTTGCTGATCGGCAACCGGTTCTTGCTGGCTGCCGGTAAATAATTCGGGAGCCTGTTTTTGCTCAGGAGCTTTACCGGCGGCAAAGTAGTATACCGCTCCGATGACTGCGATAAGAGCGATTACCCCGGTGATGATGAATGTCTTTTGTTGAGTTGTCATAAATTATTTTAATTATTTTTCAGTTTTCATGAGATTCTGCCGACTACAGGATCCCGAAATGTTGAAAATACTGATTATTTTTACAAAGTTTTGTTATGATACACCCCTTGCAACAAACTTGCCAACTTTTGCCAAGCAAAAGACAGGCATTTTGCCTGTCTTTGGGTATCAGAATAATTACAAGCTCAATTCAGCATCGATTATTTGTTTGAAAGAATCAAACGGCAAAGCTCCGGAAACCAGCTGACCGTTTACAAAAGTGGCGGGAGTGCCCTCGACACCGGCCATGGATCCCTCGTTCAAATCTTCGGTAACGCGTGAGGCTTTTTCACCGCTGTCCAAACAATTGTTGAATTTGGCGGTATCCAGCTTGAGATCAGCGGCGGCTTGCTTCCATTTGGCGACATTCATGGTGCCGGCCGCGTTGGCTTGGAAGATTATATCGTACATTTCCCAGAATTTGCCTTGATCAGCGGCGCATTCCGAGGCTTCGCCGGCTTTTTGGGCTTCAGCATGGAAAGATAACGGGAAATGACGGAAAATCACTTTAACATCATTGGGATAAGCGGCCTTGATTTGCTTCATTGTTTCGTAATGACGGCTGCAGAAAGGGCACTCAAAATCCGAATATTCGATGATTGTAACTTTGGCATCATCCTTGCCCCAGATATGATCACGGGCCGGATCTACAGGGGCCGGATCACCGACAGGAGGCTGTGCGGTATCATCAACCAAGGGCTGATTGGCCGCGGGAGCGTTAGCCGCAGGCTGATTGGTGTTTTGAGCCAAAGCACCAAAGCTTTTGCCGGACATTAAAAAATTAAGGATGAAGACCAGGGCGACTGTGGACATGACGGCAATGCCGGCTATGAGCCCGAGGGCAAAGGTCGTTTTGGGACTGGAGTCCCAGATGCTTGGTCCGGGTTTGGATGTATTTTCCATAAGGATCGTTGTGGATAAATTTTTAGATAACTGGTTTATTTTTAAGTAATTGCAGACTAAAGTCAAACGAATAGCTACTAGCTGCTAGCCGCTAGCTGCTAGCCGGACCGTAATGTGTTACTTCGCAGGGATAATCCTTGTGATTATCCGCACCAATGCAACCGTTTGTCGTCTTTGCACGGATAAACACCACATCTTCGCCTTGCGGCTTCGAGCGGTGCGCGAGGTTTATCCCTACGAATGATTGAGATTGTAAAGTTATAAGTGCGTGGTTCGAGGTTTGCTGTTTATTCTGAAAGTGCGGAATCGAGGGCGGTGCGCCAGGCGGAGGCGCTCATGGCGCCGACAGTTACCGTGTTGTTGATGTAGAAGGTTGGTGTACCGGTGAGATTGAAAGAGACGGCCTCTTGAAAATCTTTTTCCACCAATGACATGTACTTGTTGTTAGCATGACAGGCTTCAAACTCTTCTTTGTTTAAACCGGATTGCTCGGCGAGTGATACGAAATGCACGGCCGGATTTGGCATGTATTGCCAAGTATCTTGGGTTGCAAAAACTTGATCGGCGTACTCCCAAAATTTACCCTGCTCGTTGGCACAACGGCCGGCTGATGCGGCGGAAGCCGCGTTGGGATGAATTTGCGTGAGAGGCATGTCGTTCCAGATGAAACGAACACGATCTTGATACTCAAGACGAATCGACTCCAGAGCTTGTTCGGCTACACGGCAAGCGGGACATTGGAAATCGCTGAATATGCGAACGGTTACTTTTGCGTTTGACGGACCAAATGTTGGATTTTGGCTGTCGTTGAAAGATACGTTGGGATTAACGGTATTTGAACCGTTTCCGGCATCGGACATTATTGCCCAAACCAATCCGCCAATAATAAAAACCAGCAGTAATCCTGCACCGGCTAAAAAATATTTTTTTACTTGTTCTTCGGAATTCATAAGTTTCCATTGTAATGATACGCGAAACAGCGGTCAAGTCTTTCAAACTTAGCCGCTAGCTACTAGTCGCCAGCTACTAGCACAACCACAACCCATATATCCTTCCTACGCTAACCCACTTCGGCGAAGCTACGAGTGTCATGAAGCCGCGGCGTGCGGGTAAAGGATGCTGTACGGCACAACCTCCTAAATCCTCCTTATCCACCCGCCTGCCGAGCCAGCCCGCCTGCCGAGCAGAGCGAGGCGGCCAGGGCAGAGCGAGGCGGACGGGTCAGGAGGACTTGTTTCTTGATTCACTCGCCCCTGATAAGGGGTTGGGGTTGCGCCAAGACAGCCGTTCGCGCTTCATAACTCAAGCTCCTCTTGACCTGTCCCGCGGAGTCCTTGGGCGTAGTGGGATGGACTTGTTGCTTTAATCTTGATGGACTGGACTTTGTTATGCATTATGCATTATTCATTTTAAATGTCCCCTTTATTATTTTACCCAGCAACCAAATTCCAAGTGCGGCCAGAGGGATGAGAAGCCATTGAGTGGGGGTGAGGTGGAAGTAGCGGATATCGATGATGCGGTAGAAATCCAAAAAGAATCGGACGATTGAGTAGATGGTGATGAAGAGGGCGAGATAAAATCCTTGAGGGCGGGGTTTGCGGTTGAAAAGCAGGAAGATGGTAGAGATGAAGGCTCCCAAGAGTGAGAGATAAAGGCCGTGATCGTGGCGGGCTATGCCATCGGGATAGATGACGCAGAGAGGATTGGAAGCACACTCGACGCCAGGATGATCGTGGATCAAGAAGCAACCAATACGGCCGATCATGAGTCCGAAAGGCAAGCCGAAGATGGCGGAATCAGCGAATTTGAGAAAAGGCAGTTTGTGTTTGCGGATGAGAAGGGTGACGGTGAGCGAGGCGCCGATAAAACCGCCCATGACGGAAAAACCGGGCAAAGCGGGATTGATGGCGTCGATGGGGTTGGCGAGATAGTGATTGAGATCGTAAAAGAGGACATGAAAGAGACGTGCGCCGAGAAAAGCGGCTAAAAAAGTCCAAAAAGCAAAGTCCCAGACCAACTTGGGATTAAAGCCCAGCTTTTTTGCTTGCCGTGCGGACATCCAAGTACCAAAAAGCAGGCCCGAGGCGACCAAGAGGCCCCAGGCTTGGATATTGACGAAGCCCAGAGGTATTACTGTGAGTTGGAAGAAAGGAAGCATAGAATATTGTCTGAACCTTGATTAAAAAACAGATTACCAACCTAATTAACTTGATTACTACATGAGTTTATCAAGTATAAAGTAACAAGTTCATAAAGAGAATCTTAAGTTACTCTTGATGAACTTTAGACTTTATGAACTTTCCACTGGTTCGGAATAATCAAGTTAATATGAGCGTGAATATGAGCGGCGATCAAGGTTCAGACAATAGAGAAAATAATCAAGTTAATATGAGCGAGAATCAAGTGAATCAAGGTTCAGACAATTACATAACCCTTAGTTCCTTAAGCGCTGATTCAAAATCGGAAAGAGCACGGCGGGCGTCGGAGGTGCGGAGTTGGAAGGCATGGTCGTGGACGATGTTGTTGCGGAGTTTGTGAGCCCACCAAACATTTTTGAGTTTGGGATAGTTGTAGCAGGCGACTTTTAGGCGTTCGCCGAGTGTATCGCCGGGAATAACGAGGGATTTTAGAGCCGCATCCAAAAGATTATCAGCTTCGATGACGGAAAGTTTTAAGCCCATATCCCCTCCTTGTTTGCTTGTCTCCAAGATTTTTTGCCAACGAGCCTGTACTTGCTCACGCGTCATGCCGTAAAGCTCGGGACGGGTGAATTTGTTTTTAAGCCAAATCACAGCCACAATGATGAGGATGAGGATAAGACAACCTAAAAGGAACAGGCCGATCATTGTGCCGAATGAGAGCCCTTGAGAAGCTGTTTCGCTGTATATAATTGTTTCTTCAAACATATGAGCATTTTGAATCTTGATGACAGTACGAATTACGAATTGACGGTACGAATTATCACCGCCTTTGGCCACCGCTTACTGCGGGGTAAACGGGATCCCGCATACCTTAAATATATTAAATAATTGTTGCGGGACGAATCTGCGCGAATTACGAATTGGTTGTCGCGGTAATTTAATGTAGAAAAAATATAATACCTATAGTAATCAAGTAAATTTGAGCGTGAATATGAGCGACAATCAAGGTTCAGACAATAAGTAATAATCAAGTAAATTTGAGCGAGAATCGAGCGAATCAAGGTTCAGACAAATGGTTCTGAAGTGTTTTAGCGGTAGAAAGCAGTTTTGCCTCCTCAAACCACGGAGCCATGAATTGCAAGCCGACCGGCATTCCGCCGTTGGTGTCGCAAGGGATGGAGATGGCGGGAAGGCCGGCGACGTTGACCGAGACGGTAAAGATATCTTCCAAATACATGGAAAGCGGATCGTTGAGTTTGGCGCCGAGTTTGAAGGCGGTGGTTGGTGCTGTGGGCGTGGCGATCAGATCTACTGATTTAAAAGCTTCATTATATCCTTGGCGGATCAGAGTTTGGACTTTTTTGGCGTGAACGTAATAAGCGTCGATGTAGCCGGACGAAAGGGAGAATGTGCCGATTAAGATACGGCGCTTGACCTCGGAGCCGAGGTTTTCGGCGCGGGATTCGGCGTAAGTTTCAAAAAGAGGCAAATTTTGTTTGCGCGCGCCAAAGCGAATACCGTCGAAACGAGAAAGGTTGGCCGAGACTTCGCAGGGCATGAGAACGTAGTAGACCGCGAGAGCTTCGTCGACGTATGGGAGATCTATTTCGACAAGTTCCGCGCCCATGGATTCTAAAAGTTTGAGTGATTTTTCCGTGGCTTCGCGGACTTCGGGCTCTATGCCTTTAACGGCCCAAACTTGGCGAGGCAAGCCGATTTTTAAACCTTTGACATTATCTTTCCAGTCGGCGACGAACGGTTCGACGTTTGCGGTGGTTTGATCGGCATTGTCACGGCCTTGGATGACGGAAAGGATAAGCGCCGCGTCTTCGGCGGACTTGGCAAGCGGGCCGATTTGATCGAAAGATGAGGCCATGGCGATAAGGCCGGAGCGAGAGACACGGCCGTAGGTTGGTTTTAAGCCGGTGATTCCGCAAAAAGCCGCGGGCTGACGAATGGATCCGCCCGTGTCCGAGCCCAAGGCGCCAAGACACATGTTGGCGGCGACTGCGACGGTGGAGCCGCCGGATGAACCGCCCGGTACGCATTCCGGATTGCGGGGATTTTTGGTTGGGCCAAAAGCCGAATGCTCGGTGGAACTGCCCATGGCAAATTCGTCGAGATTGGTTTTACCCAAAATAACAGCACCCGCGTCGGTGAGTTTTTTGGTGACGGTCGCATCATACGCCGCATTGTAAGTTGCCAGCATTTTGGAACCTGCCGTACAGCGCTTGTTTTGCACCATGATGTTATCTTTAAGCGCCATCGGAATGCCGTCCAAAGGACCAAGCACATTCCCCTCTTCGCGACGCGCATCGGAGCGATCGGCTTGCGTCAAAGCTTCATCGGCATAGACCTCCAAAAAAGCATGCAAAGCTCCGTCCAGGCTTTGGATTTGTGTGAGGCAAGCTTCGGTCAACGCTCGCGATGTGAGATTACCTGATTCAAGCTCTTTAATGGCTTGGGTGATTGTGAGTTCGTTGAGTGGCATAAAATTGTATATGGTATTTGGTATATGGTATTTGGTATATGGTAGTTATTGAAAGTGTTTGTTGCAGGATACGATAATTGAATTGATCAGTTTGTGAACTTTTATACTTTTTGTGTAACATTTTTCAAATTCGCTTTCATTAATATATCCCACATCTCTCGCGACATATAATTGATCTTGCAGTTCCGTAAGTGATCCTTTAGACATGTAATAAAAATGGCTTTTATCTTTGGCTGTTTTACGACTGAATCCTTCAGCGATATTCGATGTTACTGATACGGAAGATCTACGCATCTGATTTATCAACCCATATATTTCATCTCTGGGGAAATTTTTTGTTATTTCGTATATCAGAATCACAAGCTCATGCCCCTCTTGCCAGGCGTAAAGATCTGAAAAACGCTGGATTTTTACATAATCATTATCCATAACTACCGCCAAATACAAAATACCATATACAAAATACTAATATAAGTTTCAAGATTTCGGATTAGTAAAAACTCCCGGTGCGGCGAGCAGATCTCCCGCTCTGCCGGGGAAGTTTTCGAGGATGAGTTCGCGGGTGAGATCATCGCAGTCGAAAGCTTGGTCGGGGCGGAAGCCTTGGGATTTGGCGGACATGGAAAAAGGTTCGATGTTTGTGACGTCGATTTTTTGAATGCTTTCGACGTATTCGATGATTGAACCGACTTCATCGGTCATTTTATCGGCTTGATCTTCGTCGAGTTTAAGGCGGGCCAATCCGGCCAAGTGCCGAACCTCGTCTTGAGATAATTTCATATGGCTATTACTTTAGCTTAATAAACGCTTAATCGCAAGATTTAAGGCGGGGTACTGTTGACTTTTGCCACAAACGGTGGTAATGAGCAGTCAGCAATTTACAAGGAGAAAGACATGTCCGAAACACAGTTGCCCGCAGATATTGCCGCCTCGTGTACAATGCCGGTTATCGCCGACACGGATCCGAACTGGAAATTGGAGGATCTGGAGAACGTTCTGCTGCAAGCGAATGAGGAGGCGGCGAGAAAATGCTTGGCTATGATCATCTGCAACCCTTGGAAGCGAAAGCCGCGTACAGCAGAATAAGGGTTATCTACCCCTATTTGAATCCAAGAGTTATCGATTACATCTCGCGGATTCCGCCGGCGGATCGCACAAGCCGAGATAACCGCAAGGCACCGCTAAGAAAACTGGCGCGCATTTACGGAGTTCCCGAGCATGTGATTTTGCGTCCAAAAAAAGGATTTTGCGGAGCGCTGGATATGGAGTAATATAGAGGGAAGCTTTTTCTCTCTTTTTTAATGAAAAAATTATGAACCAAGACGGATTACTGCATCTATTTCACCATATACATCACATTAATGGCGAGCATAAGGTGCATCATTGCGGTGGTGCACATAAAGAAATTGACTCGACTGTGGATTATACGATCGAGCATTGTAATTGCGGGAAACATAAAATAGATAAACCGATGGCTATCGGACATGCGTCGGATGCAAATTTGGATTTGCTTGACGTACATGTGACGTTTACCGAAACGTGCCCCGAGGGCGGGTGGCATGTGGAGAGTGGTGTTTTGCAAAAAAAATTAAGTGACACAGGACATATCTAACAAGTTTTATTATTGACAACCGTGCATTTTTATGTAATTATGTAAATGATAAATGCACATTACAAGGAGAGGGCGATGTACATCATCCAAACACTGCGTGATGATTGTTTTGAGATGAAGACTCTATTTGCGTACGAACCGGGCGACGAGCATCTCGTGATTGACGAGAGCCGATGTGATGTTCGATTCATGGAATTCCTGTGCGGAACAATGCATGCCGTGTTCACTCGCGAAAATGATGGCCGGCTCACTGCCCCGGCTCATTATCATGAAGTATTTCAGGACGTCTTCCGGACGCACCCGTACATCTTGAATGATGAAGATGTACTGAGGGCACTGAACGAAGAGCCGGAACTCCGGCATCAATCGGTGCCGCCTCCCAGGCACGTAGCCTAGCCACCTCTTTTTTACACTTTTTCCTCCACCCGTCTCCATGCGGGTTTTCTTATTATTACCGCCTTATCTTGATTATTTTAAGAGATTGTGTTAATATCATCCATCGTACCTCGACTTTTACAAAAAAAAGGAGCAGCAAATGCCTTTTGTTGGAATCACGCAAATCCCCTATAGCCCCAGAGGCGAAGGGAAAATGCACCTTACCAACCAACAAGTGAATGAAATATTAGTAAACGGAAAACCTTATGCAACTCAATATGGAAATAGCGTATTTCTTAGAAAAAGTGTTGCACCGTTCCAAAAAGTTCCCTGTGTAATCGAATTCTCGGTCTTACTTGAAGGGCGAAGGCAAGATGATGACAGCGACCCCTTCAATATAGCCGGGAGATTGCTTGATGCGACTTTCAGGCCTAATCGAACAGTAATCGAAGAGGGATTCACCGAAGCTAAGCCCGAATCACAACCCAATAGGCATCTGGCGGCTCACTTAACCTCCATGGCAGCCGGGGTGGAAATCATTCCTATCTCTGTAGAAAGAGATTTTTCCAATCTCTTGGAAGAAATGGACATTGACCGCAAAAATCCACTGATGCGCTTGGCCTTGGCCGGAAAAGGCACTCTGTCTGCGCGGGTGATCAGTGAACCGCTTTTTGTACATGATTTCAATCTGGGCAAAAAAATCGTAAGAGAGGATTTGCCGTTTAAGCGTCAAACCTTCATAGCGGCTTTGCTGTTTGATATGCTGATTGGATCCGGTCAAAGAGACGCCGACAGTTACCTGATTGACGAAGATGGCCGAGTCAGAACCATCTATCATCAAGAAGCGTTTACTTACACGGCTCAAGATGACTTGTGCAGACACCTTGAACAAGAATATCTTGAAATCGCCACAGCCTACAGAAAAGCCTTGCAAGATCTGCATGACAATCCTCGTAAAAGGACAAGACTGATCTTGGCATTGAACAATTATATTCAACAAGAAGAGATCGAAAGATTATTCAACTTGCTTGGATCGTTGCTCAACAACAAACAAGTTTGCGGACAAGAGCTGACAATCGGCTGATGCGCTAAACAATCTCGAAGAGGCACTCGCCTCTTTTTCTTATACAGCACCAATATTTTATTACCGTTGGCTAGGGGTTGTTAGCCAATTCGCCAACCAGCCATTCGTCGCCTGATTTTTGCATGGTAATCCAGCGTGTATTGGAGCCGTCATCCCAACCATATGTATCGCCGCCTTTGGTTTTGACTTCGAGAGTTGCTTTATAAGTTTCCCGCTCGCTTGTCCACTCACTTTGGAACACCGGCTCCAAGGATTTGACAGTGAGCGATGAGATGGCGGAAAAATTCATTTTCCACATGTCTTTATTTGCCTTATTGCCTTCCATGAGAGCCGAAGCGGCCGAAGGATCGTTGCCGATAGCGTCAAAAAAATTTTGCGCCGCATTTTTTGCATCCGCATTACCTGTTTGCGATGATGATTGAGAGGCCTCATCACCCGCCTTATAAGCGCCATGAGCTTTTCCGGACTTGATGTATTCGGCAACTTTTTTGCCGAAAGCGATAAGCTCTTCGGATGTTAACGCGCCTTGCAAAGAATTAATTCTCAAGTATTGATTTGGTCCGAGTAAAATATCCACGTCTGTAAGATTATCTTTGCTGTCATATAAGAGAACCGCATCCAAAGCGAAACCGTTGCCATTTTCCCAGCGGCTTCCGGCAATATCACGAGCCTTCTTTTGTATTTCGATATCCAAATGCTCGTGGATGAGATCGATGCGTTTACCGCCCCCTCCAACGGTTTCGGTAATAAAATATTGGCAATCGGAAACAGACGCAATTTTTGATTTGGCTGTTTTGATTATGGTTTTACCCGATGAATCGGCGACCCAAGATGATGGGAAGGCGGTACAAAGATCGCCGCTGATGGTTGGTGAAGTATTACCGTCTCCGGCGGTGGGAGATCCGTTACCGCCCTCGGAATCGGATCCGCAGCCCGCGCCAAATAAAACCATGGCGCAAAGCGCGATTATGGTTAGGGAAAGTTTTTTATGCATAAATTGTCTGAACCTTGATTGGCGCGATTATAAGATTGGCTTGATTATTTGTAAGATCGACTAACAAATAATCGGTTTCTAATCTTTTAATCGTGTTAAATCAAGGTTCCATCTTTTTTAAGAATTGATTTTCCGTAAGGATTTCCACTCCCAGCTTTTTCGCTTTATCCGCTTTGGAGCCGGGATCCGCGCCCACGACGACGAAGGTGGTTTTTTTGGATACTGACTCGGAGACATCGGCGCCGAGAGCGCGGACTTTTTCTTTAGCTTCGTCGCGGCTCATAGACTCCAAACTGCCGGTAAAAACCCAACTCGTCCCGCTTAGCTTGCCCCGTTCGACGTTAGACGTTTGACTTTTGACGTCGACGTACTCGAGTAAGTTATCGAGGCGTTTAGCCTGTTCTTTGTCTTGAAAGTAGTCGACGATGGATTGGGCCATAACTTCGCCGATGCCTTCGATTTCGTCGAGATCTTGGAGGGAGGCGTTGCGGAGGTTTTCGAGAGATTTGAAGTGACGTGAGAGGAGGACGGCCGTCTCAAATCCCACATGGCGGATGCCAAGCGCGTAGATGAAGCGGTCGAGCGGAATTTGGCGGTGGGCTTGGATTTCTTTGACCAGTTTGTTGGACGAGACTTCGCCGAAGCCTTCGAGACCGCCAAAGTCACCCGGTTCGAGACGGAAGAGATCGGCGGGTTCGCTGATGATGCCCTCTTGCAAGAAAGTTTCGATTATCTTTTCTCCCAGTCCGCGAATGTCGAAGGCTTGGCGGGAGACAAAGTGACTCAAACTCGCCATTTCTTGAGCAAAACAGCGGGAATTGGAGCAAACCACAGCGACCTCGCCTTGTTCGCGTTTGACATCAGATCCGCAGATTGGGCATTTTTCGGGCATCTTGAACTTCTTTTCTTTTCCTGTACGCAAGCGAGGAAGAACTTGTACGATTTTAGGGATGACGTCGCCGGCTTTTTCGACAATGACCGTGTCGCCGATCTTGAGGCCGAGGCGCTCGATCTCATCCTCATTATGAAGCGTGGCGTGAGTGACGGTTGTGCCGGCGAGTTGAACCGGGTCCATGACAGCGACCGGAGTGAGGACGCCTGTGCGCCCGACAGAGACTTTGATTTCGCGGACGATTGTGGTGCCTTGCTCGGCCGCGAACTTCCAAGCTATTGATGCGCGCGGGGTTTTGCCCACGATACCCAAGTCCGCAAAGCGTTTATTGGAGTTGACGGAAACTACGACACCGTCGATTTGATAATCCAGTTTATCGCGGTCTTGCCCGATTTTATCCATGACTTTTTTGATGTCGGCGATATTTTGGCACAGTTTATTGTATGGGTTGGTGGGAAATCCCAAAAGTGACAGCAGATCATCTTCTTGACTTTGGAGTTTGAGACCAATGTCAGCAACAAGTTGCCAAGGAAAAAAAGACAGCTTACGCTCGGCGACAATTTTGGGATCCAGCTGACGAAGCCCGCCGGCTGCGGCGTTACGGGGATTAGCCAATTCGGGTTCGCCTCGTTTTTTGAGTTCTTTGTTCAACTTAGTGAGACCGGAACGCGTCATGTAAATCTCACCACGCACTTCGAAACGGCCGGCTTGATGTTCCAGAAAAGTCTCGACTTTTTTGTGGTCGATTTCTTGGTGATGTTTGGTGATGAATGAAGCAATCTCTTTAGCTGACGGCTCGCGGAGTTTGAGAGGTATGGCCTCGACGGTGCGCGCGTTATTGGTTACATCCTCCCCCGCCCGCCCATCACCGCGAGTTGCAGCCAGAACCAACGTTCCGTTTTCGTAGACGAGAGAACAAGCCAAACCATCCATTTTGACCTCGGCATATAAACCTTCTTCGTCGACCTTTGAGTCGAGTTTTTTTATGCGCATGAGCCACTCCTCGGCCTCGGCCTCGGAAAAGACATCTTCGAGCGAGAGCATGCGGGTTTGATGTTGAACTTTTTTAAATCCTTTCGCAGGCTCGCCGGCGACTCGTTGGGTTGGTGAATCGGGAGTGATGAGCTCCGGATACTCGGCTTCGAGATTGTAGAGTTCGTGTTTTAAGGCATCCAAAGCGGCCTCGGATATTTCGAGCTTGTTTTGCACGTGATATTGATAGCGGTATCTATCGATTTCTTGGCGCAGTTTGGTGATTCTTAGCTGGGCATCGGCTTTATTCATACCACGCTATTTTAGCGGATGGTTGGGGTTTTGTCATGGTGATTGGCGATATTAGATATTTATGTATAAAATAGAAAAATATCGATATGGAAACAGCAAGATTGACTTTATTTAAGGGCAAAAAAATTCGCCGAATCATGTATCAAAACGAATGGCATTTTTCGGTTATTGATGTGGTAGAGGCTTTATCAGATAGCGTAAACCCCAGAGACTATTGGTACAAAATGAAAATTCGAGTTAACCACGAGGACGGAACCGAGTTGTCGACAATTTGTCGACAACTCAAACTAGAGTCTTCTGACGGCAAAAAATACGAAACCGATTGTGCAAATACAGAAGGTATTTTTCGCATTGTGCAATCGATACCCTCACCTAAGGCGGAGCCGTTTAAGCGTTGGTTGGCAAAAGTCGGTTATGAACGAGTACAAGAAATTGAAGATCCGGAGCTGACCGCCAAACGAATGAAACTGATTTATAAACTCAAAGGTTATCCGGACGCATGGATTGAAAAAAGGATGCGCGGAATCGCAATACGCGCGGAGTTGACGGATGAGTGGAAAACAAGAGGAGCTGAAGAAGATAAAGATTTTGAAATATTAACCGCAGAAATCTCTAAGGCCACCTTTGGAGTTACGCCCAAGGAATATAAAAAATTAAAAGGCTTAAGACGGGAAAATCTGCGCGATCACATGGATGATTTTGAGTTGATATTCACCATGCTCGGAGAAAGATCAACTACGGAAATTCATCGCACTGAAAATTCAAAAGGCTTAGCAAAATTAAAGGAAGATGCTAAAAGCGGTGGTCAGATTGCCGGAAATGCCAGAAAAGAATTGGAAAAAAAACTAGGACGATCGGTTGTTACAAAGCAAAATTTTAAAAAGCTGAAATAAAAAAGTTAAAACGCAGAAAGGGAGACTTTACCGGTCTTGACGTCAAACGTCGAACGTCGAACGTCGAAAAAAGTGAAGTATTATAATGGGCTTTTTATGGTTATTAACTTATTCGATGTTACTTGTGTATACAATTGAGTTGTTCTGATATTTTGATGACCAAGTAAGGCCTGCACGTAACGAACATCCACACCGTTTTCGAGTAAATGAGTCGCGAAACTGTGACGCAGAGAATGAAAAGTGGCGGGCTTAGCAATGCCCGCAGATTTAATCGCTCGATCAAAAACAGTTTGAATCGACTTCTCCACCAACCTCCCTCCCCTCTCACTATTAAATACAAATTCGCTTCCCGGTTTCCCGGCCGTAAACACCCTCAAATCATTGATCAACTTCTCGGGCAGTAATGTTAACCGGTCTTTTTTGCCTTTGGCCTGCTTCAGATGAATCGTCCCCTCATCAAACTGCAAATCCCGCACTTTTAACCTCACCACTTCACTAACCCGCAAACCCGCGCCATATGCCAAAGAAATCATGGTTTTATGCTTATGGTTGGTTATCGATGCAATAACCCGCCCGATCTCTTCGCGGGATAACACCACCGGCAATTTCTTTGATCTTTTGGCGAACTTCAGGTCAATCTTAAAATGCAACTTTAGAACCTGCAGATAATAAAACTTCACAGCCATCAAAAACAAATTCACGGTTTGCGGTGCGTAACCTTTATCCTGCTTTATCAGCAAGAACCTCCTCAAACTCTCAACATTACAAAACCTCTCCCCCGCGGGATCATAACCAAGATAATCCCGAATAGCCGAGCTGTAAGATTTGATGGTCTTGGGGCTGTAATTCCGCAAAACCATCTCCTCCTCGGCCCGCTTTAAACATTCATGTATCATAAAAACCTCGTTAATAATTACCGAGGCTTACCCGCCCTGCACCTTATTTACATGATACACACCTTCCTATATTATGCAAGATGTGGACATATATACGAAATGTTTTCGTATATACGCTAGTTGCGGAAAATATTACTCCGGCAA
>CALFEO010000014.1 GCA_937949995.1 uncultured bacterium
TGCCAAAGAGCCGAATGACTTAATGAAGGAGTTATGGCATATTATTAAATGGTACCTAAATCATTAGTTTGCTAGTCTAGAGCCTTATTATTTATTATTTGTTATTTAATTAAAGTACCGCCTGCTTTATTATTTATTATTTATTATTTGTTATTTAATTAAAGTACCGCCTGCTTTATTATTTGTTATTTATTATTTGTTAATTAGAATGAAAGCAGGTTTTTATTGGAGTTGGTGTATTCGATCATTTCGCGGAGGCCTTTGTCGAGTTGGACGAGAGGGATCCAGTTGAGGAGATCTTTGGCGCGCGAGATATCGGGGAGGCCCGGGTCGATGTAGTTGGCAATGTGAGGTTCGAAGCGGACGCGGGAGGTGGAGCCGGTGATTTCCAGAATGCGGCGGGCGACGTTGACCAAACGCAACTCTTCGTCGGAGCCCAAGTTGATGAGTGTGATTTCGATGGGAGATGACATGAGGCGCATGAGGCCGCTGACGATATCCGAAACATAAGCCAGCGAGGTGCGGGTTTCTTCGTCGCCGGTAATGGTGATATCTTTGCCGTCCAAAGCGTTTAAAACCATGTCGGGAATAAGGTTGCCGTCGAAGATTTTCATGCGCGGGCCGTAGGTGCGAAAGATGCGCGCGATTTTGACATCAAGACCGTAGACTTCGGCATAAGTTTGCAAGATGGCCTCGGAAAAGCGTTTGCCCTCGTCGTAAGCACCGCGGGTGGTGAGGTGATCGAGACGGCATTCGTCGACTTCACGGCACGGGTTTGGGTCGCCTCTGCGATTGCCGTAGAGAACGCTTGAAGATGCGTAAAGCACTTTGGCATGATGTTCCACAGCCACGTCCAGAATATTTTTGACGCCGACCGAATTGGTGAGAACAGTGGCGATTTTAAAATCATCGAAGTGACGTTTGGAAATGGGGCAAGCCAAGTGATAAATTTCTTGAATGCCCGTGTATTTGACGTTAAAGCGTTCGAGCTCGGTGAAGCGGTCGAGATGCAAAGGTTGAGTGATATCGTGGTTAATGAACTCGAAGTGAGGCTCGCGCAATAAGTGATCGATGTTGGCGACAGAGCTGGTGATAAAGTTGTCGACGCAAATTACATTGCGATCTTTGATGAGCTTGTCGCAAAGATGCGACCCGATAAACCCGGCACCGCCGGTTACCAAAACATTTTTTCGTTCAAATTGCACGCTGTGACCCATATGCGGGTTATTATAACACATCGAATTTCGTATTTCGAATTTCGAAACACGAACCGCGAACTTGGAACCGGGAACATCGAATTTCGCCACAGCCAGTCGGCGTAGTCCCGCAAATCATATTCTTAAATAGGTGCGGGATATTTCGTATTTCGCATTAAACCTTTTTGTCATTTCGAATCGGATGTGAGAAATCTCCACCATATTCATCTATTTCAGCAAACAAATCATTCCATTTGGGATTCATCATTTTGATTAATTCATTTTTCTTTTCTCGCCTCCATTTTTTAATTTCTTTTTCACGATCCAAAGCCGAAGACACGTATTCCGTATATTCATAATAAACCAGCTTCCATAGATTGTATTTCGCGGAAAAACTGTTTTTGTCGGTTTTATTTTTATGTTCAGTTATTCGCCTGTATAAATTATTGGTTATGCCAATGTAGATTACATTGTTGTAAGTATTGGTAATTATGTAAATGTAAAATGTTCTCCTCATATAAGTATTATGAGGCATTAAAAAGTGATTAAGTCAATAGGAAAGCTGTTGATAAAGGTGGAGATTTCTCACGTCCGATTCGAAATGACGAAGTATGAGAAGTTGTTAATAAGGCGGAGTGAGTTACACCAAGTCACCTAAAAGTAAAAAACCTGTGGCCGGCGTAGGTGATGAGGGGGATGAGGGACTCGGCGATGAGGACGATTATCAAGTCGTTGATGTGCAGGAGGTTGACGCCGAGGTGGAAGATGGCGGCATTTAGCAATACAGCGGAAAAAGCCACGCAAGCATATCTCCAGACAGAACCTTGGGCGGGTTTTTGATCGCGGAATGTCCAGAGACGGTGTGCCGTGTAATTGCCGGCGATGGCATAGCCCAAAGAAAGCATGTACACGGGCAATAGCGGAAGATCGGGCATGAGTATACGGGAGCAGATCCAATAGACGCAAAATTGAAATACAAAAGTGGCTCCGCCCACGATGACAAAACGGATCAGCTTTTTTAACTCGAAAGACATCCGGACTTTCGTCATTCCCGCGGTCGGTTGAGGCGGGAATCCACGAAACTTTTGTCGTGATGACGTGTATTTGTTATCCAACAGTATTTGATTAGCGGGGCCATGAGTCATAGAACAGCCTGCCCTCCATGTCAGTTATTTTTTCTCCCAAAGGCGCTTGGCGCCAAGTGATATTGTTGATTTGTTTAGCCTCGGTTGCATCGACCATTTCCATAATACCGCCGGACTCGATCATGTACGAGGGCTCACCGCTTTGCACAAAGCGCAGCAGCTCGCGATTATCGGCCGAGAGAGCGTGCGACATGCGCAAACGCTCGGGATTGGCGGTGCTGATATCCCCTCCTTCGTTAACGGCATAGAGACTTAAAGAGTAGAGCCGATTTTCATCCGTTCCCCGGCGCAGGATGACGAAAGATTGACCGGGACGCTGTAAGCCCACGGCCATTGTTCCCAATGCGGGCGAGGATTCTCCCAAAACAATGGGGTCCGGATTGACGGATTCGGGAGTGGCAAGCCAGGCGCGATTGCCCAAAGCTTCGGTGAACAGAATGTGATCCCAAAAAGAATTGGTTATATCTTGAGTGGAGATGAGAGCTCCGCCTTTGATGATGTCGGATGCGGAGGCGGAGAGTTGGCCGGCGGCGACGAGGACGCCATCCAAGCGGTAAACGCGCCAAGCGCCGGTTGTGTCAGTGTCTGATGTGACGATGACTTCGGGAGTGCGATCTTCATCCCAGCGAACGAAAGACGCACGGATGGCGCGTTTATCACCCGGATTGCCAACCTGCAATGTGTAAAGATCGTTGCCGGATGAATCGGTGATCCACACGGTTGGCGATTGACCGGAGGCGGATGCGAACAATTGCCATGGACCGTAAACGGCCGGATCGGCGTAAGTTAACGCCGAGTAAGCATCCAAAATACCGGCTCCCATGCCTTGTGAACCGGCAGGAAAAGGAAACGGTTGCACGGTGTCTGTGATACGGCGCGCGATTTGCTCGCCCGTCCAGCCCGGATGCTTGGCTTTGAGCATGGCCGCGACTCCGGTTACAAGCGGTGCGGATAAAGAGGTACCGCTCCAAGCTCCATAACCCGAGACTTCTTGGCGGTTGCCATCCGGATCATAAGAGGGTTTGGCTGTAAAGATTTGATCGCCCGGCGCGGAAAGGCTGACACACGAGCCGTAATTGGCGGATGCGTATTTGGAACCATCTTCGGCGGTGGCGGAAACAACCAACAAGCCTTGGTTGGCGGCTCCCTCGTGGCAAGCCGGAAACAATTTCATGTCCGCAAAATTATGACCCACTTCATCAAAACCATTGCCGGCCGCGATCACGACCAAGATACCGCGAGACGTTGCCTCCAGAATCGCATCCGCGACATCTTGATCCAATTCACTGCCCTCCAAGCTTAAATTGATAATGTGAGCGCGGTTTTGCGTTGCGTAACGAATGGCGGACGCCAGTTTATCGGTTCCGCCGTAGCCGTCGGCATCCAGAATGATCAAGGGCATGATTTTGGCACTCCAAGCCAGGCCGGCGATACCGATGCCATCGTTTCCGCGAGCCGCGATGAGGGAGGAAACGATTGTGCCATGCTCCCAAGCTTCGCTATAGCCATCCTTACTGACAGGACGAGTGTCGTTATTGTCGGAGACAAAATTCCAGCCATGGATATCATCCACAAAACCATTGCCGTCATCATCTTTACCATTCACCTCTTCATCGGTGTTGACCCAAAGCGCACCCTTGAGATCCGGATGCGAATCATCCATACCGCTGTCGATAACAGCGACCACGACTTCAAAAGTTGAAGATGCGGGAGCTATGGCCCAAGCCTCGTAGGCGCGAATGGACTCCAAATACCACTGATTGTAATGAAAAGTATCGTTGAGCTCGACGCGGGGCAATACCTCGATAGCATAAGGCACAGCTTCTTGAGCTGAAGCCGGAGCAACTGATGAAAATGCCAGCATGACGGCGCATGATAGGCCAAAAAATAGTTTGAATTTCATAACAAGGAGTATAGCATTATAAAAAGCTGCTAGCTACTAGCTGCTAGCTACGAGTACTAACTTACGCCGCATCCCCGTAAACCGGTGTAACTCACCCCCAACCTACGCATGAAGCTTCGGTCGGCATGCCTTCCCCCTCCTTGTCCGCCTATGGCGGGTCTTCAAACAAGAGAGGGGGCTCTTAAAATACCGGGTTTGCTTTGAGAGGCATGCCTCTCAAAGTACAGTAAACAGGTTTCCGCCGGCTTTAGTTGTCATTTCGAACGGACGTGAGAAATCTCCAACCAATAAACCCACTCAAACAAACTCCTTTTGTCATTTCGAACGGATGTGAGAAATCTCCAACCAATAAACCCATTCAAACAAACTCCTTTTGTCATTTCGAACGGACGTGAGAAATCTCCGCTTAAGTAACCATGTTGGTAATAACAGCGGAGATTTCTCACATCCGATTCGAAATGACAAACCATTGTGTATTTAGCTGGTAATAACAGTGGAGATTTCTCACCTTCGTTCTCAGCCTGAGGCTGATGCGCCTAAGGAGCAGAAATGACGAATTGTTACTTGGTTGGTAATAACAGTGGAGATTTCTCACCTTCGTTCGAAATGACAAACTGTAGTTGGATTAGCTTGTGGCTAGTGGCTAGAAGCTGATAAAGGTGGAGATTTCTCACATCCGATTCGAAATGATGAACATTGGTTGAATGAAGATAGTTGTTGAGGTGAAGATTTCTCACCTTCGTTCGAAATGACGAATTGTTATTTAGTTGGTAATAACAGTGGAGATTTCTCACGTCCGTTCGAAATGACGAATTGAATTAAGTTCCCAGGCGTTTGATGACGATGCGAATGGTTTTGAGGAGGATGGCCAAGTCGAGCATGAGGGTGCGGTGTTTGATGTAGAAGAGATCGTATTGGAGTTTTTTGAGATTATCCTCGAAGGTGGAGGCGTATGGGAATTGGACTTGTGCCCAACCTGTGAGGCCCGGGCGGGTGATGTGGCGCAGGGCGTAGTATGGCATTTGGCGGTTAAGCTCCAAGACAAACTCGGGGCGCTCGGGGCGCGGGCCGATGAGCGACATTTCGCCGCGCAAAACATTCCAGATTTGCGGAAGCTCATCCAAGCGCGAGGCGCGCAGGAATTTGCCGATTTTGGTGATGCGCGGATCATCCTTTTGCGCGAATTGCGGTTGACCCGGCGCCTCGGCATCTTGGCGCATGGTGCGGAATTTGTAGATGCGAAAATGTTTTTGATTTTGGCCGATGCGAATTTGCGAATACAAAACCGGACCCGGCGAGCTGATTTTGACGAGTAGAGCGATAAAAGGGAAAAATACGGCTGTAACGATGGCGATGGGGATGGCGAGCGCTATGTCGAAAAAGCGTTTGATGCCCTCGTAGGCCACCTTTTCGCCCTCGTGGATATGCGCGATAAACCAGCTTTGCGAAATATGCTCGAGAGGGATGCGCCCGGTGGCCGATTCCTCAAAACCGGCACGATCCACCAAGCGCACGGCCGAAAAAATGGTTTCGTACAAAGCATCCTGCAAACCCGGCACTTGCTCGGGGCTGTGGGAAACGATAATGGTATCAATATCATGATTGGCAATAAGCTCGCGGATGGATTCGGGCGAAGCCAGCCACACAACCTTGCCATCATCAAAGCGCGAACCCGGAGCGGTTTGCACCACCGCCTTGAGCTCGAATCCGGGAGCCACTTCATCGATCAGCTCGGCCACGCGCCCGGCATCCTGCGGAGATCCTACGAAAAGCAAACGGGTTTTGAAAATGCTTTTGGCAATGATGCGGTTAAAAGCGATGCGCCAGAGATAATCCAACAATAAAACGATGATGACGTAGAGGATGAGGTTGCGGCGCGGGGCGATGCCGAAGATGGGCAGGAGATAGAAAAAGCCGAAGGCTAAAAGCAAGTTGGCGATGGTGCCTTCAAAATATGTGCGGAGGAATTTGAGCGAATCGCGCGACAAACGCAAATCGTATAAGCCGGCGATGTAAAAACCCAACAACCAAATCAATGATAAAAATAAAAACGGCAAAGCATGCTGATCGTACGTTGCGCCGGTTACTTCGCGAAAACGCATGAGCAACATGATCGGCACCGAAATTTGAAACACGCAAAAATCACCCAAGAGAAGGATAAGCTGTTTGATTCGGACGCGGGTGTTTAACATATACGTACGTTTATAACCCCGAAGAACTCATTTCATTCGTTTTCGGGGCAAGCTGTTTGTAACGGGGTTTGTTGGGTTGCGTAGGGATAAACCTCGTGTTTATCCGTGCCAAGCTTCGTCATTTCGAACGAAGGTGAGAAATCTCCACTGTTATTACCAGCTAAATACACAATGGTTTGTCATTTCGAATCGGATGTGAGAAATCTCCACTGTTATCACCAACCAAGTAACAATTTGTCATTTCTGCTCCTTAGGCGCATCAGCCTCAGGCTGAGAACGAAGGTGAGAAATCTCCACTGTTATTACCAGCTAAATACACAATGGTTTGTCATTTCGAATCGGATGTGAGAAATCTCCGCTGTTATTACCAACATGGTTACTTAAGCGGAGATTTCTCACGTCCGTTCGAAATGACAAAAGGAGTTTGTTTGAATGGGTTTATTGGTTGGAGATTTCTCACATCCGTTCGAAATGACAAAAGGAGTTTGTTTGAGTGGGTTTATTGGTTGGAGATTTCTCACGTCCGTTCGAAATGACGAAGAGTTGGATTAACACGACTCTTTATCCGCCAAATGGCGCGGATAGCTTCAACCCCATCCCTGAAATGGTGGATTTGGCTTTTGCGGTTGGGGTAGCGGAATTCGAGCCAGGGGACGGGGACTTCGGCGATCCTTAAGTTATCTTGCCTTGCGCGAGCTAAAAATTCAATATCCAAAAACCAGCCTTCCTCTTGGCAGTCGCGGAGGATGTTTAATCCCCTTTCGTTCATGATTTTGAGGCCACATTGAGCGTCCGCGACGTGCAGGTTAAGAAATAAGTCAGCGACAAAGTTGAAGGCTTTGGAGCTTAGCGTGCGCAACCATCCGCGGTTCGTGGTTTTGGTGATGAGCAGGCGTGAGGCGATGACGATGTCGGCTTTGTCCTCGAGCAAGCGTGCGACCATACCGGGGATGGCGTCGGGGTCGGCGGAGAGGTCGGCGTCGATGAAACCGAATAGACAATCGAATGACGAATTTCGAACCTCGAACCTCGATTCGGGGGGTGGGAATCTCCCAAATTTCATAGAGACGGAAGGCTGCAACTCTATGAAATTATCCCTCTTTGACAAGAGGGCTTCAGAAACCTGATTTGATGCAAAACGGACTGCCGCTCCTTTGCCGACTTTGGGACACCGTATAACAGCCAGTTTTTCGCGAAATTCGAAATACGAAATACGAAATTCGTTGACCGCAAGGTCGGTTCCATCCGTTGATCCGTTATCAGCCACGATTATCTGCCATGGGATTGGGAGGTCGGAAAGGGATTTGGAAAGACGGCGGAGGGTGTCCGCGATGTAGGGGGCTTCGTTGCGGGAAGGGATGACTAAGGTTAGCATTACGTACAATCGTACATCCCTTAAATGCTTCAGGGCAAGCGTACATCGTACAATCCAGATAAGTTAAAGCTGGAAGATTATCGGAAATCTCCCAATCTCGCCAGGTCGGGCTATCCCTCTTTTCCGCCTTAGGCGGATCCATCCAGCTTGCGCTAACAGTGATTAAACATGTACAATTTGACAATAAATATGCAATCTTTAGTGGAGAAAATAAACTTTTTTTTATCTCAAACTTGGTTTTGGTTAACAATTTCAGTACTATTTGCCTCTGCTGTAATGTTCTTTGATTTTTCCGTACTTGGTTTATATCAAGATAAAAACGATACCAAGGGCTACATGGATCTGATTACTTATTTTGATGACGGTATAATACCAACTCAAACTGCGGAATTGCTAATGTTTAATATACGCTTACTAAAACCTTTTTACGGATTAATGGGCTCAATTTTGACGCCTTTTTTTGAACCTTACAGCGCCATGTTGATGCTTAACTTGTTACTATACTTTGGAACTGTTTTGCTGTTATTTCATTTATTAACCAAGTATTTAAAATTTTCCGGGTTGATGGGATTTTTCGGAGTTGCTTGGTTTGCATGCAGTTATCCGATGCTGAAATACGGATTCTCGTTGATGACGGATATAAGCGGTTATTTTTTCATTATTTTGACTGTATATTTGGCAATCATTGGATTCAATAAAGATAGATATGCATACTTTTTAGCCGCGGGAATTGCGGCCGGAATAGGCGTGACAGCCAAAGAAAGCGGCGCGTTTGGTCTGCTATTTATTTTAGTTTATAGTATTTTTGAATTAAAAAATATTTCTTTTTTTAAAACCATAAAAAGGCTGTTGGCTGTTGGCGCCCCGTTTATTTTAATCTTTTTCTCAACGAATTATATTGTTTATAATTTAATAAATTATTCATATGTTGATTTTCTGACTATGGTCGAAGACGAATATGCGGCTAATTTCAGAACTTGGAAATTTTTTCTGGGTACGCAAATAGCCACTTTTAATTTATTGTGGATTCCGTTTTTTTATGGTTTATACCGAATTAATACATACGCGCATAAAAAATTACTACTATCACTTATTGCAGCCGGCTTGCCCGCGTTGCTGTGGTCTGTGTATATAGTTCGGGGTTTGTTTGTTCAGTATATTTTTATAATTCCGATCGCTCTATTTGGGATAACTTATTTTTTTACCAAAGATAGACTTGGGACATGGATGCCAAAACCATTAAAATTCACACTGGTTTCTTTGCCTTGTTTGTTAAGTATAGGTTTATTTTTAATATCCAGAGGTAGTTCGATCTGGAAAATTTTTGGAATTTAATTTAAGGCCTCTTCCCGACGATGATTAACGAACCGGAAATTTCTTTAATCAATGGCATTTTCTCTACAGCTCTTAATATTTTATCACTCTTTTCCGCTATTGAATCCGGAATTTTTGGATGTAAGAAATCAAAAGGATAAACTTCGATGTCGACAAAACCTGATTCGGCTAATTGTTTACTGATTTTTCCTTTAAAAAAGGCTGACTCGTCCGGAGAATCTCCCGCCCATTTTTTTATAAAG
This sequence comes from uncultured bacterium, assembly GCA_937949995.1. Lineage (GTDB taxonomy): Bacteria > Patescibacteriota > Patescibacteriia > 2-12-FULL-60-25 > 2-12-FULL-60-25 > MWCR01. The sequence goes on from CALFEO010000014.1 coordinate 9,389, forward strand.
GGGATGTTTTTTTGTACTGCTATCTGTGGATTCATCATGTTGGGCTCCGAGCAAACGAATACACCTCCCGGTGCTAAGAGTTGATAAATTGCAGACAGTGCTTTTGGGATTTCCAAATGATGTAAAACGCTATTTGTGACAACCGCATCAAATTCTAGTGGAATGCCGAGCGATTCCGGAGACATACAATCGCCAAGTACATAAGTTACTCGAGGATCGGAAAAATTTCTTTTGGCAATTTCCAAAAGATCGGGAGAGATGTCGATGCCGACTATTTCAGCGCCTGATTTTTCAACTAGGAGCTTGGTAAAGATGCCTGTTCCGCAACCGATTTCACACACTCGTTTACCGGGTTGTAAATTAGCTTTTTCGCAGAAAATATCAACACGGCGTTTGGTGCGCAATTGACCGGCTAAGCTGGCATGACCCCAAATTTCTGCAGGACTTTTGGCTAAAAACTCACCATGTTTTCGTTCATTGTCCAAACGACTTTGAATATCTACCATATTTACTGTTAGTTATATGAAGTATAATTTTTTAGCTGCGAATAAACACATTTTTACAAGCAAAGTTCCATCTCTGAAACGATTAATATTTGTATCACCATAAATTCGTTCGCGATAACGAATTGGAATATCCAGCATTTTGAGATTTAATTTTGCGGAACCAAAAATTAAATCAAAATCGCCAAATGGATCAAAATCGCCAAAATACGATCTGTTGTTTGCCAATTCCAAATAATCTTTTTTCCACATGCATTTTGTACCACAGAGTGTATCGGAAAAATGCTGGCCGAGCAGAAAACTTAATACATAAGCAAAAAACTTATTTCCCAGCCAGTTAAGCGGGCGCATGGCTTTTTTATCCATCGGATAAACGAGACGCGTACCCTGAACATAATCCGCGGTTCTGTTGGCTAAAACCTTGTAGAAACGAGGTAGGACTTCGGGCGGTACTGTTAGATCGGCATCCAATATCATCAACAAATCACCCGTTGCGATTCCAAATCCTTTTCTGACTGCATCCCCTTTCCCCTTACCCTCTTGCTGTACAAATTTTACGGCAAACGGCCATGGCCTGGAACAAGCTTCTTGAATTTTATCCCAAGTGTCATCCGTAGAGTTACCTTCTACAAAGATCACCTCGAGCTCGCCCTGGAATTTAGGCATACGCTCGAGCGCCGAGAATATATTACCCGATTCATTTCTGGCAGGGATGATTACACTGACCGACGGGGCGGTTATAATATCGCCATACACGGGCTTTTTTCTGGCAATAAAAAATTCAACCGCACAAAAACGCTTGATAAAAGGCAAATGAGCGACATAACGATTAATCATATTGCTTATAAGCGGTATCCAAACCGGTATTAAACAGAATTTACCGGTTCTTACCACATCAAAACCCGCTAAATCCAATAATTGAACAACCTGTTTTTGCCCCAACCAATTTGCATACATGCGCGGTTGCGCGAGTTTGAATAACGCCGCTATACGCATGGGGATATTCCAAAAGGGATTCAGCTTGGTAATAACAAGTCGTGTGCGTTCGTGACACAAACCTTCAATCTGTTCCAAGGCGGATTGAATATCATCAATATAACTGATTAAATCAGATCCAATTATGTAATCATATTTTTCGGAGTCAGAGAGATCTTCGCTGATATCGCCAATCTGCCAATTACCGGCCGGATATCGTTCTTTGGCTTTGTTTATCAAAGATTCGCTAATATCCATTCCACCCATTTTTGCGGGCTTGGTTGATGCGCAAAGCCTGCCATCGCCACAGCCAAGCTCAAAAACCTTTTTTTCTTTGGGAATAACAAAACCAAACCAATTTGATAAACATTGATAATAATATTTATTCCTTTGATGCCAATGATCGTATTGTTCGGAAAAGCTTGTAAAATAATCTTTTACATCAATCATTTGTCTCATAGAAGTGTGGACTTGGACTTAAAAACAGTTGTTTCGTAATAATCTTTGTCTGAATTGCAAAGTAATCTGTTTTTGATTTGCTCTTCAATGTCATACCCGCAATCTTGCAATAAGCCCAATAAATCCGCAATCGAGGAGTTTGCCCGTTTTAAGCCATAAGGCCACAGCTCAATACAAATATCGGGTTTTTGAGCCGTATCTTGAAGCCATGGCAACATGCCCTGAATAACGGAAAACTCATAACCCTGAACATCCATTTTTATAAATGAAATATTTTGAAATATGGATTCGTTTTCTTTAGCAAGCGAAGAAAAAGAACGGACCGGTACACTGATTTGTTTTTGATGCGGTATCATTACATCATCCGCGACAACACGGTTATCGGCACGGTTGGAAAGGTTTTGTGTAAATGAAGTTTCCCCATCAGCACGGCCGCATGCTACCGGAAAAATATGAATATTCGAACTTTGTTTCTTGGTTACATTGTGTCGCATCAAATCCAAAGCGATAGGATCAGGTTCAATAGCAATTACTCTGCCGTTTTGACCAACGCACCGAGAAAAATATATGGAGAGCAAGCCCACGTTTGCTCCGATATCCACAACCGTTGTGCCTTTGGTTATATTTTGTGACATTAACTTTAATTCATCCGCTTCAAATACACGCTTGAAAATCGAATATAAAAACAGATACAGGCTCTTGCCCCAACCATAAGATAATATTTTATTGGAAAAAAAATAATAGGAAAAGCTCATGCCTATTTTTTGAACGATATCTTCCAATCTTCGTTTTAAATTCATAAATATATTAGTTGCGGTTCTGCAAATACCAGCTGACGGTTTCTTGTATGCCCTGTTTAAAATCAATCTCAGCCTCGAAACCGTATAAATCTTTGGCTAAAGAAACATCCAAACATCTTCTGGGCTGACCATCGGGTTTTTCCGCGTCCCAAACTATATTACCATTAAAACCTACCGCTTCTTTCACCAGATTGGCCAAATCAAAGATGGAAATCTCGTTGCCACTGCCGATATTAACAGGTTCTCGCCCATCATAATTCATGGTAGCCAAGACAATACCGCGTGCGGCATCCTTAGCATGACAAAACTCGCGTGTAGCCTTACCCGTACCCCACACGATTACTTCTTGTGCTCCCAACTCCTTGGCTTCGACAAACTTCTTAATCAGTGCGGGGATTACATGACTGGAATCGGGGTTAAAATTATCTCTCGGTCCGTAAAGATTTACAGGCAATAAATAAATGGCGTTAAAGCCGTATTGATCACGATACGCTTGTGCCTGAACCAACATCATTTTTTTTGCCAAACCGTAGGGTGCGTTGGTTTCTTCCGGATAACCGTTCCACAATTCGGATTCCTTAAAAGGGACGGGAGTGAATTTTGGGTAAGCGCAAATAGTGCCGATGGCTACAAATTTTTTTACCCCTGCCAAACGCGCACTTTCCATTAACTGTGTACCCATCATCAAATTATCATAAAACAATTCCGCCGGATGCTCGCGATTGTATCCAATACCACCAACACCGGCCGCCAAATGGATTACAATATCTTGATCTTTAACAACATTTTGACAATCCGCCATCTTCCTTAAGTCAAACTCCGAACGTCTGGGAATGAATATTTGACTTTTGTTGATACCGTGATGCAAAAGCTCCTCCGCTACATAAGAGCCCAAGAAGCCACCTCCGCCGGTTAGCAAGATTTTTTTATCTTTAAGGTCTGTCATATGATTTTCTCCATGCCAAACCTTCATCGGGAATCTCGAAAGGGATTTCGAGACCCTGTTCCCGCAGATCGGATGCCAGCATGATACGTACTAATTTATTAAATGTTATTTTTGGTTCCCAGTTTAACTTATCTTTAGCCTTGGTTGCGTCACCGAGCAATAAATCAACTTCGGTCGGTCTAAAATAACGCGGATCATGCTTAATAATAAGCTGTGGATCCAAACCGACCAAAGCGCAAGCTTCGGTTAAAAATTCACCAACCGTATGTGTTTCACCGGTGGCCACAACATAATCTTCGGGTTTTTCCGCGTGTAGCATGCGCCACATAGCCTCGACAAATTCCGGCGCATAGCCCCAATCTCTTTTGGCATCCAAATTGCCCAAATATAAAAACTTGTCTTTGCCGGCAAGGATGCGCGCAATGGTGCGAGTTATTTTTTTGGTTACAAATGTTTCACCACGGCGCGGACTTTCGTGATTAAAAAGAATGCCGTTAACCGCGTAAATGCCATAAGCCTCCCGGTAATTGACCGTATACCAAAATGCCGCCACTTTTGCCACACCATACGGACTACGCGGATAAAAAGGCGTTGACTCATTTTGTGGCGCGATTGACGTTCCTCCGAACATTTCACTTGAGGAAGCCTGATAATATCTGCAAGGTATTTTGGTTTCACGTATAGCCTCCAGTAAGCGTAAGGCTCCGAGACCGGTGGCATCACCTGTATAGATGGGCGCATCAAAACTGACACGTACGTGGCTTTGGGCGCCAAGCGCATAGATTTCGTCAGGTTCGATGCGCGCTAAGAGCCGAGAAAGCATACTGCCATCACTTAAATCTCCGTAATGCAAAAATAGCTTGGTATCTTGTTCGTGTGGATCTTGATATAAATGCTCTATTCGTTGAGTATTGAACACGCTTGAGCGACGAATCAAGCCATGCACTTCATAGCCCTTATGCAATAATAATTCAGCAAGATAACTTCCGTCCTGGCCGGTTATTCCCGTAATGAAGGCTTTTTTCATAAGCAATGTAAATAGTGCCTTTTGCGCCTATTTAAGTCAAATAAAACGACATCTTTAAATAAACAGATTATCTTATTGGCAGATGACCAAACAACTTATATAATCAATGCAAATATGCCATTGTTAGATTTTTTAAGAATTCCGGAAACGCAACACGTTAAAGATCTGGACGATCCGGGAACGACGTTGCTTTACGCGAAAATCATCCAAAATAAACCATTTTTAAAAAATATTTATCTTGATTTTTACAGCATCTTCAAAGAAGCCGTAAACTACCAAGAAAATGATAAAAGAGTATTTGTTGAATTGGGCAGTGGAGGTGGTTTTTTAAAGAAAGTTATTCCAACCGTTACCACGACCGATGTTATTGCTTTACCCGATATCGATCAATGTTTTTCCGCGCTCAACATGCCCTATGGCAATAATACCGTGGACGCATTTTTTATGATTGATGTTTTACATCATATACCCGATGCATCGCGATTTCTTAAAGAAGCAACAAGATGTCTGAAACCGGGTGGTAGAATTATAATGATTGAACCGTCTAATACTTTTTTCAGTCGAATTATATATAGATTCTTCCACCAAGAACCGTTCGATCCTAAAGCGGGCTGGAAACTCTCATCAGACGGCCCGCTTTCTTCGGCCAACATAGCTATTCCTTGGATTATTTTTATTAGAGATCGTAAATTATTTGAAACGAATTATCCGGAATTAAAGATAACCAATATTTACAATCACACTCCATTCAGATACCTTATCAGTGGCGGTGTTACAGTAAGGCAATTACTGCCTAATTTTTCATACAATTTTATTAAAATCATTGAATCCGTATTAACTCCACTGAATAATTACTTGGGAATGTTTATAACGATTGAGTTGGAAAATAATTAAAACATATAAGAGCTATTTCTTGGTTGCCTAAGCCGGTTCATTGATCAATATGCCAGATACACCATGGTCAGAATTTTTCAAAGCTAAAATAACCAAAATATTTACGGAAAGTAATAATGTTTTGGATATCGGGGGTGGATTGAGAATAGCTAAAGATAAAAATAATCGCTATTCGGCAAAAAACGAATGGATTTTGGAATTACAAAAAAATGTCGATTATAAAGTTTTAGATCCGGTGCCGGATTATAATCCGGATATTGTTGGGGATATTCACGATCTGCCTTTTGCGGATAATTCATTGGACGCAATTACTTGCATTGCGGTTTTGGAACATGTTAAAAATCCGTTTAAGGCCGTGGAAGAGATATATCGAGTTTTAAAACCCGGAGGTTTTTGTTATGTGTTTGTACCTTTTCTATATTATTATCACCCGATGAAAGGTTATTATGATGATTATTGGAGATTCACCAGCGACGGCATAGATGAATTGTTTAAACATTTTTCGAGCATGGAAAAATTCAATGTTCGTGGAGCTATAGAAACCTGGACACATCTTTCCCCTTTGGCAAAATATAAAACACCAAATTATCTGGCATCGCTACTTGATCGCGCTTTTAATAAAATAACCTCTAACCAAACAAGCGGTTTTAATGTATTTTTAGTAAAATGATTATGAAATTAATAGAAAAATTGTTAAATAAATTTAAAAGAAAAACCGGTTTATATAAATATCGAGATTATGAAGAATATAAGCAGGCTCAAATAGACGGCAATCTAAGAAAGCTCGATTGCATTTGGGCGTCCATGGATAATATCGTGATGTTATCAAATTACCTAAAAACTAATATTCCCGATTTAAAGTTTGGTATTTGCCATGGTACAAGACGAGGCGAAGAACAAAAACTATTTAGAGAATTGCTGGGAGTGGAAGTTATAGGAACAGAAATTTCACATACCGCGACGCAATTCCCCAATACTATTGAATGGGACTTTCATAACGTGAAAGATGAATGGATTAATAATGTGGATTTTATTTATAGTAATTCATTCGATCATTCTTATGATCCGGAAAAGTGCCTTGATGATGGATGAGTTGTATAAAAAAACCTAACGGTTTATGTATTCTTGAATGGACAGAATGCCATGCCGTGGCAACAAAGACAGATCCTTTTGGAGGCAGTCGTGAAATGTATGAAAAGTTGATCAATAAAAAATACGCTATCAAAGAAGTGCTGACCGGTGGAATCACAGGCAAAGACAAAGATCAGAGGGCACAATTTTTTGTTATTGCGCACAAACAGTAATAATCATCTAATACTTTTATGAATCATCTGCAACAATTAATGCTCCACGAACCTTATTTGGATAAAATGAAATTAGTGGATATTGGCGCGGGTAAAGGTGGTTTTATGATGCAAGCTTTGGATGCGGGTGTAGATATATATGGATTGGAGAAAAATGAGGACAACATTAAACTCGCACAACAGAAAATGGCGGAAAAGGGTTATGAACAAAATCGTATAGTCCAAGGCCTGGTGGAATCTTTGCCGTGGCCGGATGCCGGTTTTGATTTTGCGAATGCTTCGGAGGTTTTGGAGCATGTGGAGGATCCGGATAAAATGCTAAACGAAATTCATCGCGTATTAAAAACCGGTGGTCAAGCTTACGTAAGTATTCCTAATAGATTTGGTTTATTTGACCCGCACTTTCATTTGTATTTTATCAATTGGATGCCTAGAAAATGGGCGATGAAAATTTTGAGCATGCTTAAAAAGCATAAAGATTATAGTACCGATTCAGGCTATCAAAGCCTGACTCAAATGCATTATCATACCTATAAGAATGCTATCAAATTATTAACGAACCATGGTTTTGAAGTGACGGATTCGCGGCTTAAGAAAGTTTTAAAATCAATAAACAATACCTTGGTAAAAAAAATGATGACAATTGTTTATAAATTAATCGCACCATGGACTCTTTCGACCTTTCATTTTTGGTTAGTGAAGAAATAAAATGAATATTACCTACATCCACAATTGCAGAATGCCGACCGAAAAAGCGCATGGCTATCAAATAGCTAAAATGTGCGAGGCTTTTGCGGATAACAATGTTAACGCTGAACTCATCGTACCCGCGAGACACAATCATATTAAAGATGATATTTTTTCTTATTACCACACGAAAAACAATTTTACTATTCGTTATATAAAATTTGTTGATTTTCTGTCTTGGAGTTGGCTGAATCAGAAAATCAGTTTTACCTTAAACATTTTGGAATTTTTATGGCTCTCTCTTTTTTTAAAAATTGATAAACAAAATATCATTTACACACGTAGCGCCGAGATCGCTTGGCTGTTTGGAGCACGTGGTTATAAAGCTTTTTTCGAGTGTCATCAGTTGCCGGAAAAGAAATCAAAATTGTTTGGTTATTTTTTTAAAAAAATTCACGGCATCGTAACCATAACCAATGGCTTAAAACATGATCTTGTTGCGGATTATGCCCTTTCCGCCGATAAGATATTGACTGCGCCTGATGGAGTTGATTTGGAAACATTTGATATAAAAATAACACGCCAAGAGGCGCGTGAACAATTAAATTTACCTAGTGACAAAAAAATTGTTCTGTACACCGGGCACTTGTTTACTTGGAAAGGAGTTGATACCTTAGCCGAAGCTTCAAGGAAGTTGCCGGAAGAGATACAGGTTTATGCTTTAGGTGGTGATGAAAAAGAAATCGATGTATTTAACAAGCGCAATCTCGGACATCAAGTAATGAATATACCATCCGTGCCAAGGGAAATGGTTGCGATTTGGCTGAAGGTGGCAGATTTATTAGTATTGCCAAACAGTGCCAAGGAGAAAATATCAGAAAAATATACTTCCCCCCTTAAACTTTTTGAATATATGGCCAGTGGGACGCCGATTATTGCAAGTGATTTGCCGAGTATAAGAGAGGTATTGGATGATTCTAATTTATTTTTTACTGCCGACGATCATCAAAATTTAACTCAAAAAATAAAAGAAGCGCTCAACACCGAGCAAGCATTCTTTGAAATTATAAAAATTAATTATCAAAAATCTTTAACTTATTCTTGGCGCAACCGAGCTTCAAACATTATAAAATTTTTCTAACGTTGATTCCTTTTTAAAAAAGATGATAATTGCAACTTGATTGAATACCAAAAATTAGGCATCGCGTTAGATCCTGCGTAATTTTTATAACCATCGTAAGATTTCTTTTCTGTTAAAATTTGTACTTTTTCTTGGATTAAAGGAGTCCATTTTTCTTTATCTTTAACAGCAATGGCAAAAATATAAACCGATGCATTACGCTGACCATTAAAACTTAAATATTGTAAGTGCATGTTATTTTTTTCAAACATCTTCTTAACCGCCAAAGGCGTCATTCTCCAATAATCACCGTAATCCGTATGCATTTGTTGCAAGAAAGGAATAACCAAAATTACAACATCTTTACTCATTAAGCAAAGGTTTTTAAAGGCTTGTTCAATCTCAAAAACATGTTCCAAAACAGTGTGATTAAAAACCACATCAAACTTTCCTACCAGATCATTAGGCAATTCTTTTTCCAAATCTAAAAAAATCTCCCCTTCTGTACCCTGAAAACCCATGGCCTCGGTTTTATAATTGGTAATCGTATAACTTTTTTTATTTTTAAAATAATTTTTATATTCATCCCCTTCCTTATCTTTATCTTGCCAACCGCTAACATTAACAATGTCCCCTTCAAATAAACGAGCAAATTTTTTTAATTCATTATTTGACCAGATTCTTGGTAATCTGAATTTACGGTCTATCAGGTACATATTTTTTTGAATTATTAATAAAGAATATAATAAACGCTGTTTCAAAGAATCTTACAAACACTTTTGCTAAAACGGCACCCAATAAGCCAAAATACACCACACCCACAAAAACAGATAGTATTTGAACAATTGCTACTATACTGTTCCACCAATATAATTTTTTTGTTTTCATTTGCGCTTGCAATGCGGTGATTGGTAATATATTAATAATTGCGATTAAAGAAATTGCCAAAATTTGAGTATACAGCACCGATTCCTGATATGCGGGGAATAAAATAGAGTATAGATAAGGTGCGGCGAAAATATATATAAGCGATGCAGATAATACGAGCAAACCAAATTTGAACATTTTTTTATAAATCGCAACAGCCGGAATATCTTGTTTTTGCTCTGCAAACTTGGGAAATGCCAATGGGCCAATCATTTTAAAAAGACCCTTAAGCTGTTCGGTTGGTGCCAAGGCTATGTTATAAATAGCCATATTAACTGCTCCTAAAAAATGAAAAACCAGTATTTGATCAATTAAAGCTGCACCCATGTTTAAAATATTTAAAGCACTTAGATGCTTGCCGTATTTAACAACTTCGGGATCTTGTTCTTTATTCAAGTTGACTTTTTTCTTAGTAAAATGCAACCACAACCTTTGTAACCAAGAATTAACAAACAAGTATGGGATTATTAAAATCCAAACCTGTTGAGTTAATAAAATAACCGGCAATACAAGGATAAAATTAGTTATTTGAGTGTAAATTTCAAATTTAACCAATAGATCGAATCTTTTTTTACCCTGAAGTATAGCGCTGTAAAGATTGTAAACGTTAAAAAATGGAACGAAGATGCTAACGATTCCAAATGACCACGATAAAATCATGTTGCCATTCCACCAATAATATACAGCTAAAAGCGCAGAGAGTAAGCCACCCAAAAGACCCCATTTGATTTCTGTTTTAATTGCCAAGTCCAAAGAACCATCCTTACCCTGTGCCGAAGATCTGGCCATAGCCGTTCCCATTCCGGATAAAGTAAAAAGCGACAGCAAACTTATTGCAGAAATTACATATTTATAATTTCCATATACCTCTTTTGGCAACAAATTGGCAAAAGCCACCGAAAGCAAAAAAGCGCATGTCATGGACACAACCCTCCCAAGAGACATCCACCCCCCGCCCTTAGCCAAATACACCATATCGGTTCTGGTATATTTTTCCGACCAGCGCAAAAGATTGTAAGTTTTTGCTTTTAAGGCTTCTAACATAACATCAGCTTTCTTTTTCCGCCAAGATCACAAACGACAAAGCGAATAAATTCGGCAAGATTTTGCCCAATAACATTAACAATTGTTTGATACCCGGTATATTACCGCCTTGCGTATTATATTTTAGCTCAACTATTTCTAGACTATTATCCTCCAGTATCTTTTTCAAAACAACATAATTAAACCAATACACATGACCTTTTTTGGGCTTATTGTTTTCCGGCACTTGTCCAAACAAACATTGCAAGCGAGCCGGCAAAGACGAAAAATTCGGTATGCTGATTATAATATATTTTAGAGATACGCGCCTTGCTTCATTCAATAACTTTTCAGGCTCCAAAACATGTTCCAAGACGTCTAATAATGAAACTGCTTCAAAAGAGTTTTGCGTAAAAGGCAGTGCATCAGAAGCTACATCCAACTTGACTAAATTCACATTATCACCAAGTCTACCTCTGCATTTATTCAAAGCCACCTCGGATTGATCTGCGCCAGTACATATTACACCTTTTTGTTTTGCAATTTCCAAAAAAAGACCATCACCACAGCCCAAATCCAATAATGTCTGGTTTGGATTAATGAAATCCAAGGCCGCTTTATGCCGAAAACAAAAACTCTGATCCACATTAGACCAACGTCTATCTTCAAAATCATTTGATAAACCTTTCTGCATAGTAAAACTATTTAATATGATCTAAAATCAAGGATATTAACCTCGCTAGACCATGTTCCTTGATCACTCCCTCCCTTGCTAATACATCCACACTGTGTGCTTCGAGCAAGTTATGAAGCTTTTGCATGGCGACTTCCTTATCATTAAACGAGGTGACACCTGTTATTTTTTGGTATCCCCCGCCTCTGGCAATGACCGGCGCTCCGCATGATAAAGCCTCTAAAACCACTTTATCAATACTTCCCGTTTCGCTTGTGCTCAGAAAGAGTTTAGCGCGTTGGTAAACAGCAGGCAATTGCGTATATTCAACTGCAGGTAAAATACGAAATCTATCCGCCAAGTCCAACTGCTCGGCTTTTTGTTTTAGTGCTTTTATATAATCTTCGTGTCCCAATGAGGGTCCGATTATTTCATAAATCCATTGATCAGCAGGGTATTTTTCTTTATATTTTGCCAAGAATTCCAAAGAATCTTCATATTTCTTTGCGGGCGTAATTCGAGATACAGTGATAATAATGTTTTCTTTTTTTATTTCCGGATTGGGCTTGAACAATTCCGTATCTATCCCCTGCCCCACAAATCTGGCTTTTGGCGTTTGCAAACGTAAGCCTGTTTCCGAGCTGGCAAAGATAAGTTTAACCAAAGGTTCCGCCAACTTCAAAGCTAACGGAATAGCTCCATGTGCATACCAAAGATAAATGGGTTTTCGTAATACAAACCAAATCGGCCAGCCGGCGAGTACGACTTCCGGAGACATGTGAACAAATACTTTATCGTATTGTTTGCGATATTTAATCGCCGTTGACCATAGTTTTATCACTCTGGAAAACCAAGGTTTTCCCACTGCTATTCCAATTGAGCCTTGTGGAACATCACCCTCGCCCACAAAACGACTGATTATGACAAGTTTTTCCGTTTGCCTGGCAAATTCATCCGCCCAACGCACCGAAAAACCAAATACCGGATCCGCATGATCGAGACTGGGTGTGTACAGCATCAACTTTATTTTCTCCGTTTCAACACTCTCACTCTGTTCCTCAAACCTCCCCATCTCCTCCTCCAACTTCGTTTTAGCGGATAGCCGGTGGCTGATGGCGGAGAGCAGAAAATCCTTCATGCTCGCTTCGCTCACAATTACGGAACTTGGAACTTGGAACTTGGAACTTGGATCTGGGTACTGGGTACTAGGTACTGGGTACTGGGTACTAGGCACTGGGTACTGGGTACTAGGTAAAAGCATTTTCTCCATCGCATTCGCCAGCGCAATCACGTCGCCGACCGGCACAATGATGCCGTTCTCTCCGTTTTTTACGACTTCATGCGCACAACCAACATCTGTCATTATAACAGGCGTACCGCAGGCAAGCGACTCAACGGCAGTCATGCCAAAGCCTTCGCGATCCGAAGTGATAAGTGTGGCGATAGCACCGGTATAGAGCTCGGCGAGATCGTTTGTCCAGGGGATTATTTCAACTCTGCTTTGCAAATCAAAATCAGCGATCCATTGTTTTATTTGATCTTCGAGCGGCCCCGCGCCAACGATTTTGAGTTTAACATCAGGGTTTTGCTTGGCAAAGATGCTAAAGGCGTGGATGGCGAGGTCGATGCGCTTGATGGGGACGAAACGGCAGATAACTAAAAAGAATCTGGAATCTGGAATCTGAGAATCTAAGCTTTCGTCACTATCCACTGCGCACTGCTCCCTGTTCCCTGTCCACCGTTCCCCGTCCCCTGCTGTGTCCCTCGTAGCTTTAGCGAAGTGGGATCCCTGCCCACTGTCCACTGCCCCGATCCCCTCTCTTAATTTAAGAGAGGGGTGCTCCGAGCTTGTCGAGGAGCGGGGTGAGTTAATACCAAGCGTGAGCGGGAAGCGAACGATCTTATCCCTCGGTACGCCAAGCTTCGTGAGGGCGTCTTCGGTTCTTTGACTGACGACGCGGATTGCCTCCGCGCGGGTGACGATGAAGCGGGCAAAGAGATAGCGGAATTGGTTGAGCCAGGATTCTTGGCGGTAATAGTTGCCGTGGAAGTGGTAGCCATGGTCTTGAATGGCGAGGGCTGATTTGCACAATTTGGACGCTAGGCAGGCAACCAAGCCTGTTTCCGTGGGATCTTGCGATGTGATGACTGCAAATTTTTGTTTGCGCAATTTCCAAACAATTCTTAGCGCATCGGTAACATAAAAAAACTTATTCCACGAATTGGTGGAGATGACACGGATGTTTGACGCGATTCGCTCATCAAACTTCTGCTTGGCAAAGACGATGATTGTGGCATCAAAATCTTTTAACTGCTCTATAATTCTATCTCGGACATTACCCGGCTCGAATAACTTTTTTTCAAGACCGATAGATAGAACTCTGCTCACATCGAACTTCGAATTTCGAACCTCGAACCTCGATTTTTCCGACGTTACATCACAAATATTATGGTTTGAATAATCATGTAAATTTGAGCGTGAATCGGCTTGTAAATCAAGGTTCAGACGATATGAATTGCTCGAATAATCATGCGAATCATTAAAATCAGGTGAATCCCCCTTCGCCAAAGGCTTCGGAGGGACACGGTCAAGGTTCAGACGATATGAATTGTTCAAATAATCATGCGAATCGTGTAAATCGCGCGAATCAAGGTTCAGACATTGAGCGGACTTGAGCGTTGCGAGCGTCTCCCCCACCATCCTCCCAAACCCCAAACTCTCCGGCAGGCCAATATTCGTATTTCGTATTTCGTATTTCGTATTTCGCACTAAATCAACCCAGGTATCTTTGTTTCGATATTCCGCCACAGTCACCAAGCCGGGGAAAAGCTCCGCGATCTCCGGATTTCCGCCTTTGTTGCTGACAATGCAAGAAAGCCCCATGCTCGCAGCCTCGACGACAACGTGAGGGAAACCTTCGTAGCCGGTGGGTAATACAAATACATCTGAAGCTCGATAAAACTCGGTTAAATCTTTGCGGTTCAGTTTGCCGAGCCAGGCGACACGATCTGAAACTCCAAGTTCTTCCGCGTGCTTTTTCCACGATTCTAAGCTGGGCCCATCGCCGGCTACCGCGAGCACAAAATCTTCGGGTAATTCTTTAAGTACATCACATAAAAAATCTCCCCCCTTCCAGGGTACAGCGCGAACTGCGGTGAGAATAAGTTTACGATCTCCCAACCCATGTTTATCACGAAGCTCTTCACGCGAATCCACTTCGGGAAGCGGTGAAATACTGTTGTAGATTACTTTGATTTTTTCAGATTGAATCCCCCATTTTTGGACAACTGTTTTTAAATACTTTGAAGGCACAATAATCGTCTTGGCGCGCGATGCCACCCACCGCTCAACCGCCTCCATTAGCCAAATCTTCCCCTTATGCCGATGCGTAACAAACTCATCCAACAGTTCGAACTTGGAACTTGGAATTTGGAACTTGGAATAACGATCTTCCGTATCTAAACTTCGATTATCTATGTTCAAAGTTCTATGTTCTACGTTCGTATTCGGTTGTTGTTGGTATTGTTCCCAAGCATAATCCCCCACCACTTTGAGAATGAGAGGCTTGCGTGCAAAAATTGACGCTAAAGCAGCAGGCAACCCTTCGGAGACCGGACCCTGTGCGTAGATTACATCCGCTTTCCGGGCGAGCTTAAGCGTTTTCCAGAAATATCGCCAATATCTTTGTACGACGTACGCTGTACGAGGTACACCAACGATTTGAAATTTGCTATTAAGCTCCGGGCTGTCCCCATAAGTCACAACAGCCACCTCGTGACCTTGGTTGGCAAGTTCGGTTGCGACACCCTTAACATACCCGGCCGGTCCGCCGATTTCTGGTGGGTAGATTCCTGTTGCGATGAGTAGTTTCATATTGTCTGAACCTTGATTAAACTTGATTCACACTCATATTTTCTTGATTACTGTAGGTGTTGATTTTATTATTATGAACTTTTTTGAATTCCAAACTTTTTGCGCCAAAATTGATTAATAAGCCAATTTCCAGGTTATAAGCTTCCAAATAATTCATGGCTTGAGCAAGATGAACATCTTCAAGTTCCGCCAATGCTTTTATTTCTACCATGACGCAATTTTCAACAAAGAAATCCGCTCTGCGAGTACCTACCTCTATCCCATCATAATAAATCTGCATCTCTTTTTCTCTTTCAAACCCCAAACCCTGCTTTTTCATCTCAATCTCAAGAGCCCGCTGATAGATAACTTCTTGAAAACCATTTTTAAGAGCGCTGTGCACCTTCATAGCACAACCGATAATCTTGTGCGTAATCTCCCGCGTATCCATATATAAATAAATAAATTCCTTTAGTAATCAAGTTAATATGAGCGTGAATCTGAGCGTAAATCAAGGTTCAGACAAT
>CALFEO010000015.1 GCA_937949995.1 uncultured bacterium
AGTTATGGCATATTATTAAATGGTACCTAAATCATTAGTTTGCTAGTCTAGAGCCATAATAAATAATAAATAATAAAGATAAACCTCTACGCTTCGCTATCGCTCGCGAAATAACAAATTACAAATAACAAATAATAAAGGAAAATTGCTCTGCTCGCTTTATTATTTATAACTTTGTTATTTATTATTTAAGAATGTAAGTACCGCTCGCTTTATTATTCATAACTTTGTTATTTATTATTTAAGAATGTAAGTACCGCTCGCTTTATTATTTATTATTTTTTATTTATTAATTAAATCAGTTAACAAAGGCCGTTATGTTTACAAATATTTTTTTAAAGTCTTTGGGTGCTTTGATGGCAACCATGTTTGGATTATCGCCAATGGCTCAAGTGGTGAATATAGATTTTTCCATGCCCGGTCAAGATGTTAAGCAAGGTGAAGGTGTGCAGAGATTTGCCTCGTGTTCGGTGTTAAAAGAACAGATTAAGAAGGCGGATGACGGAAGAGCCATGTATAAAACCATGGACATGGTGGCTATGCCCATGGCTATGGAATCGCAAACCGTGGAAAACACTGCTCCTTCCGCCGGAGCGAGTGATTACTCGGAAACAAATGTACAGGTTGAAGGGGTTGATGAAGCGGATATCTTAAAAATGGATGGAACGTATGTATATCATCTTTCGAGAAATAGAATAATGATTTCGCAGATTTTACCAACCGATTCAGCGCGGCTGGTCGGTCAAATTAATTTGGAAAAAGAACTTTCAGCGCATGATTTTTATGTTGATGGCGATAGATTGATGGTTATGGGTCAAAAATATGAGGATAGATTTTATCCCATGCCGTTGATCGAGGGTATTGCACGTGAAATCGCTCCGTATCCATATGGAGGATCGGTTGCGATTGCACAGATTTGGGATATAAATGATAAAGCCGGTCCGAAAAAAGTCAGAACAGTGGAGTTTGACGGATCTTTGTCTTCTTCGCGCATGATTGATGGAAATGTTTACTTGATAATGAATTCTTGGAGCGGGTGGAGGACTTTTGACATCATGCCCACTGAAAAAGAATTGGTTCCGGCTTTTAGAGACAGCGAAAGAGGAGTAGATTATGAGCCAATGGTACGTTGCGGTAATGTCGGTTATTTTGATCCGGAACCCAGCCGTGAATATTTGACGGTGGCATCGGTGCCAATGCATGGCGCGGGCGAAGTGCAAAGAGAGGTGATATTGGGTTCAAGCGAAACAATTTATGCCTCGCTCGAGAATATGTATGTGGCACGTCAGGATTGGCAGGTGCGCCCTTTTTACGACAGCATGGTGCCCGAGGATCGTGAACAAACAAATATTTACAAATTTAAGTTGGATGACGGAAAAATAGAATTTGTTAAACAAGGTTCGGTGCCCGGGCATCTTTTAAATCAATTTTCTTTGGACGAGCATAACGGCTATCTGCGAGCTGCAACGACGATCGGCCAAGTTTGGCGCACTTCGGCCGATTCAACCAACAATATTTTTATTTTGGATCAGGAGATGAAACCGGCCGGCAGCATTAAAGGGATAGCTCCGGGAGAGACGATTTATTCCATGAGATTTATGGGCGATAAAGGTTATATGGTTACTTTTAAAAATACGGATCCGTTTTTTGTGCTGGATTTAAAGGATCCGCAGAATCCATCGATTCTTGGTAAGCTTAAGATCCCGGGTTATTCGGATTATCTGCATCCAATGGATGAAAATCATATAATCGGAGTCGGTAAAGAAGCGGTGGAATCATCAGATAAAAATTTTGCTTGGTATCAAGGAATGAAAATTGCGGTTTTTGATGTTACGGATGTGGAAAATCCCATTGAATTGCATAAAGTGGAAATTGGAGATCGTGGCACCGAATCCCAAGCGTTGCATAATCACAAGGCCTTCATGTATTCACCGACCAAACAATTATTGGCCCTGCCGATACGCGTAGCCGAATTGCCGGCTTCCGTAAAAGCCGATCCGTATCGCGAGGGTGGTGAATATGGTGATTTCACTTTTCAAGGTGCTTACGTTTATAAATTGACGGTTGAAAATGGATTTGAGTTTTTGGGCAGAATTACGCATCATAAAAATAATCAAGCGTTCTTGAAATCGGGTTGGTACTATGGAAATTATGATGATGATATAGATCGCGTTGCTTACATGGATAATACGTTTTTAACTTTATCCAATTCCGGAATTCAAATGCACCGGCTCTATGATCTCACCAAGCAGGGAGAAGTAACTTATCCGTTTGTGGATGAACCCGGATATAGAGATGATTGGGAGTAAGCTCAATCGAACCTCGAAATTCGAATTACGAACCACGAATTTTGAACCATGAATAACGAACCTCGAACCACGAACTACGAACCTCGAAATTCGAATTACGAACCTCGAACTTCGAACCACGAATCAAGATTATGGATTTATCAGAACAAAAAAAGATAAGAACTTTTAAAGATTTGGATGTTTGGAAACAGGCTCATTCGCTTGTGATTAAGGTGTATATTATTACAAAAGATTTTCCCAAAGAAGAGCAATATGGGCTTGTAAGTCAGATGCGTAGAGCTGCCGTATCTGTTACTTCAAATATTGCGGAAGGATTTGTTAGAAATAGTTACAAAGAAAAAGCGCATTTTTATAACATGTCCAAGGGTTCATTGGCTGAGCTTCAAGATCAATTATTGATAAGTAAAGATGTAATGTATTTAAGCGAAGAAAAATATAATGCGATTGAATTGGATTTAATACGTGTTCAAATGATTTTAAGTAAGTTTATTCAGAAGACCGAATCATTTGTACGACAAAATCGTGGTTCGTAGTTCGAGGTTCGTGGTTCGTGGTTCGCATCAACATATGTCTCAAGGTTCCAAACGCACTGTTATCGCCCATTTAGTCAGCATGATCGGTTCATGGTGGGGGATTGCGGTTGCAACGGGATTGGTTTATCTGATTTATCCCATACCGGCGGAAAAATTATTGTCGTATATAATTTGGATTGCCGTGCCCACAGTATCGTCAGAGCTGGTTAAGTTTGTTATTAAGCGTCCTCGCCCTGTAATGCGTGGAGAGGCGGTTAAAGTTAAAGCTTACGGTTATTCTTTTCCCAGTTCGCATACTGTCGCGGCTTTTATGATAGCAAGTTGGGTTTTGTTGATTCCGGAATTACGAGCTTGGTCTTACATATTTATCATCTGGCCGTTTTTTGTGGGGTGGAGTCGTGTGTGGTTAAGGGCGCATGATACGGTGGATGTGGTTGGGGGTTTTGGATTTGGGGCTTTGGCGACGGTTATTGTTTGGTTTGTTCAGCTCAACCCCTAAATCCCCTTATCAGGTGACTTGTTAGTCTGTTATTACAGCCCCTGATAAGGGGTTTGGGTGCCACTCTTGACATTTCCCCCATTTTTTGCTTAAATACAAGCATTCTTGGATTAACCGAGGACGTACCATGACAAAGTTCGAAAGAGCGAGGAGAATAAGATGAGCGAAGAAACGAGTGATTGGAAACCGCCGAGTGTTGAGGAATGTGTCGCGATGTTGAAAAGCGGAAAGGAGGGGGTGGAAAAGTGGAATTCGCTTCGTAAGGAGCATCCGGAATGGAAACCGGATTTGAGAAGTCAACGCCTCACGGGGGAGCACCTCTCCGGAGCGAACCTCTCCGGGGCGTACCTCTCCGAGGCGAACCTCTCCGGGGCGTACCTCTCCGAGGCGAACCTCTCCGGGGCGGACCTCTCCGGAGCGAAACTCTCCGAGGCGGACCTCTCCGGGGCGGACCTCTCCTGGGGGAACCTCTTCGAAGTGAACCTTTCCGAGGCGAATCTCTCCAAGGCGAATCTCTCCAAGGCGCACCTCCTCAAGGTGAATCTCTCCGAGGCGAGCCTCTTTAGGGCGAATCTCTCCGAGGCGAATCTCTTCGGAGCGGATCTTTACTGTGCGGACCTCTCTGAGGCGAATCTCTCTAAGGCGGACCTCTCCGAGGCGGATCTCTTCGGAGCGGACATCTCTAAGGCGGACCTCTCTGAGGCGAATCTTTCAGAGGCGGACCTCGCCAGTGTGGACCTTACCGAGGCGAACCTCTCCAAAGCGAATCTCTCTGAGGCGAACCTCTCCAAAGCGAATCTCTCCAAAGCGAATCTCTCCGGAGCGAGCCTGTTAAGGGCGAACCTTTCCGAGGCGGATCTAACTGAGGGGAGTTTCAGGGGGGTTAATTTTTGCGGTGCCGGACTTGGTTCTGTAAGAGGTTTGTGTCGTGTTGATTGGGAAGCTTTCGTCAAAATCACTGAAGCCTCCATCGAATTCGCTGACTAACCTTTCAGCCGCGTGCATTTGTACGCGGCTTTTCTAATTGTCTGAACCTTGACCGTGTCCCTCCGAAGCATCTTGCGAAGGGGGTTTATCAAACCGATTACCAACCTAATTAACTTGATTACCCCGAACCGGTGGAAAGTTCATAAAGTCTAAAGTTCATCTCACCAAGTAACAAGTTCATCAAGTCTAAAGTTCTTCAAGAGTTACTTAAGCCTCTCTTTACCTGTCCCGCGAAGCCGTTGAGGCGTAGTGGGATGAACTTTAGACTTTAATCTTGATGAACTCCTGACGAACTTGTTACTTTTAACTTGATGAACTCATCCGGTAATCAAGTTAATATGAGCGTGAATCTGAGCGCAAATCAAGGTTCAGACATTAGAATGAGTTTTCTTGCAAACCTTCTCACTTCAGTTTAAAGTATGATCATGAGTAAACCACGAGTTATTTTAATAGATGTGATATCCTCCGATACAAAACCCGAAGAGGCTAAGCGGAGGTTGTTTGAGTTGGAATCTTTAACGCATACTTATGGAGGGATGATTGTTGTAAAAGTAATACAAAAAAGAGTAACGCCGGATTATAAAACATATATTGGATCAGGAAAGTTGGAGGAGGTTGTGGAAATTGCGGAAGCGGAGAAGGTTGATATTATTATCATCAACAATTTGTTAAAACCGCATCAGATTTTTAATATTGAGAGGATGGTGGAGAGGAAAGGGATTAAAGTTTGGGATAGGATTGATTTGATTCTAAAGATTTTTCAGAAGCATGCGGATACAACAGAGGCGAAATTACAGATTCGCTTAGCTGGAATACGCCACATGGGGCCGCGCATTTATAGAATGGGTTTGGAGCTGGGTCAGCAGGCGGGCGGTATCGGTACGCGTGGAGCAGGCGAGACGAATATCGAAAAGATGAAAAGGCATTTGGCTGATGAAGAAAGGGCGATTAAAAAACAAATTGCCAAGTATTCCAATACACGCGGTTTGCATCGCGCAAGGCGCGATAAAATGGGTTTTAAAACAGCCTCCATCGTCGGCTACACAAATGCCGGCAAGTCGTCGCTGTTAAATGCGCTGACTAAAAAAGGCGCTTACGTCGCTGACGAGCTTTTTGCGACATTAGATACGCGGGTCGCAAAGCTTTGGTTACCTAGCGACGACCCCCTTGTCTCCGCCATGGGCGGATCCGCCTCTGGCGGAAAAGGGGGACATCCCGCAATAAGCCCCCTTGTCAAAGGGGGACATCCCGCAATAAGCCCCCTTGTCAAAGGGGGACATCCCGCCAAAGGCGGGATTGGGGGATTATCAGTACTCCTTTCCGACACTATCGGCTTTATCCAAGATCTTCCACCGCAGTTGATACAAGCGTTTAGATCAACACTCGAAGAAACGATTCATGCGGATTTGTTATTGCACGTGATAGATGTTTCGGATCCGTACATGAAAGAAAAAATTGATGAAGTTGAGGAGGTTTTGGCAGAGTTGGATGCGCAGGATACGCCGAAGATTTATGTGTTTAATAAAATTGATAATTTAAAGCGCATACCTCGAGCAAAACTTAAAAAAGAATTTAAAGAATTCAATCCCGTATTCGTTTCTTGCAAATCAGGCGAAGGCCTCGAGGAACTTAAACAACTTCTGGCTAAGGGTTTTTAGCTAAACCAACCAACAGGCTTCGTAGGGATAAACCTTGTGTTTATCCGCACTACGGCAACGGCTAGTTGTTTTTTGCACGGATAAACACAAGGTTTATCCCTACGAAAACCATTTGCTGTACTTTGAGAGGCATGCCTCTCAAAGAAACTTGGTAATTTGCAGCCCTTTCTTGATTAACTCTTGATGAACTTTTTACTTTTATCTTGATGAACTAATCCGCTGCAACTTCTCATTCTTCAATCCACTTTTCAAATTCATTGATGATGACTTGAACATCAGGAATTTGAGTTATTTCGGTTATGGCACTTTGGAATTGTTCGGCTTCCCAACGGCGGGCGAAGTCGCTGATTGTTTGGGCTTCAGCATAAGATAAGTTTCCACGGCGTAAAGGCGCGACAACGTTTTGTTGGTAGGAGGTATAGCCGGTGTGAATCAGCGGGCGTAGATCGGCGGGAATCTTCATGTAATCCGTGGATGTACGACGGCTCGTGGAAGGTGATTTGCGGATTAAATCAATCATAGCTTCCAAGCCTTGTGATTCATAAATCCAAAGCAATAAACCGGCACCAATAAATCCTTCATCATCTTGTAGATCTTCTTTGATTCTTTCACTTACGGGATGATATAGATCCAAACATCTATGATAATGATCAGGGCGATTATTTTTGATTGAGAGTAATTTGATTTTTATGAATTGGATCAGTTTTGATATTGATGAGATGTTTTCCGTTCCCAAATGTTCAATTAAAGTTGCCCAGCCTTGGTCGATTAAGCGAACAGCGGGTTGATGGCGCAAGCCGGTTACGGACCACATAACAAGATGTGCCAGCTGCCGTTTGAATGAGCTTGCCATTCCGTTAAAATCTATGCCGTATAATCGCAATTCTTCCTCAAACAGCATTTGTGATTCTTGATTTTTGAATCTGGCATCAAAGATTATTTCGGCTTCGGTTTCCGTAATTTTGCCCAGACGGCCCAACTCAAGCGTTTGATTGTCTTGCAGCTCAATGAATTTTTCACGAATATCCGGCAGATGCCAACCGCTGATACCGAGCAGTCTAAGGGACTCCGCCAAACTAAAAACGGCCTGTTCAGCCACATCCATCCTCATGGGGCAAATAAGCTTAAAAACCCTCCTTTGCTTACCATTACGAGCCGGCATATCCCGCACACTTTAAACTGGCGTTACAAAACTGACAACTATTACCAGCTACAAGCTACTAGCTACCAGCTACAAGCCAAACCAACCACTGTTTGTCATTTCGAATCGGATGTGAGAAATCTCCGCTGTTATCAACGCCAACCAAGGTTTGTCATTTTTGCTCCAATCTATTTCGTCATTTCTACGCCCTAGGAGCATCCGCCTCAGGCGGAGAATCAGATGGGAGAAATCTACACTTTTTTTCAGTTGCCAGCCTCCAGTTCATGCTTTTGTATTAGTAAGCTCGGCATTTTGTGCCCCCTCCTTTGGTTTATCATCGCCTCCGGCGTGATCCCGCATACAATATTGTTTATTTAACAGTTGTTGCGGGAAGGGAGGGGGAAGGGGGTGAGTTAAAACCAAAGAACTAAAAGGATTATAACATCAATTAGTTGACATTTTAGCTGATTTTACCTACTATAAGCACGTTCGTCGAACGTCAAAAGTCGAAAGTCAAAGGCTTGCAAAACATGCCTTGACGTTAGACGTTTGACGTTAGACGTTTGACGTTTTTATAAAAACTAATTGTTTTTAACAACTTATAAGTATGAACAGTTATTTGATTTTTGCCTTGGCCGCGGCTTTTGTCGCTTTGGCTTGGGGCGGATACCTTGTTAAGTGGGTTTTGGCTAAAAGTCCGGGAGAGGGCAAAATGGTTGAAATCGCCAAAGCTATTCAAGAAGGCGCTAACGCTTATTTGAATCGCCAATTCAGAATGATAGGTATTATTGGCGCGGTTGTATTTTTAGCGCTTTGGTTAACTTTGGGCATTACAATGGCGCTGGGTTTTGCCATTGGTGCCTTTTTATCGGGATTGGCCGGTTATATTGGCATGAGCGTATCGGTGCGGGCTAATGTTCGTACTGCGGAAGCCGCCAAAAAGGGTATTAAGGAGGCTTTGGACGTAGCTGTGAAAGGCGGAACGGTTACCGGTTTGTTTGTGGTCGGAATGGCTCTTTTGGGAGTGGCCGGTTTTTATGCCATTACCGGTGATTTGAAAGCTTTGATCGGTATCGGTTTTGGCGGATCTTTGATTTCGGTTTTCTCGCGTTTGGGCGGAGGTATTTTTACCAAAGCCGCGGATGTGGGAGCTGACTTGGTTGGTAAGGTCGAAGCCGGTATTCCGGAAGATGATCCGCGTAACCCTGCGGTTATCGCCGATAATGTGGGTGACAATGTTGGAGATTGTGCCGGGATGGCTGCCGACTTGTATGAAACATATGTGGTTACGGCTGTTGCCGCAATGTTGCTTGCGCATCTTACTTTTCCCAATAACGAATTGGCGGTTTTATTCCCCTTGGCAATCGGCGGCGTGTCCATCATCGCTTCAATTCTGGGAACGTTTTTTATCAAATTGGGAGCTAAACAAAATATCATGGGCGCATTGTATAAAGGATTGATTGCGGCCGGTGCATTTGCATCTATTGCATTTGTATTTTTGGTTTTTCAATTTTTTCCGGATGGTTCCATCATCAGCGCTTGGGCAATGTTCAAATGTTTGATGATTGGTTTATTGGTTACGGCGGGCATGGTTTGGTTGACCGAGTATTATACTTCAACAGCATACAGCCCGGTTAAAAAGATAGCTGAAGCTTCGCAATCCGGACATGGAACCAATGTTATTGCCGGTTTGGCGGTTTCCATGAAATCAACGGCATTGCCGGTTTTGCTGATTTGTTTCGGAATTTTATGGGCTTTTTCATTGGCGGGTTTGTACGGTATAGCAATCGCGGCCATGGCCATGTTGTCGTTGACCGGTATTATTGTGGCGATAGATGCTTATGGGCCGATTACGGATAACGCCGGAGGTATTGCGGAAATGGCGGAATTGCCGTCCGAAGTACGTGACGTTACCGATCCTTTGGATGCGGTCGGCAACACTACAAAAGCTGTTACAAAAGGATATGCCATCGCTTCGGCCGGTCTTGCCGCTTTGGTTTTGTTTGCGGCTTATACGCAGGAATTTGTGGAGATCGGCAAACCTTTGATTTTCTTGCTCGAAGATCCCAAAGTGATTGTCGGATTGTTTATCGGCGGATTGTTGCCGTATTTGTTTGGCGCTTTTGCCATGGAAGCTGTCGGCAAAACAGCCGGTGCCGTCGTGGAAGAAGTGCGCAGACAGTTTAAAGCTTTGCCCGGAATTATGGATGGTACGCAAAAACCGGAATACGGCACAGCGGTTGATATTGTTACCAAGGGTGCTTTAAAAAATATGATTGTTCCGGCTTTGTTGCCGATTGTCGTGCCGGTTGTGGTGGGATTTGTCTTGGGTCCGGTGGCTCTCGGAGGTGTACTTGTAGGGTCAATCGTTACGGGTTTGTTTGTTGCCATCTCCATGACATCGGGCGGAGGAGCTTGGGATAATGCCAAGAAATATATAGAGTCAGGTCATTTTGGCGGTAAGGGTTCGTTCGCGCATCAAGCGGCCGTAACCGGTGATACTGTCGGCGATCCGTATAAAGATACTGCCGGTCCGGCAATCAATCCCATGATTAAGATCTTAAATATAGTTGCGCTTTTGATAGTTGCGATGATTGCTTAAACGAAGTTTCCAATAGAATTTAGGTTATGATAAAGACGCTCGTTACGAGCGTCTTTTGTTATGAAAAAAGCACCGATGGTGCTTGGATTATTCTTGGTAATGGATCAGGATTTCGGGTTTGAAATCACGACCATGCAAGATTGCGGAGCGTAGTTTTTTGTCCCACGCTTTGGCCAAGGTTTCCGCATCGGAAAGCCGGAGTTCGATGTACTCCTTTTTTCCGGACCAAGTATGTTTGGCGACTTCGTAAAGCACGCCATTGGGAACTTGATCAAACTTCACACGCACGAATTTGACGTTGAAGAAATGCGGAATCGGATTCACAACCATGAGCTGTAATGTTTCGCGCATGAGAATGAATTGAAATTCGGCGGCAAATTCGGGTTCAATTTCGGGAAGTTCGATTCCCAAAATGCGTTTGTTGTAAAACGGTTCCCAAAGATGATTCTTGCGCAAGGCCAGGATGGCAAACGGCAACAGCACGCAAGCGATGCCGCCGGCCAAAAGTGTTGCGGCCGGCAAGCCGAATTCGGCGCACAATGCTCCGTAAACCAAGAAAGAAAAGACAACAGATCCCAGTTTAATGGCGCGGCGTTTTACTTCCGCGGATTCGGGCATATAAATTTGCTTGTCCGCCAAGGGATCGGTTTTTGTGTCCGTGTCATCGTTTTGAACGATGCTGAATGCGCGCATGAGGAATCTCCTTAGGTTTGAGCCGAAGAGAAGGTGCGGTTGAATATGGTAATTAACCAGATTTTGGCTTTATTGTCAAGCCCCCAGCCGATATTTTTGTCTATCAGTGCAAGACAATTATTCTTGAATGGCTCCGGAATCAACCAAGTCTTGATAGTGTTTTGGGCGTTTTTGCATTAAATACTCAATAACTTTCCCGCGAACCGGTTCATCCGAAAGCCCGTGTTTTTGGCTAAATTCCAATATTTTTTGTGCAGCTAAGTTTTCATCTTTGCCATCTTGCAAGATAAGTTCTATCTCGGCCAGTTGATAATCAAAGTCACTGTCAAAATCAACATAATCCAGATCGATTGTAAAACCGTCTTTGCTGTATTTGGTTCGAGTGGTAACGCAACTCATGAACGGCATGTATTTATTGGCGATTAAGTCTTCCTCCAGAGTGCCAACTTGAGGTATCTTTAGAAATTCGCGAATAGTCTCTTCGGTATTCAATTCAGTATATTTTTGAATTGTACGTTTGTCGTAATTTTTTGAGCCAACCTTTAATTCATATTTATCATTACGGCAACGCAGCCAACAATCTTGTTTGGTAAGATCATGAGAAGTGTTATCGTAATATGAATCGGTTATCGATTGTTCCGATATAAAGGTTGCGCCTTCGAGCAGACGTTGTTTTTGCTGATTCGAGAGTTGAAATTTTTTTTCGATTTCCATCATATCTATTCCGACCAATTTTTAGATCTTTCGAGAGCGCGTTCGTATTGATGCAAATAATTTTTTCCGCGCTTGGCTCGTTTGGGCTTGAAGATTTTTCCGCAGCCTTGATTTTTTACGGCTTCACGCCAAGTAGGCCAGATATCCGCACCCAATCCGGCAATAAGAGCCGCGCCCAACCCGGTCGCTTCTATTTCCTTGGCTCGGCAAATGCGAACATCGCTGATATCAGCTTGGCTTTGCATTAAAGGTTCGGAACGAGTTAAGCCTCCGGAGACACGCCAAAATTTTATAGCTTCGCCTGTTTGTTCGGAAAGAAGCGCGGCCATGCGCTCGGTTTGGCAGGCGATGGCTTCGATTGCCGCACGGCAAATGTGTGCGCGTTCGGTGGCACGGTTTAAACCGATAATCAGGCCTCTGGCCGAAGGATCCCAATCCGGCGCCGCCAATCCGGAAAAGGCGGGAACGATTGTAACTCCTCCGGTGGTGGCAACCGTTTCGGCGAGTTCGTCGAATTCTTTCAAAGTTTCAACCAAGCGCATATTGTCTTTAATCCATTCTAACATGGCTCCGCCGGTTAAGGCACTGGTTTCGTAAGCGTATTCGGTTTTGCGATTTGTTCGTTTCCAGCCTACGGTAGTTAAAATTCCGCTGGTGGCCGGACGTGGTATTTCGCCAATGCCAAACAAAGTGAAAATGCCCGTGCCGTATGTAACCGATAGTGTGTCGCTTCTTTGGGGTCCGTGGCTGAACAATGCGGATTGCTGGTCGCCTAAAATTCCGGTAACCGGAATTGATGCACCGAATAGTTTGGGATCCGTGTTACCGAATAACGAATCGGATTCTTGGATTTTGGGGAGTTGTCTGTCTTCGATGCCAAAGGTTTTTAGGAGTTCGGGATGCCACTTAAGATTTTTTAAGTTCATGAGCATGGTACGGCAAGCGTTGGATGGCTCGGTGGCATATGTTTTGCGATTCGTGAGATTCCATAATATCCAGCTGTCAACCGTTCCAAAGAGTATGCGCTTTTTTTTGCCGTTTAATTTGTCCAGCAACCACTCGATTTTGGTTGCGCTGAAACTGGGGTCGATAACCAAGCCGGTTATGGTTTTGATTCTGCGCGCCAACGCCCGATCAGCTTCCAATTTTTTGCAACGATTGGCGGTTCGACGATCTTGCCAAACGATGGCGCGATGAAGCGGTTTGCCGGTAGCCGCATCCCAAGCGATTATGGTTTCGCGTTGGTTGGTTATGCCGATGCAAGCTATGTTTTTGGGATTTGTGCGGGTTGATTTGATGACTTTTTTAGCGGCGTCCAAAGTTTTTTCCCAAAGTTCAAGCGGATCTTGTTCGACTTCGCCGGTTTCTTTGGCATAGATGTTTAATTGATGAGCCACTTGATGAATTTTATTTAGTTTGGAATCGAATAATATCGCACGGGTTCCGGTTGTGCCGATATCCAATGAGAGAATGTATTTCATATTGTTTATACTATAATATCTTACAAGATATTGAACAAGGATTAATCGTATTTTGCGGGTCAAGTTATTATGCTATGCTATGGCACATGGATTATATAATTACATTTTTCACCAATCTGCATAATTTGCACGATTTGATAACTTGGGGCGGTTATACGGTGCTGGCCATTATCGTATTTGCCGAGTCCGGATTATTGTTCGGATTTTTTTTACCGGGAGATTCTTTATTGGTAACGGCCGGACTGTTGGCGACGCAGGGTTATTTGAATATTTGGGAGTTGTTTTTTTTGCTGGTTGTTATGGCGATTTCCGGTGATGCGGTGGGTTATCATTTTGGAAAGTACATGGGGCCAAAGATTTTTAAAAAAGAAAAGTCAATTTTTTTCGCCAAAGATCATTTGCTTAAAGCAAAACATTTTTACGATAAACACGGCGGAAAAACGATTATCATGGCAAGATTCATGCCCATTGTCAGAACTTTCGCGCCGATAGTAGCCGGAGCGGGTAATATGCCATATAAAAAATTTCTTTCTTATAATGTTTTTGGAGGAATTTTTTGGGTCGGTTCCATGCTGGGAATCGGATATTTTTTAGGTAGAACCATTCCCAATGTCGATAAATATTTGCATATCGTTATAGCTATAGTGATTTTTTTATCCATTTTACCCGGTATTATAGCTTGGATTAGAGAAAAGAGACTGCAATCACCCAATAAAAGTCAGGTTTAGACAGGCTTGCGGTATTTGGTGGATTTGCTAAGGTGTTTGCGGTACATTCAAGCAAAGCCAAGGAGAACAATGAAAAATGGAGGCGCATCTTGTAAACGCACTAACCTTGTTTTTTAGGCAAGGCGCAATTCAATTGCGGGAGCCGAGATTCCGCAAACTTCCTTTTCGTATCAATTACGAAGCATTGGATACTTTGCCGATTTTCAGAGATCTGATTTTTGAATTGTTGGATGAGATTATTATCGCGCAAGATTTTGATGCGGTAACAACGTCGCCTTATGGGTGCAAATATTGGCCCGCCATTTTTGCCGACAGGCACGGTTTGCCGTTTTTGATGCCAATCGAAGTATCGGCTTCCAGCCATACTCCGCTGGGTTTGTACGGAGAACAACCTGCGGGGAGCAGAATTTTGATGCTTAGTACTTTTAACCCTCCTTTCGGCCTTGATAACATGGAAGCTCATCCGTCGATCAGAATGTTTGATGTGTTATCCGCCGTACATTGTAAAACCGTTGAAATGATAACTTTATTCAATGCCGATCGCTCGCAAGCTTTCAATTGTTTTTTTTCGGCCAACAGAACAAGGGATGTTGCCATTAAAAGCATTTTTACCATGCATGATGTTTTAAAAGCTGTCGTTGCAACCCCTTTGTTTTACGGAGCGGATGCGGATTTGGCTCAAAGAGCATTGAAGCATTATGAAACAAATGAAGTTCGATGATTCGAACCATACTTAAGTACAAAGCCGTTTAAACGGCTGTTTTTATTGCATAATCAGCCAAATAAAGCTATACTGTTGTCATTCGTATTGAATCATTTTCGTTATCATTATGCCGCCAGACAAATTAACACCGGATGAAGAACGCGATTTGTTTTTGCGCTTTAAAACAGATCCCGAGGCCATTACCGAGATCTATGAAAGGCATGCAAAACCGTTGTACTCGTTTCTTTTGAAACGATGCGGAAATAAAGAAATCGCCGAAGACATCACGGCCCAATGCTTTGTTAAGCTATTGGAAAATCAATCAACTTTGGAGTGGAAAGGCGCTCCGATCGGAGCGTGGTTGTACAGAGTTGCGGTTAACGCTTTAGCGGATCATTGGCGCAGTGCCAAATTTCGTAAAGAACAAGCTACTTTGGATGATGAGGATTCTTGGGATCCTCCATCCGAAGATGATCCGGTTTGGAATACGGAAATGACTTTGGAGCGTGAAAAATTAATGAAAGCCATGGAGCTTTTGGCGGAGCGGGATCAACAAATTTTAACGTTGCGTTTTTACGGAGGTTATAAAACCGAAGACGTTGCCAAAGAACTGGACATCTCCAATAATCACGCGGCGGTGCTTATTTATCGTGCACTCGGAAGAATGCGTAAAATTTTATTAGAATCCAAAGCATAATATGAACAACACAGAGCAAAATCGAGCAAACAGACTCGAGCAAGAACTGTTGGGCAAACAAGCGGTTCAAAACGATAACCTGCCCTATTTCAGGATGGCCAAAGCATTGGAATTGGATGCTAAGGATTTGACGCAAATGGACGAAAGCGTCATGAATGAACAGAAAATGCATTTATTGCAAATGGCTAAGAATATTAAAGAAAGCAATATGCAAAAAATATCCAAAAAAGCGGAAGCCGGTTCCAACGCGGCGGATAACAATAACAAACAATCTTCACCCAAAAAGCCTTGGTATCTTTGGGCGGGCGCTTTTGCGGTTACGGCCGTTGTTTTGTTGGCCGTATTTGTGACTCAAAGCGGAAAGTTTCCTCTGGCTCCATTTGGTCAAGACGCTTCCTACATGGGTAAAGCGACTTTATCGGTGGTGATTCCGGCAGCGCATGCGGGAGATGCTTTTTCGGTTTTGGCCGATAAAGGTAAAAATGAAGCCGCGGAAACGGATACGACTTTCAGAATTTTCAGTAAAGTTGATGTTGATGAACAAACCTTAAAGCAAAGTTTGCGGATAGTCCCCGTGAACAGAGAGGCTGACGGCGTGTACATTGATTTTGATCTGAAAAAGGCCGAAGATGGTGTTTATTTATTGACTCCCGCAAAAGATTTGGATCCGGGTGAAGTTTATAAAGTCACAATAGCAGCCGAAGTTGAAGAAGAAAACGAGATTAAGCCCAGAGAATTCTCTTGGGCCATACAAACGCAAGATACTTTTAGGATTTTGCGTTCAGTTCCCGGAAATCAAACCGGTTATGTCCCGGTTGATACCAGTATAGAGGTGATGATGTCCAAAACAGGATGGGAAAAACCCGATCAGTATTTTGAAATAAGCCCGTCGGTCGCCGGACGTTTTGAAGAACATGGACGTACTTTGGTTTTTATTCCCGAAAAACCTTTGACACATTCAACCGTTTATACGGTTACATATAAAGCAGGCTGGGGGATTACGGGCGGCAAGGTTTTGGAAAAAGACATGGTATTGAAATTCGAAACAGAGCCAAAAACAGAAGAGGTGACAAACGGATATTTTGATGTCTGGAATTTTGTATTTGAAACCTCTTTGAAAGATGAAGCGATTATTCCGATTTCCGCTTCTGATGATTTGAAGGGTACACAAGTAGCCGTTATCGGTTATGCGATTTCTTTGGAGGATGCCAAGCGAGCCATTGCCGAAATACAATCGGTTCCTCATTGGGCATATTTATCGATTCAAAACGAAAAAATAAATACATTTAAGAGCATGGCGAATCATCAAGCTTTTTCTTTGGAAGTGCCGTTGGAAGCAGATGAAAATTCTTGGGAAAAGTTAATCAGATTGCCCGCGGATATATCAAAGGGTTGGTATGTCGTTAAAATGACGGCAACTACCGGTCAAGAAGCTTGGGTGTTATTACAGAAATCGGATGTGGCCGCGTATTCGATGATAGATAAAGATCAAGTACTGGTTTGGCTGGTAAATCATGATACATTCAAACCTTTGGCGAATATGGAAGTATCGATTGATAACGTGACAGCGAAAACTGATGCCATGGGAACGGTAAAATTGCCGACGCCGGCAATTTGGAAGGAATTTGAAAAGAAAGATCTTTGGGAGGGGATGAATGCTCCGATGTCTTTGATTACGGCGGGCGATGCCAATAATGGATTGATATTGCAATTGCAGTATCCGGTTTGGGGTTGGTATTTTGGCGATGAAGATTTACAGGCCCATGCCGATAATTGGTCGTATTTATACCTGGACAGGCCGTTGTATAATCTTAAAGATGAAGTGCGTTTTTTCGGCATCATGCAAAAAAGAGCCGATGGGCAGGGGGCGGGAGATATCAGTGTGGAAATCAGGTCTAATGATTTGGATTATGGCACTTATACGAAAAAAGTTTTGGCAAAAGTTGATTTGAAGACCGATGAAAGAGGATTTTTTGACGGCAAGTTAACTTGGTCTTCGGATATGTCTCCGGGTTATTATACGGTGGCGGTGATAAAAGACGGTAAAGATGCTTATAGAAGATCCTTGGAAATAAGAGATATCATTAAGCCGGCATATTCAATCAATGTAACAACAAACAAACGAGCGGTTTATGCCGGAGAAACGATTTCGGGAACAGTAAGAGCTTTATTTTACGATGGTACTCCTTATGCCAAATTAAAACTTAACTTGGAAGGATTTTCGCAAGGCTCCGAATTTTTGGTCAAAGAAACCGATGATTCGGGTACGGCATATTTTGAATATAAAACAACCGTGCCTAATTGCATTATAGAAAATGAAAATGTTTACTGTGATGATTCAACGCCGTTTACAATAACAGCGACTCCGCAGCAGGGAGAGGAGGCTGAAATCTACGGAAGCGCTTGGGTTACGGTTTGGCGCGGAATGCACAGTTTGCAGAGTAAGGATGTTAAGGTTGCGGATAATAAAGCGCAGATTAAATTGAAAGTCGTTGAAATCGATCCGGCTAAAATGAATGTTGATTACGGTTCGGTTTTTGGCAACGGAGTGTCCAGCGCCGCAATTGAAAGCGAAGTGTTGGCAATTCATTGGGATAAAATAGAGGCCGGTACTTGGTATGATGCAAAGGAGAAGAAGGTTTATCCCAGATATCATTATGAAAGACGGTTGGAATCTATTGGCAAATACAACCTTAAAACCGATTCGGCCGGAGACGCGGTTTTGGATTTTACGATGCAAGACAAGATCGGTTATGTGGTTGTTTCCAAATACAAGGAACCGAATGGCGTTCAGCATGCGGTTAATACCTATGTCTATGGAGGAATGGGATATTATTCGGATTATTATGATGAATCAAATTCAATTACACTGGAATCCTTAAAGGCGGATAAGTATGATTACAATTATAAAACCGGAGAAAAAGTAGAAGTCGGTTTTGTAAAAAATCAGGAATTGATGAATGAAGATAATTCGCTGTTTTTGTTTGCCAAGGCACAAAATGGAATCGTCAACCACACGGCCGGATATCAGCCCGCATATTCTTTTGTCTTTGATGAAAAAGATATTCCGAATGTGGTTTTATATGGAATAGCTTATTCAAAAGGCGGTTTTATCCAAACTCGTTATGATGCATATTTTGATCCGGAAGAAAAAGGCTTGAATGTGGAATTATCGACGGATAAAAACAGTTATGCTCCGGCATCGCAAATTGTGACCAGAGCAAAAGTTACGGATAAAAACGGTAATGCGGTTAAAGGAGTTAAAGTTGCGATATCGATTGTTGATGAAGCTTTGCTGGCTATTGCCAATGTAAGCATGGAGCCTTATGTTTTAAGCGGGTTGTATAAAAACGTATCTGATGGAATATTGGCTTCGAATTGGAGCAATCAAGCGAAAAATTTCGGTCCCGGAGGAGCGGAAATGGGCGGAGGAGCGGGCTTTGGTCAAGTCAGGAAAAATTTTAAAGATACGGCTGAATTCTTGATTTTGGAAACAGATGCGGGCGGAAATGCCGAAGGATCGTTTTTAGCTCCGGATAATATCACTTCTTGGAGATTCACGGCTGCGGCTATTTCAGCAAACAGACAAGCCGGTGAAAGCCAAATCAGCGTACCCGTTACCAAACCTATATTTGTTGATGCGGTTGTACCAAGATATTTGGCGGTTAATGATAAGCCGGTAATTAAAGTGAGGGCTCATGGCACCGGATTGCCTTCGCAGGGAGAGATTGAATATATGATTGATATTCCGACTTTGGGTATCAATGAACAACAAATTAAAGGTCAAGCCGGAGAATCCGTGTATTTGGCGATTGATAATCTACAAGCCGGAAAACATAAAGCGGTTATTGGAGTAAAGGCTAACGGTAAAACCGATGCAATAGAAAAAATTGTTGAAGTTGCACAATCAAGAACAACCAAAGAAGTAAAAGAGATTATAGAATTGGCTCCGGGCGTTACATTGTCAGATCCGGGTGTTTCATCGCGTATTCAATTGATGTTTGAAAGTAAGGCCAAAGCCGAAAAACGAGATGATGTTTGGAATTTGGCTCATCCTTGGTCGGCGAGATTGGAATCGGTTTTAGCCGGTGCAATGATGAAAGATCTTTACGAAGAATATTATGAGGAAACGATTGAAAAAGAGTATTCTCCATTATTGCACTATCAGCAAGTTGATGGAGGCATTTCGATTTTACCTTATGCATCTTCGGAAGCGGCATTGACCGCAAAGGTTGCGGCCGCACATGCACAGGCTTTTGATACCGTAAGAATGGCGAATTATTTTTGGGATATTACGGATAATAAAGATGCAGCCAGAGAAGAAGCGGTTTACGCTTTGTCGGGTTTGGCTTCTTTGGGACAGCCGGTTTTGGACAGGTTGAAAGTAATGCAAAATCAAACGGAATTATCTTGGCGGGAGAAAACCGCTTTAATGCGAGGCTTGGAAGCATCCGGAGACAGAGAGGCCGCCAAAATGATGCTGGATGATTTGTTAAAAAATGCGACAATCAATGATGATCAAATGTTTGTATCCGTAAGTGAGGATTTGACGGAAACCGTGGAAGCGACTATGGAAACAGCCGCGATAGCCGAAGTCTTGGCTCATCCTGATGCTGAAAAATTGATGAATTATGTTGATGCAATGTGGAGCCATGAAGCTGTCAGTGATTTGGACAGGGCTTGGTATTTATCAAGAGTGGTGCCGGCTTTGGCTGATGTTGATGTCAAAATATCATATGCGATCGGCGCCCAAACCGCAGAAATTGATTTAAGCAAATGGCCGGTGCATTCATTAGAGCTTACGGCGGATGAATTCAGACAATTCACAGTAACCAGTGTGAATGGACCGGCCGCGGTAAGTTTTACCAAGCGTATTCCCGGAGATATTTCCGAATCCAGCCCCTTGATTACCGTTTCACGCAATTACTTGGCTGAAAAAGGTTCTTTGCAAGATTTGAGCGAGGGAGATATCGTAAATGTCGAAATTAATATTTCTTGGGATGACAGAGCTGAAGACGGTTGTTATATTGTGCGTGACAGATTGCCGGCAACATTAAGAACGCTGTTAAATGTAAGTTATTCAAGATGGCAATTGGGCACGGATTGGTATCCGCATGAAGTTACATCGGCGGAAGCCTCTTTCGTGATTTGTAAATTGAATAAATCACAGACCATAAAATATCAAGCCAGAGTGGTTTCCTTGGGAACTTATAATGCCGGCGGAGTTTTAGTGCAAAGCATGTCTATTCCGGGTTTGGCGGCAGTTTCGAGTCCTCAAGTAATAGAGGTTAAATAAAAAAGGCGGGTTTGACCCGCCTTTTTGAACTAATATGATAAAACGGAAAAATTTAATTATTATATCGGTCATGCTTGCGGTTTTTTTGGGAGGCGGCTGCAATAAAAATCAGATATCAAAAACGATAACTTACGACAATGATTACGCGGGCATCAAGACGGCTATTGGAGATGAAGATTCCATTGAAGCTTCAAGCTTGCATCAATCAACTGCGGATATTGTGGAAGCCGTTTTTATTGATCACCGGCAATTTGCCAATACGGCAACGGTTCCAGCAAAGGAAATAAATGGTTACCCTGTTGCCGGAGTGGTAAATCATCATACTTTGGCCATGGATTTACAGGCTCGTTTTTTCAGATCGCTTAAAGTTGCGAGGCCTGATATTAAAACGTTTATAATTATTTCTCCGGATCATTTTTTAGCGGGTGCGGAAGTTTCGACTCATGCATTTTCGTATGCGACTCAAGCCGGAAATATAACATCCCGAGCTTTGTTAATGGATGGAGTATATGAAGCACGCAGTGTTAATATATTCGCCAAAGAGCACGGTGTGGGAGCTTTGGCTCCTTTTATCGCCAGGGAGTTTCCTGAAGCGCAAATAATACCGGTGTTTATAAGACCGGAAGCCGGTAAAGAAGTGTTAATAATGACGGCTTACTCAATAAAACAATTGTCTGATGAGGATGCTTTTATCATCATTTCTTCGGACATGAGCCATTATCTGACGGATAAGCAAGCGCGGATAAACGATTTAACAACTTTGAATTGGATGCAGAGCAAAAATTGGCAAAAATTGGGTTTGGCGAATGATGATTATACGGATTCGAAGCATGGTTTTACGGTCTTGGGGCAATTATTTACAGAGATGAGCATTGAGCCGCAATTTTTTTTGCTGGATTATGCGGCATCAACCGATTACGGAGCCGATAAAAATGAAACCACCAGCTATATCAACGGATATTATACAATCAGCAATAATTAAAACCGGTGTGAAGCCGGTTTTGAGTGAAGAAAGTATCGGTTGTTATTGAGTCTGTTTTTTGAGTTGGCGTTTTTGAGGCAGCAAACGATATTGAACCGTACTATCGGTGCGCGATTGTTCCGTAAATCGGTATCCGCAGAAAAAAGATACAATATGCATGAACGATTGGGCTTGGTAAAAATGCAGCCAAGGTACCTCGTCCTTTTTTTCCGCGGAACAGCGGTTGTCGCCCGAGATCGTGAAAAAGATTTTTCCATCGCGAAGAAAATTTATGTTGCGATTTTTAAAATCAAAAAGAACGCAGTCCCCGGATTGCAATCCGAGAATTTGACCATACCTTTCTTGAAGGTGCATCTTTTTTCCTTTGTTATGAAAAAAGTGATGAAATAATTTCATCACTTTTGCATTTCTCTGTAAAGTTAATATTTATTTTACGTGTACCGGTGTTTCGGCGAGACGAGTCAGGGCTTCTTTGAGATCGGTTTTAACCAGATCTTTATCCAACTCGCGTATAATCAGATTTTTAATATCGCCGGCAAGTTCGTTTTTGACACGGCGAATCAGTTCTTGGGGCATGATGATTTGAATATTTTTGATGTTATGGTCATCGCCTGTGTCTGTTACCGTTCGAGCAAGATTTTTAGCGTATTGTTTTCGATCCTCTTCTTCATTGTTGGCTGCGTCGCTTTGAGCTCGTCGGCCGGAATTGATTACTACGGAACTTTCGGAATCGGGGCGGGCTGTTTCGGGTGCTTCGACTGTGTTGATTTGGTCGCAATCAATCTCGTTGGCAATATAAAAATGGGTTTTGCCGAAATTACCGATTAATATAAGCGAAGGTTCGGAGAATATTTGTAAGTTTTCGGGAAGTTGCATACTGAATGATGATTAATACTTATAATTTGGAACCGCGAATTACGAACGTCTAACGTCGAATGTCGAATGTCGAATGTCGAACGTCTAACGAAGAGCTGTAGCTTAAACGGAGTATCTTCTTAGTAAGACAATGCCCCATCGTATGATGGGGAGGCAACCTGCCCGCAACGCTCTGCCTTGTCCGCCTCGCTCTGCCCTGGCCGCCTCGCTCTGCTTGGCAGGCGGGCTGGCTCGGCAGGCGGGCGTGGGGATCCGCCGTAACCGCTGAACTCGTTATAAACGTTATAAACGTTATGAACATTATATCAATTGAACTTGAGTTTGTTTAGATATTGCTCAAAAGGTTTGTGAAAATGTGTTGGTTGATTGATGCCTGTGTGAATGGCTTTTAGAAGAGGGGTTTTTGCTTGCAGTTTTTCGGCGAGTCTTAAACCTTGTTTGGCCGCATCTATGCCTTCGACTATGGTGAAACCGAGTTTGCCGGGATTGTTGGTTTTGGCTTTGATGAGTTTTTCTCCATAGGAACGGTTGTGGCCTTTAGGGGCTAATCCCGTAACAAGAAGATCGCCAAGCCCCGCCAAAGATGGAGCCGTTTCGGGGTCGGCGCCGGAGCGGAGCATGATTTCGGTAATTTCTTGAATCGCCATGGTAATTACCAAGGCTTTGGTGTTGGTTGGGTATTTTAGGCCGTCGCAGAAGCCCATGGCTATGGCATAGGGATTTTTCAGCGCCGCTCCAAGGCTGACTCCGAGCAAGTCGCGGCTGGTTGCGGCTTTGACTTGGTTGAAATTGAGAAGTGAAGCAACGATGCGTCTGGCGGCGGGATCTTCCGATGCGACCATAAAAGCGGCGGGTTGATTTTTGACAAGTTCGCCGGCAATAGCGGGACCGCCCAGCATACAGACTCGGCGCTTTAATGTTTTGGGAAGCATCTTTTGGATCATCACGGCGATCGGATTAAGTGTGTCCGGATCCAGGCCTTTGGTTATGCAAGCGACGATGGTATGTTTTTCAATGTGATTTTTTGCTTCGTCAAAGACGATTTTGGCCGCATGAGAGGGCAGGGCTGAAATAAGCACGTCCGTATTTTTGAGACAAGAAAGCAATTCGGATTCAGCTTTAATGTTGTGCGGTAATTTTATCTTGCGAAGATATTTTTTATTGCGATGCTTGCGGTTGATTTGTTTTAAAACATCGGGTTCGATGCAGTACATGGTTACCGGATGATTTTGCCTTCCGATATGATATGCCAAGCTGGTGCCAATGTTGCCGGCTCCCAATATTGTTACGTTTAATTTTTTCATAACCGCATTCATTTTACATTTATTTCAAATTTTGGTCTAATTTTTTCTTGACCAAACGGAAATATTCGCTTCTTGATAATCCATTTGCCAGTCAGCGGAAAATAATTGAAGGTAAATATCTTTATCGGCAATAACATGAGTAATTTTGTTGTGTGCCAAGAAGTTATTGAAAATTACGGCATCATTGGTTTTGCGCCATGTTTGATATTCGTGAAAACGGTTTATGAAATCAGGAGTTTCGTGATTATGGCCGATCCAAACATATCTTTCCGTAAATGCCGGAGTCCACAAGCAATTGTATAAATCGGTGCAAATGATGGTGCTGTTTTTTGGAATGCCGTTTAATGTTTGCCAAGCATGTATTGTTTCGTTTTGGACGTAAAAGTACCGGTTCCATGCCGGATCCGATCCCAAAGCGAATTGTGACTGCATTATGTGAGTAAAAGGGAATAATAAAAGCGCGGATAATGAAATTTTTAAGATTAAATCGGTTTTTGGTTTTAATGCGTGATAAATCGATAACCAGAAAGGCAATGTCAACAAAACCAAAGCCGGCAGTAACGCTTGCATGAATTTACGATCCCAAGGCAAAGGCGAGATGATGCAGATAATGGCGGATGTGAGCCATGCATAAATCCACAAAGTGTCAGAAACATAATCTAAAGAATCTTTTTTCCACAACATCCAAGCATATGCCGTTATAAAAGGGAGCAGGATGATGAGCCACATCCAAATGGGATCAAGCGGCAGATTGTTGACGACAAGGTGATGATCGCGGAATTTGGAATCAATCGCCATGAGATAGGCGCCGTAGATCGTTCCCGGTAATAATGCGAGATTAAAAATGATGAATTTTTTCCAAGCGATAAAATTGGTTTTGATGAGTGCGAATATGGTTATCAGGCCGTAAATCGGTATGTAGTAAGGATGAAAACCGACATGAAAAGCGATTATGAGCCAGCGGTATTTTTTTATGGATTCATTATTTGCTATTGTTTGCCAAAGCCAACGAGTGCCAAGAAGAAGAAAAGCGAATGAAAGTATCATGTGCGCTCCGCCAAGCAGTATTGGAGCAATTGCGAATTCATTGGATAAATCCGAAGGTACCGGGGATCCGAATTGCCACAAACCGGCCATGCTCATAAATACCGAGTACAGCCATCCCGTACTGACACCGGATATCATCAGCAATGAAGCAATGCGTGAATCTTTTTCGTTTTTTGTTACGCTTTTTGCGGAAGCATAGACAGCGAATGCCAAAATTATTGTAGTAATAATGCGGAGTAATTCGTGATTTTGAATGGGTGAAAATCCGAGCTTGCCCAATTGTCCTCCAAGAGACCAAAATAGATCAAATCGAGAGATATGTTCGGGATCTGCGTAATAATTTTGCAGGAGCGGTGAAGTTTTTACTTGATTTAGATAGTTAAGATATACTCCGGTATCACTGGAATTGGTTATAGTGGCACCGAGCCAGAAATGATTCTGCGGAGTCATGCTGATGATGCCCAAAATAACCGAATATTGAAAAAACAACATTGCGAATGCCAGCACAAAAGCAAAACGCCACTTTTTTAAAGCGGCGCGTGATAATAATGCAAGTCGGTTAATGATCATTTGGTTAGAGGTACGACAATGTTATATGGAATTTTTGCGCCGTTAAGAGTTTGGATTCCGGTTCCGATTAAAGCCGGAGCCAAATATTGATAATCATAAGAGCTTTCTTCGTTAAGGCGATAAAAACCAAAAAATACTTCGTTTATATCCATGGTACCTTCGATTTTTCCGCCAAGACCGCCGTTTAACAAATGTTCGCGCATTTCTTGAGCTGTAATAGCCGGATAATCTGAGCGTGCCGGGCTTGCGGTGAGTGTAATCCAGCCATATTCAATTTTAAGAGTTTCGGCGTTCATGATTAGAAAACCTCCGCTTTGCGCTTTTCCATCGGCAGATAAAATGTTGCGTGCATCCACTACCAAATTGTAAGTGATTGGTATGCGGGAAGGGAATTGTTTCGCAACGCAGTTTGCGGTATTTATTGCGGGGGCTTTAGCGGCCATCATGTTTTGCGGTGTGGTAATTTGACGAAAAGTATTGATGTCGGAATTAGAGATGCAGGCTTCATCTTTATCGATTTTGTTTTTCCATTCACGCCACGAAATTTCGATGGTTGGATTGTTGTATGATAACGGATCGATGCCATGATCGTACATAAATGCATAGAAAGCATCAATTATTTGTTGTTCGGACGGCCAATTATCGGTCAGTGTGTCATTTGGAGAATTCAATATGTTGGCGTAAGAAAGACGGCGGAATCCAGAGATGTATTCCCAGACTTCGCCCGCGGAATTAGTCCAAGCGAAAGAGTAATCAAGATTTCGTACTTGTTCGCCGATCAAGCCAACAGGCATACCAATGGCTGAAGTGAGATTTTGAAATTGAATGGAATCCAAGCCGGTTGGAGGTAAACGTAAAACCGAAATATCGGGCTGCAATGTGGGTAGATCCGTATTGATGCGAATTACGGAATCGGTTGCTTCTGTTTTTGGAGCAGGCGGTATTGCGCCAAAACCTTGCCTTTGAGACACGCCTGTTCTACTCGCTAAGTTGGTTATTGGTTCCGCGACGTTTACGCTCGTTATGGGCTCAAGGCAACCGGAAGCCGTGAAGATAAGAGCGAGCAGGCTCACGAAAAAGTATTTACGCATAATTATTGCCATTATAGCATATTTTTGCCAAATAATAGTGATGATATTGACGAATTTGCAGGCATGAGTTATATTCCTAGTTACTAACTAGGTTATTATGAACAGTTTATTTAAAGTATCGGCAAAAAATCACGCGGGAATGCTGCTGATGTCGATTTTAGCTGAAAAATTTGAAACTCTCGAAAAAGGATCTTTAAATGCCGACAAGATTTTTGTTTCTTTGAAGGATGTGTCCAAACAAATGCGTTTATCGCAAAAATTTTTGGAAGAAATCGCGGCATCGTTAAAAAAAGTAGGATTGATTGAGGGCAGAAAGGGTCCGGGTGGAGGATACAAGTTGGCGCGTGATCCACGAGAGATTTCGGTTTACGAAATAGTTACGGCTTTAGAAGGTCCGATTGCGGGTTTAAGTTGCGGCAGCGGATTTTGTCCCATTTCCGATAAGTGCGCTTCAAAATCTTTATGGAAATTTTTACATGAAGATCTTATCAAATCTCTTAAACAAACTTCATTATTGCGAATTATTGAGAAGAAATAGTCATATTAAATTATGAATTATGAATTAAGAATTAAGAATTAAGAATTACGGATTTTGGTACTTGATTAATTATATTAGCTATGAAAAAAGTGAAAAAGAATGAAAAGAAGAGCGGGGGAGTTGCCGGGATCTATATGGATCATGCGGCTACGACGCCGATGGATAAAAAAGTCATTGAAGCAATGATGCCGTTTTTTGATGTGCATTACGGCAATCCGTCATCTTTACATGCGCCGGGGCAAATCGCGGCCGGTGTTTTGGCCGGTGCCCGTGAATCAATCGCCAAGCATTTAAACGCTCATGCGGATGAAATGATTTTTTGTTCGGGAGGAACCGAATCCGATAATTTGGCGATTATGGGAGTTGTTAATTCGGTAAAAGCCGAACTGTGTAAAAAATTCGGCAAGAACGCGGTGCCGCATATCATCACTTCAGCCATAGAGCATCCGGCGGTTTTGGAGCCGTTATTGAAATTGGAATATAAAGGATTGATTAAATTGACGCAGATTGAGCCCGCATCCAATGGAATAGTATCCGTAAAAGATGTTCAGAATGCGATTACGGATCAAACCGTGCTGGTTACCATTATGTATGCCAATAATGAAATAGGTACCATTCAACCGATTGCTGAAATTGGTAAAGCGATACTTAAATATCGAAAACAAAGTGACTCTGTATATCCTTATTTTCATTCCGATGCTTGCCAAGCGGCGGGTTACCTTGATTTGAATGTGGAAAAATTGCATGTTGATTTGTTGACATTGAACGGAGGAAAAATTTACGGTCCAAAAGGAATCGGTTTATTGTTTGTTCGCAGAGGAGTGAAAATTGAGCCGCAGATTTTAGGCGGAGGACAAGAGCGCAGAATACGATCGGGCACGGAAAACGTGCCCGGAATAGCGGGGTTGGCCAAGGCATTGGATATGGCGCAGAATAAAAGAGAGAAAGAATCGGCGCGTTTGGTTAAATTGCGCGACAGGTTGATGAATGGTTTGCTGAAGATTGAAAAATCAAGATTAAACGGTGATGAAAAAATGAGATTGCCGAATAATGTAAATATTTCTTTTATGGATATAGAGGGAGAGGCGGCCATGTTGTATCTGGATGCCAAAGGTGTTTATTGTTCAACCGGTTCGGCGTGCGCTTCAACATCGCTCGATCCATCGCATGTGATTTTGGCGCTGGGAATGAGCTATGAGGCGGCACATGGATCGCTCCGATTTACTTTGGGACAATCGACTACCATGAAAGATATAGATTATGTGATTAAGGTGATGCCGGAGATTGTTAAGCGACTTAGGGCAATCAGCCCGGTTTCGCTGGATATGACACGGTTTTAAAAACCAAATAATAAAATTACGAACGTCGAATGTCGAACCACGAACCTCGAATTTGGAACTAGGAACTAGGATCTGGGAACTGGAATAGCTTACACGGAGCACCTCCTTAGTAAGGAGGTTGGGAGGATCCGCCGTAACCGCTGAACTTGTTACGAACGTTATGAACGTTACGAACGTTATGAACGTTACGAACGTTACGAACGTTATAAACGTAATTATACGACGGCAGTGAAGTTGAAAGGATACATATAAAATCAGCGGAAAAGTTGAAAATTAATGAAAGAATATTTTATGAAAGATGATAATAAGCAAAAACAAGTTGATATAAAGCCCGCGAAAAACGGAGGCGCGAGTTTTTATTCGGAGATTGTTAAGGAGCATTTTTTTCATCCCAAAAATTTCATGGAGGATGAAACCGGATATGAAGCTGACGGACAAGGGATGGTGGGCTCGCCGGCTTGCGGTGATGTGATGAGAGTTTGGATCAAAGTCGATCGGCAAACAAAGCGAATCAAGGATTTGAAATGGAAAACTTTCGGTTGCGCTTCGGCGATTGCCGCAACTTCGATGATGAGTGTTATGGTTACCGAGGGCGAGGGAATGACTTTGGAGGAGGCTCGTGTTTTGCGTCCGCAGGATATCACGGAGCGTTTGCAT
The DNA here is from genome assembly GCA_937949995.1 of uncultured bacterium. Taxonomy (GTDB): domain Bacteria; phylum Patescibacteriota; class Patescibacteriia; order 2-12-FULL-60-25; family 2-12-FULL-60-25; genus MWCR01. The sequence goes on from CALFEO010000015.1 coordinate 28,447, forward strand.
GGTTTGCCGGTAAGAAAGATTCATTGTTCGGTTTTGGGAGATAAGGCTTTAAGATCCGCGATCAACGATTACTATCGTAAAATGGGGGAGACGGATAAAATAGAAATCGAATCCGGAAGAGTAATTGATAAAGTTTTAAAGATTACGGATCATGATATTGAAGAAGCGGTTTTGGATGGAGCGGTTTCTTTGGAGGATGTACAACGTAAAACCAAGGTGGGAACAGGGGATCCCTCGTGTATACCCGAGGTGGAGCAATTGATCAGGTTTTACAGGGAGAAATATTTTGGCGCGGAATAATAAAAGCAAAATTTATTCTGTAAATAATTATTTATGCTTTAGCATATAAGGAATAGCAAAATTTTTAATCCAGTTGTCAACATCGCCATCCCACATTTTTTTAGATTCCAGCTTTAAGGCGTTTAGTTTTGGGTAATCGGAAAAATTTATTTCATGGTGCAAATCGATGAAGGGTTGTGTTTGCTGCACCGTCATGTTGAATACTTCGGCTATTTCCCAAAATTGACCTTTTTCAGTATCTTTTGTTATGAAAATATCTTTATACTTTTTATTACAATAGTCGTAAAAAATAAAGTGCAACATTTCATGGATTATAGTAAAAAGAATGATATTATCTTCATCATACATAAAAACAAAAAATTTTTTTGTTTCTAGAAAACGCGGACAAAAATTGAATATTGATAAGTAACATTTATAAACCCCCGAGGGCCAAGGGTGGTTTTTAAATAAATCGTTTGATGTTGAGAAGAATTGTTTTTGTTTATCAGCGTATAATTGCTCGATGTCTTTTTTTCTAAGCAGGAAATTTGTTGAGTTGGAAGTATAGATGTTGTTAACGTATTTCTTTAGAAAGATTTTTTTATTCTTGATATTTTCCAATTTTATAAGTTTATTGTGATTTTCCAATGCACCTTTTTTCCAGAAATCTGTTCCGGCAAATGTTTTATGGTTATAAAAATTCCAAGCAATATTTGCATCGTATTCCGGGTCTAAATTGAATGATAATTTTGGTATTTTCATAATTCTTTTATATCAGTCTTTTATAAAAAAAACAATCGATTTCTCGATTGTTCTTGAGAGTTACTTAGTTATTTGTTCATAAAGATCCCATATTAACCATTCTAGCGAGGCTTTTGTGTGCACGCAGAATCTTTGGTCAAGTTCCCATATGCTGCCATGCTCGAATTCTGCATTCAGCGGGCAACCACCTCCGCATATGCCTAGTGCCGGGCATTTTTGGCATTGGCTCATACTTAGCGGTGAACGGAAAGACCATTCTTTGAATGTAGAATTTTTTTCGGGATCGAAGATTAGGTCATATACGGTAGTGGGGAAATATTTTCTATTTCCTAAATAGCCGTGACAGATGCCAACTTGTCCATTCGGTGCTATGACTATTTGTCCACCGCCTGATGCGCCGCAATCGAAGGCGTGAATTTCTCCTTTTACAAAGGCATCTACTTTCCGCATAATACGATCCTCGAAGATTCCTAGTTCACGAAATTTTTTGAATGCTAGGATTATTGCTTGTGATGCTTTTTCGTCGTAATCTGCAGGAACGGGATATTCTTTACTGGGAAGCACTAAGTTGAAGCCAAGGCTTGCGACACCTAGTTGATTGAGCAGGGTGTCCAGCGTGGCGTCGAAGTTGTCGACGCTTTGCTGATTGAGCGTACAAGAAATCCCGGTGTTTGCGCCTCTTTCGCATAGGAGGCGGTAGCCTTTGATAACGTTATCATATACACCCGTGCCATCTTTATATTGCCTTGCGGAGTTGGTGGCGTCTTTATCACCGTCTATAGAAACGGCAACGTTTACTTTGTGTTTGGCAAGGAGGTCTGCCACATCTTCTGTTACAAGAGCGGCATTCGTAACCATGCTGAGTTCGGTTTTTTCGGGCAAACAACCATTGGTCTTGCGTTGATCAACTTCTTCTAATAGAGCTTTAAGAGCCGGCATATTTAGAAGGGGTTCGCCACCGTAGATTACGATAGTTTTTTCTTTTTCAAACAATCCCGGTTTTAGTTGTATTTGTCTGCAAAAGAAGTCCAAGCCACGTTTCACCGTATCAACGCTCATACGTTGGAATGTGTGAGCTGTCGGCATGCGGTTTTCAACAAAACAGTATTTACAACCGAAATTACATGCATCGGTAAGAATAAAATAAGCGATGGATATGTACGGTTTGCCCAGATAGTTATCACGGAAAAAATCTAATATCTCTGCGTCGGAAATATCGGCTTTGATAAGGATTTTTGCTTCTATGGCAATCGGCACAAGCTTTATTAGTTTTTGTTGTAGTTCCCCGGGTACTTGTGCGATTATATCTTCGGCGGTTGCACCAGCTGCGAATAGCTGTAAAGCTTCGAGTAACGAAGTATCAACGTAAAGGGGTTTTAACTTTAACGCATTTAATATTGCGTGAACATTGTTTTTGGTAAATACATGGTTTAGCGCGCTCCAGCGATACAACGGTTTCATTTGCAACTCCTTATTGTGTCTTATTGAAAAGCGGAAGACAGCACTGGGCATCTTCCGCTACGTAGGTTTCGCCTCGGATGGTTCACCAGGGGCATCGACATGTGCAGTTGCAGGTGCATGCGCAGTTACACTTGCATGCACATGGATTGGTGCAAACACAGGAACAGCGTTTCATGGAAATGCTTTCCGGCTCTGCTCCGATGGATCCATAGATGCTTGTAAGGTGTTTTTCTGTTGGCTGAATGAATCCGTCAAGGCTTTTGATTTGAGTGGCTGAGTTCATGACTCCAACTCCTTATTTTTGTTAGGGTGCGGTTTTAGACGTTTATAACGTCAATTTCAGTTTAGTATAAAAAAATCTTAGATGTCAAGGGAGGGTATGCTGTTATTGAGAGGTAGAATGAAAATTGTAGCCAGTATCGCGGATTTGCCGCAAATTGAACAACCATCCGGCTGCATGAACAGACACGAGAGAAGTGATTGGGCGCTTATGATATCGGCAAACGATCCGATGCTTATGGTGGCTTGCTCTTTTCTTTCTGAAATCTTAAATCAAATCCATTTTTACATACATCTCGGGATGGATTATTTTAGATTAACTTTTAAAAATTGGCGCAGGTTCTTGATCAAGCAGAGTGATGCTTTAGTCTCTTAAACAAGTCAATATTGACCTAATCGCGTCTTGATATTATGCTTTGGTCATATGACTAAAAAAATTACCAAAATTGAAGTGGATCGCGATGTTTGTATCGGTGCGGCGCCGTGTGTAACCGTAGCGCCGGGCGTTTTTCAACTTGATGAAGAAAATAAAGCGATTATAGTTGATGCCAAGGGCGCGGATGATGATACTATACTTTTGGCTGCCGAGTCTTGTCCTGTGCAAGCAATTAAATTGTTTGATGAGGATGGGGAACAGATATATCCTTAACAGCTGCTAAATACTAGCTACTAGCCACTCGCCGTTTATAACGTTCATAACGAGTTCAGGGGTAACAGAAAGCGCAGGGATCAGCCCCGTGTTTATCCGCACGAAGATCGCACTTAGCCAATAATGGAAATTAAAAGCCCCGCAATGATTTCGCGGGGTTTTTTGAGATTAAGTTTCGGGTTTGGGCGGTTTGCCCGGAGCGGGGAATTGATAGGCTTGGGTTGTGCGCATATCTTGGCTGTCAGCCCAATCCAAGTCATCAAGAGCTTCTTGCACGTTGACATGCGAATTCTCGGGTGCAAGTTTTTGACGCCAGTCTTCTTGGATTTGCCGGACGTCGGTGCCTTCATCCGGAAATACAATCAACCCTGAATTATCGGTGTGAGTTATACAGCTGGGATATTCGGGAACTATGGGGGTGATGTCGCTATCCGGTTCCAATGCCGTAAAGCCGGATGCGGAGTCATTGACTCCCCAGGTTTCGCCGTTTGAATGCGGATCAGCGTCTTGGCAATTTGTTTGCGCGACAGAAGCCGTATCATCATTGAATTCCGACAAAATGTTTTGCATTTCGGCTTGGCTCAAACGCGCCGGTTTTTCATCCGCTGATTTGCCGATGAATTGTTTGTCGGTTTGTCTGACGTTCGCTGTTTTACTGCTCGGCAGAGCCGGGTCTTGCGATCCGAAGTGCAGGGTTTTAAAGCTACCGCTGTCACGAGTTGCGCGGGCATGCAACACACTGCTGCGAGCCGGAGGTTCTTCGCCTGTGAGCAACATCATGACATCGTTGCTTAAGTACATGTTCGGATTGTCTTCAGCCATCAGCTCAACGGCACGATGCATTTTTTTGGCCAGGTCTTCGAAGTGCTCCGCGGCCTCGCGAAAACGTTTGGCATGAGCTTCCAAATCCTGCAGTTCCCTGCTTTCGAGCAAGTAACTGGCGGCCGGGAATTTGCTTTGAGATATGGTTTTGTCACGTGCCGCCAAAATTTTGGTGAGTTCGGAAACTCGTTTTTCCAAAGCTTGGCGAGTGCGTCTTTCGAGATTCAAAGCTTCTTTAGCGGAACGCGTTTCAGCTTCCAGGGCTTGTTTGGCTCGTCGCAAAATGGCATTGGTGTTCTCGATTGTTTTGAGCCGTTTACCAAGCTCTTCAACCTCTTCACGCAGACTTTGCATAAAGAGAATGTCGCCGTTTTTGCGATCCGATTTTTTTTCTTCGGCTCTTTGAATGGCGTAGCCGGTCAACTGCCGCAGTTTGTCTTCGCGTCTGGCTGCGGTCTGCATGAAAGAGCGAAGAATGATAGACAATTTTTGCGGATCCTTGGGAAGCATGTCCAGCGTTACACGCATAACAATGGTTCGGCATTGTGCTCTGTAACGAAGATCGATTTGGTTTTCGAGCCTGAAACCAAATAAAGCATGGATGTTGAAATACTCACCGGCTTCGATGTTGTCGAGTTCAATTTTTTTATGTCCGTCCGGAGCCGGTACAAGCATTTCGGCGGCAACACTGCCTTGACGAACTACGAAGCATGCATTTTCTTCAGAATCTATGGAGATAATTTCTCCTTCCGGATAAATTGTGTCGAAGGCTCCTTTTTGAAAAGCTTCGACAGCCGGAGTATCACGTTTGAATGATGGCTTGTCTGATGTCACGTTATCTCCTTTGTTCAGTGGTAATGTCAAAAGACCAAGTAAAGAACAAGGTACATTAGATTGAAAATTGAATTTTGTCAAGTGTTAAGCAAGCTCCAAAATGAGGATATTTCGCTTAACATATTGATTTTCTCTGCTGTAAGAAAGTTGCTTTTGAGAGGATATTGTTTGATAGCCAAGATGATGCAAGTGCGGAACGAGATCTGCTGCGGCTTGACCGTTGGGATTTTGATATTCGGGAGTGATGATTACCAATTTGGCCTTGGATTTGAGAATTGGTCTTAAAGCTCGCAAAGAATCTATCCAGAGATTCAAAATTTGTTGAGCATTCTTTTCCAAAGTTCTTTGCGATTCGGTTCCATGCAATGGCGGGCCCAGGTATCCTTCAGTGATTATCGCGTCGATAGATTTGGGAGCTAGAAAATTTTGAATGTTGATTACATCAGCCGTGAATATTCGAAAACGTTTGGCATCTTTGGAAGAGATGATTTTTTCTTGCACCAACCAGTTGTTGTTGGCTTCGGTGTATTGAATTTGTTTGGCTTCTATATCGCTACCAATAATTTGTTTGGCATCTGTTGCCAAGACAGCTTCCATGAGGATGGTGCCGGAACCGCAAAACGGATCGAGTATGACTCCGTCGGAGGGTGTTTCTGCCAAGTTAACCATCATGCGGGCGAGCTTGGGCGGGAGCATGCCGTTTTTGCTGTCGCGTTTGGGGCGATCGTAATCACGCTTGCTCCAAGCATCGGCGTTTTGAACGTTTGCGGTTTTGCCTAAATACGCCTTGTCTCCATCCACCATCAAACAAAGATCGGCATTGGGAGTATCGCATAAATTGCATTTGGCAACTGCGGCGGGGGAAAGCGGTTCACCGCCTTTACCGGTGACCCAGCGTACGGAATAGCCTTTGGCACGAAGGTCTTTTTTAAGTTGGATGGGGAGTTTGAAGAATTTTTTTTGAGTTGATTTGGATCCATAAATCGTCAAGCCGAAATCCAAGGAGCGTTTACCTTCGGTATTGGCGTTTGCGGGAGCAAGTAAATCGGCAATGAGAGACGAGTTTAATTTGGTTAGAGATCCTTGATAAATAATATCGCCAAGTTTGATTGTTCCGCCGAGTTTATCCATTAATTGATTTGAATCCCAATTTTCGGATTCCAAAATCAGCATCTTATCGAATGCGTGAATATTTTTTGCGTCGGGAAGTACAGCGCGGATTTCAGCCGTGCTTAAATCAGGATGAGAACCAAGGATACAGAAATACATATTATTATTTAGCCACCAGCTACCAGCCACTAGCCGCTAGCCTTTAGATTAAAGTTTATCAAGTCTAAAGTTTATCCCACTACGCCTAAACGGCTTCGCGGGACAGGTCAAGAGAGGCTTAGGTTGCTCTTGATAAACTTGTTACTTTTAACTTGATGAACTCCTGCGTTACGACGTTACCGCATGCGTGTTTAGATATTACATCGTGCCAAGAGAGATGACCAGAGGCCGGGATATTTCTGTTGACAATCCACGCAATTTATGGTGGGCTTGATGTGGCAAATACGTTATAGTATCAACCGCGCACTTTGATAATACTCATGGCAAAAAGGAGAGCCGTGATGAAGAATGAGAGCAGACTGTCGACCGGAGGATTGTTTGGCCCAATGAGGCTCTGCGTTGTTTTTTTGGCTGTGTTGGCTGTGTTGATGGGTTTTTCGCGTTCGGCTAAAGCCGACATTGCCGATTGTTTTAAGTCGGTTAAACGAAGCCAAGTTGACGGCCGGGAATATACGGTTGTCGTGTTTAATTCGGAAAAGAGATGCGATTTGTACATGGCGGCACGCATGTTTCCGCAATTGGATCCCAATACCAAAGAGCCTTTGCCGCCTCAAGTTCAATTGCGCAGTATGTACGCGGCCAATGCCAAAGTGCAATTTGGCAACAGAGAAGTGCGTACAGTGCTCGCGCGTTGCGTGCCCGATTCCAAGCCTTGGCCGGATCAAACCGCTGAAGAGCGGGATATGTGTCCGGATTTGAAAGTGAATTACTTTCAAAACGGCTTTGGCGGAGCGGTGATGATACCCGAAACCCGCATGCTGACTTATACTGAAAAATTGGAATCGGCATTTTCCAAAGCTTGTTTGAATCTGGGTTCTCGACAAGAACCGAGCGAACAAGAAAAGGAAATTTTGTCGGATTGCCAAAAACTTACCGCAGGGTTCGAATACAAAGCATTGCCCGAAAAAGAGGTTAAGATTGAAGCCCCGGTTATGAAGACCGATGACAACCAAACAGCGTTGTATGCCGCGGAAATCAAAGATCTCAAAGCCACTGTTGCCAAATTGGAACCCAAAGCTCAAAAAGAAAGCTGGCTTTGGCCTTTGTTTATGTTTATGGTTGGATTTGCGGTTTTTGGAGCCTCGGGCACTATTTTTGGTGTCAAAGAAAGGCGTACCAGAAAAGACATGGAAATGCGGTATAAATTGCTGCTGCAAGAAACAAAGCATGACGGCAACGGCAGGAAAAATTCTTTGCCGCCTCGAGTTGATACCGAGGAATTGGCGCGCAAGCTGGAAAAGAAATTGCGTGTTGATCTGGACAAGGAATATTCCGCAAAAGCCGCCAAGGAACGTCTGAATTTGGAAAAGCAGTTTGAATCCAAATACAGTGGAATTTCAGCGAATCTTGCCCGCAAGAACGGGGAGCTTGAGCGAACTATCGATTTGTTGAAAGAGAAAGCTCGTCTTGAAGCGGAGCAAGCGTGCGAAGCCGCGGTTCATGATTTGGCGAAAGAGAATAAGCGCCTGACCGAAGAGCTGGACAAAGCTTCAGCCAAAGCGAGTGATGCGGAAGCTGAAGCGGAAGCGTTTAAGCAAGAGCTTGCCAAAGCTGAAGCCAAGTACATGGAAGCCGAAAGAGATTACCGGGCTTTACTCGCCGAGAATGCCAAGACTGAAACTCAACTTGAAGAACAGCTGAAGTTGCTGGCGAATTTGGAGGATCGCGCGAGAGCGGATCGTGAGCAATGCACGAGCTTGCAAACCGCTTTGCAAGATTTGCAAGTGCGTCACGCAAACCTCTTGGCGGCTCAGGGAGTCATGTGTGATCCGCACGCACCAATGAGCCGGGCATTGAACCGAGCGCCGACGCTGCCTATCGGAGCAGCGCCAATCGGAAGTTCGGAGCTGACCAGAGAAGGTTCGGCTTACAGCATGGTGCTTGAGCGCGGAAAAATGCGTGATGATCAATATGATGAAAAAGATAAAGAAAATATTTCTTCATCACGCTTCGGTTCGGCTGAATCCGGAGGCGGTGAAGATGGGGTTGTACGAAATCCCATGACAACGGAAATGGACGAATTGCGTCCCGCGCCTGAAGAGAAGGATTCTTTTTCTGAAGAAACAACTCTCAACGAATTCCGTTTGGATCGGGATTCGGATGACGGACAGGAATCCGCGGGAATAATTCCGCGGACAAGCCATGAGTCACATACCGCTTATAAAGCGGAAAAATCCTCTTCGAATGAAGAGGATGATAAGGCGCGAAGCGCCTCATAGTTTTAACCCGCCGCAGTCGGCGGGTTTTGTGTTTGTAAATAAAAAGAGCGCTGGGTTGACAGAAATCTTAAAATATGGTGGGCTATAGGATACTCATGTTGTAAAATATGGGCAGGACCTTGAAAATCGAGCGTGACAAAATTTTGTTGCGCAGCCAATGAAGGGGAGAGATCATGAACAACGAATCTGCAAAGTTGCGTTTTTACCTTTCTTTTTTGTTCGGTTGCTTGCTGTTGTTTTTTTCCGGTCCGGTATCGGCGCAAACAAGCACGCCTTGCGTGCAGGCCGTGGAAAATGTGACCATGCAAGGTGCGCGTTATCGCCAAATCACTTTGAGCGGTGAAAAAGAGTGCGACTTGTATGTGGTGGCCCGCAATTTTCCTCAATTGGGAGAAGATGGCAAGCCGCTGCCGATTCAGCAGCAGTTGCGTTCCATCAAAGCGGCCAACGACAAGTTGATGAAGGGAAAGTCCGGTTTGAGGCCGGTACACAGCGCTTGTGTACCTGATTCCGTGCCTTGGACGGATCAAACCGTTGCCGAACGCGACATGTGCCAGAACCTTCGAGTCAATTACTATCCTGTCACCAAACAGGTTTTGGTTCCTCGGGTTCCGGAGTTTTCCGAGAGTGAACAGATTCAAACGCTTGGTGATGAAGCTTGTAAAGCTTTGTCCGGCATGGCTAATCCCACTCCGGAAATAAAACGTGTTCTGGCAGAATGCCAAAAACATTTTACGGACGTTGCAATTCCTTCGCCGAGCATCACAGCCGAGCAATTGGAATTGGCCAATGCCCGCGTTGAAATCGCGGCTTTGAACAAACTCACAAGCGAACAAAATAATGAGTTGGCCGTATTGAAAACGGACAAGGTACAGCTTACCGAAGCGAAGTCCGTATTCAGTTTGCTTACTCTGCTGTTTGCTTTTCTGTGTGTCATCGCAACAACGATTGCCGTCAGAAGCACGATCAAACAACACAAGCTGCGTGATTTGGCGCATATTGCGATCATGCAGATCGAAGACAGAGTCAAGAAAGAGTTGGAAAAGCGTAAAGCCGGCCCGACTCTTGATGAGTATCAATCGTTTTTGAACGATTACACTTCGGCGCAAGCCAAATTGCAGATCGAGGTCGGTGAAAAAGCGACACTCTCCCAGCAATTGGCCGACATGAAACAAGAGATGGAAAGCCGCTCGGCCGCAGCTTTGATGGCAAAAGCCGAACTCGCCGATCGCGTGGAAAAGCTTAGCGCAAAAAGCGCCAAGTTGATGCAAAAGGTTTTGACGCTAAATGCGGATTGCGAAAAAGCAAATGCGCAAATTGGCGAGCTTGGCGCAAAAAATGCCGAGTTGAAACATCAAAATGACACGCTCTTTCTGCAATTGGTAAAGTTGTACGAGAAGGAGCGAAGTGTTCGCGAAGAACATTTGCAAAAACTTAACGACTCGGTTGAATTGGCGCGTAAAGCCATTGTTCAACTCGAAAGCCGGCTTCACGTTTATGTGAAGAATGAGGAAAACGAAAAAGCCGAATCGCTTTTGGCTAAATTGGAATCACTCCATAAAGTATTGGCCATGAGCGTTGCAGAAAGAGATGCCCGTCAAAGGGCGTATGGGATTATTTTGGAAAATAATCCTCAGCAAAACGATCCAACCCGCTTTTTGTTCGAGCTGCAGAGCAAGGACGATACGGCAAGTGTGGACAGGTTGGGATCCATCGCCGCTCTCAACATAGAACTCCGTGATTTGAACACCAATCTTTCACGTGAGAGCCCGGATGTTTTGGATGAGCTGGTACAGACACGCAGAGAGAATGCGGAGCTGAATGGTTTGTGGCGAGCATTGGTAACCGGAATTGCACGAGCCATGCAGCTTAATCTTTCAGCCATAGCCGAGATGGAACCCGAGCAACAAGCCGAGCAATTGGCACTCGGAATCGGTGAATTGAAAATGCAAAAATTGACCTCCAGCGATCTCGCGGAAAAGGTTGGTTTGTTGCAGGATCAGTTGTCTGATGTAAAGAATCACAACGCGGCTTTGCGCAAGGCTATGGAATCGGATCCAAGCCGTGAAGCCGTTGCCGCTTACGAGTATACGGCTCTGGCCGCGGAAGTCAGTAAAGCGTCGCTTGCCAAGAGGCTTGAAGAAGCCGAGTCGAGCTTGGAAGAAGCTAAACTGACAAATCGCCGTTTGCAGGAATCCGTCAGATCCAAGGATGCTTCCGGTCTTCTGGCTTTGGAAGCTCCGGAATTGGCGATTTTGCCGACAGAGCGCATCATGCAAATGGTGCAAGCCGGTATTCTGGCGCTTCAACAAAAGTCCGGTGCCTTATCCGAAGCCGAAGTCGTCGTTTCCAGCGATCAAGAGCTTGGAGCTTTGCATGGCTTTTTGCATTTGCCGCTTGTGAGCACCCACTCATACAAGCTGCCTCCTACGCTTCTGACCAATATGGGGCCATTGCAAGTTTTTCACGTATCTCATGAAACTTGCAGTTTGGCGCCGGTGATCGCAAAATCAGTCAGTACGCAAACCTTGCGGCCTTCGGCACAGCCGGCCACTGTCGGTGATTTGCGCAAACAGACTTTGCAGGGTTTGGGAACCATGCAGGATATCTTGGCCATGCGTCCGCCTCGTGTTCCGGAGTTCGAGGAACTTTCGGACGAAGAGAAGGATGATAAGCCCGCCCACTAACCTCAATCCCGCCAAACAGGCGGGTTTTTAGTTTGATTATTGACAAAAAAGCCGATTAAGCGTAGTCTGGCAATATTACAAATTAACAGCTTTTGCCGGCCATAGCCGAAAATCAAGGCTTCCGCAGCAAGATTCAACCGGATCCCAAAGCGGACGTGCAAAAGATATATATGAGAACATACGAACTTCTCTATATCATACCCGCGATTTTGACCGATGAAGAAGTCGCGCAAACGGAAAGCGATATTTTAGCGCTTATCCAAAAATACGGCGGAGATCCCAAAGAGAGCCGCCGCTTGGGCAAATTCAAATTTGCTTATTTGATAAAAAAGATCCGCCATGGATATTATGTCATGGTTTATTTTGATTCGGAGCCCGAGAACGTGGCCAAGATCAATGAAGCTTTGCGTATTCATGAACGCGTGGTGCGCCATTTGATTTTGAGCAAAGAAGAAGCCGGAGGAGAAGAATTCAATCTGGTGCAATTTCAAGAAGTTGTGGTTGACGGTTCTTCAAAGGAAGATAAAGGCAAGCGCAAAAAATTTGATAAAAAATCCGAAACCGCGTCGCAAGATGTGCAAGCAGCCGCTGAATTGGACAAGAATGATGAATCCGAAGAGCCGGTTGAGGAATCTGAAGATACTGTCTCGGAAGATGAGAAGACGGAAGGCGTTCTAGATGTTCTTTCCGGTTTAAGCTCAGAAGAATTGGATAAAAAGATTGATGCCGCTTTGTCCGAAGAAGCCAAATAAATAAATATTATTACAACGACATGCGGTTTGCGATGAAAGTTTTATATGACCGCAGAAGTCGATTGAAGAGAGTATAAATATAATTAATCAAAATATCATATGTCCATGAGTTTGAATCGCGCGCAAATCATCGGTAATCTTACCCGTGATCCGGAATTGCGCAATACCACCACCGGCCAAAGCGTTACTAATTTTTCCGTAGCAACTTCGTCGCAATGGACGGATGTAAACGGACAAAAGCAAGAGAGAACCGAATATCATTCGGTTGTGGCTTGGGGAAAATTGGCGGAAATTTGCCATCAATATTTGGGAAAAGGACGCAAGGTGTTTGTGGAAGGAAGATTGCAGACTCGAGATTGGGAAACTCCGGATGGAGGCAAACGTCAAAGAACGGAAATCATTGCCGAGAATATGATTATGCTCGACAGAGCCCCTGCCGGAGGTTCTCCGGCTATGCCGTCTTCGACCTCAACGCCAACTTTGTCCAATTCCGGAGTTGATCAAGGAATCGGCGATCAAGAAATTCGTGTGGAAGATATTCCATTTTAAAGCATAAACAATTATGAAATTACAAAAAACTTGCCCGTTTTGCAAGGCAAATATCAATCATATCAATTATAAAGATACGGATATGCTGCGCAGACACCTTTCTTCTTTCGGAAGAATAGTGGCTCGCAAGCGCAGCGGAATGTGCGTTTGGCATCAGCGTAAATTGGCCGCGGCCATCAAACGTTCGCGCTTTATGGCATTGCTTCCGTATTTGGTGCAATAATAAAAATTCGGCTTCGTGCCGATTTTTTATTTGCCTGACATTTGAATAGGGATTTATCGGGATTAACATTCAGGGATTAGTCAATTCGACCGCGCTCTTGGTTTACGACAGGATTAATTTTCTATAATTGTAATTTAATTACGCAAGTGATTAAATGTTTGGATATGAGTGAAGAACAACAATATGTTCGCCCGAGCTGGGATGAATATTTCATGAATATTTGCAAAGCCGTGGCATTGCGTTCGCATGATGAAAATACTCAAGTTGGATGCGTGATTGTTAATGCAAAAAAAAGAATAGTCTCGACAGGTTATAATGGATTACCGGCCGGCGTTGATGACAGCGCATGGGCGACCAAGCGCGATCAGATCATAAAAATACCTTGCGTTCATCAAGAGAATAATATTGTTTATGATGTCGATAAGTACGATACGGTAACGCATGCCGAGGCTAATGCCATCGTTTCCGCTTCGGAGCCTTTATACGAATGTTCGCTGTACAGCACGCTTTATCCGTGCAATGAATGCGCCAAGATGATTATTACGGCGGGAATAAAAAAAGTTTATTACGAAGACATTCGCGAATGGAAAGCTCATGCAATTACCAGGCTGTTATTTAAACAAGCGGGAATCGAAGAGATTTGTTTGAAAAAGAGTAAATAAGTGTAATTCGCTCAAACAGTTCATCAAGAGTAACTTAAGCGTCTCTTGATGAACTTGTTACTTTTAACTTGATGAACTGAGTTTTTGCTGCATTGACAAAAGCGGTTTTTTTTGTTATAATGGTAATGTTGAGTTCAAAAATATCGCTTAACAAAAATAAAAATATGCAAAAAATTAAACTGTTAAACTTGGTAAAGGAGGTTTTTGAGTAATTGCAAACGAAGAGAACATCTTCGTATTTTTATTAGAACAATAATTTGAATAATTTAGCTAAAATAAAACAAATATGACAAATCCCGCAGAAAATTGGAATGCTCAAGCACAGCCGCCGCAAGAGGCGCCAAAACCGGCATGGAAGCCGGAAGTGATTCAAGGTCAAGGCGTTGAGGCCGGCAAAGTGCCGGAAAATATTGTTTTGGGAAGTGAATATGTAAAAGCGAGTCCCGACAAAGAGGTTGAGGCGCCGGTTGATTTAAAGGAATTGTTCAGAGAAACCGCCAAACAAGATTCCGATCAGTTGTCGCAGATACGTAAAAAGATTGATTTGCCGGAACCCAAACCTTATGACAAAAATGAGCAAATCGGAGCGGAGGAATTTGAAAAGATTCTGACAAAACCAAATATACCAAAGCCTCGTGAACATGGAGCTGAAGCATCGGTAAATATGAGTGAGGTAATGGCATTCAGAGATAATCCCGAACCTCCGAAGTTCGAAGGTGTAATGCCGACACCAAAACCTTATGAAAAAAATGAGCAGATCGGGTCGGAAGAATTTGAGAAGATTTTGACAAAACCCAATATGCCCAAGCCTCGTGAACATGGAGCTGAAGCTCCGGTTAACATGAGCGAGGTTATGCGTGATATTCCGGAACCTCCAAAATTTGAAGGCAGATTACCTGAACCCCCGGAATATAAAGCAATCCCAACGCTGGCGGAATCCGAATATGAAGAAGATGTTGAACCGGAACAATTAACCGAGCAAGATATCATCAATTCTGATAGAAAAGCCGCTTAAATTTTTTTACCCATGCTTAAAAGCCGCTCCAGTTTTGCCGAAGCGGCTTTTTTAATCTTGATTAACATGATTAAAGCGATTAGCAGGATTTTAATTAAGGAATATTATAATTTTATATAATTGATAAAATACAAGTTTTGTGATACATGTCACATAATATGAATATCGAGAATTTACAGGTTAAAGCTGAAGTTATAAAAGCGATTAGAGCTTGGTTTGATAATCAAGGCTTTATTGAGATGCACACGCCGAGAATGGTTGCTCTGCCGGGGCAGGAGCCGTATCTCGAGCCTTGTTGGCTCGACGTCAAACGTCAAACGTCTAACGTCAAATGTCGAGTGGCGCTGGTGACTTCGCCGGAGTATGCAATGAAGAAATTGCTCGGAGCGGGGTTGGATAAGATATATGATCTTGGACCGTGTTTTCGCGATAATGAACCGTGGGATGGGTCGCATGATCCGGAATTTTTGATGCTGGAGTGGTATCGACGTAACGCGGGCGTCAATGAGTTGATGGATGATGTTCTGAACCTGTTGACTTTTGTGATTTCAAAACAGCGAAATTCGAAATTCGAAATTCGAAATTCGATCAAGAAAATGACGGTTGAGGAGGTTTGGAGGGTTTATGCGGGAGTGGAGTTGGCTCCGCTTCTAGAGAATCGAGAAGCGATGGCCAAGTTGGCATCTGAAAAGTTTGGACAGACCGTGACGGATCAAGACGATTGGGATGATATTTATTATAAGATATTTTTATCAGAGATAGAACCCAAAATCGAGGCGGGAGAGCCGATGTTTTTGTATCGGTATCCGGCGAGCATGGCTGCGTTGGCTCGTAAATCCGAGGACGACAGCAGATGGGCGGATAGAGTTGAGTTTTATGCAGGGGGGCTGGAGCTTGCCAATGGATTTGCTGAATTGTCTGACCCGGTGGAACAGAGAAAACGATTTGAAGAAGAACAAAATTTACGCCGTCGATCAGGGAAGGAGGTTTGGAGTATAGATGAGGAGTTGTTAAACGCTTTACCAAAGATGGGTAATGCGGCGGGAATCGCTTTTGGAGTTGATAGATTGGTGATGCTTGTTACGGGGGCGAAATCAATCAATGATGTTATTCCATTTTCGGCACGAGACAGACTTGGTAAGAATTAAGATTATATTTGTTGATCGTCGGAATGCGGGTTATACTGGATGGATATGAATATCTATCGTTTTGTTAAATTATTGCATAATATTTATGCGGCTAAAGAACCGGATTTGGATTTTATTCAAGACAGCGGATTGTTGGCGGTAAAAATCGGGCAGATTCATGCGGTCAGAATAGATTTTTTACCTGAAGAAAAATGCCGCAAACTTGCTCAGCTATATCGTAAAACCGTTCCTTTGCCCGCGGAAGACGCGAAAAGATTGTTTGAAGAAATGGCGACTTCGGAGTTGAAGGAACAGCTTGAATATTTTGATGAAAAACCGTTAGCCTCGGCATCAGTGGGGCAGGTGCATCGCGCCAAATTGAAAAATGGCGCGGAAGTGGTTATCAAAATGATCAAAAAAGATGTTAAAGATCAATTTGTAAAGGAAGTTAAACAAGTCAAAAAATATTTCAAATGGGCTTTGTTGTTTTATCCCAAGCTGAAAGGCGTGGCCAATCCTCGCGGTTTGTTGGATATGATCGAAAGGTCAACTTTGAGTGAATTGGACTTACGGCATGAAGCGGAGGGACAAAAATTATTGCGTGAAATTTATGAAAAAAATAAAACCGAATATGATTTGAGTTTGCTTAAATTCCCCAAGGTGTACGAGGAGTATTCGGGTGAAAAAATCATGGTTACGGAATATATTCCCGGACAAACGGTTGATGAATTATTGGAAAAAAGATCTTTGAATTACGATGTTTTGCTGGATTTGTTTCATATCCATGGTTTTTATATGTTTCAAGTGGGTATTTTTCATGGCGATATTCATCCGGGAAATGTTATTTTTACGGATGGAAAAATATTTTATGTAGATACGAGTTACATAGGCAGAGTTGAGGATTATATCAGGATCGGTTTGTTTAATTTTTTTGAAAATTTAAGTTATTACAGGTATAAAGAATGCGCCTTTTATTTGAATGAGATGGCAGAAAAAAAGATCGGCGGACAGGCGTTTCTGGATTTTGAGAAAAAGTTTTTTGAGTTGTATAAGGATTTCGCGGGCAAAAGCGTGAGTGAAATCAGTTTGACCAAGATGATGATGAGGACGATTAAACTGGGAGTATTATCGGGCATGGAATTTTCGGAAAGTATTTTTGATATTATAAAAAGTTTAATGTATATGGATGGCATGGTTTTAAGATGTAATCCCGATGCGATTTTGATGGAAGACATGAGAAAGTTTATCGGAGAGCTGAAACCCAAGATTTAAATAATTCGGATAATGCTTGATAAAAAAACAGCCTTTGGGCCGTTTTTTTCTTTGAATTTTTCGTAATATTGAGTGAAAGATGGAGCGGGTAACGGGAATCGAACCCGTCTCTGATGCTTGGGAAGCATCCATAATAACCACTATACGATACCCGCAGAAACGATCACGGATAAAAGTTCGTCAAGATTAAAGTTTATCTCACCAAGTAACAAGTTCATCCCACTACGCAATAAGCTACGCGGGACAGGTCAAGTCTAAAGTTCATCAAGAGAAGCATGAGTAACTCTTGATAAACTTTAGACTTTTAACTTGATGAACTCTTGATGAACTTGTTACTTTAATCTTGACGAACTCGTCCGTTACGACGTTACAAACGTTACGATGTATGTATGATATACCACAGTAATTTAAAGATTTCAATTTTGGGAAGATGGAAGTATTGACTATGATTGCGATGTTTGCTATATTTGAGCCCTGTTTCAACAACGGAGGATTGCGTCATGCATGTGGCAAGAGAGTTCAGGGATTTGCGCAAAGCGATTGCGGTTCGAAGCGAAGCATCGTGCCGCGTAATTCTTGAGCATTTGGATGCATTGCAAGTAATGCTGGAAAAGGCGCAGGCCATGCGGGCGGAGGATCCGGACTACAGCCTTGTTCTGCATCAGATTGGCGTACATGCGGATGCTGTGTTGAAGACTGTCCGGCAATCGGGCATCAAAGGAATTAGGATTCCGCCGGCCATGCACATTTTGAGGACATCCTCGCGTCAGGCGGATTTGACCCGTCAACTCGCTCGGCAAATCGTTTCATGATTTGATTGTCCGCGTTTCTCTTTATTGAAGCCTCGTATGTTTATGCGGGGCTTTTTGCTTGACGGGAAAGCTTGAATCGGGCATATTACGACTACTAAAGAACAAATAATTGATAATGCATGGTGAATGATGAATAACAATCATTTATCTCGTTACGAACAGCTTGCCCCGAAAACGAATGAAATGAGTTCTTCGGGGTTAAGAACGTTATAACGTGATGACTGTTTATCGGTTATGCATTATGCATTGTTAGTTATACATAATAATATAGTGTTATGGGAAGTCCAAACGATATCAAAAAAGGAGCCGTAATCATTAAAGACGGCGAGCCGTGGATTGTAACCAGTTTTCAACATGTTAATCCGGGTAAAGGTGCGGCTTTTGTGCGCACGCGTATTAAAAACGCGAAAACAGGAAAAACTTTAGAGCAAACATATAAAACTTCCGAAACTTTAACTTTTGCGGAAATTGAATATAGAAACATGTCTTATCTTTATCACGATAATACGGGATATGTTTTTATGGATAATAAAAATTACGAACAGGTCAGCATGTCGGATGAGGATATGGGAGATGACGCAAAATACTTGAAAGATGGTATTGAGGTTCTTGTCTCCATGTATCAAGGCAATGCTATCGCCGTTCAAGTTCCCAAAAAAATGAAATTTACGATTGTGGAAACGGCGCCGGCGGTTAAAGGTGATACCGCAAGCGGAAACGTTACCAAAGAAGCCAAGACGGATACGGGTTTTATGGTGCAAGTTCCCATCTTTTTGAATCAAGGCGATGAAGTGATAGTGAATACGGAGACCGGGGAGTATGTGGAACGTGCTAAATAAATCGTCTGAACCTTGATTAAACATGATTTTCGCTCAAATTAGCTTGACACTGTCGTTCGCGAACGACGTGCCTTGATTACCAGATGAGTTCATCAAGTTAAAAGTCTAAAGTTTATCAAGAGAGGCCTTAGTTACTCTTGATGAACTTTGGACTTTATGAACTTTACATTGGTTCGGAATTATATTTATATATAAAAATTACTCATTGAGTAATTTTTTAATTTTTAGGTTCTATGGTTAGTTGTACCACTTGGCCTGTTCGTTGTAGAGTTCGGCGTATTTTCCGTTTAGGGCCATTAAATCGGCATGAGGTCCTTGTTCGATTATTCTGCCTTGATTGATTACAATGATTCTTTCGGCTCGGCGAACCGTGGAAAAGCGATGAGAGATAAAAATCAATCCTCTTGATCCGGAGGCTCTTAGAACTCGTTCGAAGAAACGTGTTTCAGCATTGGCATCCATGGCCGATGTTGGCTCGTCGAAACCGATAATGCGCCCGCCGTGAATGAGTGTTCGGCTGATCAATAATCTTTGCGCTTGTCCGCCCGAAACCAATTGCGTGATTAAGCCCGGAGCTGCGGCCCAATTGCCGATAAATGTTTTTTCTTTGGCAGGCAGGCTGTTTATCACCGTATCGGATCCGGCTATATGCAAAGCGTTTTTGTAAGAAAAATTTTCTTTATTTTTTTCGGTGCCATAATAAAGATTATCTTTAACAAAATCTTGGTATAGTTCAGCATCTTGCAGCATCAGGTGAAAAGCTTTTCTCCATTCAATCGGAGAATAGTCGGACAGAGGTTTGCCATTTAGCAATATTTGTCCGGAGGTGGGTTTATCGAGCCCGGTAAGCAATCTTAGAAAGGTGGTTTTACCGGCACCATTTTCGCCGACTATGGCCAGGTGTTCGCCTTCTTGCATCATTATATTGATATTTTTAAGCACGTATTTGCTACTGTTGGGGTATTTATAACTGACATTGATAAACTCTATCGTAAGTTTGTCCGCAGGTATACGAGATCCGTGGATGTTTTCCGGTTCCTTTTCCATCAAGCGATTTATGTAAGACAAGATTTGCATATCCGCAAAAACTTTGGTTATGGATCCGGATACGCCATTTAAAGCTTCGCCCATTAAGCCGAATAAATTCAGTGCGATAAATAATGTTGCCAATTGATTCGGATCTTGCAAAGCCAGCCTGCCCATTATAATGATGACCGCGGAATATGCACCGATATGAAAGATGGAAATTATACCGCGGTTTAGCATGCTTTGCATCGCGATTTTACGGAAGCGGTTTAATATATTGCGATTGGCAATAATGTATTTGCGCAAGAACGATGTTTCACCGCCCAGTAATTTGAGCTGTAAAAAATGGCGTATATCCAGAAATACATAACGGGTATATTCGGTTCTTCGGCCGTCGATTGAATTCCATGTCGAAGTCCAGATATCGCTGTTGGTTTCTTTCCATAAATTTGCAGCCTGCAATAAGGCGTCGATGATTACCAAAACCGTAATCCACCAAGGCGCCACCAAGGCCAAACCCGCGGCGGCAATAAATTTTAACACTGAACGCAAAAACCATTCGGAATTGCCGGCCAGGCGTTGCAAGCGCCATAGATCTTCGCGAACGAAATCCAAACTTCTGCGTACTTCGGGTTCATTTAAAGCTTCGGGTTTTAAGCGCGCGACGCTTTCCCAAATTTTTTGCTGTGAGGCCGAGGTGGCCACGCGCATAAACCAATCATCGGATTGCGAGTAAGTAAGTTCGTTGATAAATCTGCGTATCCCATAGGCGACGATGACAACTATCAGCAATGTTAAAGCGGTTTCGGTTTTTGTTGCGGCTATGGCGGCGATAAAAAGAGAGAAAAAATAGACTTCCAAAGGCTGTAAAAATGCACCCAATATAATTAAAACAAAACGAAATAAGGCCAAAGGTTTGTTGAACTCCCAAATAATTTTTAAAAACCGCGTATAGGCACGGAATTTTTCTTGGATTGAAAAATGAATGTCAATTTGTTTTTCCTCCCCCTTATTCATGGTGATATTATAACATGGAAATCGTAAAGTCGTAATGGGAAATATTATTAGATAAAAGTTCATCAAGTCTAAAGTTTATCAAATCAAGTAACAAGTTTATCCCACTACGCAATAAGCTACGCGGGACAGGTCAAGTCTAAAGTTTATCAAGAGAGGCAAAAGTAACTCTTGATGAACTTTAGACTTTTGACTTGATGAACGATAAAAAAATCCCTTTAGGGATTTTTTTGGTGGGCGAGGTGGGACTCGAACCCACACGGATTGCTCCACCAGCTCCTAAGGCTGGCGTGTATACCAATTTCACCACTCGCCCGAGAATAGCCACTAGCTACCAGCTACTAGCTACCAGCTAAACAAACCATTGTTCGTCATTTCTGCTCCTTAGGCGCATCAGCCTCAGGCTGAGAATCGGATGTGAGAAATCTCCACCGTTATTACCAGCTACTAACTTCTGGCCAAACAAACTCCGTTATAACGTTACGACGTTACGACTTTATGACGAATTCGAAAAAACTGCATACTTTAATTCTTGTTTCTAAACATCGATTACAAGTATTTAGTAGTAGTCAATACAATAGTTTATTGAGAAGAAAAAATCAAGGTGTTTGGAAAATGAAAAACACCCGGTATGGGTGTGTTAGGAATTGGGTTTACGGATTCGCAATCCGCAGTGTTCGAGATGATGTTTGAAAACCGGGCCGGTGATATCATCCAGCCAGGTGAGATAAGTTTGTTCAAATAGCTCGATTGGCATGAAACATATCCAGTTGCCAAAGGTTTGGCCGGCCGGACTCAATTGTCCGAAAAACAATGAGTTGAGTTTTTCGGGAGAGCCGGTTCCGCCGTAGAGGATGCGTTTGGAGCCATTGGGCGAAAAACCCGAGGCAATTTTGCTCGAAACATTGTTCAAACGCCAAGTCTTGGCGAGCGGTTCCAAATTAAAATAGCGATTGCTTCTTCCATTTGTTGCGCTTCTTTTGGCATTTGCCGGCAAGGTAAATATCGGAGTACGGTTTTTGAAAAGCAGAGTGCTCAAATCACGATGCAAGCCTTGTTGCAAATCTTTGCGTTGGTTGAAAAAGTCAGCCACCGAAATTTGCGTGCCGGCAACATCAACATCGATTCTTGTGAATGCCATGAGATGGTACAGAGTATCATCTTCGGGCAAGGATGTTTTGGTTTGCAATTCATACCATTCCAAGTCTTGCTCGGGGATTGTGCGAATTTCGCCATCCTCGGGTCTTTGAAACAATACGTTGGTTGTATGGATCGCAACCGTTTCGTTGATGAACGGCCCGAAGCGAATCGACGCAACCGATTTCAGATCGTGGTTGATTCCTTCGCCGTCCCAAATTGCATGCCGGCTCCACGCCGAACGAATACCCAGTTGTTCCGCATATTCCACCGCAGACATCATTTTATACCTCCAAATTGTCGAAGCAACGCTTATGTTTTAGATTTAAATACTTGCATAATCAGCGAAATTAGTCAAGATACGAGGGTATTTTTGCCAATGATTACAAACAAAAAACGCCCGGTTTAACCGAACGTTGTTTGCAATTTTCAAATCTTAGGGAACAAGTGATTTATTCACTAAGAAGGAAATCCGAGCGGTGGGTTTTTTACGTTCATTGCGAACGCGGCTCGGAGAGTAAGGATTTTTTTATCGGTACAAGGCTCTATTCTGTGAGCACTTGATCCCGAAATCCTTAATGTGGGGGGAAGGGGCGGGGGTCGTGCCGCGCGTTTGACGTTATGAACAGCGCGGCTTTGGGTCCATACAGGTTCTCGAAACCTGCGGTTCCCTTTCGGAAGGTTTTCACGATCACGATCGCGGCTCCTTCCTTATCGACGTTTGGGTTGAGGTTTTGCTGCGGTGCTTTTTTAATTACACCGAGCGCGAGTTTTGTTTTTCTTGGCAACTCGGACCAAGTATCTGATTTTAGGGCTCTGATTAAGTAGTGCCCGTCAGATTGATAGGAAGTGTGATACTCATGCTCCTGTACGTACGAGTGCCAAAGGCTTAGTCGTACTCTCAGTTTGCAGTCTTGTTCACTCTCCCGATTTTGGATTTCTTCAATCTTTAACCTTACTTGGGTTGTTACACCTTTTTAGGTTTGGATGCCCATATCGGGCCGCGACGTTTGCGCTATGTAAGGGTCACTGTTTTTTGCATTTTTTAATCAGCAGTTTTCATCGCCGGAGAATGTCGTGAGCCTTTTTCGCTGGCTACGACCGCGGGTTGCGATGAGACTATTTGTGTTTGCGCCGTCTGCCATGGCGCTCAAGGCCAACAGATCATCATTTTTTGCGCCCTCCTTGCGCAATCGTGTTGAGGTGTTTTTTATATCGTCTTTGAGCACTTTCTGCCCTTTTGAGCCCGAGGCCTTTGTGCCTCTCTTGGTCATTCTCATTAGGCAGTGTTTCTCAACGACGATTGCTTACGATATCACATTTTGCGGAATCTGTCAAGGGCGTTGCCCTTTGGTCGGGCTTTTACCCGAACCGCTTGCAGATCCCGCCGTTCCATCTCACCGACGGCACTTCCCGCTAGGCAGAGTACGCCCATGGCGGAAAGGAACATCCCGATAAGCGGGTTGATCGGCAGAACCGCGATCAAGATCGCGGTTCCTACGGCGATGAGACAACAAGACAGGAATATATCCGTCTTCATTTGTATTTTCTCCTTTGTTTTTGACACCTTACTTAAGTTAACAATACTTCTTCCGTAGGGATAAACCTCGCCTGTGACCCGAAGTCATACGAAGGGTTATGTTTATCCGTACTACAGTTTGCGATCATGGCGCGGATAAACACTAGGTTTATCCCTACGAAACCAATTCGCCACTTTTCCGATGGCCATCAGGGGAATCCACGGAGCCGTTCATCCCTCGTCGTCATTCCCGCGGGTTGTTAAGCGGGAATCCACGGAGCCTGTAATGTCGGTGGAGATTTCTCACATGCGTTCGAAATGACAAAAGGGGATGAATTTTGCTAGTAGCTAGCAGCTTGTGGCTATTCGGAATTGTTAGTTTAAGTAAGGCGCTCTTGGATCTGTGCGATCCAAGAGGCTGAAATGTTAAGGTTCAATTGCGTCGCATCCTTTTGTGGAGGATGGGACGCGAGCTCGGCTCCACACAATCTCGGCAGATGACTGCCGGATGAGATTGGCGAAGCTGGGGCAGGGCGCGACGGCGTTTGTTTTGCTCGTCGCGTTCTTGCTCTTCGTTCCAAACGTCGTTTCCTCGAGGAGGGTTTGGGCCCCTGTCTCGATAGCGATCGTTTGGAGGTGGTTGAGGCGGAACAACAACCGTTGTTTCCGAGTACACGTTGTTGTTGTTTACAACAACAGGTGCGTACGGAGGCGGTTGTTGCCGGCGCCGCTGTTCATCGCGGTGGTGCGGGCGTCGGTGGTACCGAGGATAATGATTCTTCCTCTGGTACTCACGCCAGCTGTTACCTTGGTCGTACATATACGACGGGTAATAGCCGGTTTTAACGTTGCATCCCACCGTCGCGAATAGCATTGCCGCGACGAGAATTTTCAACAAAAGCTTCATGCGACCCTCCTGGCTTTCGCCGAGGTTGTTGCCGGTTCGTAGGCATAACGCCTTCCGCCGGCTCTTCGGTTTTCGAACAGACGAATTCGTTCGTGGCTGACATCGATGAGCCAACCTACGGCCAGAAGGCCGCGAACGTCCTCGTCACTGATGGAGTCGAGCGTGTCCAGGTAGGATTGCTCGCGTTCCACCACGACGGAACCTCCTCCGGCAGAAAGAATTTCTCCTCCGCCGATGAGACCGCCGGGACGATTGGAACTGCTCATCTTGAGCAAGCTCCCTTCGCCGTACGCGGTGACGGTGATTGAATCGTAGCCTTGGCGGTTAGCGGACAGAATCAACTTTGAAATGTTCATGTGAACCTTTCCGGGGGTTTGTTTGATCCCCCTGCCCCTTTTAAGGGGGTGTTTTTTGTTTCTTCCGGAACCAAGGGCGAGAATCTCCCAATCCAGCGCTTTGCGCAGGATGTCCCTCTTTGACAAGAGGGCGGGTTGATAAGAAGGGGAAGTTCTTGAGCTTGGTTCCGGGGCTGAGAGAGTTAGTGGGCTCTCTCAGCCGGTTGAAGGTTGATGAAGGTGCTAGGCGGCCTTCCGCTCCGTACCGAGATTGAACTCGGGGGAGGGGAGGCGTGCCACGATGGTGCGCTTGCAGGCGCGCGCATCGCGGCGCGCCTTGCGCGCCTTGTTCTCCTCGCGGAGGGCGTCTCCAGCGAGGAGCTGTTCCTCATGCGAGAGAGTCCGCATGTTGCGGATCGTCTCGCGCGAGGACGCACGGGGCTTGCGGCCGCCGTTGCGCCGGCTCTGGTGCCCGAGCTCGAACATGTCGGCTTCCCATGTTGCCAACCGTCGACAGCTCAGGGTGACAGGTTCGGCACAGATGCCGATCAGGCCAGCATCCTCCAGCTCGATGGGCCTGATGTCGATCACATCCTCACTCAAGCGGAGGTTTTCTTCACGGAGCCTCCACGCTTGCGAGATGCCTTCGACGACTGGGGACTTTTCAACAGTCATCGAATGAGCTTCACGCCCCTCGAACCTTCCCCGAGCGAACGGGGTTCCGGTCTCCACAGACCGGACGGCGCGGCGGACGCGGGTGAACAATCGATTGTCGCGCATGGCGATCCTTTCCGGGGCGTAGCCCCTTTTTTTGTTAACTGCCAGCCGCCAGATACCAGCTGTGAGTTTTGGGAGGCTGATTTGTGGCGGTTGATTGCTAAAGGCTTTGTTAAGGCACGGCTTTGGATTTTTAGAACCGATTACTATAACATAAAAAACCCATTTTGTCAAGGATGTTAAACAAATAATTTGGCTGTAATTAGCCAAATATGAAATTTTTGTCTAGGTTAACTTGTTTTTCTTTTGATAAATAAATGCCTAAATTAAGCCAAATCTTGACAAGTGGAATAAAGTTTGCCATGATTGGCTTAGAACATTGAAAAGAAGCGCTTTGAGTTCCGAAAACCCCCTTCGTTGAGCTCATTGCGTTTCCGGAGCAAGAAATGGATAACAAGGTCATGCCCCCCAACCGAAATCCTTTCTTGCTCCTATCTCTTAAGCATGGCGGAAATCTTCCTCCTTGGGTTTACCGCTATGCGTTTTGCGTGCAAATAGATGATTCGCGACCCTCCTTCCAGTCTATTTGTCACGCGACCCGCAATAGTGCGGGTTTTTATTTGTGGTAGTTTCGGCCGTGATTGATCATTTGGGCTCGGTATAGCTGTTCCATAAGCATTATTCTGGCTAAAGAGTGGGGGAAGGTCATTTTTCCCAATGAAAGGATTACATTTGCTCTCTTTTTGACCGATTCGTGCAAGCCCCAGGAACCACCGATTACGAAACAAAGATTCGAATTTCGTATTTCGTATTTCGTATTTCGCGAGTCGAGCAGGTCGCCAAGTTCTTTAGAGTTGAGTTCTATGCCGGATTGATCGAGGACGATGACGAAAGTATCCGGGTCTATGTTTTTAAGGAGGGAATCGGACTCGGTTTGTAAGGTTTTGGGAAGGTTTGGCTTGGCAGAACCCTTGTGGCCCTCGGAAAGTTCGAGTATCTCAAGTTTGCCAAAAGGGCGGTATCTTTGGGTATACATGTGGATAGCTTGTTGATGCCATGGTTCCTGCAAGGTACCAATGCATTTTATCTGTATGTTTCGTATCATAGTTTAGCTAAATAATCTCTCTTGACAGGTTTTGTAGCATACTTTATTATAGGCGAACATTAAACCAACTCCAGATTCATGTAGCATGTAGCTTGTAACATGTAACATGAATGCTAAATAACTTGCTACATGCTACATGTTACAAGTTACATGCCATTGGAGCAATGGAGAATCCATGATGAATATAGTATCAATACATCCGAAAGGATGAGCGGCACGAGCCAAAGGATCCCTCCATAACAGGGATGGCTATGACCGCAAGGCGGTCTTTTTTCATGAAAAGTGCATGATGCAAAATGCATGATAATCAGGTGGTGTTGTGAGGCTCGGAAAAATCCGGAACTTGCAAGACCGTCTGAGAGGGCGGAGAACATCGACAAATTCATGTAACTTGTAACTTGTAGCATGTAGCAAATATAAATTGTTACGTGATACATGTTACATGTTACATGACAAAGATGAAAGATAATACGTACAAGGCAATCTTCTGTCGTATCCACATAAGCTGCCAGCTTCGAGCTGCCAGCTGCCAGCCGGGGGCTGAGAGATACGAAGAAAAAGCAATTGTAATTAAGTAAGTGTACACCGAAACGTGAACATCCAAATTAAGATAAAAGATTAAAGATTAAAGTTTATAAAGAGCGACTTTGGTTACTCTTGATGAACTTGTTACTTTTAACTTGAAACTTGATTGTTTGGATGGTCAAAGCACGTAAGGGCGTATGGTGGATGGCTTGGCAGTATGGAGCCGATGAAGGACGCAGCAGCCTGCGATAAGCTTCGGGGAGGTGGCAAGCAACCTATAATCCGGAGATGTCCGAATGGGGAAACCCAATTCCAGTCATGTGGAATTATCTTGCGCTGAATATATAGGCGTATAGATGGGAACCTAGGGAAGTGAAACATCTCAGTACCTAGAGGAAAAGAAAAAAGACAGCTGACCTCATATCTTTCTCCAAGACTTTTTTGGAGTGAGATATGTTGTCAGCAACATTCCGTTAGTAGTGGCGAACGAAAGCGGATCAGCCTAAACCTTTTTATACTAACTTATGCACCGAGTTGAGCTTTTGTTTAACCGCGGGCATGAGCGACGAGCTTGAGCTGTCGTATAAATTGGTGTTGCGGACGGAGCGTCGTGTACTCAAGAGCACGGATGCGTGATTTTAACTTGGTAGCTGAATTCGCTGGAAAGCGAGTCCAAAGAAGGTGATAGACCTGTAGGCGAAATCATCGTTAAAACGCATTGTTCCAGATCCAAAGTACTGTGGGACTCGAGAAATCCCGCAGGAAGCAGCCATGACGATGTGGCAAGGCTAAATACTCCTACTGACCGATAGTGAACCAGTACCGTGAGGGAACGCTGAAAAGCAGCCCGGGAGGGCGATGAAATAGTATCTGAAACCATACGCTTACAAGGAGTCGGAGCCCGTATCTCACTAGCGTTCGATACTCCAATTACCAATGACCAATTATCAATTACCAATGAAAGAATCGCTTCGCGATATTAATTCTATAATTAATGCCGTAGGCGACCAACATTGTTAATTGTTAATCGTTAATTGGTAATTGAACGAGTAGCGAGCGATAGCGAGATACGAGTGACGGCGTGCCTATTGAAGAATGAGCCAACGAGTGTGCTATATGTCGCTTGGTTAAGTCCGTGCGCGGACGCAGCCTTAGTGAAAGCGAGCCTGAATAGGGCGTTTTGTGGCATATACACGACCCGAAACCCGGTGATCTAACCATGACCAGGATGAACCCCGCAGAAATGCGGGAGGAGGTCCGAACCCACGAGCCGTGCAACACTCGGGGATGAGTTGTGGCTAGCGGAGAAATTCCAATCGAACTGGGTGATAGCTGGTTCTCCCTGAAATAGCTTTAGGGCTAGCGTCAGTTAATAGCATAATGGGGGTAGAGCACTGAATGGGGGCGGGGGCGCAAGCCTACCTCTCCCAACCAAACTCCGAATACCATTATGTGTTCCTGGCAGTCAGACTATGGGGGCTAAGCTCCATTGGTCAAGAGGGAAACAGCCCAGATCGCAGATTAAGGTCCCTAAATTCGTACTAAGTGTGAAAAGTGGTAGGAAGACTTATACAACCAGGAGGTTGGCTTAGAAGCAGCCATCCTTTAAAGAAAGCGTAATAGCT
>CALFEO010000016.1 GCA_937949995.1 uncultured bacterium
TATTTATAACTTTATTATTTGTTATTTAATTTATACAGCTCGCTTTATTATTTATAACTTTATTATTTGTTATTTAATTTATACAGCTCGCTTTATTATTTATTATTTATTATTTATTAGTTAATTATTAGTTGATGAATTGCGTGCGTCTATCAGTTTGCATTGGATTTCAGTGCGGCCGTTCCATTCGGATTTGCTGATTTCGTAGACAACGTCGACTTTGTTGCCGGGAGATAGGACTTCCTTAAGATCGGATTTGTAGAAGCCGATGAATTTTTGGCGCTTGCCGAATTGATCTTGCAAAACGGCACGGAGGTGATTTTGTGAGGCGCCGACCAAGCCCGAATCCAAAACCGTGAGCGAATCCGTCATGAACAATGGCTTGGGGTTGGCTTCGCCGAAAGGCTCGAATTTTTTGAGAACTTCCAAGAAATCCAAATTCAAATCCGCCAAATCAATTTGAGTTTCTATTTGCAGAATCGGTTTAAGCTCGCGTTCTTTGAGTTTTTCAGCCGCATGCAGACGCAAAGCTTCGGCAAAAGCACGAACACTCTCGTCGGAATCGAGGCTAAAACCGCAAGCTTGCGCGTGCCCGCCAAAACGAGTCAGCAAACCGGAGCCGACCTCATGCAAAGCTTCGGTGATGTTGTAGCCCGGGATGGAACGGCCGGAACCGATCCAAACACCATCATGCTTGCCGACGAATACCGCGGGTTTACCGTATTTATCAGTGTATCGGCCGGCGGCCAGGCCAACAAGCGAGGGCGACCAGTTTTCGGACCAAGCGAAAATCAGCGAATATTGATCTTGGGTTTTGGTGAAATGTTCGGCTTCTTTCATTAAAAATTCCGTTGCTTTTTGACGAGTTTTATTAACCGACTCGAGCTTGGCGGCCTTAAGAGCCGAGCGTTCTCTATCTTTTTCGAGCAAGAGATCGACGGCCAGAAACGCGTGCTCCATACGTCCGGCCGCGTTTATACGCGGACCGATGACAAAACCAACACTTTCCGAATCAAGATCGCCTTTACTCCAACCGGCGACTTCGACCAAAGCACGAAATCCGGGACGGCGCAGTTTATTTAATACTTTCAAGCCGTAGACTTCGAGCGCGCGATTTTCGCCGACCAACGGCACAATGTCGGTTACCGTAGCTATGGAAACCAAATCCAACAGCCACTTTTCCCAACCCGGAGGGACGTTCAAGCCGCGCTTTTGCGCCTCAATCACCAAAGCATGAGAAACCTTCCAAGCAACTCCGACAGCCGCCAGGCTCTTAAACGGATATGGTTCGTGAGGCAGACTGGGATGGATGCAGATGGCATCGGGTATTTTTTCGTTAAACTGATGATGATCGATGATGATGGTGTCAATGCCTTTTTCTTTCAAATTCGCAATTTCCGCAACATTGGCTATACCGCAATCAACCGTTATAAGCAGATGTGTACCGCGTTCGGCGATAAATCCGACCGTGGCTTGATTAAGCCCGTATCCCTCACGCTCCCGATGCGGAATATAAATATCCATGGATAAAGCCGAGTCGGTTAACGGAATTACGTTGAGAAATTTGGATGATTCGAACTCGTGAGCCGAACTTTCGACTTCTTGCATGGTAATCGATGAATTGCTTTCGTTTTTGGCGTCAGCCAGCATTTGAATGGTGGAAGCGAGCACAACCGAACCGGTTACACCGTCGGCATCATAATCGCCATGAATAACAACATGTTCCGCACGATCGATCGCATCAAAGATACGGTTTACAGCCGTTTGCATTTGAGAAAACAAAAACGGATCGTGCACATCACGCTCCCAATCGGGATTTAAAAATTGATCGATTTCGTCAGGCGTCGCCAGACCTCTCCGGCGCAGCATTCTTAAAGCTACGGGATGTAAATCACAAATTACCTGATCGGAATCGCTATTTTTTGGAACATCAATAATTTGCCAGTGCTTCTGCATAGCTGATTTACACTATCACGCCAACATAAATCGTGCATGGGGACAACGATAGGTACCAGCCACGAGCTACCAGCTGCTAGCTACCAGCCAAACCAAATACAGTTCGTCATTTATGCGCCTAAGGAGCAGAAATAAAAAAATGGCGTCTGGCAGCTGAATGCTGGAAGCCGTTTTGAACGAATGTTAGAAGAAAGTTACCGGGGCGATTAGAGCGACCAGCATTAGAGCGATTACGATGGTGACAAAAGCTTTCCATAGCTTTTTCTTGGTTTTTTCTTTCATAGTTTAGTTTACATTACGAATTACGAATCTGCGCGAATTACGAATTTACAGTACGAATTACGAATCTGCGCGAATTACGAATTTACTGTACGAATTATCACCGCCTTTGGCCACCGCTTACTGCGGGGTAAACGGGATCCCGCATACATTAAATATATTAAATAATTGTTGCGGGACGAATCTGCGCGAATTACGAATTTGCGGTCAGGCTGTCATTTTATCCCATGGGATAAAATGTAAACCATTCGTAATTAGCGCAGATTCGTAATTCGTACAGTTAGTTGCGGCGGAGGACTTTGATGAATGTTTCGGAGGGGATTTCGACACGGCCTTTACCCATGCTCATCATACGCTCTTTGCCTTTCTTTTGTTTCTTTAAGAGCTTATCTTTGCGGGTTCGGTCGCCGCCGTATAACTTGGCGAGAACATCTTTGCGGTAGGCGGAGAGGCGCTCGGAAGCGATGATTTTTGCGCCGATGGCCGCTTGAATTTTAACAACAAACATCTGGCGGGGCAAGGTTTCTTTGAGCGTGTCGACAACGTAACGACCATGATGATAAGCCTCGGACTCGTGGATCAGCGTGGCAAGCGCCGGAACCAGATCTTCGGCAACCATTATGTCCAAACGGACGATTTTTGCGGGACGGTATTCCAAAAACTCATAGCTCAATGAAGCATAGCCTGCCGTGGCGCTTTTTAATTTATCATGAAAATCAACGATGACGGATGAGAGGGGCATGTCGTAATGCAAAACTGCGCGAGTCTCCTCGAAGTATTCGGTGTTTTTGTAAACACCGCGACGATCGGAAACGAGCGACATGATAGCTCCGAGATAATCGGTCGGCGTGACGATGTCGACGGTGACCCACGGTTCGCGAGCTTCTTTGAGGCGCGAGGAATCGGGAAATTCCAGAGGAGATTTGATGACCTTTTCATCGTTACTGGTAAGTGTGACCTCGTAGGCCACGGATGGCGTGGTGGTGATTATCTCCATGTCATGCTCACGCTCGAGACGTTCTTTAATGATCTCCAAGTGCAAAATACCCAAAAATCCACAACGAAAACCAAAGCCCAGAGCCGTGGAATGCTCGGGATCAAATTGCAGGGAAGCATCGGAGAGTTTGAGTTTAAGCAAAGCTTCGCGCAAACGCTCGTATTCATTGCCTTCAGATGGAAAGATGCCGGCATAAACCATGGGGCGTACTTCTTTGTAACCGGGTAATGGCTTAATGTTTTTATTTTGACTCTCGGCGCCGGATATTACCGTATCACCTACACGCACAGCCTCAATATCTTTTAATCCGGTGACAACATAACCTATCTCTCCGGTTTTTAATTCTTCTTGAGGATTGTAGGCGGGTTTTAATGAGCCGACTTCCAAGGCTTCGCCGGTGTGTCCGGTGGCCATAAAATGAACATTTTCATTTTTGGCGATTGCACCGTCAACGACGCGTACATAAGCTACGACTCCCTTGTATTCATCGTATTTGGAATCAAAGATTATGGCACGAAAAGGGTCGGCCTCTTTGCCTTTGGGAGGCGCGACTTCGGTAACAACTCTTTCCAAAATTTCTTGCACACCGACTCCGGTTTTAGCGGATACGGCCAAAATATCCTCGCGTTTGCATCCTATGAGTTTGATGAGCTCTTCGGCACGGCGCTCGACTTCGGAGTTGGGAAGATCGGTTTTGTTGAGTACGGGGATAATGGCCAGATCTTGTTCGATGGCGAGGTAGAGGTTGGCGATGGTTTGCGCTTGAACTCCTTGTGTGGAATCGACGAGCAGGATAGCGCCTTCGACGGCCGCGAGTGAGCGGGAGACTTCGTAAGTAAAATCAACGTGCCCCGGAGTATCAATGAGATTAAGTTGGTATTCTTGGCCATCTTTGGCTTTGTAAGACATGCGTGCCGGCTGCAGTTTGATGGTAATACCGCGCTCGCGCTCCAGATCCATGGTATCCAATAATTGCTCTTTCATCTTGCGCTTTTCAACCGTGCCGGTGATTTCCAAAAGACGATCCGCAAGAGTGGATTTACCGTGGTCGATATGGGCAATGATGCAGAAGTTTCGGATCTGATTTTGATTCATAACTATAGCTTCTAGCTAACAGCTACCAGTTTCCAGATACCAGCTTCTGACGGCTAGGGGCTAGAGGCTAGAGGCTAGAGGCTGAAAGCTTGCAGTTGATGGGGGGAGATTACCTTGTTTAAGCTGAAAAATCAAGGACAAAGAAAACCGGTCACTGCTGTGACCGGGTGGTTGCTTATTTGATCGTCGGACCATCGGCCGAGGGTGACTCTGTTGTTGTCATTTCGAGCAACATGATTTCGCGGAGAGGGATTTGGAAGCGAATCGGTTCCATTAGGGTTTCGCGTAAAATCACCTCGTTTTGCAATAACTCGGGGCGAATTAAGATTTGGCGGTCACGAATCAGCTCTAGGCGCTCCAATTGCTCCGGAGACAAGCGATCGCGCAAAGTTTGACCGATATTGATGGGCGCGCTCCATTTGAAAGTTTGCTCCGGTTTTTTAAGAGTGTCCAAATCAAGTGCTTTTAAGCCAAAGCGATAATACACATCTTTTTTATCAGCATCCGGTACTTTAATAAGTTTGGGCAATAGAGTTTTGCGAACCGTTTCAACATTGGTTATTTCGGCGGGTTTTACTCTGATGGCATTACCGGCCGAGACAGTAACGGCTTGTTCAGCGGCTCTTGCCAAACTCGACAGCACTTGACGTGAAGTAACTTGAACTTGACTGTCCGCAACGGTGACATTAATAGCACCGTTTTCTACAGAGACTCCAAAAGCGGTTCCTCTGACAGTGGCGACCACATTATTGCTTTCGACCCCGAATCCTTCGCCCGTGCCCAATACCTTTTCGAGACGTGTCCAAATTTTACCGGCTTCGAGTAAGATCCAAGTGGAAAACGCGCCATCATCCTGCCCGGTTCCGGGCATGATTGTCAGTTTCGTTCCTTGGGGCAAAATAGACAAACCGACTTCGGGATACAAAAGTTGAGCTTCGCCGGTTTGTACATAAACCTCATCTCCGGCATACAATTCCATTTGATGCACACCATCGGTTTGCTCTTTACCGCGGGTAACGGTGACGCTTGAGCCTTGAGTTAACAAAAGAATGGCCAAAATATCGGGATCGCCGACTTCGACCTGTTGCTTGGGCTTGACTTGATTATCCGTATTTTGATTTTGATTAACGATTTGATTGCCATTATCCGCAGGAATGACTACGGATGTTTTAGGATCGCTTTTACCGCAACCGGCGCCAAAAAGTACCAGAATTGCAACAAAAAACATGGCCGAACCCCTTAGACGCGAGATGCGGGATGCGGAACAAAAGACGTTATTTACATTCATATATAGTTATTATAACTAAATTACAGAGTTGACACAAACGCGATTTAGTGCTTAGGTATGGCTAATTTCACACCAATGACGGAGGTGTGAAACGGTAGTGTGCATCTTGCTTTGCCGCTACCCTGCTTTCCGTCGCTGTTGGAGAATTGTACCGTGACAAACCAAACTTCTTCTGCTGCTGCTGTCAACGCTCTTGTGATGAAACCTCGTTTTTGCGGTAAAGTCCGCTCGGTTCCGGATCACTACGGCTTCATTGCCGAAGTGACCGAACTCGACGGCGAACCGCGCCAAACCAATGGAGATGTCTACATCCACCAGGATGATTGTGATGTCGAGCTTTCGGTTGGGCTAATGCTCGAGTTTGAGCTGGTCCCCGATCCCAAGAGGCAAGGTACCTACCGTGCCAAGGATGCCAAATGCATCCCCGCACCACTCGCTCTTGCCGAGAACGTGAAGCAATTGCCTATACTGGTACGTCGTCAGATGTACCATCACACGGCCAAACAAGTGCCGGCCGAAGAAATCCGTAAGGCTGTGGCTAATAAGCCGTTTGAGGCTGTGGTTGGAGAGGTGACCGATACTCTTGTGGATTTGGAAACCCCGGCCGAAGTCAATCAGTTGTTGCTCAAGTTCTTGTACGAGGCATACCCCGGGCTTATGAGCGTGGGCATCAACTATAGCTACCAAACCGCAGGCTCTGCCGAAGAACGCAATCTGATCGAAGAATCGATCAAGATGCAAAACGAGCTGGGCATGGGGTCGCAGGCGGCTGTGCTCATGGTGGAATACGAAATGTATGTCTCTGCGTGCAGCATATTGCGAGAGTTTCTGCGGGACGGCTTTCTAACGCCGCCCACACAGTGCTCGACCAAGATGCTCGGAGCCATGATGGGCGATGTGAGCCGCGAGTCTATACGCAAAGAAGGCTCGGAGATTGAGGATGTGAATGCGTTTGCCGGCTCATTTGTGGCGAGCGTAAACTTCATGAGGCAAAACCAGCTCATGCGGCCCGGATGCATCCTTCCCATGAGCAATATCGTGGATCTGTTGGTTGCCGCACCGGTGTGGTACATCGAGGCCAAAGATGATTTGCCCGATACGTGGGAATTGGCGGATCCGGTGCCTGATGCGGCCGTCAAGTATTTTTCCAGCCAAATCAAGACGCAGAGGTGGGCCGACCTGTATCAGATGTTCAACCGACGCACCAGGCGCCTATCCCGCTACCGTGGCGACATCATCCCCCCGCACATCTTGCGTGCACTGGCCGAAGCACGAAAGCATTTCGATTTCGTTGTCATTGCCACGCCCTATCACGATGTGGCCGGTCGCGAATGGCAAGACCCGAATTGGCATCGGTTGATCGACCCTTACTTGATTGGCTTCAAAGAGGGTCTGCCCTATATGTTTTACCTTGGGCGTTGGTCGGATTCGGGCATCTTCCCGCTCATGGCTGACATGGTGGCAGATACCATGGCTTACATCCGCAACAACCTGCACAATTTGCTGCACTTTGGCAACGAACCATACTGGCATCTCAACGACCAAAGATTGCAAAATCCCGGTAGTTCCAATTGCTATAACGCAAGATCATACTTGCCGGCGCTGG
Organism: uncultured bacterium; assembly: GCA_937949995.1. Classification (GTDB taxonomy): domain Bacteria; phylum Patescibacteriota; class Patescibacteriia; order 2-12-FULL-60-25; family 2-12-FULL-60-25; genus MWCR01. The sequence continues at coordinate 7,222 of CALFEO010000016.1, forward strand.
CCAGGGATATGCTCAAGGCCTTTGAGACGGGTATCCTATTCAACTGGATCCGCGGTCAAGCCGAGCTACAGGCTGAGCCCCGGATCAAAGCCAGCTAGAAAAACTTCCCGCCCTTCGATACTACAGAGGGCGGGTTTTTTAATTTATTTCGAACCAGGCTTTGCAGGATATTGAATATAATAAATAATCCTGTTGTAAATCACGCGAGAAATCTCCGCTTATCAACCTACGGTCAGTAAACCTTCTTTGTCATTTCGAACGCACGTGAGAAATCTCCGCTTATCAACCTAATGTTGGTAATAACAGTGGAGATTTCTCCCCTCGGCCTGAGCTCGGGGCGAAGGCACATCCGATTCGAAATGACAAACCTTGGTTGGTTTGGCTGGTGGCTAGTAGCTAGTGGCTAGTAGCTAGTGGCTGTTTACACTCCCCGCGCTTGGTCGGCGCCTTCGGAGAGTTTGGCTTTGCGGAGGAGTTTGGATTTCATGGCCGAGATGAACTCGTGGAATTCTTGGACTTTAAGCAAAGTGGCGAGAACCGAAAAAGCGGTTATGCCAAAAAATGTTGCGGCGGAGGCTTGAAGAGCGACCTGCCAAAAAGTACGCAGAGGGAAAACCGTGCCCACGTATTGGCGAGCCAGCCAGCCGAAACCGAATAATGCCAATGAAGCGAGCAATGTTTTGGTGAGTGAAAGTGAGAGATCTTTGCCATCAAGATGACCGCCCAATTTTTGGCGAAGAAGTATCCACAGAAGACCGAACTGGGTGAAAGCGCCGATAGAGAAAGCGGCAGCAAGGCCGGCTACTCCGTACTCATCCTTTAAGAAATATGCCAAAAGTATGTTAATGATGGTCGCGAAGACAGCGGCGTAGAGTGGAGTTTTACTGTCTTGCAAAGCGTAAAAAACTCTGGTTAACACAGGTGCCGCGGATTGTGCGATGAGGGAGATGACGAACATGGCCAGTACATCGGCGGTGCGAATGGTGGCAACCCAATCAAACTCGCCGGCTCCGTATAAAATACGAACTATTTGAGCGCGCAATAATAACATCAAGGCCGTGGCCGGGATGATGAGAAAAAAGACTTTGCGTGTAACATCCAAAAAAGATTTTCTTAAACCGGCCATGTCTTTTGAGGCGGCCAAATCCGAAAAAATGGGAAAAGCGGCAACCGCAAACGAGATGCCGATTAAGCCGATCGGGACAAATTGCAAATTATTGGCAAGGTTGAAGACCGCGATGGATCCGCTGTCCAAGGATGAAGCGAAGGCCATCAAAATCAATAAATTGATTTGAGAAGCGGCCAAGGCTCCGATACGGGGTAAAGTTAAGACAATAATTCGACGTAATCCGGGATGAGTGACGGAAGGCGCGCGCAGTTTGCCCAAACCCAAAGGAATCGCAACCATGGCTTGTACGGTGAAATGCAAAAAGGCGCCGATGGCGACCCCCCATGCTATACCGGCGACTCCCAGTGCGGGAACAATGAAAATGATGCCGATGATGATGCCTAAGTTATAAAAAACGGGAGCAAAAGCAAAAGCCATGAACCGGCGCATGCTTTGCAAGATGCCTCCCATAACGGCAGACATGCCCAAAAGCACAGTTCCGATGAGGAGGATGCGCGTCAACAAAATAGTGTCTGCGAGTTTAATACCGATAAAACCCGGAACTGTCAGAGGGACGAGATAATCGGCGAATATGGCAATGGCGCCGCAGACGAAAATCAGAGTTACAGTGACGGCAGAGAAAACCGTCTCGGCCAATTTGCGGGCTTCGGACTCGCCTTTTTGATTAAGATACTCGATAAACACAGGGATAAAACCGGCGGTAATGGCGCCAAGCACGATGAGCTGATAAAAAAAATCGGGCAGGCGAAAAGCCGCGTAATAAGCATCCAAAGCATCGCCGGCGCCAAAAGAAGATGCCAGCAGACGATCGCGGATGAGACCTATGAAGCGCGATGCGAGCGAAGCCAAGCCGATTAACAAAGCCGCCGAAGTGATATTCGGCGTTTCGGTTTTCCAGAGCTTGGAGATAAACTTCAGCATCATTTATGTATAATAAAACTTTGCCGACGGATTGTCTAACGGCAGCTACAAGCCACCAGCTACTAGCCACTATTTGTCATTTCGAACGGATGTGAGAAATCTCCACTGTTATCACTGACTTGAGTTTAACTAGCGGAGATTTCTCACGTCCGATTCTCAGCCTGAGGCGGATGCGCCTTAGGAGCAGAAATGACAAAGAGGGTCAGTTGCTATCCTCCTTTGATTCGGATTCTTGTTTGTCTGTTGGTTTTCCACCCATCTCGTATTCGTAGGGCATTTCTTTGAAAGGACCTTTGGTCATCATGTGGAGCTCGGCCATGGCGTATTTGAAAGCGATGCCCAGCCGGCCGTCTTTTTCGAGGCGGCGAACGGAAACCGAAACAGGGACCGAGCGTAAAACGCGAAAGCGATAGCCCTCTTTAACGGCGCGTTGAACATATTCGTGATCCTCGGCGAAGACAACACTTTCATCAAATCCGCCGATGTCATCGTGAACATGTTTTTTAACAAAGATGCAAAAACCGGGAGCGTGAGGCTTGACTCTTTCGACTCCAACCGCGAAAGCGTTGTAAACTTCGTGCATGGCTTTATCGAGATAACTATCACTCATGGGTTTCACAACCGTTGTGCCAACGTTAACTCCACGCTCTCTCATCTCATCAAGATTGGCTTGTAAAAAATTGGGATCCGCAAGTTCAACATCAGCATCCAAAAAGAGTATGATTGTTCCTTCCGCGACTTCAGCTCCCCGGTTTCGACCCGGACCCGGTAAATCCCCGTCAACAACCTTGGCTCCGAATTGTTTGGCGATTTCGCGGGTTTTATCTTCCGAGTGAGCGTCAGCGACAATGACTTCCCAATCTTGAAAAGTTTGGTTTTTTATGCTCCGCAAAAGATTGGGCAAATTTTGCTCCTCGTTTTTTGTGGGAATGACGATTGATAGATACATAAACGGAATTGGAATTTAAGAATCTGAGAAGCTGGAATCTGAGAAGCTAAGCGTGAAGGCACAGTTTCTTAGATTCCAGATTCTTAGCTTCTTCATTATTTGTGATTATTGAGCAGTTGGTAAGCGGTGATTGCTGTTGCGATGGTGACGTTTAGGGATTCTTTGGTGCCTTGCATGGGGATGCAAACCAGGGCATCGCAAACATCGCGGAGATGAGCGGGAATTCCCTCCACCTCATTACCCAACAGCAGGGCGACTTTTTGAGACGCGGGCTTAAACTCACTTAATTTAACAGCTCTTGGATCGATCTCCAGGCCGATAATATCATACCCCTCGAGCTTAAGATTTTCCAGAACTTTAGAGATGTCGGTTTGTTGTTCGGATTGGACGGTGATTTCGGCTCCGAGAGCGGTTTTTTTGACTTTGGGATGATCGATACCCGGCGTGTATCCCGCAAGGATGATTTTTGCGACACCAAGGGCGTCCGCCGTACGAAACAAAGAACCAACGTTTTCAGCGGAACGGATATTGTGAGCGATCAATGTTAATTGCATATCGGACTACAGTAGTACTGCGTCGTAAAGTCGTAAAGGACAAAGTACAGTTAATCAAGTTAAAAGTAAAAAGTTCATCCGACTAAGTAACAAGTTCATCCCACTACGCAATAAGCTACGCGGGACAGGTCAAGACTAAAGTTTATCAAACCAAGTAACAAGTTCATCAAGACCAAAGTTCATCTCATCAAGTAACAAGTTCATCAAGTTTAAAGTTCATCAAGAGAAGCATGAGTAACTCTTGATAAACTTTAGACTTTTAACTTGATGAACTCCTGACAAACTTTAGACTTTTATCTTGATGAACTTGTTACTTGGTCTTGACGGAGTTGGGGGAGTTGGTAGACTGCTTAGGTTATGAAATTCGGACATAAATTGAAATTGCAGATTGCCGGCTATGATGAAAAAGGCCGTGGTATTACCAAAGCGGAAATCGCCCAAGGAATTGAGCGCGATATTGCCGTGCCTTTTGCGGCTAAAGATGATGAGCTGGAAGTTGTTTTCATCAAACGCGACCATGGCTTCAAAATTTGCGAGATAGATAAAATCATTAAAGCCGGACAGGACAGGATCGAACCCGTATGCAAACATGCTGGAAAATGCGGAGGATGTATTTGGCAGCATTTAAAATACGAGGCTCAGACGGAAGAGAAGATGAGAGGAGTTAAAGAGCTGTTTGGCAAACTTGGACTAGAGGAAAAGGTCTTGGACATAATCCCCGCCGATGAAGCTTTTAATTATCGCAACCGAATGGATTATGCGGTTGGATGGAACGGCGAAATCGGGCTCAAAGAAACCGGAAGTTGGAATCGTTATGTTGATATAAAAGAATGTCATTTGCTGCGACCCGGTGCCGGAGAGATCTTGCGGGCGGTTCGCGAGTGGATGTTAAAACACGATTTGCAGCCTTGGGATGTTAAGTTTCACAGCGGGGATGTGAGATATGTGGTGATTCGCGACGGAATTAATACGGATGAACGGATGGTCATAGTCGTTGTGGCCGACGCGAAGCGACTGACTCAAAATGCCAAACGAGACCTGATAAACCGCGTAGGGATGATCCCAGTGTGGTCATCCCGTACTCAAGAAGGTAATGGTGAAGTGGACAGTGGACAGGGGGCGGTGACGAGTTTGTTAATCGGTGAACAACCAAAACCAACCGATTTGTCTTATGCGGAGAGTTTTGAAGTTTTAATCGGCAAATCATCGCTGACAGAGATTGTGAACGATGTTACCTATGAGATTCATCCAAATTCGTTTTTTCAAACCAATACCAAGATGGCCGCCCGGCTTCAGGATGTCGTTTTAAGCGCTGTTAGAGATGCCGGGACAAAAAAATTATTGGATTTGTATTGTGGGTTGGGGTTCTTTGGTATTGCGGCGGCAAAGAAAATTCCCGAGATTCAAGAAGTTATTGGTTATGAGCTTGATGAAGAGGCCATAAAGCTTGCGTCGCAAAATATGGAAGCGAATGGCGCAGGGGAGAGGTGTCGTTTCTTTTCCGGTCCCGCCGAAGCGTTGGATTGGAAAGATGTTCCGGCTGATACAATTATTCTAGATCCACCAAGAAGCGGATTACACCACAAGGTGATTCAAACTATTTTAGCGGAGGACTCTCCGACTTATCCACAGACGATCATTTACGTTTCCTGCAACTATCACCGTCTCCTGCACGAACTCCCCTCTTTCATGGAGCGTTATGATGTTATCTCGATTCAACCTCTGGATCTTTTTCCGCAGACACGGCATGTGGAGACTGTGGTGACTTTAAAGTTGCGAGCCTCTAATAGCTAAAAGTTCGTAAAGCCTAAAGTTCATCAAGAGAAGCTTTTGTTACTCTTGATGAACTTGTTACTTTTTACTTGAACTGTCCCGCGAAGCCCTTGGGCGTAGTGGGATGAACTCATCCGTTACGGCGTTACGACTATTATGTTATAATACTTGATATGAAATCAGGATTTGTTGTGTTGGTTGGGCGTTCGAACGTGGGTAAATCCACGCTTTTAAATTCGCTCGTAGGCAGTAAAGTTGCAATAGTGACACCTAAAGCGCAGACGACGAGGATGCCGATTCGCGGTATTCTGCACGATGAACGCGGGCAGATTGTTTTTGTTGATACTCCCGGAATCTTTTTAGGCAAAAAAGATGCGCTGTCAAAAAAACTCAACCAATCGGTCAAGAATAGCTTGGAAGGCATTGATGCGGTAATTTATGTCGTGGATCCCACCCGCGAGCCGGGCGCAGAGGAATTGAATATTCAGGCTTTGTTAAAAAGAGTCAGTCAGCCGGTAATATTAGTCATCAACAAAACCGATGTTGAGCCCAAGAAAAGATTTGCAACCGGGCATTTTGAAGAGTTGGATGTACAGCAAGTTGATACCATAAAAGTTTCGGCGACCAAGATGACGCATTTAAAATCATTAGTAAACTTGTTGTTTGAAGTTTTGCCCGAAGGCCCGGCTTATTATCCGGATAAACAGATTACGGACATGGGCCATCAGCAGTGGATGGAAGAAACTATCCGTGAAAAAGTTTTCATGGCACTTGATCAAGAACTCCCCTATACCGTAAAAGTTACGGTAAATGATGTTAAATTCAGATCCAACGGAGGCAGGTTTATTGATGCAACCATTTGGACCACGAATGAAAGATACAAAAGGATGATAATCGGTTCGGGTGCCAAAATGATAAAAGAAATCGGCATGAAGGCGCGCAAAGAGCTGCAGGCGGCTTTGGATACTCCGGTGCATTTGGATTTGGAGGTTAAAGTTGATGCCAAATGGCCGGAAAAATTTTCAAGCATATGAGCGAAAGCAATCCGTTTTGGATGAGATTGCAACCCGCTAATCCGGGTCGTTTTAACGAGCAAGCTCGTGAAGATCAAAAAAGAGCCAAAATATTGAGCGAAGCACCGCCAACTTTATTTGATTTGGAACAGTATTTTGTTGATACTGATCGAGGACATTTTGTTACCAAAATCGGAAAACTAAAAAAAGATTTGCTGGAAAAAGAGTTGATGCGCGATTTGGAAAATACGGAAGATCCTGAAGAACGTAAACGAATCAGAAAATTATTACTTGTCTCGGAAACCGGAGGCTTTCCGAATCCGGAGTTTAAACTAAACGAAATTATTAAAATCATTCACGGCCGTATCAGAAATTTACATTGGGAGTACATGCGACGTTCAGAGGCGGGCGATGAAACGGATGTTGAAGAAGATCTGTTGGCGAACTGGAGACGAATCGCGCTTTTACTGTCTCAAAAAGAAGCGTTGGGCGATGAGCAATTATCTTTTGTTGAGGATGCTCTCCGAGAAATGCAAAAAAACACGGAACGCAATCCGCAAGTTCGTTACATCCGCGATATTTACGAAAAGCTCCGCCAAGTCAGAAACGCAACTTATTCTCAAAGTTTCTAGCTACTAATAGCTAAAAGTTTATCAAGTCAAAAGTTCATCAAGAGCGACCTTAGAAGCTCCTGACAAACTTTAGACTTTAAACTTGATGAACTCCTGATGAACTTTGGACTTTTTAACTTGATGAACTCCTGATGAACTTTGGTCTTTATGAACTTGTTACTTAGTGAGACGAACCGGTTTTTACTGCACTCCATTCAATTGAGTGACTTCGTAGCCAAGGAGGGATTTGAGGAATCCGGTACCGGAAAACAGATCCAGTGCGCCGGCGGAAATGGGATTGAATGTCATTTTCAAGATAAGGGGATTTTGAGGATTATTCAGCACGACTATTTCTCCAAACCAATTATTGGCTTTAATAACCTGAACCTTTACTTTTTCGCCGTTAACCATCAGCTCCCAATCGGAAAGGTCTTCGGCTTTAACCAAATCAAGCTCTGTTTTGACCGATGCTTCGGAAGCGTCTTGTCGCAAAGCTTGGATGGAATCCGCGAATTCTTTAGCCGTATTCATGGCGCCAAATAAAGCACTGTCCAAAATTCCAAAATAGATTGTGGAATTTTTGGTTTTTTGCAATTCCTCCAATACATCCGCACTGACCCAGATGGCGCTGTGACCTGATATTTCGGCCTGATCCGTGGGCCAGTAGGCCGGCAAAAAAAGTTTGTGAGAATTTTTTAAATCAATGTTTTTAAGCGAGCCGACCACGGTAAGACGCTCTGTTTCGGGCTCGGGTTTAACATCTGTTTCACCGGCTTCGTAGGCATTGCGCGCTTTAATCGAAGCTTGAGTCTCCACCTCCTGCGATAAACTCCAATTCAAATTGGCATAATTGCCCGGAGCAAATCTTTCGACGGTTATGATACGGACTCCGGTTTTATCGCCGTTGGATAATTCTTCAGCTTGCTTGGCGCCCATGCCCAAATAAGTTTGACGAATCTCGATTTGACTGCCAGGTACAAAATTAATGCGCTTAGCCGCCTCTTCCGCTGAAACTCCTGAAAAATCGGCAGGCCGTGGACCGGCGGGCAGTATTTGAGCCACTTTTTCTTTTTTAAGCGAAAAACACCCGGCTCCGATGATCGAAACTGTGATGAAAACCGCAACCACAAGGAATACTCTATTCATAAGCCATGAAATATTGCTTTACGGCGCGCAAAAAGTCAATATTGCATTAAATAATACATAGCCAATAATGTGATGAATAGGCTAAAAACAAACAATATCGAACAGCAACCGGTTATTACCGGAATGGAACAGGCCGGATTTTTAACCATAAAAAGCGCATAATCACCGGCTTGTTTTTTATAAGATGCGTAAGATTTTATACGCTGATCAGGGAAATTTTCTTGCATGTTTAGCAATATTGTAATCCAAGGCCAAATACGTGTCCATTGTTATCCACAATTACACTTGACCATTTATAGCAAATATAATATCTTAAATGAGAATTATTCTCATTTATGATTCAAACCCGTGTCCGAGACTCGGAGCGAATGTATATACTGCTCGAGATGTTAAGATCCAGATATGATCATCCTACGGCGCAGGATTGTTTTTTGGAAATGCGCGAAAAAGTTCAAGGAATCGGGCAATCTACGGTTTACCGCCACTTGGCAAAATTAAATGAGCTGGGATTGATAAAAGAGCTGCGTTTAAGCAACGGCCCCGCCAGATATGATGCCGCAACAAATCACCATGCTCACTTTTACTGTACCAAATGCCGGCAAATGGTTGATGTGAGAGATCATAAAATTACAGCAAAATGGCCGGGAGTTGTTCATGAGAGTTTAATTGTGGCGCAAGGAATTTGTAGGGCATGCAGCATGTAACAAGTAGTAAGCGGTAAGAAAATTGATTATAAAGAATATTTAAATAACCTAATGTTTAACAGCTTATGACTAGCAGCCGGCAAGAGCCAGCGGCTAGCAGCTTAAAAATATGTCTGACGATGAATTGAAGGTTGGTGATAAGGCTCCGGCTTTTACACTGACAACACAAAACGGCAAGGAGGTATCCTTAAAAGATTACAAAGACAAACAACCCGTTGTACTGATTTTTTATCCCGGCGACATGACTCCCGGCTGTACAATTCAACTGTGCGCAATCAGGGATAATTGGGCAAAGTTCACAGAAGCCGGCATTGCGGTTTTTGGCGTCAATCATGCGGATGCGGAAAGCCATGCCAATTTTGCCGATAAACACCAATTCCCCTTTCCTTTGCTTGTCGATACGGATAAAAAAATCAGCAAAAAATACGGGGCGGTTAAAAAGTTGTTTTCCGCGACGGTGATAAAAAGAACAGTTGTGGCTATTAACAAAGACGGCATAGTGGTTTTCTACAAACACGGAATGCCCAAAGAAGCCGATATTCTTAAAGCCATAACTAAAAACTAAATACTAAGTTCATCAAGTTGAAAGTCTAAAGTTCGTCAGGAGTGACTTAAGAGTTCATCAAGTTAAAAGACTAAAGTTCGTCAGGAGTCACTTAAGAGTTCATCAAGTTGAAAGTCTAAAGTTTGTCAGGAGTTCATCAAGTTGAAAGTCTAAAGTTTGTCAGGAGCTTCTAAAAATACTCTTGATGAACTTTGGACTTGATGAACTTTCCACTTAACTCGTTATAAACGTTATTAACATAATTACGTATGACACCAATTAAAGAAATGCCCTTCAAAGGGGCGCAAGGATCGATCAGTGATAAAACGCTGGAGATTCATCATGATAAATTATATCTTGGTTATGCCAAGAAAAAAGATGAGATTCAAGAAAAATTATCATCTTTGTCCGCCGAAGGATTATCCGCTTCCAATCAAACTTATTCGGAATTGAGAGGATTGAAAGATGGCGAGACTTTTGCGGTCAATGGAACGTATTTGCATGAATGGTATTTTGAAAACATGGGCGGTAATGGAAGTATAACGGGAGAAATTGCCGAAGCCATAAGCAAAGAATACGGCGGTTTGGAAAAATTTCAACAAATATTTTCAGCTTGCGGGATGGCGGCAAGAGGGTGGGTGGTACTGGCTTGGGATGTGCACGATAAAGCGCTGAGAGTTTATACGGGCGACGCGCATAACCATGGCGGAGTCTGGGGCGCTATTCCCCTGCTCGTCTTGGATGTTTACGAACATGCTTACTTTATCGATTTCGGTTCGGACCGAAAATCATACATTAATGAATTCTTTACTCACATTAACTGGGAAGAGGTTAACAAACGCTTCCTCGAAGCAACTAAATAACTAACTTAAGAGTTCATCAAGTTAAAAGTAACAAGTTTATCAAGAGTCACCCAAGCTTCTCTTGATAAACTTTAGACTTGATGAACCTGTTACTTGGTGGGATTAACTTTTCACTTATTGCGGATATGATCAAAATGAATCAACAGGCGCCGGATTTTGCCGGTGTGACAGCTTATCAAAACGGTGAGTTTAAAAAAATAAGCCTTTCGGATTATAAAGGCAAATGGCTGGTGTTATTCTTTTATCCCCGAGACTTTACCTTTGTCTGCCCGACAGAGATAAGAGGTTTCGGCGAAAAAGAGCAAATGTTTAAAGACTTGGGCGCCGAGGTTTTAGCGGCATCCACCGATTCCGAATGGAGCCACAAAGCTTGGTTTGAACGTGACTTAAAAGAAGTAAAATATCCGATTTTAGCGGATACGAATCACAAAGTATCCAGAGATTATGACGTACTGGAAGAAGCCGACGGATCAGCACATCGCGGATTGTTTATCATAGATCCGCAAGGAGTTATTCAATACTCACTGATCAGCGCCGGATCGGTTGGCAGATCGGTTGATGAAACATTGCGCGTCTTGCAAGCACTGCAAACAGGCGAGCTTTGTCCGATGAGTTGGGAGAATGGCAAAGAAACGCTGGGGAAAGCGTGATGACAGCTGCAAGCTGCCAGCTGCTAGCTGCCAGCTGCTAGCTGCCAGCTGCTAGCTAATAGCTACCCGCTGTCAGTCAATGACTACCGGTTATGTCTGTCTTGCGGCTAGAGGCTTGAGGCTTGAGGCTGAAGAGAAACAGAAAGCGTCGCGTAGGTTATACGTGACGTTTTTTTTTATTGATTATTTATTGCTGTTAGAAGCCGGCTGCGCTGACTCCGAGCATCAATGAGAACATTGCGCCCACGCCGAGAACCGCTGCCATAAGAACCAAGACTGTGGTTTTATTGGCTACGAAATCAGCAAGAAAACCATCGAAGCTGTCGTTTTTACAGCATTTGCTTTTTGGTCCGCAGGCTTTTTTGGCAACGGACTTGCATTTTTTTGATGTTGGCATATTTTTTATTGAATGATAATTGATTTTTTAAGCTTTTTGCTTTTCTTTTTTAGTGCTCTTGAGCAAATCCTCGATGGCGGTTTGATTCCACCCGACAACGATTTCATTACCCATCTCGATTACGGGCACACCCATTTGACCGGATTTTTTTACCATCTCATTGGCTGCGGCCGGATCGGCCGCAACATCGATTTCAGTGAAGGTGACACCATGGCCTTTGAAAAAATCTTTGGCCAATGTGCAGTAAGGACAGGTTGGCGTTGTATAGATGGTGATGTGCATACTTATCAACAGTACTAAGTATAGCATAAAAACACGCTAAACGATATACACACGGGTTACGGATATGACGCTACTAACGTTAGCAACGTTCATAACGTTACTAACGTTCATAACGTTTGTAACGTTTGTAACGAGTTAAGTAGTTAAGATTAAAGTTTATCTCACCAAGTAACAAGTTCATCAAGTTTAAAGTTCATCAAGAGAAGCATGAGTAACTCTTGATAAACTTTAGACTTTAAACTTGATGAACTCTTGATGAACTTGTTACTTTAAACTTGATGAACTCTTAAGTGACTCCTGACGAACTTTAGACTTTATACTTGATAAACTTATTATAATGCCGCGAGGTAGTTTAATAGCGTTCTGACGCCCCAGCCGGTGCCGCCGATGGGGACTTCGGGTTTGAATTCTTTTTCGGCGTAGGAGGGGCCGGCGATATCCAAATGCACCCAAGGAATATCGTGAGTGAATTTTTCAAGAAACTGCGCGGCCGTGATTACACCGGCCGGACGCCCGCCGACATTTTTAATGTCCGCTATTTTGGATTTGATTAGCTCGCGGTAATGCGAGTGCATGGGAAGCTCCCAAAGATGTTCGCCGGATTGTTTGGACGCGGATTGAAGAGCTTTTTTGATTTCCGAGCTTGTACCGAGCATGCCGGTGATCTCGGAACCGAGTGCGATGATGACAGCGCCGGTTAAAGTCGCGAGATCGATCATGTAATCGGGTTTGATCTTAAGCGAAGCGTAAGCCAAAGCGTCCGCGAGAGTGATGCGCCCTTCCGCATCCGTATTTTCGACTTCGATGGTTGTGCCGTCCATGGCCGAAACAACATCGCCGGGGCGATATGCTGAACCTCCGGGCATGTTTTCGACTGCCACGAATAAGCCGTGGACTTCGGCGTTGACATTGAGCACGGGCAAAGACTTAAAGACACCCAAAACCGTGGCGGCGCCGGCCATATCGATTTTCATATCAGTCATGCCGTTTTCGGGCTTTAGATTCAGTCCGCCGGAATCAAATGTGACGGCTTTGCCGATTAATACCGCAGTCTTGGTGTTCTTGGACTGTTTTGCCGGTTTGTAAATCAGATGTACGAATAACGGCTCATGCTCCGAAGCACGGCCAACCGCCAGCGATGCTTGCATTCCGAGCTTGGACATCTGCTCGCTGTTTAACACTTTACAGGTGATGCGGGTTTGCTTGCCGGAAAGAGATTGAGCCACCTTGGCCATTTCGGCCGGATGCATGTTCATGGATGGAGTGTTAACCAGATCGCGTGCCAAGATGGTACCTTGCGCATAGGCCAAACCAACTTCAATCCCCTTTTGCATTTCTTTTTGCCGTTTGGAATCTTTCAGTGAGATTGTTACTTCCGAGAGGGTTTTCTTTTTCAATTCATCTTTTTCGGTGTGTTTGCGAAAAGATGTGAATTGATAAGAACCCAATTCAAAACCCTCGGTCAAAGCCTGCATGGCTTGGGTGTCATTTCTGACGGCAGTAAAAAGCGTTAGATCCAAGATGACGTTTTTAGCTTTGACTCCATTGGCTTGTTTAACGATTCGTGCGGATAAACTGCGCAATTGATGATCTTGGAATTTCTTTTTTTCACCCAATCCCAAGAATAAAAGATGTTTGATTTTACCGCCGTTCAACAAAGGCAAAAGAACAGCTTCGCCTTCTTTACCGTTAAAATCACGGCGCTTTAACTCTTGTTCGACCGCAGAGATGACATCCGCAAAACAAGATGGAAGTTTGATTTTATAATTGTCCCCGCTGAAAACTCCTGCAGCCAGTATATCGGCCGGATAGGATCCGATTTCGGCGGTATTAAAAGAATATTGCATACCGGTAAATATTACGGGAAGAGAGAGAATAGGGCAAATAAAAAAGCTCCTCAATCGGGAGCGGAAACGGAGAGCGGTTACAATTTGCATGAACAATCCGCTCTAAGCAGCATGCCCGGCAATGGTTCGAAGCGTTCGCTGATATCGGCAGGCAAACAGCATTCGGAGCAACGCTCTATAAGCCTTCCGTTATCATCGGGTGCGAATACTTGGGTTTGCGACTTTTGACCCGAGCGAACCATGAACATATCCGTCTGATTGCCGCGAATATACTTTAACAAATGCGAGTTGGGATTAACCGCATACGAATACCCGCAACGCTCGAACATGGATATATCGGTTTCCGAATCTCCCAAAGCCATTGCTTCGGACCAGTTGATGTTGGATATGGCTTTGACAGCATCCAAAATCTTGCCTTTGTCGATGCCGGAATCGATATCCCGCTTGCCGGTGTACAGACCATGTGAATCGGTTTTGTAATACGCGCCGATAACCACATCAAAACCGTATTTGGCACACAAAGGCTCGGCGACTTCGTTGGGCGCGCCGGTAATGGCAACCAGGACGCGCGGTTTGGCGGCGCGAGAATCTTTAGCGGCCTGATAGACGGCCTTGGGGAAAGCGTAAACGCGATTATATGTGGCTTCGATATGATTGGCAGCGATATTGGCGACCCTCTTTTTGGCAATCCCCGCGAAAACCTCGGGGATTGCCAAAAGCAGAAGCTCAATCACTCGGCTGAACGGAGTAACCTGATGATGGTAATCATTGATTGCTTGCCTTAACGGCGCCGTGATGCCGCTTTTTTCCGGAAAAGACTCGGCGATCCAATTGACCAAATCGATCAGCAATTGCCATTTGTAAAATGTTCCGTCGATATCAGTAAAAACGATAAGATTCGTGTTTTTGGCTTGCAATGCTTTGGCCACCGCTTGGATTCGGCTTTGTTGCATTATAAACTCCTTGGCAAGGAACCACGTGCAAGCTAACAAAAACAGACTTGATTGTCAACCGATCATGATTGACAAAATGATTAATTTAAGCTAAAAAGACTCCGAAGCAATCAAGAAAGGAACTGAAATGTCGGAAACCCCTACACTTAAATTGGGTCAACTTTGTTCCTGTCAGACCAAGAGCAACGTGCAAAATTGTACTTGTTGCTTCAAATGTTCTTTTTGCGGTAAAAGAATTCGGCAAAGGTATATCGAAGAACACGAAAAAGAGTGCCGAGCCAAGCAAGGCCGAAAAACGCCGGAAATCATCTTTACGGATGATGACAAGACATAACTCCCCCATTTCTGTGCGGGAGTTTTTTATTCGATGACTTGAGGTTTGGGAAAAACATCGTCTATCCTAACCGAAGGAGTTGAAGTTATATTGTCACTTGCAGGCGCCGACAGAGGCTCGAGTTTTTGCAAACGGCCTTGATCGAAGACGGGTGCAATGGCCGGAGCGGGAACCGGACGAATCAACCAAGCGAAAGCTATACCGCCGACAAGAGAAAAAACAAATAGCGCGATGGCGATGATTTTGAGTTCTTTGAGGCTTTCGGTTCTTGTATAAGCATAAGCCCGGTCAAAGAACATAAAAACAAAAATCAATGAAGCGGAGACAGCTGAGACCAAGCACCAAGAGCAAAATTGTTCTATGACGAACCGTTGTATGTAAGTTAAAAAAACCGATTCGGCAAAACCCGCCACAGCAAAAAGAACCATCATGGCTCGCGCCGGCCAGAGCTTTGCTTCGGGCGCATAAGCGCGGAATATGCCAAGCACCAATATGGATAAATAAAAAACCACGCCGAAAAACGGGGTCGGAATGCCGTAAAAACTTGCCCACTTGGACACACGGACAGTATCACAACCATGGAGTAAGGCTCCGCATTTGAGATCGGTGCCTGTTGAATATGTGTAAAGCAGGTATGAAGACGCAAAAAGCCCGGCCAATGCGGCCAGTATAATCATTCTGCGGGATAAGATGATTTTTGATTCCGGGGACATAGATGGGAACGTTTGTAACGTTTATAACGTTCGTAATGTTTATAACGAGTTTAGATGCAATCCGAGTAACCGCATAACTCGTTATGAACGTTATAAACGGATCAGCGTCGAGCGTAAGCGTTACAAACGTGGCCGAAGGCCGTTACGGACAGATCTCGGGGTTCCAGAGACCGCGGTTCGCGGCTTTGGCGGATTGTTCCAAAGCGCGGAGTTCGGCTTTACGGGCTTTATTTTGCGGGAAAGAGACATAAGCATATGCATATCCACTCTCAACCATTAAAGCGTTAAAATCCGTGCCGTCGGGCAAAAAAACATTGCGCAAAAGACGGCCGTATTTGTCGATTTCATCGGCTTCGGGATCAGACTCAAGCAAGATACGCTTATCGCTTAATGTTTGCTTGGCGAAATCCGATGCCTGTTTGCCGAAACATTCAACCGGACGGCGCGGATCCACGGTTTCCGGTGTGTTGATGCCCAATAAGCGCACGCGGACTGTTTTATTGGGCTCCGAATCCAAGACAGCCTCAATCGTATCGCCATCTACAACATTAAGCACTTTGGCATTGGTTGGTATCACTTCCTCCGCAAAAACAGATTCGGATTCCGTTACATCCTTAACACCTTCGTCATCGCTGTCAATGTAATAATCCCGCTCCGTTTCAACATCAAAGACAGTATCAGTGGAATCGACTTGCTCTTCAGCCTCGGTTTGGATAGGCGTATCCGCGTAGTAAGAAGCGATTAAAAAAACCACCAATCCGGATATGATGCCAAACAGCAATTTTTTGTTTTTTTGAGTCATCATGAACAGAGTATCATTAAAATCAAGCTTCGTCATCCTGAAAAAACGCCAACAAAAAAGCCCTGTTTCGGGCTTTTATTTTTACTCATCATCCTCGGAGTCATCATCGTCGTCGGCATCTTCTTCTTCATCAACTTCCTCGTCGTCGACCACGATATCTTCGTCATCAAACCACATAGTTTTTGTATTTAAGAATTATTTAGGATTAAATATTAAACTGGCTGATTTACTTGGTCAAGAGAAAATATCCCCAACAAAAAAAGCCCGATAAATCGGACTTTTTTACTATTGTAAGGCTTAGGCCTCGGGGGCAACTTCAGGAGCTTCTTCGGCGGGGGCTTCTTCTACGGCTTCAGGAGCCGTTTCTTCTGCGGGCATCGAAGTTTCTTCGGTTTCCGGTGCGTCTGTCATAGGCGCATTTGTCATGTCGTCAAACATCATAGTAGTGTTTTCAATTAAGAATAATGTTTATTAAAACATGGCGCTATTGCCACGGAGCCGATTTTGACTTTCGATCGCAGATTAGTGATTGTCGACATTAATCAGTAAAAAACGAATGTATGGAAAAAATCAAATACAGCACATACCCATCTTACTAATGCTCGGCCATAGCGTCAATATCTGTCAATGGCCATCGGTTCAACTTCGTGCAGCCTCACGCAAAACTCCGTAGATCTGCTCATTGATTGTTTGCGGATCCAGCTGACTGCGGAGGTTGTTAAGCTGTTTCGGTAAAATGTATTGTCCGCAAAGCTCTTTCGCTCTTTCGGATACAGCTTTCAAATCATCAAAAGGCATCACCATTTTTTCCAAACCGGCTATCTTTAATATTTCGGCGCAACCCATCTGATCCGAAACCAAAACAGGAATACTTAACCATGCGGCTTCCATTGGCACATTTCCAAAAGTCTCGAACCGTGAGGGAGAGATTATGAGGCCTTGCGTGGTATAAAATCTCCAGAGACCTTGAGGTGTCATGGGAGCAAGACGGTTGATTGAACGCGGAATACCATCTATCTTTTCAGCCCTTGTTACAAACGTGGCCACATGATTCCATTTTTGTTTTTTTAATATTTTATGAATTTCAAAAAAGGCTTGGAAGTTTTTGATATAATCCCACCTTCCTACCGCCGCAATGCGCCTTTCCACGGATCTGCGGGGAGCTGAAAAATCAGTGGGTATATTAACGGGATTGGGTATCACAAAGTAGCGTTTGACTTTTGTTCCGTAGACCTCTTTTTCAACAACATCTTTAACCAAATTACTGGGAAAAATAAATGAATAGACTTTTTTGTGAAAAGATTTTTCCATTTCCAAAAATATTTTTTTGGGTTTTGGGCTCATATGCCCGGTTTCACGAGACAAAACACCCGCATATCTTAAAACGATTGGTATTTCCAGTTCATGTGCGGCGATGGAAACTATCCAAGGCATAAAATAGGTTCCATTCAACAAAACCACATCCGGCATTTCACGATCCATTATCCTTTTTACCATATCAATGATCGGCCGATAACGTTTTTCCAAATCTTTCAAATTCTTGGATTTTTTTACATTATCCATGATTTGCATATCATGAATATTGATGACATGTTGTTCAAACCAATCAGGCGCCAAATGCCAAAAAGCCGTCGCTCCCCTGATATGCCGACGAGCGTTTAATTCGATTCCTATAACTCCCCTGCCCTTGCCGTTTAAAAAATTAAGGAGATTGATATTTGAAGTGGTTATTCCACCTAAAAACTCACGAGTTACATTCATGGCTATTCTCATATTGCATGAAGCTTAGCATTTATTTGCTTAATTGACAATAATAATTAGTCGAAACGTTGTAACGTCAATAACGTTTATAATGTTTATAACGAGAATAGCAACAAGTTCATCAAGAGTGACTTAAGAGTTCATCAAGTTAAAAGTCTAAAGTTTATCAAGAGTTACTCATGCTTCTCTTGATGAACTTTAAACTTGATGAACTTGTTACTTGGTGAGATAAACTTTAAACTTGACCTGTCCCGCGAAGCTTATTGCGTAGTGGGATGAACTTGTTACTTGGTCGGATGAACTCTTATTGATGGACTCGCGATTGCAGTTTGCCGAAAATAAAAAAATCCCTCTTATAAGGATTTTTTTGGTTCCGAGGCAGGGATTCGAACCCCGATAAACGGCTTCAAAGGCCGCTGTCCTACCATTAGACGACCTCGGAGTGCGGTTAGTATAGGTTAAATACGGGTTTTTTGTCAAACATCGGATCAAGTTGCCGAGACGTTGGGCGCGAGAACCACGAATAAAACGGCTTTACTGGGTATGGGGTGGGTTTGCGGTTGATGGTGGACAACGAAATCGAGAGTATTTTGCGCCAATGTACCGGCCAGCAAGCGCTGAATTACTCCACTGCCCGCGCCGGCAATAATTTTTACAACCTTGTGATCTTTGCGCGTAGCGCCCGCATGCTCTCGGCTTAAAAAATCCAACACTTCGTGTTTGGCTTGGTCTTGCGACAGCCCATGCAAATCCAAAACCGGCACGGTATCACCGCCCAATTCCGCGGAAAAAATCAAGCTGTCGAATTTCATAAAAATACAAGCCTTCGGCTACGTTTATAACGTTGATAACGTTCGTAACGTTTATAACCCCGAAGAATTCGCTGTGCTCGTTTTCGGGGCTGGCTGTTTGTAACGAGTTCAGTGGTACTCTTCTGCGTAGGGATAAACCTTGTGTTTATCCATGCTATGACGACAAATAATCATTTAAGCGCGGATAAACACAAGGTTTATCCCTACGAATGATCAAGGTTCGTAGTTCGTAGTTCGTAGTTCCCGGTTCCGCGTTTTCAACGCTTGGTTGGTTTTTTACGTTTAGACTGTTTTGGAGTTTTAGGAGGTTTCGAAAGTTTGACCGGTTTCTTTGCGGTTGTCTTTTTGACGGGCTTGCGGCTTGTGGCTGATGCAAGTGGAGATTTCTCACGTCCGATTCGAAATGACGAATGTTTGGATGATTTCGCAAGCTTGGTCGGTTTCTTTGTGCCGGTCTTTTTGACGGGCTTGGTGGTTTTTGTCGATTTGACCGGTTTGACAGGTTTGGAAGCTTTTGATGATAAAGGTGGAGATTTCTCACTTCCGATTCGAAATGACGAACGTTTGGATAACTTCGCAAGCTTGGCCGGTTTGGTCGATACGGACGGTTTGGATTGTTTTGTTTTTAGAGTTGGAGATTTCTCACTTCCGATTCTCCGCCTGAGGCGGATGCGCCTTGGGAGCAGAAATGACGAACGTTTGGTGGGGGTTTTTGCGGGTGATTTTTGCAATGACTCCAGCTCTTGGAATAATGCTTTTAATGAAGCTGTGAGACGGTCTTTGTCTTGATAATCGCTATCAGCCAAAGCTTGTGCCAATTTATAACTCTCGCTTGGCAAAAGCGGAAGCTGCTGGATGATATTCCAAGCTTGCCAAGCTGATTCGGGCAAAGGCAGAGAGTATAAACCGTGCCGTTCGAGCCAAGCGCGCAAGGCCGCGGGAAACTCGGGGCTGCGCATAGAGATGTGCTCGCCCACAGCGCAGACGTGGTTTTTGCCGGAACAGAATTTTTGGCAATGCGTAATGCCGGTTACCTGCCAATCCAACAGCCAATCACCCAAGACCGGATCACCCTCGGGATGCAGATAGGCTTCCGTGAAGCGATCATGATCAAAAAACATCTCGCCAAGACAAGCGCCTTGTTTATTAAAAATCAGTAACAACGTTTTTTGAACCTTCATATTATCTGAGGATTGGACACGTGGATGATTTGCATGAGACGAGGGCGTGCGTATTGTTTTTCGCGCTTGTCCAAATCTTTCCAGATATCATTAAAACGGCGCAAACTGCAACGCAAATCATTTAAAGCATTGTTTTTGGTGGATTTGGACGCGCGGGCCAAACGTAAACTTTTGGTTAAATCGGCATCAAGTTCGCGGGCACTGTCGATAGCCATGGCAACCCGCGGACCGGGAACGCGATCAAGATGGGGCATGGCCGAGGCTTGTTTGTAAGCGGCCGCACTGACTCGACGGGAATCGGCCATCCACCGGCGAAAAAACGCTTGCCAACCGCGATCATGCAGTTGATCAAATAGACGCGCCAAATGATTGGCTGTAATTTTTATCTCGATTTGTCCGGCTTTGGTTTGGAAAGAGCGGATCAGTGAGTTCATATCGGCCTTTGGATCCAAGAAATAAAACAGCTCAGCCAGAGACTCGGCGATTTTGGAGGCCTCCACTTGATTCAAGTGCTGCATGCCCCGCAAGGAATCGATTAGCGCATCTTGCCAATCTTGATTGTCAGAAGCAAAAGGTGAATCGTAAGCGGTTTTAATGAATGACGTTAACAGATCGCGGTTCAGATCGGTTTTGGCAATGGCGTGATGGCGTCCCGGATTGCGGAGACTGTTTATATAGGTGGATTGAAAAACACCGGCCGGTAAATCTTGAAAATCCCGTTCGAGTTTGAAAAGCAAATCTTGAGGCAATAGATCCCAAGCAATGTTGCCCGCAAAAGCAAAAACAAGGCTCGTGGGCAATATCGAACATAAAGTTTCGGGATCTTGAGCCGGATCGTAAATTGAAACTTCCCAGCCTCCGTTTGAACCTTGTTTGGATGTAACGACAACACCGCTTGCCGAACCGTGTGCCAAAGGGTGCGGGGCGGAATGGTTGATGTAGGTTAATGACTCGAGCCAATCTCCGGGAAAAGATTGTGCCAAATGAAGGATCTCGGCATCACTGACTCCCAGAGACGAGAAACCTTTGACTGCACATTGTGAGTGATGATGATGAGTATTTACCGGTTCGATGAGCCTGGAGCGTGAGGAAGAATTTTGAGACAGGATGGTGTTTAGATGATTGGCCAAAACATCTTGCTGTTGATTTTTATGCGCAAAAGCTTCGAGCAATGCTCGTTTTTTGTTCCAATCAATTGTTTCATTCCTCCTTGCCTCCGGCATATTTATTTTTTGAGATATCGGCCAACCGCGGCCCATGATGAAAGAGAGACTATGATGATTATGGCCATTCCTTGGGCGATGATGAGGGGCAATAAATTATCAACAAAGTATGATTTTAAGCCCGGATCTTCGCCGTCGTAAAAAGAAACCAGATACGGCTCGCCGAAAGAGATGATGAGCGCGACCAAGCCCGCGGCAATAGCCAAAGACAGGATGGCAAAAAAGATGGCATCCAAAATAAGAGGGAGGCGGACAAAAGCGTTGGATGCGCCCACCAAACGCATGATGCCGATTTCTTCGCGTTGAGTGTAGATGGCTACGCGAATGGCGTTGTAGACTATGAGCGCTGAAAAAATCGCGAAAATCAGGGTGAGTATCAGACCGAAATAACGGACGGAATCCGCAATTTGCTCCACCTGCTGGATGGCAATCGAGTGATCGTCGTAAGTTTTGTTTTCGATGGCAAAAGAAAATTGCGGATTGTTCAGATTTTCCATCAAAAACGGATAATCCGTGGTTTTGCGGGCTTTGATAACCATGGTTGCGCCAAGAGGATTTTCTTCAAGCTCATTTAATGCATCAAGTATGGTTGGCTCATTTTTATGACGCTCGGTAAAAGCGGTAAGAGCTTCTTCGGCTGTCATGATGGTAACGCGTTCGACTTGAGGAATGGATGCCATATAAGAACGCGCTTGATCCAAAATGGCATTGGGGGTTTCGGGTTTGAAATAAACACTGACATCGATCTTTTTTTCCAGAATGGTGACAGCCGAAGAAGCCAAAGCGTTGACACCGACCAAAACGTTAACCGAAAGCAGGGCCAGCACCAAAACCAAAACCGTTGCCAAGCCGATCCAAGCATTGCGCGTGATGTTTTTGACCGCGAAAGAGATGACGCGACCCACGGGGGTGATGATGAACATAATCAGCTTTGGATAAGGTATTTACCGTGTTTTTTATCGGAAATGATGCGTCCGTCGGCCAGAGTAATAACCCGGCTGCGCAATTCGTTGACAACTTCGCGGTTGTGAGTGACCAAGACGACAGTACTGCCGAAATCGTTGATTTTTTTGAGAACTTGAATTACATCGGCTGTGTTAATGGTATCCAAATTACCCGTAGGCTCGTCGGCGAGCAGAATTTTGGGGCGGTGAACCAAGGCACGTGCGATGACAACACGTTGTTGCTCGCCTCCGGAAATTTGATGCGGAAAGCGGTGAGCTTTTTGCTCGAGGCCCACGACCTTGAGAACATGAGGCACGGTTTCACGGATGCGGCGGTTTGTTTCGCCGCTGACCTCGAGAGCAAAGGCTACGTTTTCCCAAACCGTTTTTTGCTTGAGCAGTTTGAAATCTTGAAAGACGACGCCGATTTGCCGGCGCAGATAGGGAATATCGCGCTTTTTGATGCGGGTGATATCCCAACCGCCGATACTGATTTTACCGCGTGTGGGACGCTCTTCGGCGATTAACAGCTTGGCCAATGTGGTTTTGCCGGCTCCGCTGGTGCCCACAATGCAAACAAACTCACCCGGCTCGATAGAGAGATTGATATCACGCAAGCCATGAACATCCGAACCGTATATTTTGGAAATATTTTGTAAATCTATCATGTTGATTTGATTAATAACTCCACAAAGGCTCTGCCGGGATTGGTGCGGGCGCGGGAGTTGGAGCTGTAACAGCCACAGGCACAGCCGGTGCGGGCGGAGAATCAACAGGCTCTACTGTTACATGAGTCAAGCCCGCTCCCAAAGGAGCGATTTTTTGAAAAGCGACCTTATCCAAATCAATTACACGATCCGGGTGGATATCGCGCTCCGGCCCGAAATCGTTAATACGCACTACGACCGATTTGGTTGGATCGTTGGTGCGGGTGACTTTAACGTAATTTCCTTTGGGAAAATCGGGTGAAGCGGCGCAGTCGCAATTTTTGTAAGCATACCAAGAGGCATAGCCCTCGGGCATATAGCCCGGATCTGCGGAGGCTTGCAATGCGGTACGCGGAACAAGGACAAGCTGGACGCGGGAATTTAAACGGACACTAGCATGAACTCCGTTTGCGTCAGTAATTGCCGGAACAAGCTCGATTTGACCCATTATGTTTTGCTCGAAGGCGCAAGACCAAGCCGGATCGGATGAGCAGAGCTCCGTATAGACTGTAAGTTTGGTAAATTCGGGAGAATCGGGTGCGTTGGTGCGCCAATGAAGCTCGATTACATCACTCATGGCGGGATGGCCGGATAAGGAGGTTGAAGCCGTTTTGACTGATGTTAAAACGGTAAGAACGCCGGGCGCGGGAATATCATCGGCATCGAATGCGATGTTGAGATTGATTTGCGGTAAATCCAAATCAACCTCACGCTCCAAAAAGCCGATATCCAAGAACAATTGCGTAAAGGTGGAAGAGCCGAAAAAGTTAGTCATGGCGGATGCGTGCTTGACCGGAAACGCCAAAACCAGTAAACTCAAGGACATTAAAATTATCGTGATCTTTTTACACATAACATAGCCAAAGTATATCACAACAGCGCATGATTTGTAACGTGAATAACTTCTTTACCGCACCTGCCCAAGTCATAACGTCGTAACGTGACAAATTGTTTTCGTAGGGATAATCCTTGTGATTATCCGTACTGATACGATCATCTGTTGTCTTGGCACGGATAAACACAAGGTTTATCCCTACGAGTAAGGTTTGGCTAGAAGCTGTCGAGTTAGCCGAAGTAGCTCAGTTGGTAGAGCAATGCTTTCGTAAAGCAGAGGTCGCGGGTTCGAATCCCGCCTCCGGCTCCAGAAAAAACCGCGTAAAGCGGTTTTTTGTTATGTCGATTGGATAAGGTTATGAGGTCTATTCGAATTTGAGGTAAACAACAACATCCTCGGATTGACGGCGGTTGATTAATTCGTTTTCCAAAGCGTACATATCGCCTCCCTCGGCCATAGCCGCGGAAACCTTTTGTTCCATAACCGCGGGTTTTAAAACATTGTCGCGAAAATCCTGCTCGCTCCAACCGTAATTATCCAATAAATATTTGGCGATATCAGTGGTATTTTGCGCGGCGGCCTCGGCAACGATTTGCTCAAAAATTTGATCGATTTCCTCTTTGGAAACGGTTACCTGGTTTTTCTCGGCGAATTCTTCCACCATTTTTTGTCTGATTAACTGTTCCATTATATTTTGACCCAGCTCGTTTTCCGAGGGCATGGTAGCGCCGACATCTTGACCGGCTTCACTGTTAATAAAACGCTCCACCGCATCGCGTGTTTCCAAAAAACGAGTATAAGTAACAGAACGATTGCCCACATAAGCGGCGGGCAAAGCAAAGGTTTTGGCCATGATGCGCGCCGAATAGCCGTCGGTTTGTTTGGCGTAAATGCCGTAAATATTGTAGGTGATAAAAATGGCAACAGCAGACACCAAGACGAGTGCCGAAATTATAACGGCGATTTTTTTTGTAAGAGGATTCATAGATAAAATTAGGCAGCCGGTTTGGTAAAGTAATCCCACCAGCGCTCGGGATTGGAACGGGTATCGGTCATAGCGGGAGGCTCGGGAGTGATATCGATGGAAGACCACTCCGCATCCGCCGGTGATACGCCTTCGAGGATAATCACATGTTCGCCGGGTTTTTGCAAATTAAGTTTTGCCCGTGACTCGCGTTCCAGATATTGAGTTGATTGAATTTTTTCCGCAAATGCCGCCAATTCGCTGCGCCGGCCTTCAAGAGCCGCGGCTTTGCTTTCCAGCGCTTGGATTTCACGGTCCACGCTCCAACCGCGATAAGTTTCGCGTACCGTGGACATGCCGACCACAAAAAGAATGGCAATGTTGGCTATCAAAAACAACGGCCATTTGGCTTTGGCTGCAAGATTCAACGAATAATTGCTTTGCGACTCCGGAATCATAAATTATTTCATTTTTTGATTCTCAACATCCTCATAATCTTCATCAGCGTCTTCCTCGTCAGCCAAATCATGTTCTTCGGTTTCAAAAAATTTTTCCATAGCCT
Organism: uncultured bacterium; assembly: GCA_937949995.1. Classification (GTDB taxonomy): domain Bacteria; phylum Patescibacteriota; class Patescibacteriia; order 2-12-FULL-60-25; family 2-12-FULL-60-25; genus MWCR01. The sequence continues at coordinate 32,396 of CALFEO010000016.1, forward strand.
CTTTTTTTACGGCTCGGCCCAATACGGCCTCAACATCGGCAACAATATCATCATCAACCTGATCCAAGAGGCGGGCGATACGGCGCAAGCGCGAACGGCGATCTTTGGGTTGGTCGGATTCGGTTTTTTTGGACTCTTTGGCGGAAAAAGACCGGACATCGTTAATGAGATCGTGCAGTTTATCGGGATAAGGAACTGATGTGACTTCGATATTGGTGGATTGACCGGCGGTTTGCACACTGACCGAGCCCATGCGGAATATTGTTTGCCAAATGCCTTTACGTTGCCACGAAACATCCTGAATCGCATCGTAAGAAGCCTCGGAAACACGCCGTGAGAGCAAACCTTTTTGATCTACATCAACCAAACGTAAATTGGTTACCACCAAAACATCGGCATTCCATAAAAACAATGCGCGAATAGCTAAAATGATTCCGATGGAGATACAGCCGGCAAAAATCAATAACCCGATCAAGCCCCAGCTCATCAAGGGAAACAGTAAGAAAAAAGGCACCACGATAAGCAACATGGCGATAAACAACGAAGGAATCAGGGTAAATAAATGCCTGCGCACCAAAGCCTCGATGTTTTCTTCTTCTTTAAGTTGAATTATGGATTCGATGCGGAACATAGAACTTAAAACGGAATGCGTTCGTAACGTTTATAACGTTCGTAACGAGTTATGATGATCGTCCAAGTAACTACTGAGCTCGTTATAAACGTTATAAACGTTATGAACGCAACCAAAGGTTATTGGTTATTATATCTCTCTTAGCCGTGATTAGCAATACGGTTTTTGAGGGCTTGGCGGGCGGTTTGGCGTTCGTCCCAGGGGATTTTTTTGCCGTTTGCGACACAGATTGCTTGTTCGGAGCCTTTGCCGGTAAGCAAAACCAGATCTCCGGGTTCGGCCAAGGTGATGGCTTTGTTGATAGCTTCCTTGCGATCGGATATGAGGAATAAGTTCTGATCTTCGACTTTACCCGCCTCTTTGGCGCCTTGGGCGACGTCGGCTATGATTTGCATGGGATCGTCATCGTAAGGATCTTCGTTGGTGATTATCACGATATCCGCGGTTTTGCCGGCCATATTGCCCAAAACGGGACGGCGGGCAATATCGCGGCCGCCTCCGCAAGAGCCGAGGACGTGAATAAGACGCTTCGGCTTAAGCTCGGATATGGTTTGATAGATGACGGACAATGAGGCGGGTTCGGGCGCGTAATCGACCAAGACGGTAAAAGGCTGGCCCTCGTTGATGGATTCAAAACGGCCGGGAATATTTTTTATGGCTTCGAGCGATTTAACAGCCGACTCGGTGTTGACTCCGCAGATCTTGGCGCAAGATAGGGCGGCCAAAGCATTGTAAGCGTTGACTTTGCCCATGATGTTGAGGTTGATGGTTCTGCCGGCGATGACAAAGGAGACTCCATGCGCGGTTTCTTGAATATTTTCGGCACGCATATCGGCGCACTCCCCTGTTCCGTAAGTGACGGTGTTGGCGAGCTCGGGAAGTTGGAAATCTTGCCAGTGCTCATCATCGCAATTTAACACGGCGAAGCGCGGGGCTTCCGTGCTGTTCAAGATTTTGGGCGGGAGCGAGGCCGTGTGTTGGAACAAGCGGATTTTGGCTTGTTTGTAATTTTCGAAACCGCCATGAGCTTCGATGTGTTCGGGGGTAAGATTGGTGAATACACAGATGTCGTAAGCGATGTTTTGGTGGCGGTGCTGTACAATGCCTTGAGATGATGTTTCCACCACAGCGTAAGCACAGCCGGCATCCACCATTTGGCGCAACATTTTTTGCAATTGAAAACGACCCAGCATGGTCATCTTGGTATCGTTTAACCACTCTTTATCCGCGACTTTGAAAATGGCTGTGGTAGTGCAACCCGTTTTGGCTCCACCGGCTTCGAGCGCTTTGGCGATCATGTAAGCCGTGCTGGTTTTGCCGTTGGTACCGGTTACACCGATCACAATCATTTCGCGCGAAGGATTGTTGTAAACCAAAGCCGCCGCATAAGACAGCAGATAGTGATAAACATCTACCAGTCCGCGAGGGGCGAATTTTTTCAGTTGATGAAACATAACTTAAAGCTTCCAGCTACCAGCTTCTAGCCGCTAGCCAAAATTACTCTTTTGTCATTTCGAACGCACGTGAGAAATCTCCGCTGTTATTACTGGCTATCAAGAAGACGTTTATAACGTTAATAACGTTTGTAACGAGTTCAGTAGTTGAAGATCGAGGCTTGTCAAGAGTAACTTAAGCTTCTCTTGACGAACTTTAGACTTGACGAACTTTGATCTTAGCGTGCTCCGCTCAGTTATCGTCAATTTAGCAAAAAAACGGGGATTTGACCAACTTTTATGGTCAGAGGATGGTGACTATTGACATTTTGGCTTAATTATGCTAATTTATGACATTCGAACTTTCTCACTAAAGCTACAAGCTTCTAGCTTCTAGCTCAACCCTAAATCCCTTATCAGGGACTTGCTAACCAGGTAACAGCCCCCTGATAAGGGGGTTTGGGGGTTGTGCCAATAAACTTCACGAAAGGAGAAACCGATGAACAAGTTGATGATGGTGACGATGGTTGTGATGGCGATGGTGGCGTTCGGTTGCAGTGGATCGGTGCAGAGTGAGGCCAAGGGACCGGAGCTCAAGTGGACGACCGTGGAAAATCCCAATCAGGGATCTTCGGAAGCGTCCGGAGAACAGGCGGAAGCAACGCCCGCCGAGCCGGTGGACGTGCGTACGAATGTGAGCGGTCTACCGGCCGAATGCAAGGGCGTATTGCCCGCAGCAACCAGGATGGCCAGCAATTTGCTGGTGTGTCGTTGCCAAGACGGCGATACGACAGCCGTCTGGAGCGTTCACAGGTGGCAGGCTCACTACCCGTACTGCAACAATCCCGAACCCGGGCAAGTGTTGCGTCACAAGGTGGTGAAGACCTCTGCGACCGCATCCGTCACTTCGGCTCCGAAACCGGCTGTGAAGGATGACAATCCTTACGCGGAAACTGCGACAGTCGCGACGACGAGCCGGACGCAAATCGACTGCGAGACTCGCGCTCAAGGCGATGCTCGTGCGGTCATCTGCTCCGTGGCCAAGGATAACCAGCCGAAGCAGACATATCAGTGCGTTGGCCCCAAGGTCAAGGCCTTGACCGTCGAGGCAAAGTCGAATTACACCGGTGGCGCGCCTTGCACTTGCGAAGGCGGAAGACCGCCGACTCCGGTCGCGGCCACGGCGAATACGTGGATGTGCGACTAACAAAAAAGCTACAAGCTTCCAGCTACCAGCTTCTAGCCAAAAAAGCTGATAGCCGATAGCTTAACCCCTTCAGACGATCTTGTTTGGAGGGTTTTTTTTAACTTGAAATATCAGTAACAACCCTCGTAGGGGCAAACCTGGTGTTTGCCCGTGCTTAAGCGAAGCAATGGCAATTATG
>CALFEO010000017.1 GCA_937949995.1 uncultured bacterium
ATATCTCTATTTTAGCATAGAGTTTGCTAGTCTAGAGCCATAATAAATAATAAAGAATTTGGAATCTGAGAATCCCACTACGCCCAACCCACTTCGCTGACCCACTTCGCTAAAGCTTCGAGGGTCACGGGGCTGCGTGGGACGCGTCTGGAACCTGAGCGAGTTTGCTCAGATTCTTAGATTTGTAGCTTCATAGATTCTCAAGTTTTTAGATTTTGAAATTGCGTGATGAGTTCTTGGATGCGGGCCGTGTCGCCCTTACGTTCGGCTTCGCGCATCTGTTGCTCAAGTGTTTCGCGTGTCAGTTTGTCGCTGAGGCGCAATAAACGATTTTCCGTATCTGTAAATTCCGCGGAGATAGCGGATTTGTCCAATTCGCCGAATTCTTTATCGGCTACGATTGCCAAATAATCAATTAGGGATTGAATTTCCGGATTTTCCGGAATTTGACTGTGAACGGACGAATTGTACTTTGATTTCAAGTAATTGTAAAGCCGAACATGTGGAGTATGATTCCAGGTTATATCCAGCTCATGAAACAGCTGTGGATCCATTAAGGCTGCCGCCAACCACCTTTCTTCGATTTGTTTAACCGTGTTTGAAGCATCTTCTTCCATTTTTAGCTCGGTTGACTCGGTTTTTTTAATTATATTGGAATTTTGACCCACGGAATCCGCAGATTTGGAGGCGGTTTTTGATAATGCGGATCTAAGAGCATCCGGAGCGATGTCCAAATCTTTGGCCAGCTTGAAAATCCAGGCGTCACGTTCCACGGGGTGTTGAATATGCCGGCATTCGTTCAGGATGAATTGAGCTATTTGTTTTTTGCCTTCGGGTGTTGATTCATTAAATTGTTCAAAGGCATGTTGATAGACCCATTCCATTAATGGTTTTGAGTTCTTAATTGATTCCTTCCAATGTTCAAGATCTTTCCGAATGAGTTCGTCGGGATCTTTGGCGATGCTTTGATTGTAGCGGATTACTTTGATATTCAAATCCATTTGTCGTGCCAAATCCATACCGCGCAAGGTTGCTTCAAGGCCGGCCGCGTCCGTATCAAAAGCGATGGCGATATTGTTGGTAAAACGTTTGATGAGATTGAGTTGTTCGCGAGTAAGCGCGGTGCCGCTTGAGGCGACAACATTTTTAACATCAAATTGATGCGAGGTTAAGGCATCCATGTTGCCTTCGACAAGGATTGCCATATCTTGGCGCTTGATATCGGTTTTGGCTTTATCCAAGCCATATAAAACATGGCTTTTTTTATACAGGATGGTTTCCGGAGTGTTAATGTATTTGGCGACCTTTTCATCGGTTAGTATTCTGCCCGTAAAACCTATAACGTGGCCAAAAGGATCTTGAATGGGAAACATTAAGCGTGAGCGAAAGCGATAATAGATACCTTGGTTGTTTTCTTTGGCGCTGGCTATGCCGATTTTTATCAAATCCGATGCCGTGATATTTTGTTCTTGAATTTTTTTCTGCAGATCTCCCCAATCGGCGGGTGCATAACCCAGCCGCCAAATGTCGGAGGTGAGATCGTCGATGCCTCGCGCTTTGATGTAATCGCGGGCGATTTGAGCTTCGGGTGAAGTGAGTAGATTGTGTTGTAATAGTTTACAAATGTACTCATTAGCTTCTTGTAAACTCTTTTTTTCGCCCATTTGCTCTTTGTTGAATTTGGGCAACGTGACCCCGGCTTTGCCGGCTAAAAGCTCCAAGGCCTCCATAAATTCCATGCCTTCGATTTTTTCGATAAAAGAAATCATGTCTCCGCCGATGTTGCATCCAAAGCAATGCCAAGATTGGCGCGGGCGGTTAACCATGAAGCTTGGGGTTTTTTCTTGATGAAACGGACAGCAAGCCTTAAAACTCCCGCTTCCGGAAGGTTTGAGTTGAAGATATTCGCCGATTATGTCGACGATATCGAGGCGGGATTTTACTTCTTGAACGGAGTCCATAATACAATAAGCTACTAGCTACCAGCTACCAGCCACTAGACGTTTATAACGTTTATAACGTTAATAACGAGTTTAGCGGAATTTTTCGTAGGGATAAACCTTGTGTTTATCCGTACTGAAATAACAGCTCGCAATCTTAGCACGGATAAACACCACATCTACGCCTTTCGGCTTCGAGTGGCGCGCGAGGTTTATCCCTACGAAAGCGCGATAAGGTTGTTAAGTCGTTGATAGTTACGAGTCAGTTTAGGTTACATTGTTAGCATGGGCAAAACAAGAGTAGTTATTTGCTACCTTAATTATGATAAACTTTAGTCTTGACGAACTGTATTCTTTATAACTCACCCAATAACCGCTGCAGATGAGGGCTTTCAAAACTTTAGTTTACAAGACGGTTGTTAAGTTGGAGATTTCTCACATCCGATGCGCCTCAGGAGCAGAAATGACAAAAAAGGTTAGTGCGAAATACGAAATACGAAATCCGTGGTTCGTAGTTCTTGATTCAATATTCCCAGCCCCCAGTTCCAAGTTCCAAATTCTATGTTCAAGGTTCAGACAATAAGTTATTTCGTCCTCCCATGCCTTAACGGGCGTTTGATCTTGGGTTTTGATTCTTTGTCAGGCAATGGTGTTTTCTTTTTGCGTTTTTCCAGCTCTTTGCGGATGACAGTTATTTCGTCGCGGAGGATGGTGGCGAGTTCAAAATCAAGACGCAGGGCGGCTTCTTTCATTTCGGCTTCTTTGTCTTTGATGACTTGATTAAGCTCTTTATCCTCGGCGGCAAGTTCGAGGGCCAGGATTTTTTTGACGTCTTTGGGTTCGGTTTCAAAGCCAAGTTGCCCGCGAAGATCTTGAATGGCTTTGATGATGGTTTTGGGAGTTATGCCGTGTTTTTTGTTATAAGCGAGTTGTTTGGCGCGGCGGCGATCGGTTTCGGCAATGGCCCACTTCATACTGCCGGTGATGTTGTCGGCGTAAAGGATGACCTTTCCGCGAACATTGCGGGCCGCACGGCCGATTGTTTGGATGAGTGATGTTTCGGAGCGCAGAAAGCCTTCTTTGTCGGCGTCCAGAATGCAAACCAAAGATACTTCGGGCAGATCCAAGCCTTCGCGCAACAGGTTGACGCCAACCAAGACATCATAAGCGCCTTTGCGGAATTCAGAAAGAATTTCGAGTCTGTCGGCGGTTTTTACGTCGGAGTGCATGTAAACGGCTTTGATGTTTTTTTCTTTAAGATATTCAGTCAGATCTTCGGCCATTTTTTTGGTTAGAGTGGTTACCAATGTTCGTTCTTTATCGGCGGTTACTTTTATGATTTGTTCTATAGCATCCTCAATTTGGTTGAGGTCTTCTTTGTGTTTTGGAGTGATGCGCTTGACTTGAACTTCGGGATCAACCAAGCCGGTGGGGCGAATGAGCTGCTCGATAATCGCACTTGAGTTTTGGAATTCGTAGGGGCCCGGAGTGGCGGACATGAAAACGGCTTGTCGGATTTTTTTTTCGAATTCTTCGAATTTATAGGGGCGGTTATCACGTGCGCTGGGTAAGCGAAAACCGTGCTCGATAAGAGTGTCTTTGCGGGATTTATCGCCGGCATACATTCCGCCGACTTGCGGGATGCTGACATGGGATTCATCCATTATCAGTAAAAAATCATCAGGGAAATATGATAAAAGCGTATCCGGAGGATCGCCGGCGTTGCGTCCGGTTAAGTGACGCGAGTAGTTTTCGATGCCCGAGCAGTAGCCTAAAGTTTCCATCATTTCCAAATCGTATTTTGTTCTACGTTCGATGCGTTCGGCTTCCAGCAGTAATCCCCTGTTTTGAAAATATTTGATACGTTCGGCGAGCTCTTGGCGGATAGCTTTAAGTGCGCGTTCTTTTTCGGGGCCTGCGGTGATGAAGTGTTTGGCCGGAAAAATCCAAACTTCGTGAAGATCGGCTTCAACTTTACGGCTGATAGGATGTATTTGAGTGATTCGATCCACGCGGTTGCCGATTACTTCGACGCGGTAAATTGTTTCTTGGTGCACGGGCATGATTTCGAGTGTTGTGCCGGTTAAGCGAAAAGATCCGCGGGTTAGATCCGCGTTGGTGCGCGTGAACTGCATGTTGATGAGCCTTGCGATTGTATCTTGGCGCGAAAGAGGCTCGCCGGTTGTTATATGAAAGATGATATCCGCGTAAGCGGTTGGAGCGCCCAAGCCGTAGATGCAGGAGACGGAAGCGCAAACTATGACGTCTTTTCTGGTTAGAAGAGATTGTGTGGCATTGTGGCGCAAGCGATCGATCTCGGCGTTGATTTGAGCTTCTTTTTCGATATATGTATCGGTTTTGGGTAAATACGCCTCAGGTTGATAATAGTCGTAATATGAGACGAAGTACTCTACGGCATTGTCCGGAAAGAATTCTCGGAACTCGTTACAGAGCTGGGCGGCCAAGGTTTTGTTGTGAGCGATAACCAATGTGGGTTTTTGAATGTTGTTGATTACGTTGGCGAGTGTGTAAGTTTTGCCGGTACCGGTTGCTCCGAGCAATGTTAATAAACGCTCCCCTTTTTTGAGGCGCGTCGTTAAATTTTTAATGGCTTCGGGTTGATCACCGGCCGGTTGGTACGGTTGCTTGAGTTGAAATGTTTTCATCGGTTGTTTCTGTAATATTTGCAGGCAATGACGCTTGCGGTTCGTAGTTTATAACTTTTTGCCTGCGATTGTACAAGATGCCGTTAATGCGCAGAGCGGTTTCGATGATGTTTGGACCGGGAGAAAGCTTTAAATTGATTTTAAATTGCGAATTCGGCCCCGAGTGAGGCACGATTGCATTATTAACCAGAATTTGCGCATCGGGCCACTTTTCAGCCACCAGTTGACCGTCGTAAATCTGGCCGATGATTGTTATGTTGGGCTCGTTGATCACCGAAGCATGTTTAAGTTGGCGTTCGCCTTGGTAAACCAAGGCATTATAATCTACGTTAGAGAGTTCCAGCGGAGGTGCTGTTTGCAATGCCGTTTGGTTGGGAATGGTGATGTCTACATCCAAAATGTGCAAGCCTACGGAAATAATCAGAGCAAACAGTAAAAACACTATCAAGCTTCCCTGCAAATGAATTATTTTGGATAAAGAGTGAACGCGTGGATCTTCGCAATGTAAAATCAGATTGGGGCTTTTGGCCTCGACTTTTTTGCCGGTTTTTGTTATGCTCGGATTCAGGTTGAAGCGGTTTTTGATGTACGCGCCGATTGATTTTATTTTATTGAACATATGCAAAGATGGATGGATGGTAATAAGCCCATTATGGCTTTGTCGCCAATGGCGGATTTTACGGATCTGCCATTTTGTCGTTTGGTTAGAGAGTGCAGTGGATCGGATGTGGTTATTTTCAGAGAGATGGTTGCCGCGGAAGCGATAGTTCGAGGAAATAAACGGACGGATAAAATTTGCGTATTGGATCCGATTGAGCGCCCTGTAATACAACAGATTTTTGGATCTAAACCCGAAGTAATGGCAGAGGCCGCGGTTTTTATTGAAAAAAACCATAAACCCGACGGTATTGATATTAATATGGGGTGCCCTGTTCCCAAAGCAGTCAATCAATACAATGGAGCGTCACTTATGAAAAATCCGGAACGAGCGCAAGCGATTGTGAGTGCTGTTAAATCCGCTATTAATGTACCACTTTCGGTTAAGACGCGTCTAGGTTGGAGCAGTGCGGATAACGCACATGATTTTGCGAAGATGCTGGAGCAAGCCGGCGCTGATGCTGTTGAGCTGCATGGTCGCACGAAAGTTCAGGGTTATTCCGGTGTCGCGGATTGGGATGCGGTTGGAAGAGCAATCAAGGGGTTAAAGATTCCGGCTTTGGTGAATGGAGATATCGTTGATGCCGAGACAGCGAAAATTGCATTGAGTAAATCAGGTGCTCAAGGATTTTTGATTGCTCGTGGAGCTTTAGGCAGACCTTGGATTTTTAAGAGAATTAAACAAACTTTGGAAACAGGAACCGATCCCGGAGATCCGGAGCTTGATGAAAGAATGGCTATCATGCTTAAACACGCCGAGTATCAGGTTGAGGTTTACGGCGAGCGCGGATTGATAAAATTAAGAAAACATTTGCCTTGGTATTTTAAAGGCTTTGACGGATTCAGACAGTACAGAGCTGATGCCGTAAAAGTCGCGACGATTGAGGACGTGAGGAGGATCGCAGAATCGATTACGAAATAACAATTACCCCTCGCGAATATCGAACCACGAACTACGAACGATGAACGTCGAACGTCGAAACACGAGCAATGAATCTTGAACATCGAGCCACGAACTTCAATCTTCCGTAGGGATAAACCTTGTGTTTATCCGTACTAAGACGGCAAACGGTTGCATTGGTGCGGATAAACACAAGGTTTATCCCTACGAAGCAATCAACCACTGAACTCGTTACAAGCGTTATGAACGTTACGAACGTTATGAGCGTTTAGTAGTTTATAAATCAGTTTGAACGGCGGCGGGGAGGAAGCCCGTAGGGTCGACGGGGATGCCGTCTTGGCGGACTTCGAAATGCAAGTGCGGGCCGGTGGAAAGGCCGGCGCCGGGAGTGCCGGGCATGCCTCCGGTGTAACCGATTATGTCGCCTCGTTCAACGTAAGTTCCGGCTTGAGCATTGAATTTTGATAAATGAGCGTAAAGAGTTGCCAAGCCTCCGGCGTGGACTATCATAACGTAATTGCCGTAGGATTTGCCGGTTTTAGTCCAAGCTACATAGCCTCCGCCCGCGGCTTTTATGGGCGTGCCGACTCCGGCACGCAGATCTATACCGGGGTGCTCAAAGAGATTGCGGAAAGGATAGGTTGGATCGTGGAAAGTAGATGTGATTTTTTTAACCGGAACCGGCCACATGAGCAGTGTTTCACCGCTGGCCAAGGCGCGATCGATGGCGTCGAGTTTGTCTTTTAATTCTTTTTCGATGCGATAGATTTCTTCGCTGGTGGATTGGTTTTGCTGGCGCAATTCATCGATGACACGGCTGAATTCATCTTGTTTGGCATTGGTTTCGGCGAGTAATGATTCTTTGGAACTGCGTTCCATTTCGAGCATGAATTGTTCTTCGGCTAAAAGTTTTTTCTGTTCTTCCAGATCCATGCGCTTGGCCTCACGCAGGATTTTATCATTTTGCAGATTGGCTTTTTCTTGGATTATGCGTTCGAGCTGTTGAGTGAGGTCGCCTTGCAGTTTGGAAATTTCTTCCACATTTTGAAAGTATGACGAAAGACTTGGACGGCTTAAAAAGACGTGCAAAGTATTTACATCATCGGCTTGGCGGATTCTGCGTATGAGGTCGGAGACCAAGGCTTTTTGCGTGGTGATTTTGCCTTCTTGGCGAGTGATTTGCCGGTTCAGTGATTGCAATTCGAGGGTTAAAATGTCGATTTGCATTTTTACGGCTTCAGCCCGAAGTTCTTTTTCTTTAATACGATTTTCAAGTAATACGATTTGATTCTCCAGATTCAATACTTGATCTTCTTGTTGTTTGATTCTTTCTTTATAAGTATTGATTAGTCCTTGCACTTCTTTGGCGCGGTTTTTTTTGGCATCCAGCTCGTTGTTCAGTTGATCGGCGCGACTTTTAAGCTCTTGAGCGTCTTCCGCCAAAGCCGAGCGAATATCGAAAAAACCGGTACTTAGAACCGCAATAAGACAAATGATAGACAGGAATTTCATAATTAGCTTCCAGCCTCTAGCTACTAGCCACTAGCTGTTTATCAAGCAGAAACCCCGTTACGACATTACGACTTTACGACGTTACGACTGTTGATGTGGTTATTATATCACAATGTCTCCAGTGCTTGTCGGATGCGGGCTGTTGATTGTTTTTTGCCCAATACGGCGATCAATTCGAACGGGCTTGGGGATTTTTCTTGAGCGGAGAGGCTGACTCTAAGAGGCCAAAGCGTATCGCCGTTTCCCCAGCCTTGGGCTTGGATAAGATTCTTGATGTACTCTTCGATGTGCTTGGCATCATGTTCTTTTGAATCATCGATTTGTTCAATCCAGCCAATCGCGGCAGTTAAACGTTCGCGAGCTTCGTCTTTGGAGCGGTCTTTCCATGTGATTGAGATGTTGGAGTAATCGAGTTTATCAACAAAGAGAAAGGCTGATTGTTCGGTAATTTCCGAAGGTAAAATAATGCGTTCGCGGAATAAAAGGGCGACGCGTTGTTTGAATTTCAAATCAGCGTTGTATGAGCTTAAGTGAGGTAATATAAGGTCGAAATAGCTTTGATTGTCCATTTCGCGGAGGTAGTGATTGTTGAGCCAGTTAAGTTTGTCGATTTGAAAGACGGCACCGGCTTTGTTGACCTTGGTGAGATCGAATAGATCGATGAGTTCTTGCTTGGTATAAATCTCGCGATCCGCGGTTGGATTCCAGCCCAAAAGAGCAAGAAAGTTGATCAATGCCTGAGGCAGGTAGCCTTTTTTAAGATAGTCTTCGGCTGCTACATCGCCTTGGCGTTTGGAGAGTTTGGATTTGTCGGGATTCAAGATAAGCGGGAGATGGGCAAAAATGGGTAACTCCCAACCAAAGGATTCGTAGATGAATATGTGTTTTGGCGTGGATGAAAGCCACTCCTCGCCGCGGATAACGTGAGTGATCTCCATGTCATGATCATCGGCCATGGCGGCAAGGTGATAAGTGGCCATGCCGTCGGATTTGATGATGACTTGGTCGTCGATTAGCTTCCACTCAAAACCAACCTCACCGCGAATTGCGTCGTTGATTGTTACGGAACCTTCTTTGGGCAGTTTGAGACGGATGACATGAGATTCCCCCGCTTCGAGGCGTTTTTGCACTTCTTCGGCACTCAAATCACGGCAATGACCATCGTAGCCGGTGGGACGCTTGGTCAGCTCTTGCATTTTGCGGACTTCATCGAGACGTTCTGCGGTACAAAAACAATAATAAGCCTTGCCCATTTCGACAAGTTGTTTGGCGTATTGCTGATGGATGTGTTTGCGTTCGGATTGGATGTATGGGCCATGATCACCGCGTTGGAATATTTTATTATCATCATCTATCCAGACGCCTTCGTTAGGTTCGATTCCAAGTTGTTTTAAAGAGTTGCAGAGGTTTTCGACCGCGCCTTCAACAAAACGGGATTTATCGGTATCTTCAATTCTCAATAAAAAATCCCCGCTATTTTGTTTGGCGAGAAAATAATCATAAATGTAAGTTCTCAAATTGCCTATATGCATGTAGCCGGTTGGGCTTGGTGCGGCACGGACTCTAAAACGTCGTTCTAACATAATAGGCTGATATTACGTGAAAATATCTTGTTTGTCCAACGGCAAAGGTCGAACATGTAACGTCTAACGTCAAATGTCGAACGTGTAACGTCAATTCAATCAGAATACTGCAAAGGAGGTTGATTGGGCTTATTTGTTGAATATTGCTTTTAGGGGGAAGATGAATACTGCGTTAAATATCCTCGGCCAGCGTTTGGGCTCGATTATGAGTCTATATAGCCATTCGAGGCCAATATTCTGCATCCAAGCGGGTGCGCGGCGAGTATTGCCGGACCAGAAATCGAAAGTACCGCCAACGCCGATGAAGAGTTTGGCGGTGGGAAATCTGTCTTGATAGCGCTGGATCCAAAATTCTTGTTTGGGGTGGCCAAAGGCGACCAAGATGACATCGGCTTCGTATTCTTGGGTGCGAATTATCGCTGATTCACCCGCTTCATCAGCTATGCCTTCAATTGAGATGCTTCCCCCGTCTTCGGCGAAGACTTTGAGTTCGGGATGGCGTTTGCGGAGCATCCAAGCGGATTTATCAGCTGCGCCATTTTTGCCTCCAACCAAAACCAACGTCCAGTTTTGCTTAACACAAAGTTTAACAGCCTCATCGGCCAATTTTACGCCCGTAACACGCGATCCGCGGGCTCCTTTAAGCCATCCAACCAGCTGTAGGCCGAATCCGTCGATAGAGCGAATGTCGGCTTGGCGCAGAGTATCCCAGTAGAGGGAATTTTTTTTGGCGTATAATAAAATTTCGGGATTGGCGGTTACTATCCAAGTTTTCTGCTTCACGCTCGCACGCGTTAAAACTTCTTGCACCAATCGTTGCAGGCTGTAACCGTGGATGATGAGGTTGAAGACGGAGAAACTCATAACTTCAATTACCAATTAACGATTATCAATTATTAATGTTGGAATCCCTTTCGGGATAATATCATAATTAATGCCAGAGGCCTCATAAATTTGTAATTGTTAATTGGTAATTCGTAATTAATTGTTGAGTCGGTATTCATGCAGTGGTGTGTATTTGGGACCGGCGGCTGAAAGTTCGCTAAGAAATAGGGTGGCATATTCGGGAACCCAACCGATTCCCTCGAGAGACATTTCGTACGGATCCAATTGTTTATTTGAGCGGGCGCGAGCCAGGGTAATGTGCGGCACCCAAGGTTTACGATCTATTTGCGGAGCGATTAACGAGGCCATATCGCGAACATGAGATACGGTTTCCTGCCAAGCAATCGCCTGCTCGGGTTCGCATGAAGCGACATATAGGACGGGGCGCTTGGTTGGGAAAGTTTCGATTTGTGACACGACAAATGCTCCGGCCGGAGGAGTTTCCAATGCTTTACCGATCAGCTGTGATAATTGTAAAAGATTTTTATATTCAACATCGCCAAAAAAAGCCAAGGTAATGTGCCATTGGCCGGGATCGGATAATTTCAATATTTGACGCTCTGTTTCATTGATATGCCAAGCGTTACGAATTTGTTCACGGCAATCGGGTGGAACGGTTATGCCAAGGAAACATCTCATTTACATTACGAATTACGAATCTGCGCGAATTACGAATGGATTACATTTTATTCCATGGAATAAAATGTAAGGTTGATTACAAATTCGTAATTAGCGCAGATTCGTAATTCGTACGTTTATATTTAGACTGTTCCGGTGTCGTCTGTCAAACTGCTGTCGGGGCCCATGTCGGCGCGAGGTTTGCCGGAGCCGGCTTTGTATTTGCGGGCTACGCGGTAACGAGCCAGCTCGCGCTCCAATTCGGCGGCCGCGCGGGCAAAAGCTTCGTCATCCCCGCGAGCCGATTCGCGCATGACTTGTTCGGCGCGGGCTTTGGCTTGTTCGATGTTTTTGAGATTCAAATCCTCTCCCCTTTCGGCGGTATCAGCAAGAACCGTGACATTGCCTTCGGCATCCACCTGGATAAAGCCGCCGGATACGGCTACATCTTCGGTGTGATTGTGTTCTTTTAACATCGCCACTCCGGGCACAAGTTCCGCAACCAAAGGAATGTGATTCGGCAGTATCGTAATTTCACCATCCATTGTGGGAAGGGTTACTTGGGATACTTTTTTCTCAAAAGCGATTTTTTCCGGAGTGATGAGTTTGAAGTTGAGGAGGGACATAGAGGCGTTTGAAACGTTCATAACGTTTGTAACGTTCATAACGTTTATAACGAGTTCAGTGGTCAATTAAGATAAAAGTTTGTTATGAATCACTTAAGCTTCTCTTGATGAACTTTTTACTTTTAACTTGATGAACTTTTTAGCATGCGACGTTAGCTGGTTACTTCGTCGATGGAGCCTTTCATGTAAAAGGCCTGCTCGGGTTTGTCATCGTGTTTGCCTTCGAGGATTTCCTCGAAGCCGGTGATGGTTTGTTCAAGCGTGACGTATTTGCCGGGGTTGTTGGTAAAGACTTCGGCGACAAAGAAAGGTTGAGAGAGGAATTTTTGGATTTTGCGGGCGCGGGCGACTGTCATTTTGTCTTCTTCGGACAGTTCATCCATGCCTAAGATAGCGATAATGTCTTGAAGATCTTTGTAGCGTTGAAGGACTTTTTGTACACCGCGTGCGACTTTGTAATGACGTTCGCCGACCACTTTGGGATCCAGGATGGTTGAAGAGGAATCGAGAGGATCGACAGCCGGATAAATGCCAAGTTCGGCAAGACTGCGGGTTAAAACCACGGTTGAGTCCAAGTGGCCGAAGGTTGTGGCAGGAGCCGGATCGGTAAGGTCGTCGGCAGGGACATAGACGGCCTGCACGGAAGTGATGGAGCCTTTGTTGGTGGACGTGATGCGTTCTTGCAAGTTGCCCATTTCGGTGGCAAGCGTTGGCTGATAACCCACGGCAGACGGAATGCGTCCAAGCAAAGCGGAAACTTCGGAGCCGGCTTGAGTGAAGCGGAAAATGTTATCGATGAAGAGCAAAACATCTTGATTTTTTTCGTCGCGGAAATATTCGGCGATAGCCAAGCCGCTTAAAGCCACACGCGCGCGGGCGCCCGGCGGTTCGTTCATTTGGCCGAAAACCAGTGAGGTTTTGTCGATAACTCCGGATTCGTTCATTTCTTGCCAGAGAGCGTTGCCTTCGCGGGTACGTTCGCCGACACCGGCAAAAACCGAATAACCTCCGTGTTCGGTGGCAATGTTATGAATAAGCTCCATAACGATAACGGTTTTGCCGACTCCGGCTCCGCCAAAGAGGCCGATTTTACCGCCTTTCAAAAAGGGGCAGATGAGATCTACAACTTTGATGCCGGTTTCCAATATTTCGGTTTCGGTTGATTGATCCGCAAATGTGGGCGCAGGACGGTGGATGGGATAGGTTTTGGTGTTGCCGACAGGACCTTTGCCGTCGATAGCATTGCCGGATACGTCGAACATGCGTCCAAGCGTTTTTTCGCCCACGGGAACAGAGATTGGCGCGCCTGTATCTTCAACAGCCATACCGCGTTCGAGGCCATCCGTGCTGGACATGGCAATGGTGCGAACTTCGCCTTCGCCCAAATGCTGTTCCACTTCCAATACCAATTTACCGCCTTCGCGATCGATCGTGAGAGCGTTATAGATTTTGGGCGGTTCGCCATCGAAGCGGACATCCACGACCGGACCGATGACTTGTGTGATTTTGCCTTGCATAAATTCAGTTAAAAGTTTAATGATTAAAGTTTATCAAGAGTTGCTAAATATTAAGGTATCTCTTGATGAACTTGTTACTTTGATCTTGATGGACTTTTTTAGTTTTCAAGCGCGGCTTTGCCGGCGGAGATTTCGGAGATTTCGGCGGTGATACCGGCTTGGCGAGCGCGATTGAACGTAAGAGTTAGAGAATCTATCATATCTCCGGCCGAGTCGGTGGCATTTCTCATGGCCATCATACGGGCGGAATGTTCGGATGCCGTTGATTCGAGCATTGCTTGATATAATCTGGTGTCAATCAGGCGCGGGAGCATTTGATCAAGCACATGCCTGGGAGACGGTTCAAATACAACTTCGTAATCAAGAGGGTGTTTTTCAGCTTTTTTGCGGTCGTAAGCCAAGCGTTCCGAGGGAGTCATTTTTTCGCGGGGATCTTCAGATTCATCATCGGTGTTTAAATCAACTTTTAACTCGGACTCGGGAATTATCGGCAGTAATTGTACAATCGTGGGAACTTGAGAGATGGTTGAACGAAAATCAGCGTAGCAGAGAAAGACGCGATCGGCACGATTGTGTAAAAATTCATCATATACCAATTTGCCGGCGCTTTGAGATCTTTCGAAAGAGGGTGCATTGGAAATTGATTCGAATGAAGCCATGATTTCGTAATTCAACCTGCGTATCGGGCCTTCGGATTTTTTTCCGACCGTGATGATTTTTACGGGCTCGGTGCGAGTGTTTAAAAATTCTTTGCAGGATTTTATGAGCTGAGCATTGAATGAACCGCACAATCCCCTGTCGGAGGCGACAATAATCAAAATCGATGATTTCGCTTCTTTGCGCCCGTATAATAGAGGATGAGATTTTTGATTAACCAAAGGCAAAATATCATCAACGATTTTTTTGATATTTTTGCTGTAATTGCGGCTGTCTACCGTCATCTGTACGGCTTTGCGCATTTTGGCTCCGGCAACAAGCTCCATGGCTTTGGTGATTTTGCGCGTGTTCTTGATGGATTTCAGCCGTGAATTTATGGCTCTGGTATTGGAGGGCATAATTTAGTTGGCCAAATATACACTGTTCCAGTTTTTGATAGTTTCCGTTAATTTGGCTTCGATTTCTTCAGTAAGTTTGCCGATTTCTTCCATTTCTTTGAGCAGTTCGGCTGCGTTAGCGTCCAAATATTCGTGCAGTCCATGCTCCCAGGCGGTAATGTTTTCAATTTGAACTTCATCGCAAAGCCCGCGCGTTACGGCAAAGAGGGATGCCACTTGATGAGAGAGTGACATGGGCACGTACTGATCTTGTTTTAATATTTCAACAGTTCTGCGTCCGCGTTCGATTTGACTGCGGGTAGCGTCATCAAGATCGGTGGCGAATTGAGCAAAAGCCTCCAATTCGCGGAACTGCGCCAAATCAAGGCGAACCGGGCCGGCGATTTTTTTCATGATGCCGAATTGAGCGGCGCCTCCGACGCGTGAGACCGATAGACCAACGTTGAGAGCGGGGCGAATACCGCGATAGAAGAGATCACCTTCCAAAAAGATTTGGCCGTCGGTAATGGAAATGACGTTGGTGGGAATGTAAGCGGAAACATCACCGGCTTGAGTTTCGATAATGGGTAGAGCCGTGAGCGATCCGCCGCCATGTTCTTTGGAAAGACGGACTGCGCGTTCCAGCAGGCGCGAGTGCAGGTAGAAAACATCGCCCGGATATGCTTCGCGACCGGGTGGACGTCGAAGCAAGAGCGAGACTTCGCGATAAGCCCAAGCGTGCTTGGAGAGATCATCGTAAACAACCAAAGCATCTTGGCCTTTGTCCATAAAATATTCGCCAATTGCGCATCCCGCATAAGGCGCAATATATTGCAATGAAGCGGGATCGGATGCGGAAGCCGTTACGATTACCGTGTAATCCATGGCACCGACTTCTTTGAGTTTGGCGACGATTTTGGCGATTTTGGAATCTTTTTGACCGATGGCAACGTAAATACAAGTAACGCCTTTGCCTTTTTGATTGATGATAGTGTCTACGGCAATGGCGGTTTTGCCGGTTTGGCGATCGCCTATGATAAGTTCGCGTTGTCCGCGTCCAACCGGAATCATGGAGTCTACGGCTTTGATGCCGGTCATAAGCGGAGTATCAACAGGGTGACGAGCCATGACGCCGGCGGCGATTTTTTCGATGGGGTAAACTTTTTCTTCTTTAAAAGCGGGTTTGCCGTCGCGAGGTTTGCCGAGAGGATCCAAAACACGGCCGATAACTCCGTCGCCAACCGGGATGGAAAGAATTTTGCCGGAGGATTGAACGCTTTGACCGGTTTTGATGCCCGTATAATCACCCAAAATCATGGCGCCCACGCGATCGTGTTCCAGGTTAAGCGCCACACCCACGGCGCCGTTTTCAAAAGAAAGCATTTCCATGGATTTGGCGTGCTTTAATCCGCTGATGGAAGCGATGCCGTCGCCCACTTCGCGAACCGTGCCGGTTTCTTCGGTTGTGCTTTTGGCCGTAAATGATCGGATTTGCGCCTGAAGCTCATCTGATAATTTGGCGGCTGCTGTTGCGTTGGTTTTCATATTATTCGGAAAATACAAGGTGATTGTGTAATTGCATTAATTTTGATTGAATGGTTGATTTATATTCCCAGTCTCCGCATTTGACTACCATTCCTCCGATTATTGAAGGATCGATGGCAAAAGTTAAGCGAACCGTGCCTTGGAATTTTTTTTCGAGAGCGTTTTGAATTTTGGTCAGGGTTGATTGATCGGGTTTGATTGCGGTAACCACAGTGCATTCATAATGCAAAGCGTGCTCCCGCGCGGCCGATTCAAGTTGCTGCAGGAAAGAATCCATTTCTGAAAGAGATTTGTTTTGGATTAACAGCGCGATGGTATTGGTGGAAAAAGGATGAAAATCAGAGCTCAAAGCTTGGTTCAGAGTCGCCAATCTTTGATCGATCGGAAGCAGGGTATCTTGCAATGAGCGGATCAGATCGGGTTTGGTTTTGAGAATTTCATCAAAAAGATGCAGATTGTCAATAATCCGCAGGACAGCGTTTTCGGATACGGCCGTTTTAATGCAGGCTTCGGCTATTTCTTTAAGATTACGAGCGTTTTTTGACATAATCAAGCTGTTTCCAAATCTTTAACCGCTTCGTCGATGAGTTTTTTATGAGCTTCGGCGTCCAGATCTTTAACGATTCTTCCGGTGGCTTTGGTGATCAGATCGGCCAAGTCGTTTTTTAATGCCGTGTATGTGGCCTGGCGTTCGCCGATTAACATTTCTTTGGCTTCCGTCACTTGCTTGTCGATTTCGGTTTTGGCCATGCGCAATTTTTCTTCTTTCAGTACAGAGGCTTTTTGTTTGGCATCATCGATGATTTTATGGGCTTCTTTGCGCGCTTCAGACAGCACATCGTTTTTTTCTTTTTCAATGCTTTGTAATCTATCTTCGGCGTCTTTGGCATTGTTGATACCTTTGGCGATTTTCGCGCGCCGGGCTTCCAAGGCCGCTGAAATCGGTTTCCATGCAAATGTGCGCAAGATCAGAAAGAGAATCAAAAAATTGATAAGCTGCGCGATGAAGACGCGCCAATCGATTCCCAATTTTGTTAGCATTTCAGACATAAGCCTTGAT
The DNA here is from genome assembly GCA_937949995.1 of uncultured bacterium. Lineage (GTDB taxonomy): Bacteria > Patescibacteriota > Patescibacteriia > 2-12-FULL-60-25 > 2-12-FULL-60-25 > MWCR01. Next base: position 16,545 of record CALFEO010000017.1, read on the forward strand.
TACCTTGTTTAAATAGATTTCAGTAATAATTTAACAGTGACAAGTGACAAGCGACAAGAGTTTAAAAACACTCTTGCAACTTGCTGCTTGGTACCGGTAACTTTTTAGACGAATTTGATGATAAGAGCGACGACCAAAGCGTAAATGGCGATAGCCTCGATAAAGGCGGCGCCGATAAGCATGGCTGTTTGAACCTTGGAAGCGGCTTCAGGATTGCGGCCGATTGATTCCATGGCCTTGGCACCGATTTTGCTGATGCCGTATGCCGGGAGCATGCCTCCGACGGCGATTGTGGCCGCCATGGCGATTAAGCGGATAGAATCGATATTTGACGCTGTTGCGTGTGCGATTTCGTTTTCCATAAAACTTTAAAAAATAATAAAGAATAAATAACGAACCACGAATTACGAACTTCGAATATCGAACCACGAATTTCGAATTTCGAATAAGAACAAGCAATTGATTACATTGATTAGCGCTACGACGTTATTGTTTTTTGTTTAGAGTCGTCGTTAATGCATGTAAGGAATTGAGAGGAATCACAACAGATTGCGATTCCATGGCAATGCCTTACTTGTGACCGTTTAAAGGTACAACGCCGCCGGCTTTGCCTCCAAAGGTGGCTTTGGAGTAATCGGCTCGCGGAGCATGCTCTTCTTCGTGATCGGCGTGGCTGATTGTGGCCATGTTAAGGAAGACGATGGTGAGAGTGGAGAAAACCAAAGCTTGTACAAAACCCACGAATAATTCGAGAAATAAAAACGGCAAAGGAGCCAAAAACGGAGCCAAAAAAGCGATAACCAAAAGCAAGACTTCGCCGGCAAAAATGTTCCCGAATAAACGAAAGCTGAAAGATAATATTTTGGAAAATTCGGAAACAAGCTCCAATAGCCCGACAAAACTGCCGATCACGAAGGGTTTGTGCCAAGGCGCTACGAAAAATTTGCTCCAGTATCCAAAAAAGCCCAAATAACGCATACCCATTATTTGGACGGATGTCATGGCGAATAAGGCTACTACGAAAGTGAAGTTTAAATCTGCGGAAAGCGATCGGATGAAGGGAATTAAAGCGACTTGGCCGTGATGCAATCCCCAGATACCGATGGATCCCATACCCGGAACAACTTCGAGCAGGTTGGACAGTAATACGATAAAGAAAATTGTTGCGACTATCGGGAAAAATCTTAAAGCTTTGGCGCGATCATTGGTGATTGATTCAACGAAATCAAGAAAAAATTCCACAAAAATTTCCATCAATCCCGCTATGCCGGTTGCGGGCTTATCAATATCTATATTACGCAATGTTGAACCTATTATAAGCAGTATGACAAAAAACAGCGCGCCGGCCATGAGCAAGGTATTGGTAACCGGAAAGCCGGCGATTGTTGCTATGAGTTCTGGTCCGATGGAAATTGCCAACATAACGTGAAGATGTCAGTTTTTGCTAACTTGGTTGATAATTTTGACGGCTTTCATGCCAACCAGAATAGAGGAAGTGATGATTGACAGCATAATGCCGGTGAGTAAAAAAACGGGCGATGTGTCCAAATAACGATCCAGCAGTCTGCCTCCAAGCGCCAAAGCAACCAGTGGAACCGCCATGGTATAGCCCATCTCCCAAGCAAAACCCAATGCCTCCCAGCCCGTTAAACCGGAGTCGGTTTTTACGGTTTGCGGTTTATCTTCCGTTCTTTGGTTTTGAGCCATATTTTTAAGGACGCCAAGATTTTACGCGGTTGCGCCAAAAATGTCAATGATATTAAAAAAACCGATTAACGGTTTTGTGCGAGTTCGGGTTTGGATTCGGTTAAGAAGGCGAATTCCCAGCAGGTGGCCAAGATATTGGCTGAAATATCCATAAAGGCGGGGATCATGAAGATGCCGACCAATTCGGTATTTTGCTTTAGGATTATCCAGAAAAAGAAGCTGAATAAGATTGCGGATATAAGAGCGTTAACATAAGATTCGCGTCTTTTGGTTAAAATTTCCAGCTTCTCCTGCAAGGAGGTTTCGGATTGGTTTAGCAGGCACGTGATTTTTTTGTTTTTCGCAAAGACGAAACGCCATTGAATGGCTGTTAGAGTTGTGATAATGCCCAAATAAATGTAGACATAAATCGTTAAAATTTCGTCAAATTTGATGTAAACAGCGTTTTCGCGTGATAAAAAATAAAATCCGCAAGTGACAAGTGATGTTTGCGCCAGCGCAACCAGACCAAGAATAATTCGGTATTGAATTATTGAGTTGATTTTATAATATCTTCCGATTTTCAGCATCATCGATGCCGGAATTTGGAAAAGATTTTCTATGGGCTCCATGCCTTCTCCCCTTTCCTTTTTTGGAATGTGCCGCTGAAATATATAGGATTTTTAGTTGTTTGGCAACCCATGTTAAGTTCATCAAGTATAAAGTAACAAGTTCATCAAGAGTAACTTAAGAGTTCATCAAGTATAAAGTAACAAGTTCATCAAGAGCAACTTAAGAGTTTATCAAGTTAAAAGTGACAAGTTCATCAAGAGAAACTTAAGAGTTTATCAAGTTAAAAGTAACAAGTTCATCAAGAGAAACTTAAGAGTTTATCAAGTTAAAAGTAACAAGTTCATCAAGAGAAGCATAGGTTACTCTTGATAAACTTTAGTCTTGATGAATTTGTTACTTGGTCTTGATGAACTTGTTACTTAGTCTTGATGAGCTTGTCATTTGGCAGTAAAAAAACCGCAGATTGCGGTTTTGGTGAGATTATTTGAGAAGATCCGGGTGAACGATCCATTCGGATTGTTCCGGATGAGTGATGTCGAAGATGACGGCACAAAGGTTTTCGTCGTGCCAGCCACCAGGTTGCATGCACAGTGTGCCGTTGACCGTTTCTTTCCAGACCCCGCCGTTTATGAACGGGGCCTCGTGGATATGGCCTGAAAGCACGATATGCTTGGGGCCGGCTTCGAGCCATTGCCTCATGCCTTGGCTGCCGAAGTGCCGATTTTCAAAACTTGCATCAAGAGCGCAGAAAGCCGGAGGAGTATGAATAACGTAAACCGTGTTTTGCGGATTTACGGATCGGTCAAGTTCGATCAAATCCCGGTAGATTTCACTTTCCGGTTTTTCCCAAGCGTCATAAAATTGACCTCCGCTGTTGCGCACATAGGGATATCCCGCGATTTGTATGCCATCGGCCAGCTCATGTCTGCTGTCGTGGAGTAGTACTATCAACCCTTCTTGGTGCATTTGCCGGGCGACCGGGGCGCAGACGGCCATGTCATCATTGCCGAGAATCAAGTAGACGCGGGCTCCGGGGCGTTGTGTTTTGTAGGATTTTATTTGTTTTGCCAACCAATTTTTGAGAAATCGCATTTGAGCGTTTTCGGTTATGTTTCCCGGCGCTGAAGTTTCGCGAATCTGCAGATTGAGAGGATGATTTTTGGCGGCCGCAAAGCAATAGGATAAAAATTTGTGCAAACCTGTTTGCGGGAGAGTGAATTTTTCCGGCTCCATCCCGTGATACTGCAACCATTGCGCGCATTCACTGCCGGTTTTTTTTATCAGTTTGGCGATTTCATGCAAAAGCATGAAAGCCTCTTGTTTTTGTTCGTCGGTCATAGTCAGATAACGACCGGTACGCAAATTATCTTTGATTTCCGGTGAGTTGACCGGATAATTCTCTTTAATCAGCGCTTCAATCAAATTCCATTCTTTGGCTGATAGAATCGGAGGATTGCTTGCGGTTGCCGATCCTCCGCTTGTCAGTTTGCGCAGTATTTTTTGTTCATCCAACAAACGTTGCCAATCTTTGGAAACGCCGGCGTGAACTTGATAACCGCCGAGTTTTACGAAGTATCGCTCGGCTTCGGTTTTGCGGTTTTTTATTGCGGGTTCGATTTCTTCCAGGTAATCGACCAAAGTTTCGCCGTTGTCATCAAAGCGGAAATTTTTGGGAAGACAAGGCACCAGAGTTTTGTTGAAGTGGATAATTGGCCACTTTGGCGTCAAATCTCCGCCCAGGATGACGTGATCTATCCCCCGCTCGATTGCCAAGGCAAAGAGTTTTTCGAAGGCAAAACGGTTTCCGTGGAGATCGGCGGCAAAGATTGCGAGCGTCATTATACGGCTCCTTCGGTTACATCTCTGTCCATGATCGAACTGAGAGGCAAAAAGTGTCTTGCCTGAAGCTCCGGCAACTCTTGACTCAGATCCAACAGGTATTGAATTGCCGAAACTAAGACGTGCAGGTAATCGGTTTCCATGAATCCTACGGCCGTGTTTTTGGCTATGGCGGAAAACAGCCGAGATTGTTCGGAGCGGATGAATTCATCTTTCAATGCGCACATAAGAGCAAGATACTCGAATGAAACCCGGAATATCGGAGCATCCGGATTTTCAAAAATCCAACGTAATTCTCTACCGGACAACCGTGTGCCGGATAGGAATTTTTCATCAAACAAGAAACGCTGATCTTGATCTTCAAGCGCATAAAACAGATTTAGCAAACCAAGCTTTGCCGGAAGAATCCAATAACGATCCGTGACCATATCGGCGGTTTTCAATGCGGACATGAATTTTCGTTCGGTGAATGTTCCCTGAGGGAGTAATAAATAGCCGAGCAAGTATTTAGGATCGATATCCAATTGTTTCAGAAATGGGTATCGCGAGTACAGCTCCGCTACGGCCAATTGCCGGATTTTTTCACCGTCGCAAGTTTGGGCAAGCTCGATTATTTGGGCTCGGCTCAAAAAATTCATGGGAGACCGCCGGACAATTTTTTCCAGGGCGTTTGGATTGAGTTTGAATTTTTTATTCAACCGGCAACAGTCGACATCATCAATTCCTGCGCGTACAGGCAGATAATGAAACAACCGGCCGGCGACTATGTATTCGGGGCTGACGCACCAAACTTGGGTCCCATTGTTTTGACAAAGAACCGTTTCCGAAATATGAGGCGGTGGAAATCCAAAATGGTAATGAGTCAAAAATTCAATACAAAATACTGCCGGTCCTTGATTGTAGGGCAAATTGTATTCACAGCGCTCAATGTCATCCGACGAATACTTCCAATAGATTTCGTGGGGATGTTCCAAAACCAATTCGGTTTTACCGGGTGCGAAAACAACAACATCCATGTCTTTGTGTTCGCGTTCATCCTCAAGATTTTGAGAATAATGCCTGCCTCCGACAAATTCGGATTCCAGCAGATATTTGACAGCTACTCCGCCGGTCAATGCCCAATTCGGTTTTTTGGCACCAATGGGAAAAATGGCATCCAGATCTTGAATGTCGGCTTCGAGACTATCCATGCAAGCTCCTTGATTGTGACCTTGGTCGGTATTGTCAAAGTACGCGTGCCGTATGCACGATTGAGAAATTTAGCTAAAATTATCGATTTAGTCAATGTAATCGATAGATGTTAACTCGTAAATTCGCAATTAAAACAAATTATTGCGTTATTCGTGGTGATTGAGCGGATTTCCGTATGGGAAAGATTGCGTAAATTAGCGATAAAATCAGCCACATGACGAACATGAGCCGGTTCATTGCGTTCTCCGCGGACAGGGACCGGAGCGAGCCAGGGGCAATCCGTTTCAAGCAGAAGACGGTTGAGGGGCATTTTTTTGACAATGTTGGCTAAAATATCTTGTTCCGGAGTGGATTTGCGAGGCTTGAACGTGACGATGCCACCGATTCCGAGATAGCAGTTAAGATCCAAAAAAGCTTGAGCTTGTTTCCAGGTACCGGTAAAAGAGTGCATGGTGATTCGTAAATTCGGATGTTCGGTGCGTGCTTCCTTAATCATCATTAACATATCCTCTTCAGCATCTCGCATATGAACTATGAGGGTTTTGTCGAGTTTAGCGGCCAGATCGATTTGTTGTTGAAAGACGAGTTGTTGATCGGAAATCCCCCAATCCAACGCTTCGCGTTGAATATCCCCCTTTGACGAGGGGGTCGCTTCGAGCATTGAGTCTAATCTATGGTAATCCAAACCGCATTCCCCTATTGCCAATACGCGAGGTGATGAAGTAGCCAAAGTCTCGAGAGTTTTGATGTCGTACGGTTCGTCGAGAGCGCCTTTTTCATCTTCATCCTCATAATCGCTGGTAACATGTTCGGGATGATAGCCCACAGAGCACCAAGTATCCGCATGATTCTCCGCGTAAGCGACTGCATCACGGCTGGTTGTGATGGCTGTGCCGACTGTAATGTTTTTAATATCAAATTCAGCCATGCGAGCATGGACTTGGGCGCGGTCTTCATCAAATTTGGCGAAGTGGAGGTGGGAATGGGTGTCTACCAACATATTGTCTGAACCTTGATTTACCTGATTAATGGATTAACTTGATTGCTATCTTATTGTCTGAACCTTGATTATCAAACTGATTTACAACCACATTGACATGATTACTATAGGTGAGGTTAAATAATATATTCCTAAAGTAATCAAGTTAATTTGAGCGTGAATCAAGTGAATCAAGGTTCAGACAATTATAGCAGTATCCAAAGCAATCCCATGAAGGTTTTGTAGATTAGTTGGGCTATGGGGGCGGAGTCGATGTAGGTGACGGCGGATGGGAGGATGTTGAAGGTTTTGATGAGCCAGATGATTCCGCCGGTTACGACTATGCCTTCGATGAGGCCGACCATGGCGCCGATGACGTGGTTGGCGGAGCGCATGAAAGGTATGCGAGCCAAGAAATCGTAAGTTTTGTCCAAAGCGCCAAATGCCCAGCCCATGATACGATCAACAATGACAAAGATGATTAAAAACATCAGCATCTTGGCCCAGCTTTCGGGAAAGAGCCAGCTTAACAAAGGCGACGCGGCTACGTACCAAGCACGAGCGGCCAAAAAACCCAACACGGCTCCGATAATGCGACCGAGAGAGACGATGAAGCCGTCTTTTAATCCGAGGCCAACGAAGGCGAGGAGGATTAATAGGAGGACGATGTTGAAGAGAGTCATACACGACTAAATTACAAATAATAAATAACAAATAATAAAGGTGGAATCGCTTAATAATTCATGCAAAGTGCATAGTGCATAGTGCAAAATGATTGTATCGCATGCCATTAATGCATAATGAATAATGAATAATGCACAATGATTGTATCGCTGGCGCGATATTTATTTATATAATGATCAAATTCCAGTATTATGCATCATGCATTATTCATTATGCATTAATATTGTTAATCAAGCACCAATATCATGCATCATGCATTATTCATTATTAATTAAGTACAGTAATGCCGAAGGCTACCTTCATTCTTAATTCAAAATTGTTGGTTATTAAGTTTATTATAACACAAGAGACGCATTTAGCGTCTCTTTGTGATTGGTGGGTTTATTCCCCCAACCTCGGAAAAAGGATTTTTGGTTCGGGAAGATCGGAGCCGGGTTTTAAGCCGCCCCAGGTTTTCAGTTGGGTGAAGTTGTGTTGACTTAGCTCGGATTTGGGGTCTTGGCCGAGGCCGGTGATGATTTGTTTGGCGATTTCGGGCATTACCGGTTCGATCATCCAGGCGACGTTGCGGAGGAATTCTAAGAGTGTGTAGAGGACGAGGGCGGTTTTTTCGGGGTCTTCTTTGATGAGTTTGAATGGTTTAGTTTCCTCGACCAAGCGGTTGGCAAGCGTTAGAGAAGCATTTTCACCGTTCCAGATTGCCTCTAAGGCGAGGTCGATGCGGGCTGAAGCGTAATATTCCTCTACTTGTTGCCAAAGCGTGTCTACTGCTTCTTTGCCGCCCCAACTTGTACCGGGGACTAGGATCTGGGAACTGGGATCTGGGATATTTGGAACTTTGCCGTCGAAGTATTTGCGGGACATGTTGATGGCGCGATTGAGGAGGTTGCCGAGGGTGTTGGCGAGGTCGGATTGGTAGCGTTCTGCTATGCGGAGGCGGTTGAAATCGCCGTCATTGCCGAAGCCGATTTCACGGAAAAAGAAATAACGCACAACGTCGAACGGATATTCAACGGCGAGTTCCAGAGGATCGATAACATTGCCCAGCGATTTGCTCATTTTTTGGCCTTCAATGGTAAAGAAGCCGTGAGCGAAAATTTGTTTGGGGAGTTTGGGTGAGCCGTCTTCGTTTTGTAAAAGCGGATCATTTTTGGCGGCACTCATAAGCATGGCCGGCCAAAGAGCGCAGTGGAATTTGATTATGTCTTTGCCGACGAGGTGGAGATCGGCGGGCCACCATTTTTTGAAAAGCTCGTCATCTGTGCCGTAACCAATGGCGGATAGGTAGTTGATGAGAGCGTCGAACCAAACATAGATACGTTGTGTGTCATCACCCGGAACCGGAATACCGCACGAGACTTTTTTGGCTTCGCGAGAAATGGAAAAATCCGCGAAGCCGTCTTTTACGTAAGAGCGGATTTCGTTGAGGCGTTTGGGCGGTTGGACAAAGTTTTGACTGTTATGAAAAAGCTGGAGGATATCATCTTTATAATTGGATGCTTTGAAAAACCAGTTCTCTTCTTGAACAAGCTCCAAGTCTTTATTGGGATGAAGCGGGCATCTGTCGTCTTCGTTCAACTCGGAATCGGTTTTGAAATCTTCACAGCCAACGCAGTAATGGCGTTCGTAAGTGTCTTTGTAGATGTCGCCGGATTTTTCGACGGCTTGCCAAAAACGAGCCACGGCTTTGTGGTGACGCTCTTGGCTGGTGCGGATAAAATCATCAAAAGAGATGCCTAACTTTTTCCACGTATTTTCCCAAATCACCGCCATTTCATCCAAATAAACATTCAGCTCTTTGTCTGCTTTAGCGGCCGCCTCCACGCTTTTTTGACTGTTTTCATCGGTGCCGGTTAAAAAGAATGTCTTTTCCCCTCTTAGACGATGTGATCTGGCTAAAATATCCGCGGCGACCGTGGTATAGGTTGAGCCGATATGGGGCTTGTCGTTGATATAGTAAATCGGCGTGGTTACGTAGTATTTTTCACTCATAGAATAATTTTTCAGTATACAATTTTGACGTTGTTAACTTTTTATGTTAAATTTATATAAAGATTTTCGGCCGTGGTTTATATACCACAAATTGGCGGAGAGTCTTTTTTATTAGTACGGAAAGGTAGAAATCAAGAATTTTTCTCCGCTTCTTTTATCCTCTTTTATTTGCACATGGAATAGTTCATTATTTGCGGTAATTCCGCCAAATCGATGCAAGATTTCAAATTTTTTATTAGGATTTTCTTTAGAGGTGGGTTCAAAGGTGGATTTTTGAATGAGTTCCATTGCACAAGGAAAAAGTTTGATGCGTCTTACTTTGTCCTTTAAATTGGTTTTATTGTATAGATGAGACCAGAATATACCTAAAAATATTTTATCTTTTTTAAAGTATGCCGATCTTATGTATGGTCGTCTTTTTGTTTTTGAGCAGATTTTTTTATACATGGTCTCAGCTTTTTTATGCACGTCGCTATAACTTGTTCCCGATAATTGCTTGCTTTTTGTTTTATAGACTTTCATAAACGGCATTATTGGCTAAGTTTACGTTTGAAATGATTTAACGTCAAGAAACTGACATAGTTATAAATTTCTGGAAGTTTGTTTTTGTTTAGTTTTACAATAATAAATCAAGCTACACCTAAAGCAAGATGAACGACGAGGCTGGAACCATGAATTGACAAAAACGCTCGAAAGAGGTATGTTGTTGCGTCCTTTGACAAAGGAGGTTGGATGAAAGTCGATCAGGTTGTGGATTTGTTGGTTGAGGCGGGCATGGGGGTTGGAAGCGTGGCATTTGCCTGTCACCTCTCCACTTTGCATGTTGAGCCCAAGCTTGAATTAACTTCTGATGGTTTCATGATCGCTTACGGACCTTATTTGGGCATATACGTGTTCAGAAATGACGACATCGTGTATTGCTCGCAAATCAATGGAGATCTTTCGGAAACTTATGCCTTGGAAGATCAATATATGGCCACAGCCCTTTTCGGGCTGATGATGTTTGAACTTTTGGCCGCCTAACTCAAAAAACTCCACTTGGAGTTTTTTTCATTTAAAACAATCAATACTAAACCAAATTATGAATTATGAATGATTGTACTTGATAAATAATATAATAAAAAAACGCAAAGCGTTACATGAATTTTTAATTCTTAATTCATAATTCATAATTTGTATCCGTCGTGTGTTGGTTATTTTTTGCCGAAGGACCAGGAGGTGATAACGATGATACTGCCGGTTATGCCAATCAGCAGGTCTTTCATTGTGTCGAAGACCCCCATTTGCAAGCTCAAGCCCCAAAAAGTGTCGACCAAAAATTCGTAGATTTCCCAATAACAGGCGATGGCGCTTACAAAAGTGATAAGAATAATTGCGCGGACAATGTTGTTTTTGATGGTGATGAGTTTAATTTTTTCCACGTAATTGATAAGCAGTATGGCGCTTGCGGCCATGGCCATTCCGCCCATAAAGTGCATGGGAATATCAAGATGCGGGATGGATGAATAAAAATAAAATTTCATCGCAAAAACATGCAAGATAAAAATAATAGCCGGCGGGATAAGCGCCGTTAATACGGGGTATATGGAAACTGAATTTCGCATGTTAGTTGCTTAATATTGCGCCGATGCCTCCGAAGATGGCGGCAAAGACCAAAAAAATCAGCATGAAAACGATTTGGACTATACATCCGGCCAGCATCTGGTAACCAAAGACGCCAAAGGCGCGTTTAAGAAAGTTATCGGAATTCATCCAGCCTTTGTAGGAAAAAGTATCAGGCCCCTTGGTGCCGGCGGATGTGTAATCGTAACTTTGAGTTGATTTGTTGGTTGTCATAATGATTTGATTATACCATAAACTTGATTATTGCTTAATCAAGATTGAGTTTGGAGTATATCGCCGCTGGTTGATTGTGCAGTTTTGCCCACATTTGATCGCCGTATGAGTAATGCCACCATTCGGTAGGGTTGTTGCAAAAATCGGCATCGGTCATCAGCCAATAAAGGAGACGGCGATTTTGCAAAGCGTTTGTTTCAGAGGTTTGCAGAGCGCGTTTTTGAGCTTGAATTTCAAAATAATCAGTGTTGGAGATTGCGGACGGGTCATCAAAAGCTGAACCCATGTTGAATGCCTCGCCGTTTAACCGGAGGATCGTGACATCGAATGCTCCACCGGTTGAGTGCGGAGGCGGTGAGTCGGGATCGACTTTGGAACTGTCGGGAGCTCCTTTGGCCCAGTATTTATCGACTTCTTCGGCGACAGCAGCTTCGTGCCAATCGGGATGCTGTTGTTTAAGATATTTTGGCACCCAAATATCGTGAAAATAGTTTTGAACTTCGATGGGGCGGTAGCAATCAAAAAAATACAGCTCCAGATTGTGAGCGGATAAAGCATGATTGATTGCTTGCAGTTTTTTTATGACGGTTAACCTTAAAAACAGATTGGGAATGGAGTGCGGGATTTGATGATTATACGGAGGATTATCGGCGCGATGATAATAGTTCTCCCCTATCAGATCATGATCTCTTATGTCCGCAAAGCCTTCGTTGTAAAGAGGGTTGTTTTTGTCGATCGGATAATTACGGTAACCTTGTTTTTGGACGTGGATGGCTGATAAATCAGGAATTTGTTGATTATGGTACATAAAAAATGCTTGCCGGATTAATATTTGTCCAATTGCCGTTTTTCCAGTTTAATTTGTACTCTTTGTTGTATCCGTTACTGCCGGAAATTATTAAAGTGTAGTCACCGTCAAAAGATTTTGTGCCGTATTGTTCCATCTCGACTTGCCAATTAAAGTTATTGGAACTGAAAGTGTAATCGTCCCAATGCCTTTGCGCGCTTCTTATCAGACCTTGAATTTTTACCAGATCATGCCAACGGCTGTCATTTCTTTTTAATTCAACCATGTACCATTCGTCATTATTTTCGTCTTTTTCATCAACGGCGTAAACGAGCCGTATATTTAATATTTGGCCGGATGATAATTCGGGCGCGGGAACAGTTTCATTGGGACGCGCGTTCTCATCTACTATTTTTTGGCTATTCGTATCATTGGATTCGCTGTAGGTATAATCTTCTTTGTCCGTACATCCAACCAAAGTCAGAGAGCTGAGAAGTAAAATTGTTGTTAGGATTTTGTTGTTAAAATTGCGCATATTTAAGATTTAATTATCAATTCTTTAAAACCCGTTTTATCGTCGTGCTCGCGGGTAAAAATAAGGTCTTGGTTTTCGCCGATGATGATTTCGGCGGTTGTGTGAATTATACAGCCTTCTTTGAGATGACCGCCGAATACATTCCCCTCTTTGTCGGCGATGGAGAGGTGCAGATGGCAGCCGTCGGCGCAAAGAGTTCCGACCAAGGAGACGATTTCGAACTTGCCGGTATAGGTTTTAATAACGGTTTCGTCAGCCAACCGCAAAACCGCTCCGTTTAAACTGCCGACGCAAGTCAAAATCAAACCGGCGGAAATTTGATTTTGTAAAACAAAATCTTGCAGAGATTGTTTTAAATCTTGCCCGGGCAATAAGCGAAAAGCATGAGTTTTCATAATTATCAGCTACAAGCTACTTGTTTGGTTACGGCGGATCCTCCCCGCCTCCTTACTAAGGAGGTGCTTCGTGTTTGAGTATTTAAGGACATGCTTCGCCTTAGGAGAATGTACCTATGTAGCAGGATTTTGTTATTGAGGGCTTAGATGCTCAGTTTCTTAGCTTCTCAGATTCATAGATTCATAGTTTCGCGGTTCCGTTTTATTAATCAGCTAACAATCCTCCAAGCTTTCGTAGGCTTTTATCCAATCGAGTGGAAAATTGTGTTTATCAATAAGAGCTTGGATACTGTTTGGATCGTGCGTGAGGGATTTTAGTTGCGGGCAGAATCTGTTGTCGAGTTTTAAACTTGGTTTGTTTTGACTGAAGTCAAGTAAAAAAGGATAAAGTTGGCATTCCAGTGGTCTATCTTTATAGATTGTGCATTGGGAGGTCGCATCATTCAGAAAGATGCAATTGCCATTTTCTTTTTTTGACAACACGTGAATTTTTCGATTGGGTGTTTGGATAATTTGCGAGGATCCGAGGAATAATTTTTCTTCGGAAGGCAATAGAACCGGAGTCAGATGAGGATTGTTACCGCAACAGTGATTGGTGCAATTTTTGCAATCGATTTGCAGCATTGTTTTATTTCTTTTAAGGGTTATGTTATTTTTGCGCGCTCCAACTGTATGAGGCGAAAGTAACACCCATCATGGTAAAGTTCATGGTTCCGCTGATTGTAACACTGTCGCCGTTTGATGCGGCTCTGCCTCTGAATGTGCAATATATGGCGGCACCGCTATCTTTCATGGTTACGGAGAAAGTGACGTTATTTCCCGCCATACTGGCTTCACCGGTATAGCCGTTTACATTTACCGTGCCCGTACCGCCTTCGTTAATCTGCAGGGTTACAGGCAGGCTATCCGGAGTTTCCACATCTTCTTCGACGTGTTGCAGGATGGCGCTTCCGCGATAAGTGCCGGCCATACTTTGCGTTGTGATGGAATTTGATGCGGTGTCTTGCTCGTCTTTCGGATCAGAAGATTGAGTGTTTTCAACTTGCTCAACAGGCTCTGATTTTGTTTCTTCCGTAATATTTTCAGTATTTTCTTCCACGATTTGTTCCGCGGGTTCGGTTTGTGCCGTTGCGGGTTTTAAATACGCCATCGCTTCCGCGGGTGTCATTTGCTCTTGTTTTTTATTCAGGCTGTTCAGCCATGATTCCACTTCGGCCATTTCCATTTCCGCGGCGCTGATTGTTCCGGGGTATTGCGTTTTACGAATCACTTGAAAAGATCTGTGGGATTCGAAGGTGGTTAGATCCACACCGACGACTTTTCCCTCTTGGGCTGATTCTCTGAATTGTTCCAAGCCAATCATTACAGCGTCGATTTTGCCGTATGCTGTGCCAAGATTGCCGGGGATGTTGGTAATGCTTAATACGCTTGCCACCGGTTCGGTGACAGTTCTAACGTCTCTGACAAGTGAGGTAACCTTGTTTTTGTCGCCCAAGGCTATTTGAGCACCGTCTTCGGTAACTTCCAACGCCAGATCCGCTCCGGCCACAACCACTGTAACTTTTGTCAGAGTGCCGGCCGCCGCCAAACCCGCGGTTCCGCCCGTAAGCACCACTCCGCCCACGAAACCGGCGACTTTACAGCCGTCTTTGACAACTATGGCCGTGTTTTCCAATTTTTTAAATGCGTCCCCTTCTTCGGTAAAGACACCTGCGGTGATTTCGGCTTGAGCTTGATCCAAAATGCTTTGCGCTCTTTTGGCATCCACGCCCAAATGATTGGCCAAGGTGGCTATGCCTTTAAAACGAGGCGCTTTGTCGTAAATATCAGATATTTCTTTGGCTGTGTATGCATGCGCTGTGTTGATCAGCTTGTATTCCGCGGAGACTTTTTCCGCGGTTTTATTGGCGGAATTCTCCAGCTCTTGTGATTTTTGCGCCAGATTCCCCCAGTCTACGATGATTTTTGTCATTTCAGCATCCCACGATTCGTAATCGGGATAGTTTTTGGCATTTGTTAAAACATTGTCGGTTTGCAGACGAAGATACACATATTCTCTGGAAATAGTCAGGGTTTCTTCCAAAACAGCCTCTTCCTGAATCTGACTTTGTTTTTTGTCATTGTAAAAATACAGAGCTCCAAGCAGTGTGATGAGTAATACCGTGATTATGATGATGAGAGGTTTTTTCATAGTTGTTATTTTAAGCATTTTTCAAGTGATCATTATTTTATGGACTAATTCCGGTGAAAAGAAATCGGAAGTAATAGTAGGCATAATAGCTGATTACTACCATCCATATACTTAAAATCAGGATAAAGATAATTTCCTTTAGTTGTTTCTTTTTCCGGACTAAATCAAAAAGAATCCATCCCGGAAGGATGATTAAAAGAATGATAATTATTGAGAATATTACATTTGTCATAGATTATTCAAAGTATTGCAATCCGGCTGACATTTGTAAATAACTTTGAATTTTCCAGGCAGTATTTTTTATAATCGAACTTGTTTTTGTAATTACTGATATTTTTAATTTAATCATCTCTCTCTATTTTTTATTTTCTAACATATCTCTAAGTCTATTAATATATGCTTTTTCCCATGCTTTCATAGCAAACCAACCGATAAGAGGCTTGGCAATGATTCGCAGCCATCTTTTATGAATATCAACCTCGTAGATATAGTTAACTTTTGTGCCTCCGTTGACACTTTCCAGTAAAAGCTCTTCGTGTCCCGATGTGCCGAATTTCGGACTCTGATTATCAGAGATAAAACCTCTTTGCGGAATAATTTTGGTTTTCATTTTTACCGGAAAAGTGGTGCCAAAAGATTTTACTTGAGCTTCAATTTCCAAATTATTACCTTCTCGTTTTGTGATAATGATCGACTCGGCAACTTTGGGAAAATTTTTTGGCATTTTTTCAAAATCGGTAATGATGTCGAAAACCTTTTGGATAGGAGCTTTAATCATTCATGAATTTTTCAGATATATTTTTTTCATAGCGGTTTGTTTATTTATTTATTATTCCAAATTTGAGTAAAACAATAATAAGAAAAAAATATTTCAGCTAATGTTTTCCGACATCCGTCGTTTTGCCACTTCCATTTAAAAATCAATTTAGTGCGGCAAAATGCGGCGAAGCCCTTGCGGATAGTGGTTGTTGTCCGGACCCGAAGGGCTTGAGTTTCAAATAAACCTACTTTGTATAGTTTTCTAATAATTTCAAGGCTTTATCGCTCATCATTTTTAAAAAATTAACATCATCAGCTTTCAATGGAAAAGTACCATGTTTTAAAATTACTTCAATTACATCAGAATCAAAAATACTAAATTTATCAGCTAATTGAAAAATTTTTCCTTCTGTTGTTTGGGGATTTTTTCCGTTACCATGATTTAAAATGCAGTCTTTTAAAGTTTCATTCACTTCATAACCCAATTCTTGTAAAATAGGTATTGCATAATCAGCATGATTTTCAAGATCCTTTGAATATCCTATATCATGTACCCAACCAGCTATTTCAAATATATTATCATCTATACCCATTTTTTGAGCAATCATTTTAGCCACTTTCCCAACTTTTTCTGAATGCACGAGGAAAAAATCCCTACGATCAATTGGTTCTATGTGTTTTACGATATCTAAAGCAACTTGTTTTGCTTCTGAGAAATTTAGTATTTTCATTTTAATGTTTGATAAATAAAGGTTTATTTGAAATTTCACATAATGTTAAGGATAAAAGAAGTTTTCGGAACGTAGTGGAGAAAATTTGGGAAAATTGCGAGTCGAGCATTTTTTCTTTTATCCCTTGTTACATGACCCGAACGGAATGAAATGGAGAGAGCGCAGAGTGGTGCGAACGATAGCGAGCAAGTGATTTTAGGGGGCGTAGCCTAATCCATGTGAACAACTTCGTCTCTTTTAAATTGAGGTTTTTTTCCAAATATTGCAATACCATGATGAAAATATTTTTTCCCATCAGTATCTGCATCATGCCACCTTCTATTTAACTCATCATATTTTAAATATGTACGTTTAAAAGAAGAGGGATCTTCAAAAAGAATTTTGTCTTTTGTATATCCAATTGCCACAACATAATGTCCATCAATCCAATCTTTTTCCCAATTTATTTTTTTCTTTTCAGTCCAAGCCTGCAAAACTATAATTATGGGAATACCCTTTTTGATATACTCTTTAATATCGTTTATTGTCATTTGTCTAGAATCTGTTTCTAATCCATATTTCTTGGCTACTTCTATTATTCCCTGGATTGGTGTTCCGTCTTTTGAAGTGCCTGCGGATTTAATAATATGATCTTCTCTAACCTCAATGCCGTAATATACTAAAATTGATTGCAAAGCCTTTGCTCCGCAATCATAATCATAAGTTTGACGAAGTTGTGGTAAGGTAATAGTTTTCATAAAAAAATTGAATATTTAAAGAAATATAAATCTTTCTAAGTCCCCGAAGATTATTTCAGCTAACGTATCTGTGTATCTGAAGTTTTTGCTTCGCTTCTTTAATATTATTTCAAATTGATAAAAGAAGCAAAAATTTGGGTGGAGCAAAAGAGAAAAATCTGTATTATTTACCTTATTTTAGGGCTTTTTTGAATTTTTTTGCTGAGTATTGACATAAACTGATAAATATACTATTTTAGTTAGTTAAATCTTGACGCAACAACATTATGTCAAAAGGAGGCAAAAAATGAAAAAGGTTATCTTTATAGAGTTCATTTCACCAAGCTACCCACATAAAGGTGCCAAGCATCATTTTGTCGGAGCGAGCACTGAGGCAATCATGAAAGACACTGCGGATGGAACCAAATTCGGTTTCGCTACCTTTTCATCTCACAAAGAAATCACAGAAGAGGTAGCTCGTTCTCTGAATCTCGAATTTCTCGATGAGGGGATAACCGCAATCAAGAACGGTCCTACTGTCAGCTTCAAACTTGGTACACCGAGATAGATCTGTCAACGAGAGTTGGACAAGGGGCGTGGAAAACCACCCCCTCTTTTTATTTGGCAAAAAAATTCAAAAAAGCCGATTTTGAAGAAAGAATTATACAGATTTTTCTCTTTTGCGAAACCAGATACACAGTGTTCGTATAATAAAAGCATACCACTAAATGGTATACTTTCACAGGTGAGATCC
>CALFEO010000018.1 GCA_937949995.1 uncultured bacterium
CGCTCATATTAACTTGACTAACTCTACTGTCTGAACCTTGATTTACGCTCAGATTCACGCTCATATTAACTTGATTACTCAATGTAGAGATAATTATATACCTATAGTAATCAAGTTAATTAGGTTGGTAATCGGTTTTTAAATCAAGGTTCAGACAGTAAGTAATCAAGTTAATTAGGTTGGTAATCGGTTTTTAAATCAAGGTTCAGACAATGTGGTTTAGTAGGCCCCCGTCTTTTGTATCACCGCAAAAGGAGTTTTTATTAAAATATAGAGGTCGAGGAGAGGGGACCAGTTTTCGATGTACCAGATATCGAGGCGGGCTTCTTCGGTCCAGGTTAGATCGGATCGCCCCGAGATTTGCGCCAAGCCGGTTACGCCGGGTTTGATTGCCAATACACGGCGTTCTTCATCGGAATAGTTCGCGACTTCGCGGGGTTGGTGAGGGCGCGGGCCCACGATGGACATATCGCCTTTTAAGACGCTTATAAAATTGGGAAATTCATCGATGGACCAACGGCGTAAAAAATTGCCGGTTTTCATTATTCTGGGGTCGCGGGCAATTTTGTAAATAGCGCCTTTTTTGATGCTTTGTTCTTTGATCAGCTGTTCCTCGAGTTCAAGATTTTTTTTGGCATCTTTAAATTGCGGACCGATGGAAAACTTTTTAAACATGGTGCGCAATTTGTAAGTGATAAAAGGTTTGCCTTTTTCGCCGATGCGCTCGCTTTTGTAGATGATGGGAAAACCGTCTTCGATCAGCACCAACAAGGCGCCCAAAAGCCAAAGAGGGGAGGAGAGAAGGAGGATGAATATGGCAAGTATTATATCCATTATACGTTTGGCGATACGGCCCCAGCCATCAAGAGGAGTGCGTTTGACCTCGATAAGCGGGATACCGCCCGGAGTGGATACGGCAATGTTGGTAAAGCGAGCCGCGAAAACATCGGCCGCGTACCAAAAATGCAGATGATATTTATTCGCGAATCCAATGATATGCAGAGCTTCGGATTTGGGCATATCAGGATCGGCCAAAAGAATGCCCGAGATTTTATTTTTATCGATCAGTTTTTTGATTGCTTGTTTGGTTTCCTCGCTCCATTTGGCGACGTGTTTTGTTATTGAAAAACCCAAAATGGGCAGATGGTTGAAGGTTTCGGCAAGTTTTTTGGCGCTTTCATCTTTACCGATGATGATTATATTTTCGTGGCCGATTTTCATTCTCAACAATTGATGCTGGATGGCCCGAAGAATCAACCGGCCGAATAAAACAAAAAATACGGATAGGCCCCAGATGGCGATGATGATAAAGCGCGATTGGGTAAGCTCGCGTCTGAAGAAAATCGAAGCGATCAAAATCATGACTGCGGCCGTGCAAGCCAGAATAATGCGCCCGAACTCATCCCAAGCTTTGCGGTGGCGCGTGGAATAAAGACCGGCGATAATAAAAACGCCAATCCAGATTGCGATGAATGTTAGTGAAAGTTGGATGTAGGTTGCCAAGGGAATATCCTGCAAGATCGGCCGGATTTCAGTTGCGAACCGCGAGTAGCGCAACAGATATGCAAAAACCGCGGCCATTGCCAAAGCGGCCGTATCAACCGGCAAGCGCAGAGCGGTGAAAGTCAGTTGGAATTTATTCATACGAATTACGTTTATAAAGTTCGTAACGTTTGTAACGAGTTATGCGGTTATTTAAGTTGCTTCTGAACTCGTTATGAACGTTATAAACGTTACGAACGTTCTAACGTAGATTATACCATAAAACAAAAACTCCGCGGTAAACGGAGTTTTTGCACGTCTTTGCTGCCATGTTACATGTTATCCCGCACCTATTTTAAATATAGTGACGGGATCCCGCCGAGGCGGGACATGTTACATGAAGAAGAAAACGGGATTCAGGCGAAACGGTAAGCCGAATTTTGTACTCCGCTCGCATTTCCCGATATGCTTTGCGGAGCGATGACTATCTATCTGGCCTTGCAATCGCTTGCAAGATCTTGCGAGCGACCAGTGCGCGACTCAAATGAGAGTATGGCGCTCTTGCTCTTGCACCGGAGAGGGTTTACCACCGTACCATGTCGCCATGGCAGGAGAAACGTAGCAGTGCGTTGCTCCGACTTGCGTCGGAGACGACCACACCATTTCACTTTTCACGCTTGGCCGCGAAGCGGCCACCCTGAGTGAGATTTATCGAATCGAAGGGGGATCCTTCGACTTCGCTCAGGATAGTCGCTTCGCGACTAGTATTGTCTCTGTGGCCGCCCTATGCATAAAGCTTAGGGCGATTCCTTTCGGAACACTTTCCCTGGGCTTGTCCTCCGAAGCTTTACGCGCAGGAGGATTATTCCCCGGTTGCCGTTAGCAACTCTCCTTGTCGAATCCGCGTTACCGCGAATCGGGTGTCCGGACTTTCCTCTCCCCAAAGCTTTATGCGGCGGGGAGCAGTCATCTGTTTTGCCTGATGCGTGGGAATATAGCAAAAAATTGGTTAAAAGTCAAGTGTAAGTGTGGTATAATATTGTTCGTATGAATAATCCATTCAAAGCAGGCTTGCCGAGGCAAGAAGCGAAGAGACAAGCGATTGAAGATTCTATTGAAACCAATAGAAGAACCGATCTTAATGAAAGTGATTATAATCAAATATATGATTTGCTTTTATATTCTGATGGTTATCAGGAAGTAAATAAAATGTTTAGAGTTTTAGGGCTTAACCGATCAGAGTGGAATTTGAATCCCGAATTGGATAATATAAGAAAAGGAGTGTTGCGTCAGTATTTATCTGAATTTTACAATATTGAAAGTATACGAGCGTTATTGGATTTTACGGATTTTGTTCCCGATTGGGCTGATTATAAAGAAGATATAGGCCGACGTTATTTGGAAACGATTAGTAATTATTCCATTGATACTCTATTAGGAGAACAAGAGTATTTTGGCATACCGGTTGATTGGAATGATCCAAATATTATTGATGCTGTCATTACCGAATATAAAAAAGATTTGAAAAATCGTGATTATGATCATTTGAAAGAGTTGGCGCGTTTGTCAAACATAAAATTTGATTGGCAAGGTAATTTAAAAAGTGATGTTGAGGATGCTCTTAGAAAGGCGATTGATGGCATTAATTATGATTCGGATGCATACAATGATTTGTTGAATTTGATTGAAGGGTTATCCGGTACTAAATTTGACCAACAAAGAGAGTTTAAATCGATAGTATCCGTGAAATATAAGGAATTATTGAATGATGATGATTATTATTGGTTAGATAATTTTATTACATTGCAACAAATGTCGGGTATCGAACCTGACTGGCAAGGGGAGTTAAAGCCGGCCGTTATGGAGAGATATGGAAGAATTTTGGAGTATGGTAGTTTGGGTTATATTGCCAAATTGCAAGAAGTTTCAGGAGTAGAACCTGACTGGCAAGGAGAATTAAAGCCTGTGGTGATGGGGAAGTATCTAGAATGTTTAACAAATGGTCAATTGGAAAGTATTACCAAACTGCAAGAAGTGTCAGGAGTCGAACCTGACTGGCAAGGGGAATTAAAGCCTGTGGTGATGGAGGGATATGGGGAATGTGTAATAAATGGTTATTTGGAAAGTATCACTAAACTGCAAAAAATGTCCGGCGTGATTCCCGACTGGCAAGGAGAATTAAAGCCTGTGGTGATGGGGAAGTATGTAGAATGTTTAACAAATGGTCAATTGGAAAGTGTTACCGAACTGCAAAAACTGTCCGGTGTATTGCCTGACTGGCAAGGAGAATTAAAGAAGGTTGTAATGAATAAATATGGTGAGTATATAAAACATGGTTTTTTGGAAAGTATCACTAAACTGCAAGAAATGTCCGGCTTATTGCCTGACTGGCAAGGAGAATTAAAGAAGGTTGTAATGAATAAATATGGTGAGTATATAAAAAAAGGTTATTTGGAAGATATTACTAAACTGCAAGAAATGTCCGGCTTATTGCCTGACTGGCAAGGAGAATTAAAGCCTGTGGTGATGGAGGGATATGGAAGAGTTTTGAAAGACAGATATTATGGTTACTTGGAAAGTATTACCAAATTGCAAAAAGTGTCAGGAGTCGAACCTGACTGGCAAGGGGAATTAAAGCCTGTGGTGATGGAGGGATATGGGGAATGTGTAAAAAAATGTCATTTGAATAGTATTACCGCACTGCAAAAAATGTCCGGCGTACTGCCTGACTGGCATGGAGAATTAAAACCTGTGGTGATGGAGGGGTATGAAGAATATGTAAAAAATGATTATTTAGACCATATTACCAAACTGCAAAAAATGTCCGGCGTGATTCCTGACTGGCATGGAGAATTAAATAAGGTCGTAATGAAGAAATATGGTGAATATATAAAAAAAGGTCGTTTGAATAGTATTACCGAATTGAAAGAAATGTCCGGCGTATTGCCTGACTGGCAAGGAGAATTAAAGCCTGTGGTAATGGAGAAGTATGGTGCGTATATAAAAAGTACTTTCTTTGAAAAAATGCCAGAGCTTGAAAGAATATCCGGTGTTCAACCTGACTGGCAAGGAGAGTTAAAAAAAGTTGTATTGGATTTGTATGGAGAATTCATAACAAAAGGCTATTTGCACGAAATCATATCAGTGCAAAAAATATCAGGTGTTGTTCCGGATTGGGAACGTGATTTGAAAGCGGTTGTATTAAGTAAGTATCATTATTATATCGGTAATGGTAATTTTGATGATATTTCCGCATTGGAGGATTTATCAAAAATACGTATTGATTGGAAGGATAAATCTTTTGGGAAAGGGGTGAGAGATTTTTATGAAAAAGCATTAGCTTCCGGGTCCCTTGAACAAATACAAAGAGTTTTACAAGGAATAAAAAAGACAGAAATTGGTATTAAAGAAGAAAAGATCTGGAGAAATATAGTTCATGAATATTTTTTTGGAAAAGCTAAATTTAAGATTGAGGTTTTGCGCGAAGTTTTGGGTGAGGGGTATGATGAGGTTGAAGAATTGATTAAGAAATCGTATGGTGCATTAATAAACAGGTTGGACGAAAATTTTTCCGGACTGGATTTTGAATATTTAAGATTAAATCCATCATCTTCTTTTAATAAATTCGGTTATTTATTGGAAACTTTACGGTTCCGTCCTTCGGATGAGGTTATCAGATTGCTGGCTTATGCGAGTTTATCACCTGACGGTAATTTTAGCGCGGATGCGGCTGTATATTTGGAAAAAGTTCAGATAGACATGGAATTAAGACATGAGGAATTGAATCATATCGCACAACAAAATTTTAACCCTTCGCATTTGGCCTTTATATTGATAAATTACATGCCAAAAAGAAAGGATAAGAAAGCCAGGGTTAATGAAGCGATTGAACAAATACCCGTATTTAGCATGGTACAGGAATTGTTAGAAATCAGAGGGTTGGCTGTCAGAAAAGAATATTGTCCTTGGAGAAATGGTTTTGATTCTTTGTTCAAACGAGTAAAAAAAGAGCAGGGAGATTGGTCTGATAAGGCTCTTTGTGATGGCTTGTTGGAATATGCTAAGCGCTTTGGCATGGTAAATTTACCGGTAATGTGTTCCATTGTGATTGATTTAATCTCTAATAAGTTTGACGAAAATAAAAAATTGAGAACAGAAACTGTACAAAAGTTAACATATTTTTGGCAAGCTCACGG
Organism: uncultured bacterium; assembly: GCA_937949995.1. Lineage (GTDB taxonomy): Bacteria > Patescibacteriota > Patescibacteriia > 2-12-FULL-60-25 > 2-12-FULL-60-25 > MWCR01. The sequence continues at coordinate 5,679 of CALFEO010000018.1, forward strand.
AATTGATAGAAAAATTGAAGATTTGGATAATCCGGAAATTATTGATGCGGTTTTGAATGAGCTAAATGAAGCCGTAAGTGAATTGAGAGAAATAATTTTAAGAGATGAAATACCCGAAGGCTTGGAGCATTCCGATATAGATATGGAATTATTTAATATCTTGATTCCCAGAGTGGGAAGCTATGGTAATTTGGATGACAGACGTCAATTGATAGCCAAGTGGCGCGCAACCGTGTTAAGAGGCGAGGTACAAACTGCGGTTCCGGAGTATCTGCGTTATGATGAAGTGAAATCCGCCGATGTTGGTTCCTGGGGACGCTCATCTTTATTAGAGACCGGTTTTCAAGAAGGAGATGATGGAAGCGGCGGTTTGATTAAAGATATTGAGGCAAAGAAATTGGATTTATTGGAAAACAATCCGCTGGAAGAAATGTTGTTGCCTTTGCACGAAGCGATGCGGGATCTAAAACAAATGGAAGGTAGTGTTCTTAGCCCGGATTTATTTTTTGGCGGTTTGATTAATGATTTACAGCATGATCAACGGAAAATCATGGATCAAATAAATGAAACGGACGAATCTCAAACTAAAAAGATTGCCGGATTGAAAAAGAAGTTAGAGAAAACGGAAGGTTTATTGCAGAAATTGCAGAGATTGATAACCGATAAAGGTGTGACCGGCTTTTTGTCGGAGCAGGCAAGCTTATTGGATGATCAAAATAAGGAAAAAAGTGAATACTTGCGCGGTTTGCTGAAAAAATTGGAGAGCGGGGAAACTGATGGTTATTTGCAAATGCAGGCAATGCTTGAGGTTTTGATTGGGTTATACGGTCAAAATGCTCTCAAAGAGGCCAGAAAGCAATTGTATACGGGTATAGTGTATTTAATGAAACTGGAAAGCGGGGGGCATTATGATGGTGTTATGGAAGCATTGGCTGATTCCAAGCGCGGTGTATTAAAAGAGGAACAGGTAACCGCTTGGGTTTCTTGGTATAAAGATGAACTGTTGGAGCATTTTTTAAACCCCGCGCAAGCACACGATATCAGGTATGTGCCTTTTTCGGTTGATTTGATGAAATTGGCGGAAAAAGTTTTGTATGCCACAAATATCAAAGATGAAATGAGAGTGTTGTTAAATGAAGGCGGAAAAGAACATAAGAATCCGCTGGTTGCCACTTGGTCCAAACTTCGTGTTTATAATGAAAAATTACAGAACATTAAAGAAGGCATAATCCCCGATGATTTATTGAGTAAAGAAAGAGTTTTCTTTTGTCCGGCGCATGGTTTAACCAGGATTTTTGGCGGAGATATTGCAAACGCATGTTATGATAAGCAAAGATATGATTTGGCAGAAGGCAAAAAACCGCGCATAAATACAATAAATTTGGTAATTGAATCGGATGGGAAGTTGGAGATATTGGGTAATTGCTTACTCATAGAAACAACCAATAAAAATGATGAACGGGTTTTGGTTACGCGGGCTTTTAATCCCAGCGAAAAAGCAATTCAGAGAAGATTGGATCCAAAGGATTTATTAAGAAAGATGATTGATTTTGTAATCGAAGCGGCAAAAAAAGGCGGTTTTGATGCCGTTAATGTTTGCGTGGGTGATCATAGCGGAGCGGATGGAACGAATCGTAAAGCTTTATTTGATATTATGGCAAAAGAAGCGGTTTTGAAAAAATGGGAGATAGCCGCAGAACTTAAGGATGAACCGGAAACAAATTTTAATAATTATGCCACTTGGGATACACAGAGCCATAAAGTGTATTGTGTTTGGCAACGTGAAAAATAATTATGGAAAATCCCTTCCGCCAAGAATACTATAAAAATATTCCCGATGAGAAGATAGAGCAGATTTATAGAAATCCGCGGTTAAAATTGCCGTTTGATCCAAAAGATTTGGTGATGTTTTTGGATCGGAATGCGCAAGGCGCTGAAGCTGAAAAAGCCAAGCGATTGAGAACAATACCATACCATCATCGCAGTGCGGATTTGGGTATTACCACTCCGATGCATGAGTATTTTCCATCACGCGCCGGTGAAGAGGGTGTTCATCATGTATATACGCAAATTGATATAAAGGGAAGCGGGTTTGTGCATCCTGAAGAACATGAATCAAAAAAACACGGTTTATCGGCCGGGGAATTGGCAGGCAGTCCGGAGGCGGTTTTTGTGCCGGAGTCCATGGAAACTCCGATGGGATATGATATTTTGGGTTTGCTTGACGCAGGCATGATACAAACAACCATAGAAAAATCACGTTACTTGGCTTTTAAAGGCATGCGAACCGAAGCGGTTGCCGGGGTTTACGGAATTGATGTGATAAGAATGAATGGAGAAGAAATTTCGGTAAAAGAATTTAAAAAAGAAGCGATGGAAATTTTACAAGAACAATTGCATGAATTGCATCGCGGAGTTGATGATGCGGAGATCGCCAAGATTAAAGAAAAAATCAGCAGTTTAAAATCCGAAGACGGATTCAGACCGGTGATAGAAGTACGTTGCATGAGGAGTGTTTTGAGGTTGCGCGATTTAAAAGACGCGCCTGCCGAATCGCGCAGGGAGTTGATCGGAGAGGCAATAAAAAGTTTGAATATCGAAATGCAATATTTGGGAGAAGGGAAGAGGTTTGATGCCGAAAGTCCGGAGGGTTTAAAAGAGTGGATGGAATTTGTTACTTTTTGGATTGGAAAAAATACCGGAATCATGCACCGGGAGGGTTTGGCGCATGAATTTTTACATATGGGTAATTTGACTTTGGCCGGAGAGGTGGTTGATTTGGATTCGGTTCAGTCGGTTGTAAAAACCGGTAAAGGCGAGGGAAAGTCGTTTGAAGCCGAACCTTTTTTCAGAAGAAGTATGGCAGGTTATGCTTATATCAATCCGGGAGTCGGCATGCATCGTTTGCCGGATGAACGATTTGGGTTGCCGAAGTGTTTGATAAAGGATTTAAGGGACGCGTGTTTTTCTTTTCGGATGCTGTTAAAAAATATTCCGGAATTAAAGAAAAAGGTTGATTCTCGTTTACTTGCGCAAAAAATGTTCGATGGATACAAGCAGGGGCTGGGCAATGCGGAACCTTTTGAGGCAATTGGAATAACCGGAGAGTCTTTGTTGGCCGTTATGGAAACCATTGCCACGGAGGTGATTGGAAATGGAGCGTATTATGCGCCCATTCCGGCGGATGATGCTGAAAAATCAGCTGAATAAAAACCCTCGACTAACCCATTTTGGCTTGCTATTATGGGGTTATATGAAAAAGATAAGAGTTATTATTATTGCGGTTTTGGCATTGTTATTGATGTTTGCCGTTTTCGGTTGGCTGTTTTGGTCGTTGGGCTCCATACGGCAAGGCGAAGATCCGGTTATGCGGTTGGTGATATTGCAAGGAGCCGTGTATGTAACATCGGACGGTGGCTTTGAAGAACAGGCCAAAAGCGGGATGATGCTTAAACAAAATGATGTTGTCAGAACCGAGAAAAATGCCGAAGCGGCGGTAACCGTTTCCGGCAGATCGGATTTGCGATTAAGCGGAGAAACGCAAATTACAATCAATAAAGCGGTTATGGAAGGCGCTCGCGGATTTGAATTTGAATTTGATCTTTCTTCGGGCAGGGTTTGGTCAAGAGTTATGAAATTGCTTGATTATAACAATGTTTACGAGTCACAAGCCGATAATGTTGTGGCTACTGTCAGGGGTACGGCGTATGGCTTGGAAAAAATCAATAATGATATTTTATTGTACGTGGATAAAGCGGCTGTTTCCGCAGGAGGCGCAGATCGATCAACCGCGGAAATTTTTACACCTGAACAATGGGCTTTGTTTGATACGGGCGGAGGCTTGTTAAATACGGGTGATCAATATTCCACCACCACGCCGATAGATGGTGAATGGGTACAAAAACAAAGAATCGCCGATGCAAAGTTTAATGAGGCATCCAAAAAATATTTATTGGATAACCTTTTGGCCGGCAAGGGGACTGCTCCGGACAGTTGGAAGAGCTCTTTGGCCGATATGAGCGAAAGTTGGCATTTGCGTTTCAGCGGCGAGAAATGCGCGGATTTAAGAGCGGCGTATTTTGGGCGTAAACTGTATTTTGTTTATGATTTGGCTTCCAGGGGCAAATCCGGTTTGGCTTATCAGTACTTGTCGGAACTGCAGAAAAAGGCTTTTGCTGATTTTGCGGATAATAAGTGTGCTGATAAATCGTTATATGCCAATCAATCGGGAATGATGTTGTTGGCGCTATCGGATGCAACACCGGAAAATGAATTGTATAAATTAAAATTGTTGATCGAGGAAATGCATGTTTCATTTTTTGATGAACATTCGGCCGAAGCTTTTTGGGCTCATTCCTTGGCATTGGATTCCAGATTGGATGAATTGGAAAGGTTTGACTGCAAAAATAATTTACGCGGAAACATGCAACAATCGCTTGATGCGGTAACGCAGGGGATTCTACGGCAAGACAGGGATTTTGAATTGCTGCCCGCGGATTTGGATTTGACGGTCAGAAAAATTTTAGCTCAAAAAACATTTGCGCAGAATACGCGGTTAAATAATTTTTTGGCAAATTTGGAAATATGCAAAAAGCCGCCAATGATGCAACAAGAGGCCGATGCTTCGGCGACTTCAACCACTTCCACACAGATGGAATCAGTGACTTCAACGGATGAAGGTTTGCGTGATAGCGGTGATGCTTCAAATCAAGGTTCTGAAAATGCGGCGCTCGAAGAAAATGATCAGACAAATACAACGGGCGCGCGAGATCAAGCCGGTAATTTGAATTTATCCCGCATTCAATTGTTTGCACAGCCCAATCCGGTATTAACAGGCGGTTCGTCGGTTTTATATGTAAAAGGCATTAAAAAAGATGGCAGTGAATTTGATGCAACGAGTTATGCCAAATTCGAACAAACCGGAGGCTTGGGATCCATATCGGGAATCATGTTTACAGCCAAAGAAGCCGGATCGGTTGTCTTAACGGCCAGAGTTACGGATAACGGACAAGAGTTCAGCTCGCAGGTTCAATTAAATATTACGGAGCCTTTGATTTTTTCACGTTTTTCGGCAACGGCGGTCGGCGGAAATACGGTATTGCCGGGAAATACCAAAAATATTACAGCAACAGCTTATTATACCAACGGCCAGAGCAGAAATGTTACGGATATGGCCTCTTATTCTTTATCGGACGGCAGAATGGGGAGCATGAACGGCTCAACTTTTACGGCTTCGGCCAATGCTTACGGACAAGCGGTTATAACGGTGCGATATGAGGAAGAAGGAATCATGAAAGAAGATCAGGTGACTTTGCAAATAGGGATTGATAGAATCAATTAATGCAATTATTTATGAAAAAAAAATCATCGGTATCCGAAAAAAGAGATTGGAAGCGGCCTTTGTTAACGGGCTTGGTTATAGGCTTGCTGTCCGCTGTTGCTTTGTCTTTGGGTATTTTGGATACTTGGAGCAAAAGAGTATCGGACAGGTTGTATTTGCCTTATATCGCCGATGAAAGAATCGTTATCGCGGCGATAGACGATGCTTCCATGGCCAGATTGGGCAGATGGCCGTGGGATAGATCGGTGCATGCGGAATTGATAGCAAAAATAGCGGATGCGGGCGCGCTGGCTATCGGCTATGATGTAAATTTTCCGGAACCGCAAGATGAAGAGAATGACACGGCTTTGGCCAATGCCATAAAAAAAGCCGGCAACGTTGTTTTACCGATTGAATTAGAATTGTTGTTATCAAAAAATCAAGAAACCCGCGCTAAATTGATTTTGCCCTCCATTCCTTCGATAGCGTCCGCGGCCGGGGGCATAGGCCATACCAATACTCCGCAAGATGCCGACGGGGTTGTGCGAAAAGTGCCTTTGACCGCGATCTTGCCCGACGGATCATCGGTTCCCGCGTTTTCGTATCGTGTTTTGGAGATGGCCGGAATGCCGGTTTCTTTGGCTCAAGGCACCGATGCTTCGAATCGTCTGTTGGTTCATTATCCGGATGCGCCGGGGTTGGCTTTTCCGATTTTTTCGGCGGCTGATATTATGGATAAAGCATCGGTGCGCGCGGAATTGAAAAATAAAATAGTTTTCGTGGGAGCCACGGCGCCCAATTTGCACGATTATCAACGCGTGCCGACTTCGATTACCCTGCCCATGAGCGGGGTCGAGGTGCATGCTTCAATGGCGGCGACTTTGCTTCAGCAAAAATATTTGCATGAAATGCCAAAAGCCATAATGGCACTTTGGATTATTTTAATCGGCGCATTGACCGGCTTGTTGATAGCCTTTATCAGGGTTCGCTGGAGCGTGCCTTTAACGATAGTATTGTGGCTGGCTTCGGTTATTGCCGCTTTTATTTGTTTTGATAAAGGCTGGATAGTCGATATTTTGTGGATTACGATTGCGTTTGTTTTATCTTTTGCGGGTGTTGTTTTGGAAAGACGGATAGCCTCGGAAAGACAAAAGCGCGAATTGCGTTTGGCTTTTTCGCATTATGTTTCGTCTTCGGTGGTTGATTCTATTTTGCAGAATCCCGCCAAATTGCAACTTGGAGGAGTCAGAAAAAACATGACCGTTTTGTTTTCGGATGTGCGCGGATTTACGACCATGTCTGAAGGATTAAAACCCGAGGAATTGGTGCATATAATGAATACATATTTAACGCGAATGACCGATATCGTGTTTAAACACGAGGGAGTTTTGGATAAATATATAGGCGATGCGGTTATGGCTTTTTGGAATGCACCGTTTGATCAGGATGATCATGCCAAGCGAGCCGTTGATACTGCGCTTGAGATGCTCTATGAGCTTAAACAAATGAATCAAGAAAAGTTATTTGGTGATTTTGAATTAAAAATAGGAGTGGGCATCAATACGGGAGATATGGTTGTGGGCAATATGGGTTCGCATAACAGATTTGATTATACGGTTATCGGGGACAGTGTAAATTTGGGATCGCGCATGGAGGGGCTGACCAAACAGTACGGCATCGCGCTTTTAATCAGCGAGTCGGTCAAAGAACAACTGCCAAAAGATGAGTATTTGATACGCCCCATAGATTTGGTTGCCGTTAAGGGCAAGAATAAACCGGTTAAAATGTATGAAGTTTTGAAAAAGACGGTTGATGCCGCGGATAGTGAGAAGTATTTGGTAAAAACATATACCGATGCTTTGCAAGCATATTTTGCCAAAGATTTTTTAACCGCCGCGCAATTAGTTGAATCGTTGATCTCGCAATTTCCGGAGGATGGCCCGTCAAAAACATTAAAAGAAAGGATTTTGTATTTTCAAAAAGATCCACCGCCAAGTGATTGGGATGGAGCCTGGGTCATGAAAACAAAATAAAAACTTATGAACCCTTTTGAAGAAAGATCTCCAAATTTTGATTTGAATAACACAAAAAACCATTTTTTAGAAAGTATATCAAAAATAGAGTCTTTAAAAAGAGATTTTGATGTTCAAAATATTGAATTAATAATGGATTAATTGATGAAAATAGTGGAAAATATTTGTGCAGAAAGTAAAGATGATAAAGAATTATTGCAGGCGAAAATCGCTTTTTTCTTTGATTCGTTAATGGAATTTTGTTTGAAAAATGGATCTACGATGAGAGAGATTAAAAAATTATTTGAAAAATATTTTTTTAACCGCGATTTACCGGCAATATTTAAATACGAAAGAACAGTTCGTATGAATAAAAGACAGCCGAATTTAGTAGAATCTTTAACTGCTACCCTTGATAGATTTGAAATACTAGAACAGTTGGAACAAATTTTTATTAAACCATGCAAGTCAATGATCGTTGGCGGGTCTTTGGCATATGGATCCTTTTATAATACTAGAGAAAATAGAGATACTTTGGTCGGTTCAGACATTGACATAATAGCCATAATTGAAAGTGATGCAGATGAGAGCGCGTGGGTTGCTTTTGAGATCTCGAATATATTTAATGAAGATGAAAAAAACGAATTTCTTGTTAGAAAGAAGATTTATTTGTCAGATTTATCTCCAAGCAACAAGGCTGATATTTTGAGTCAAAAGTTTAGAATCGCCGGTAAGAATTTCGATGTAAGTATGCATTTTTTTACCTTGGAATCTTTTGAGGCGTTATTTCCACAGGATATTAATAATGAAACCGCTAAACATGATTATGTTAAAAATGTTAGAGATTATAAATATGAAGCTTTTACGCACAAGGCATGCAAACAGGTCGGTTTTAAAGGGGGTGTAATTGATGTTGAGGTTCCTTTGCAAGAGAAAGTGGATCATGGTGTAATAACGATTTTACCTGCATATATCATTAAAGAGGGCGAGTATTACCCGGGAATATATCAAAACTTAATATTGCCAACTTTCGGTATTTATTTTGATAAAGATGGCATTACTACCGATGTTGTTATGAAATTCAAAGAAAATGTTAAATCGTATGCAGATAATCAAGACGGATTAATTTCATTTGAGAGCTTATTGTTACGATCGCATACGCGCTGTGAATTATTCCCACCGGCTTTGGATGAAGAGATTAGTAAATATTAGGATTAAGTGAATGGATCGCTTGTGACATACTTCTTACATCGTGTAACGCATAATGAACATGACCGTTTAATTTTAATCCGGCGGCTTGAAAAAGAGTGCCGCTGGAGTACTGTTCCGGATCAATGCCCAGTTTTTTTAACAGAGGTTTTACTCGTTTGAATTCTTTGCAAAAAGGATTGTTTAAATTATGAAATTCTAAATTTTGTAAAAATACTTTATAGTCATTATTAAAAGTCCATATGGGATATTGTTTACTAAATTTTATAAATTTATTCAAAGCTACAGAAAATGAAACCGATTTATCATCTATCATTTTATCACTAATACCGGTTAGTTCTGTAAAAAAAGGAGGTAATGATTTGTTGAACACGGGTTTTACAAGGATGTCAAAATGATCCAGTTCATTACCTGATTCGTGATCGTATAAGACGGCCGCAATTTGAATAATTTGTTTTTTATCACTATTGCTCGGTAATCTTTTTTTTGTAAACATACCTTCGTACATGTATTCCGTGTCTACATATATTCTTTTTGGATCACGCATATATCAATCCGCGATTATAAATAATTTACAAATACAAATATAAAGAAAATTCCTCCGCTCGCTTTGTTATTTATTCTTTGTTATTTGTTATTTGAGTTATCTTCCCATGCCTATCTTGTCTTTTACCTGTTTAATCTTCTTTTCGGCGGTTGGATATGCTTTTTGGAAGCCTTCGTCTAATATTTTATTAAGCTCTTTGGGATTTTTGAGGTATTCGTTGATTTTGGTGCGGATGGGGGAGAGGTGGGCGATTAAAATTTCAGCCAGGGCTTTTTTAAAGTCGCCGTAGCCTTTGCCTGCAAAATCGGCTTCGATTTTTTTCATGCTGTCGCCGGTTACGTGGTGGTAGATGCTCATGAGATTTGATACTGCGGGTTTATTTTCGGCGTCGAATGATATGCCGGTTGTGGAATCGGTTACGGCGCGCATGATCTTTTTTTGGATTACATCATCCTCGTCGGTTAAAAAGATTGTTCCGGCCGCGGAATCGTCGCTTTTGGACATTTTTTTGGTTGGATCTTTTAAGCTCATGATGCGGGCACCGACTTTTTGTACCATTGGTTGCGGAAGGATGAAAGTTTCGCCGTAGCGCTCGTTAAAGCGGCGGCCGATTAAGCGGGTAAACTCGATATGCTGCATTTGGTCGTGGCCTACGGGTACTTTGTGAGCATCGTAAAGCATGATATCGGCGGCCATAAGCACAGGGTAAGCGAACAAACCGACGCCTGCGGATTCGGAGCCGGTTTTGCGGGATTTATCTTTGAACTGCGTCATGCGCGAAAGCTCGCCCATTTTGGTTTGCGTCATTAAAATCCAGCCCAGTTCCGTATGCTGGGCAACATCGCTTTGTAAAAACAGAGTGGATTTTTTGGGATCGATGCCGATGGCCAAATAAGTTGCGGCTATGGCATGAGTTTGCTCGCGGAGTTTTGCGGGATCTTGGGGTACGGTTATGGCATGGTCATCGACAACGCAATAATAACAATTGTAATCTTTTTGCAAATCAACCCATTGGCGCAAAGCGCCGATATAATTGCCGATATGCGGGATGGATGTGGGCTTAACGCCGGAGAAGACGGTTTCTTTCATACAGCTTCATAATACATCTTCGCACGTCGTACGTCCAACGTCCCGCGTTAAGGAATTTGATAATTTTTACATCGTCGCACGTCGCACGTCCAACGCCCGCCCGCAACGCCTCGCAAGCTCGTCTTGCGTGGCGGGCGGGTCTCGCGTTAAGGAATTCAGTAAACAAAAAAGGCGCATGGAGCGCTTTTTTGTTGCAGGCACAACCTCCTAAATCCTCCTTATCCACCCGCCTGCCGAGCCAGCCCGCCTGCCGAGCCAGCCCGCCTGCCGAGCAGAGCGAGGCGGCCAGGGCAGAGCGAGGCGGACGGGTCAGGAGGACTTGCACGCTTAGTCTTCAAGTCCCTGCCTGTCCGCCGTAGCTTTAGCGTAGGAGGGATAAGGGGTTGGGGTTGCGCTTACACCTCTATCACCAGCGTCAAAATCATAGGACGTCTTCCCGTCTTATCAAAGAGGAGTTGGCCCAATTCTTCGCGGACTTTATCTTTGAGATATTGGCCGTTGGCGCTGGAGCGGGCATCGTTGTCTTTTAAGACTTCGGCAACTTTTCGGCGGGCGTAGGGGATCAAATCCTCGTGCTGGCGAATATAGACAAAGCCTCGGGTGATGATGTCGGGCAAGCGCAAAAGTTTGCCGGTTTGACCCGAAACAACAGCCATTACGATGGCAACTCCATCTTGCGAAAGCTCGACGCGGTCGCGCAGGACAATGTGGTTGGTATCGCCGACTCCCAAGCCATCCACAAAAACATATTCGGTGGGAACTTTTTTATTGGTCAGCTGGCCATTGCGGTTTTTATCGAATTCGATGACTTGCCCGTTATCCGCTATAAAAATGTTTTCGGCCGGGAAGCCGTTTTGAATTGCCGCTTTGGCATGCATCCTTAAAAAAGAATGGTTGCCTTCGATGGGAATGAGATATTTGGGTTTGATCCAATCATGCACGTTTTTAAGATCTTCCTGACAAGCATGTCCGCCGGCGTGTACATCCATCATTTGGTAGTGAACAACTTCCGCGCCTTCGCGATACAAAGTATCTTTAAGTCGTTGAACGGAGCGTTCGTTGCCCGGAATAACAGATGAAGAGAATACAACCGTATCACCTTCTTGGATGCTGACTTTTTGATGTTCGCCGTTGGCAATACGCATAAGCACCGCACGATCTTCGCCTTGGGCACCGGTACAGATAATGACAACTTTTTCATCAGGCAGTTTGAGGGCTTCTTTGACATCAATCAAAGTACCTTTGCCGATTTTCATGTAGCCGAGCTGTTGGGCGATTTTAACGTTGGATTTCATGCTGAAGCCTTCGATGGCGACTTTGCGCCCCATGCGTTCGCAAGCTTGGATGATTTGGTAGATACGGCCAAGCATGGAGGCGAATGTGCCGATAATAACTCGGCCTTTGGCGTTTCTGATAATATCATCGATATTGTGTTGAATATCACCTTCGGTTAATTGATGGCCTTCTTTGGGTGCGTTGGTACTGTCGGCCATCAGAGCGAGAACATTCTTTTTGCCGAGAGCTTTGATTTTTTCGATTTCAGTGGGTTTATCGCCCGAAGGATTGGGATCGATTTTGAAATCTCCGGTGTGAACTATAATGCCGGCCGGTGTATGAATGATTACGCCGAAAGAATCGGGGATATTGTGGGAGACGCGGAAAAACTCCACTTTGAAAACTCCCAGCTGCAAGATATCATCTGAATTGATAATGGTGATATTCAATTTGGGATATCCTTTAAAATCATCTTGGCGTTTTTTTACGATTCCGGCAGTCAGAGGATTCATGAACAGCGGGGGATTGCCGAGTTTTTTTTGCAAATGCGGAATGGCGCCGATATGGTCGTAGTGGCCATGGGTGATGATGGCTCCGCGGATGTTTTTGAGTTTGGTCTCCAAGTAAGAAGTGTTGGGAATGATATAATCAACCCCGGGCATATCTTCTTCGGGGAATTGCAAACCCATATCGATCAAAACGATATCGTTTTTGTATTCGATAAGAGTCATGTTGCGTCCGACTTCTTCGTTTCCGCCCAAAACAATAACCTTAACGCGATCTTGTCCTGTCAGTGCATCTTTATCGGAACCTGTTTTAAGACGCGGGCGGTGCTTGTAGGTGTGCAAACGAGGTTCATCGCTTTTAAATGGCGGTTTGGCTGAACCGCGTTTGCCTCCGCGGTTTGATTTATTATCGGGTTTGACGGTTTTGGAATTTCCGGAACGTTCTTGATTTTGGGATTTAACGGCCGTTAATTTACCGGATTTAAAATCATGCACGGATGCTTTGGAACGAAATAATTCGCTTTTTTCGGATGCGTGTTTAATCGCTTTGGCGATAATATCTTTGTGATCAAATTTTTTCGCTTCGTCGGATTTGACGGTTGCGCCGGCGGTTGTTCCGCGAGGTTTGTTTTTGGCCAAGCCGGGTTTACGAGGATTCTGGCGATTGCCATATCTTCCGGAAGGCGTGTATTTGTAAAAGGGTTGCATATATTAAGCTTCAAGCTACCGGCTACCAGCCACTAGCGGCTATGTAACAGGTGTGTGATGCTAACAATTTTTGTTTATAACGAGTTGATTTTTTAATTATTAAGATCAAAAGCATTGCATGAGCTTTGAAATGGAGTACGTTATAAACTTTATAACGTTATGACGTTATAACTTGTTCAGTTTAATTATGTTGTACGGTGATCGCCTGAAATGGAGGCGCGTATCATAAGGTTAAATGATTAATAAACAATGACAGAAAGTTGTATTCAAAATAAATCTTTAACACCCAAAAAAGACGCTTGGAGTGTATTTTTATGATCTTTTTTTGGAATCACTATCTTTGAAATTTGGCTAAATTTAGCGGAAATCAGCAAAGAGAGTTATTCAACTATGATGATAAGGTATCATGGATACGGTTTGTTGTCAATCGACTCCGCGTCAAACGCCAAATGTCAATGACTATAAAGCTACCAGCCACGAGCTACTAGCTACTAGCTACTAGCCACTAGCCATTAGCTGCTTGCCGCCAGTTGCCAGCCAGAAATTCCTTGTTTGTCATTTCGAATCGGACGTGAGAAATCTCCACTTTTATAATCGACTTAAGGTTATTAAGCGGAGATTTTTTTCTCGGCGTGTCTTCGATAAACTTGAATCCCGACTTAATGAAAGGAAGACCCTGATGAATAGAAGGGATCTCGGGACGAAGGCGTATACGATTCTCCGCCTGAGGCGGATGCGCCTTGGGAGCAGAAATGACAAACCGTAGTTTAATAAGACAGTTGTTGAGTTGGAGATTTCTCACATCCGATTCGAAATGACGAACGATAGTTGGTTTGGCTAGTGGCTAGTAGCTGGTAGCTGATAAAGGCGGATGCGCCTTGGGAGCAGAAATGACAAGTCGAAGCAAAGCAAACCTGTCTGCTGTACTTTTGAGAGGTATGCCTCTCAAAACAAATTCGGCATTTTAAGGACCCTCTCTCTTGCCTCAACACCTGCCAGAGGCGGACAAGGAGGGGGAAGGAGATGAGTTAAACCATTACGACATTAAGACGTTAGACGTTTGACGTTAGACGTTTGACCTTCAGCGCGAGCTCTGATTTGACCAATTCCTTGCAAGTAAGGCATACTCTTTTTTAAGTTTGCGATATGGGCGAGTGGCGGAACTGGTAGACGCACTAGCTTCAGGTGCTAGCGGTCGCAAGACTGTGAGGGTTCGAGTCCCTCCTCGCCCACCATAAAAAAATCACCTATCAATGGTGATTTTTATATCCCAGGAAACCCCGTGTGAAGGTGTCTGCAGAAAGGTTAACTTTTCAGCAAGAAAACCGTAACACGGGGATGAATGGGCGGGTAGATTGCCATGATTCACATTGATCTAGAAATATAGATAATAATCTGGCAATCTAGCTTGCATGAAGATACAAAGCCTAAACCACTCCACCTATGAACTTCAATATCATATAGTCTGGGGCACAAAATGTAGAAGAAAATGGCTAAAACAGTATGTGAAACAAGAATTAATCTCAAGCTTGTATACAACTGTTAAGCTATATCCGACACTCCACATTGAAGCAATAAATACCGATCAAGATCATGTCCATCTGCAAATCGTGATCCCTCCCAATATCGCCATATCTGATGCTGTCCGAGCCTTAAAAGCACGATCAAGTTTTCAGATAAGGAAGAAGTTCAAATTTATAGACAGGATGTATATAGACAAGGACGGCATCTGGAGTGTTGGATATTTCGTTTCGAGTATCGGCTTGGATGAGGCACGAATTAAAGCCTATATAGAGCAACAAGATGAAAAAGAAAAGCCCCAGACCGTCAGTTTGTTATAAACAAACCAGGGGATCGTAAGGCTTTGTGTCGGAATGGTATAGATAATGGAAACCCCGGGTGCAGCGTAGCGGAACCCGGGGAGGACGTTGTTATTTCCAGCGCCAGCCGGTTTTAATATACCAGGTGTGGATGTTTTGAAATCTGTCGGATGGTTTGGCGGTTTGTATGGTTTCGGGCACTCCTTTGATGCGAGTTGAGATTATGTAGCCATACGTGGGACGGATAAGAAAGACGGCCGGATACTTTTCGAGAATTTTTTCCGATAGCAGGGTTTGTGTTTGAATAAGCGATTCCGTTGAAGTTGCGGCTTTGGTTTTATTGATAAGATCGTCGATGTTTTTATCGGCTAAGCCCGAAAAGTTGGTTCCGCGGTCGCCGGTTTGTCCGCTCCACCAAATCGGCGACAGATCCATGTCACGGCTGTACAGTACGTTCCAAATGACAATTTGAGTATCGCGATCTCGCGAAGAACGGCGTAAAACAGAATGAATATCTTGAGATTCGATGTTGATTTGAATGCCCAGCAAAGACCATTGTCTTTTTAAGGCTTCGGCGATTTTGATGAGATCCGGTTGATCGGGTACAAGAATATTCAGCGTAAGTTCGGTTGTGGAGGCATTGGCGTCGGCTCCTGATTTGATGCGGATTGTTTGATTTTCCGGCAACTTCCAGCCCGCCTTGTCCAATAAAGCGCGCGCGGCTTCGATGTCGGCGGATGTGCTTGTTGTTGGCTGTAAAAAAGGATAAGCCGTTTCGGCGATATAGGCATGGCCGTTTAATACATCGAATAATTCATGCCGATCTACAGCCATTGTCAGCGCTTGTCTGATGCGAATATCTTCGAGGGTTTTATCCTTGAGATTGAAAAATGCAATGGTTTGCTGAGGGGCATCCAATAATGTTGTATTCCAGCGGGTAACGGCGGAAAACCGGTCCATTTCAGTGGGCGCCAAAAAAGATAAACCGTCCACCAAATCGGATTTTAAAGCGTCTTCTGCCGGCTTCAGATCCGAATAAATTTGAAAGGTTATTTCTTTAATAAAAGGTTTGATGCCGTAATAATGAGGAGCGCTTTCCAGTGTATATGAACGAATAATCCCACGGCTGTCGCGTGTAAAAGATTTGACTTGGTAAGGGCCGCTGCCGATGGGTTTTAAATTGATATTGGCCAAGCGGGCATTGGCGGCCGGAATATTTTGCCATAATGAAGCGGGTAAAATTCCGACGGTCAAACTTTTAAGAAAAGAAATGTCCGGTTGATCCAAAAAAAATTGAACTTCGTACAGATCTTTGGCAACGACGCGAATACCGCGAAACAGGGGAGCGATTATCGAAGCGCGTGCCGGATCTTGAATGCTTTCGATTGTAAATTGCACATCATCAGCCGTTACTTGTTGGCCGTTGTGGAACAAAGCATCAGAGCGTAATTTAACGGTTAAGGTTTTTTTATCCTCGCTCCATTCGTAGCTTTCGGCCAAATCAGGAATGGGTTCAAAGCCGTTCATGCGAAATAACCCCGAATAAACCAAAGCCGAAATATCGGCATCGGTTTCGTTGGCCGGAGCATCAACCGGGTTGATGGCGCGCGGTTCGCTGATTACGGCTTCGGTATAAGTTCCGCCGGTTATTGGTATAACGGCCAAATGATCTTTGGCCGCCAGGCCTCCGGCGGCAGCCAGGGCCAATAAACCGATTGTGCCGGAGATTAATAAAAATTTGATTTCATTTGCGTTTAAAATGCGGGTTATATAACGAAATTGCCGCCATGTGGGAATGGCGGTTGGTTTGATTACCGATAATACCAATGCATGATCTCTGTCGGCTTCGGGTGCTTGCTCTGTGCCGGTTTTTTTTGCCGGAGTGAGCCAAAAAAATACGGCGCGAAACCATGCACGAAAACGTGCCAAGTTGATCATATGGTTTTTTAGACTGCCAGTGTTACGTTTAAAATCGCTGTAATGAAGAATAAACCGGCGATGATAATCGTAGCATAATGCAAACCTTTTTCGATTCCGCGTTTTGTTCGGAAGACCGTGCCTTCTCCGCCGAAAGCGGCTCCAAGGCCGGTGCCGCGATTTTGCAGTAAAATGGCGGTTGTAAGCAGAACGGCTAAAATGATTTGAATGACAGGTAGAATGATTTGACGCATGGACAAATGTTATAGGCAAGTAGCCTTTTAGTCAAGATGTACTCTAAGTTTAGCGATTTATGGTATAATGCGTTTATATTAAATATGGAGGAATCAAATACTGTGCATGGCACGCCATGGTACAAAAGAGGCTGGGTTGTTTTTGGCTTGATATTAAGTTTTTTTGTTTTGTCGGGATTGCTTTTATTTGCGGTAAAAGTTTACGGTTATTATCAAGAAATTAAAAAAGGCGCGTCCTCAAGAGAGTTTATGCCCATAGCCGAGCCGACAGCCGAAATGAAGATGCAAAATACTTTGGCGGTTCAACAAAGAACAATGTTGAAAAATTTAATCAAAGGTAAAGATGGCGAGCCTTTTGCCGGAGATAAAAACAGCGTTAATGAAATAGTTGTGTTTGTGGATTATGGATGTCCTTATTGCAAAATGACGGTCGGTACGATCATGGAATTAAAATCCGAAAGACCGGATATAAAAATCAGCATCAGGGATTTTCCGATCGTGGAACTTCATCCGAATGCCGTAAATGCCGCAAAATCGGCAAGATGTGTTTGGCTGCAAGGCAGGGTGGACGCTTATTGGCGTTATCACGAGTTATTGTATAACCGCCAAGACAAGCACGATCAGGTTTCATTGCGAGATTATGCGCGCGAGGTTGGAGCGGATTTGAAAGCTTATGATTCTTGTATTAATCAATCGGCATTGAATTCGTTGATCAATCAATCGATTATGGATGCGGAGACGGCCGGAGTCAGCGCCACACCCACTTTTTTTGTTAACGGCATTAAATTGGAAGGAGTGTATGATGCGGATAAATTATTGAAGTTGATAGATTGAAAATATGAAACAGCGAAAAAATAATTTATGGTTATGGGTACTGTTTTTAGCCGTTGCTTTTTTTATTTTTGGAACCGGCAGTGCTTTGGCGCAAACCGGAGGATCTTGTCCGGCCGGTGAAAGCTATACCAAGCCCAGTCCGGGCATTGGCCCCATGCCTTGCGGAGCAAATCAGTGCAGAGGCGACGGTCACTTGTATTTTACGGCATGCGTAACACAATCGGAGTGCGGGCAAATGCGCGGAACTACAGACGGAGGCAATAAGGCGGGATGCACGGATCAATATGGAGCTGAATTGTTTTGCTGCCGCGTGCAAAAAAACAGATGTAATTCGGCCAGCACGGATCCCAATAAATTATTTTTATGTACAAAGGATGCCGGGCAGTGCACAAGCGGAGGAGGTACGGTTTTTGGACCGGGTTATGGTTGTGGAGCGGATTTTTCCACTTGTTGTGAATTTTCCGATTCACCGACCAAGGCAATGAAGATTTATGGCGAGAAGTTATTGCCTGAAAGCGCATTGCAAAGATCTTCCGGAGGTTCCACCGCGCAAGCAGGGTCGGGGGCATCGGCCGGAGGCTCTTCCAGAGCCAAAAGAGCTTATGAGGATATTGATGCTTTTTGTTTTACGCAAAAGGAATGTTTAACTTCCGGAGGAAAATTTGAATCAGGCAAAGGCTGTCCGTTTAAGGGCGATCAGGCGCAGGGCTATTGCGTGGCCGGAGAGCCGGAATATAAATTGCAAAATCCCATTTTCGGAGTAAGCAGTATCTCGGGTTTGCGCAATATGATCGGTTTGGTATTTAACGGCGCCATCGGAATTTTGATAATCGTATCAGCCATGTTTTTTACCTGGGGCGCGTTTAAATACATGTTAAGCTCGGTTGTTTCCAGCATCGAAAAAAGCAAAGAGGTGATGGTTGATTCTTTGGTGGGCTTGGCTTTGGGTTTGGGCGCTTATGCTTTGCTCGCCAATATCAATCCCAATTTGCTCACCTTGAACATGTTGAAAATTTACATGATAAACAGAATCACTTTTTATCATGTGGTTTATTGCGAGGATTTGGTTAATCAAAATGCCAAATTGATGGATGCCGGCACCCCGGATGCTCCTTTGAGTTATTCATCGCAATTGCCAAAAGGATTCACAACCACCATCGCCGAGTCCAAATGCGGCCGCGAGTATTTTATCGAAGGAGGAGATTCCATGGCGGTTTGCATGGGAAAGAGTTGCCCATCGGGCGGTTTGTGTATCAATTGCAGTACCAGTTTGAGCAAAGATTGCAAGTCACAATCATCAATCGAACATGGTTGCGCGGATTGTGCGTTCGGAGGAAATGTTATTACGAATGCCGTATTTAAACCGCAGAAAGTATTTTTGTATTTATTATGTTCGGGAGATGAATTTATTGTTGAGGAAGTTGCGGATATCGCCATCGAACCAACCGAAAGTGACGGCGGATTTGTAACGAATATGTGCATCAAAAAAGACGATTTTGATATCAATGCGACAAAGATTGATGAGTTTGAGAAAAAGTGCAAAGCGGTGAATGGATCGCATATGGGCATGCATATGGTGGTTTATATCGATAATGAAATATCTACTTCGAACGCCTTGCAATCTTTAGAAGCTTTTAAAAACGAATTGAGAGCTAATCCTTTTTTATCAGGGGTAACCATGGGGTCATATTTAATGAATATTTTTGCAGGACTGACATTGGGAGCAAAAAATGATAACATGTATTACTTTGTCAATAAAAAAGGTTGTAATGCGAACTTGGCGGAAACAGCTTTGCCTCTGAATCCGGGTTTGGATTTAGTGGCATTGTCTTTGGGTTATGGCATCGCCGAATTGGCATTTCCGAATAATTTAAAAGAATATTTGGTTATGTTAAATGAATTAAAAAATGAAATACCCGAAGCGTATGCAATGTTTGTGCAAGATATGTGGACTTTGGATGAAGCGCGGAAAATTGTTCAAGGCGAATCGGGTTTTCCGTGTGATTTGTATCTTCAATAATAATTAACGATGCAAGACAAGCTGGCACACTTGCCAGCTTTTTTAATCTATGGTAGCCTCAAGAACAATCTGTTCCCGCGTGTAGGAACGTAAATTTTTCAAGTCATGCCAGCGCAAAAAAACAATCAAAATGTGATCAGCGTAAAGGGAGCGCGGGTCCATAATCTTAAAAACGTTTCAATAGATTTGCCGAAAAACAAGCTGATTATCTGTACCGGACTCTCGGGATCCGGAAAATCTTCGCTTGCTTTTGATACCATACATGCCGAAGGCCAGCGTAGATATATGGAGAGTTTATCCAGTTATGCCAGACAGTTTTTGGAGTTGCAGGATAAGCCGGATGTTGATGAAATTCAGGGGCTTTCGCCAACAGTGGCCATAGATCAAAAATCTTCGTCGCACAATCCGCGTTCGACCGTTGGCACGGTTACGGAAATTTATGATTTTTTAAGATTGTTGTATGCGCGGGCCGGCAAGGTGCATTGTCCGCAGTGCGGAATGCAGGTCAGCAAGCAAACCATGGAAGAAATAGGAGAAAAGATTTTATTGATGGCGCAGAAAGCGGATATTTTGGTTTTGGCGCCAATGGTCAGACAGCAAAAGGGCGAACATAAGGTGGTTTTACAGGGAGCGGAAAATGCCGGATACCGCGAAGTAAGATATGATGGCATGCTGGCAGATATTGATGAACTATTACATACCAAATTGGATAAAACCAAGCCTCATGACGTGGAAGTTTTGGTTTCACGCATCAATAAAGGTTCGGGAATCGTGTACGCGGCTTTTGCGGAAACGTTGAAGGCGGCCGTGGATTTGGGCAATGGCATGGTGGTTGCGGTGAACGAAGACAATGGAGATGAAGTTTTGTTTTCCAGTTCATTGTTTTGCCCCGCATGTAATGTTTCTTTACCGCCGATTGAACCTCGTTTGTTCAGTTTTAATTCGCCCCATGGAGCCTGCCCCGCCTGTACGGGTTTGGGCACAAAATTGGTATTGGATGTGGAGCTGGTTATGCCCAATAAAAGGTTAACCATCGCTCAAGGAGCCATAAAGCCGTGGACGCGCATAGCCGGAAATCAAACCGGATACATGAAATTATTGGAAGCCGTAGGCAAGGTTCATGGTTTTTCCATTCATCAAGAAGTTGGACAAATAACCGCCAAGGCCATGAGTGTATTATTGGATGGAACCGGTGACGAAGTTTATGATGTGGACGGAAAATCGCAGGTGTTTAGCGGTATTCTGGCCATGTTGGAAGAAAAATATCGTCAAACGGATTCGGATTATGTGCAAAAAGAGATCGAAGGGTATATGCGTGTTTTGGTCTGCCCGGAGTGTCAAGGAAAAAGATTGAATAAAACGGCGTTGGGAATTACGGTTGCCAATAAAACAATTTCATCGGTGGTGGAACAATCTTTGGAAGATGCTTTGTCTTTTGTCCAAGAAATCGGGGAATATAAACATGAAAAAAAGACGGCAAGTAAAATTTCGAGAGCCAAGGCCGAAAAGAAAACAGATCCTTTGGGTTTTTCGGAGCATGAAAGATTGGTCGTGAATCAAGTTGCTCCGGAGATTAGAAGGCGTTTGGTGAATTTGATTGATGTGGGTTTGGGTTATCTTACATTGGATCGCAGTGCGGTTTCATTATCGGGCGGAGAATCGCAAAGAGTCAGATTGGCGGCGCAATTAGGGTCCGAACTATCCGGAGTAATTTATATTTTGGATGAGCCTTCAATCGGTTTGCATCAACGCGATAATGAAAGATTGATTGGCACCATGAAGCGTTTGCGCGATTTGGGAAATACGGTGATTGTTGTTGAGCATGATGAAACGGTTATGCAGGCCGCGGACTATGTTGTGGATGTGGGGCCGGGTGCGGGAGAATACGGAGGCGAGATAGTTGCGGCCGGAACTTTGACTGAAATTAAAAAGAACAAAGAATCAATAACGGCTCAATATCTTACAGGCAAAAAGCGAATTGACATGCCAAAAAAGCGCAGAGCCGGAAATAAGAAATCGCTTGTTGTTAAAGGAGCTTCCGAATTTAATTTGAAAAATGTTGATTTTAAATTACCGTTGGGTAAATTTGTTTGCGTAACAGGTGTTTCGGGATCCGGTAAATCGACTTTGGTTTTGGATATTTTGGGCAGAGCTTTGTCGCATCATTTTTACAATGCCAAAGAAATGCCCGGAGAGCATAAAAAGATTGAGGGAATAGAAAATCTTGATAAAGTGGTTTCGGTGGATCAATCGCCCATAGGACGCACGCCCAGATCCAATCCTGCGACGTATACGGGAGTTTTTACGGGTATACGCGATTTGTTTACCAATATTCCGGAGGCCAAAATGCGCGGTTATGATGCGGGTAAGTTCAGTTTTAATGTTAAAGGCGGGGGAAGATGCGAAGCTTGCGGTGGAGACGGGTATGTCCGAATCGAGATGCAATTTTTATCCGATGTTTACGCCGAGTGTCCGGAATGTCACGGTAAACGATATAATGCCGAAGCTTTGGAGATTAATTACCGCGGTAAGAATATTGCCGATGTATTGGATATGACGGTTGAGGAAGCGAGAAGGTTTTTTGCGGATCAGCCTTTGATTTATGATAAGCTGACGGTTTTGCATGAAGTCGGTTTGAGTTATTTGCGCCTGGGTCAGCCGGCTACAACTTTGTCGGGTGGAGAGGCGCAGCGCGTTAAGCTGGCAACAGAACTTTCGCGCAGAGCTACAGGCAAGACGTTGTATATTTTGGATGAGCCTACAACCGGGTTGCATTTTGATGATATTAATCGTTTGCTCCAAGTTCTTGATGCGTTGGTGGAGAAGGGCAATACCATCTTGGTTATCGAACATAATTTGGATGTGGCAAAGTATGCCGACTGGATTATCGATATGGGGCCCGACGGAGGCGCCAAAGGCGGTTATATAGTTGCCGAGGGCACTCCCGAAGAAGTGGCCAAGAACAAAAAGAGTTTGACGGGAAAATATCTGAAAGATGTGTTATAATTTGCTGTATATGAAAGATATGCAAATTAAAATGAAAACCATTAAAAATGCGTTAAAGTATTTTTTGGCTGTGCTGGTAATATTAACTCCTTTGCAGGCAATTTATGCGGTTGATTTTGATCCGGCCGGCACTACCATGAAAACATCAAAAGAGACGGTTAAGGCCGATGGAATAGACCAAGCCCGTATTACTGTCCGAGTTCGCAACGTTAACAGAATCGCGGTGGGCGGAGTCAATGTCAAGCTGGTTTCTTCGCGCGGATTGTTGGACGAAATATCACCCGCTTCGGGAATTACCAATTCCTTTGGTGAAACTTCTTTTTATGTAAAATCGTTAAAAAACGGTACAGCGAGTTTTAATGCTATTTTGGCCGAAGATTATCCATCGACAAATACGATCAATATCAATTTTATTCAAGGATTGGAATTAAATCTGCCGGCCGGAAGTTTGATCAAGATTCCGAGTGATAATGATCCTTACACTTTCAGCGACACGGCGGTTTATTATTATGCATCGGATGGCAAGCGTTATGTTTTTCCGAATGAAAAAGTTTATTTTACCTGGTATCCGACATTTGCGGATGTGAATGTGATATCACTGGAAGATATGACCAAGATTCCCATCGGTGGAAATGTAACATACAGACCGGGAGCAAAATTGGTTAAATTTCAAACCGATAACAAGGTTTACGCGGTTTATCAAAACGGAGAGTTGCGCTGGGTGCCAACCGAGCAAATGGCGCAGGATTTATACGGCGCAAATTGGGCGTCTAAAGTTGATGATATCAGCGAAGCATTTTATGTAAATTATCGTTTCGGTTCTGTTATAGAACATAGATTGGATTTTGCGGTGGATACGATTTACAATAAATTCTCGACGATAGAGAAGGATAAAGGGATTATCAATTAAAGCTATCAGTTAATCACGTTTATAACGTTCTTAACGTTTATAACGAGTTAAGAAGTGAATCAAGTCTCGTGCTATCAAAAAAACCGCTTATGCGGTTTTTTGGGTTGTTGGTTTGATTATTCGGCCGATTCTTCGGATTGGGCTTTGACTTTGGGTGCGATTTCTTTTAAGCGTTTCTTTGTATCACGGACGAAGCTTAAGACTTTGCGGCGAACTTTGCTTTGGCTGACCAATTCGATTTTGGCGATTGCCGGCAAAGTGAGCGGGAAGATTTTTTCAACGCCGATGCCGTCGCTGACTTTGCGTACTGTCATTGTGCGGTGAATGTTTTTACCGTGTACTTTAATCACCAAGCCTTCAAAGACCTGTATACGTTCTTTTTCTTCACCTTTGGGGTTTTTCTCGCGTATTTTTTGATGCACGCGGATTAACATGCCTGATTGCACATCTGTCGGTGCAATTTGCATTTTGATTTGTCTGGCCATATAAGTGCGCAAATAATACCCATTTAATGCTTATATGTCAAGTTTTGCTTGTTTGTATCTTTTTGGCTTTGTTATGCGTTAAAATGCAATTTTCAACGAAATCGGCGGCTTGATTTACGGCTTGGGTTAAGTTGCCGTCTTTGTTTAAAATGACAATGTCGGCCGATTTTTTGGCTTTGATGTCTTTTTCGTATTTGTTGATGCGTTTGGCTATGTCCCTAGCATCGGAACCTCTGGTTTTGAGGCGTTTAATTAATGCGGTCTTGGAAGTGTCGATAAAAATTACACAGGAATCGGGTATGATTTTTTGGAATTTTTTAACTCCTTGCGCGTCCACTATGATTAAAACGTGTTTAGATCCTTGCAGAGCTTTCATCAAGTCTGTTCGGCGCGATCCGTAATAATTGCCATATACTTTTGACCATTCGATCATCTCTTGATTTTGTATCGCTTTGGTAAATGTTTTTACGTCAAGAAAATGATAATCGCGGCCGTTAATTTCGCCGGGACGTTTGACGCGTGTGGTGCAAGTTGTAAATTTTTTAAGTTTTAAAGATTTGCGTTGCAATAATTTTTCCGCAACCGTGGTTTTTCCGGCCGCCGAAGGGCCGGTGATGATAAATAGTTTTGAGGACATACGTCTATTTACGGTACGAATTACGAATCTGCGCGAATTACGAATGGATTACATTTTATCCCAAGGGATAAAATGAAAGCTTGATTACAAATTCGTAATTCGTACCGTCACTGAAATTGTTATAAACGCTACAAATGTATTCAGTTATTTTGTTCGATGAAGAGTTGGAGTTCGGGGGCCAAGGGGATTGTGAAGGTTAAGGGTTCGTTGGTGGTTGGATCCAAGAAAGAGAGCTCGATGCTTTGCAGCATGAGCCGGTTGGCGGAGATGGGTTTATATTGTTTTTGAGTGTAGAGTTGATCGCCGATAATGGGATGCTTAAGTGCGTTAAGATGGACACGAATTTGATGCGTACGGCCGGAAAAAATATCCAATTCAATCAGAGATGCGGTTTTGAGTTCTTTAATTACTTTGTAATGAGTCCAAGCGGTTTTGCCCTTGGTTGAATTTTCGGGAAGTGCGGCCATGCGGGCTTTTGATTTGGATCTGGCGATACGGAATTTGATTTCACCCTCTTTTTTAGCGAGTTTTCCATATGCGATGGCCGAGTATTTTTTGCGGGTTTTATGCTCTTTGAATTGTTGTTTGAGATTGTCAAAAGCGGTTTGATTTTTGGCGACCACCATTAAACCGCTGACATCTCTGTCGATGCGGTGCACTATGCCGGGGCGCGAGGGATCTTCGCCGATTTTGGCTATGGGCGGGTAATATTTAACCAATAAATCGGCCAGAGTTTCGGTTGTATTTACACCATCCGGATGCACTATTAAGCCGGCGGGTTTATTGATAACCAAGTAATCATCGGTTTCTTTGATGATGTATTTTTTGATATCAAATTGAGATTTTTTAGTTGCAGGTTTTTTGTTGTTCGTAACGGGTTTTGTAAAAGGTTTAACGCCTTCGTCGTTAAAATATATTTGGTCATTGGGTTTGATAAAAGTGTGTACGGCGGCCGGTTTGCCGTTAACAGTACCGGCTCCGGATTTTAGTTTTTTGGCAATGGCGCTGCGGGTTAACTCGGGTATTTGTTCACTCAAAAAAACGTCCAAGCGAATTTTGGCTGAATCATCGGGTACGATAAAATGGTGGTTCATATGAGTAGCTTAGCGCATAATTGATAAAAGAAAAAGGCTCTCAAACGAGAGCGAGGAAAGTGCGGTGAAGAGAGCACTCTTGGAATTAGGAGCGAACGGCCAGTTCGCTCAATTTGACTGAGAGTGGTTGGGATGGCCTTTCCGCTTCCCAATCCATATCTTCCGAAGATACCTCCGGGTTAAAATCTTGTCCGATGTCGTCTCGGGCATGCACCTGAAAGATTGCATGCTGAGAAACGCGCTGGGTTGATGTGCCCCCGAATTCTCTATCGACTCGCGACATATTTTTCATCTCCTTCTGCGAGGTTGATACTTTAAGATATCAGCTTTTAAGAAAAGAACTTTGTGAACGATATCAAAAACTGCCGCGGACGTCAAGGATATCGTGGTTTGCTTGACATTTGTGTTAAATTGCATTACTGTGTTGCCTCATCAGTGAAGGGAGGTGAGCCATGTCAAACAGCATGGAGGAGGAGGCCGGGAAGTTGCTTGTTTGTGCCCAGAGAATAAATAAGGGGCACATAAGTTTTGAAATAATGTGCAAATTTCGTTCTTTGAGTAATGGTCATGTTTTTGAACGGCTGGCTCAAGCTGATCGCGAAGCTGTTTGTGAGGCAGCGGTAATAATATACGAAAAATATGCCATAAAAACTTTGCCTTTGGCATTAATTGCCTTAAGAAGCAAAGTAGGTTAGTTTTGCTCGAGCCCTTAGAGGCTCATTTTTTTATCTGCAAAAATAGCTGACCATATCATAGCAAGGAAATAATGTCAAGTGCTTTGCGGTTCGAAACGTGGGTTTTTTGTTATTTGAGATCTGCATCTTAACAAAGCAAAAAAGAGCGATTAGGCTCTTTTTTATATGGTGGGCGCGGCAGGGATCGAACCTGCGGCCAAGCGTGTATAAGACGCCTGCTCTACCGCTGAGCTACGCGCCCGAATCGATAATAATAAGCTGTAGAATAACGTATAATTGGCAATAAGACAAGTTTACAGCAGGGGTTCGGATAATTCGGGATTTTGATTGCGTAAATTGCTGCAGGTGGCCCAGCTCCAACGAATATGCGGATTGTCCGGTTTGGCGGTTACAATATAATCTCGTGCCAATTTGTCGCTTGAATAGCCGCTGCCAATATTATAATTCAGTTCGAAGATAACTTTGCGGATGTAGGTTTCGCGGATGGATTTGGCGATAATGCTGGCCGCGCCAACATGGCGAAATCGGCTGTCGGCTTTGTTTTGCGCTTTGAGTTTATCAAAATTTTGCCAACCGGAAAGATGACTGATCAGCCTGCGAAAGGGTTTAGTGTTGCGTACCGGAGCGTCGAGCATTATTTCGGCCGGAGAATCCGGAAAAGCCGAGTGATATTGTTTGATCAACTCGGCTATGTATTTTATCTCCAAGCCGTTTAAAGTGATACTGCGATTTTTGACAGCCTCGTCGATTTCCGGAGGTTGAATGATTGCGGTTGCATGCCAGCATCTTTCGCGTAAGGCTTGAGCCAATTTTTCTCTTCTTTTAGAGGGGATGAGTTTACTGTCCGTAACACCGTGTTTGACGCACCAGCGGCGATCGCGTTCGGTTAGGGCGCAGATTGCGATTACCATGGGGCCGATAACCGGTCCGCGTCCCGCCTCGTCAACTCCGACAAAACGATACTCGTCTGTTTTGGGCGAGCGGCGTGCTTTGCGAATGCCGGGAAAGGACATAACAATTGCCAAATAACAAATAATAAATAATAAATAACAATTGTCGAATCACGAACTTCGAACTTCGAACTTGGAACTTGGAATTATGAACCACGCGCGTCCGCCGAAGCCTGGGTGAAGGAGGGAGCCTCGAACCTCGAATTTCTTATTTAAATCCTTTTGTCATTTCGAACGAAGGTGAGAAATTTCCACCAGTTTTTACCAACCAAACAACAATTTGTCATTTCGAATCGGATGTGAGAAATCTCCACCAATTTTTACCAACCAAGTTGTTTAAGCGGAGATTTCTCCCCTTCGACTACGCTCAGGGTCTCCACCTGAGGCGGATGCGCCTAAGGAGCAGAAATGACGAAGGAGGTTTACCAATCGTAGGTTGATAAGCGGAAATTTCTCCTCTTCGGCTGTGCTCAGGGTCAAAATGACAAAATTGAGCGCAAGAGAGAGACTTGTTTGCTTGGTTTATAAGTCCCTGACCTGTCCCGCGTAGTCTTCGAGACGTAGTTGGATAAGTGGTTGGGGTTGTTTCAAGTTCATCAAGAGAAGCATGAGTAACTCTTGATAAACTTTAGACTTTTAACTTGACCTGTCCCGCGAAGCCGTTTAGGCGCAGTGGGATGAACTTCTGACGAACTTTATTCTTGTTTTTTGGATTTTGAATTGTTTACAAGGACACCGATCAAGATGCCGGCTAAGAGAATGGCCAAGCCTCCCAAAATAGCATTGGTTACAGTGAGGGGGCTGTCTTTTTCTGCGGGAGGTTCGGTGCCGTTGATTTCCAATATCGGCTTAAGCACTTCCGCGTCGTTTTCAACTTTTTGCTCATCGGCATCATCTGTTTTGTTTGCGGACTCGTTGCTGACAGAATTTTCATCCACGGTATCGTTTGCAGGATCATTGGCGGTTTCGTTGGAATTTTCTTCCGCCGGAGTCTCGGGGATCATGATGACGATATTATCGGTTTCGGTTTTTCTGCCCAGCGCATCTTCGGAAATAATACGAATGTTGATTTGCCCCGCGGAGGCGGGAATGGCCATGGCATGCTCGGTTACCAACTCTTTATCTTCCAATGATTTTGTATATGTTGTCGTGACTCCATAATCAATTTTACTTGTGGCCGGTTTGTTGGTTTTCCATTCCACCAATAAACTATTGGCATTTGCGGCTAAGGCAACATCAGTTATCGCCGGACCTTTGAATAAATCCGGCGGAATCACTATTTCCGGATAAGGCAAGGGTTTGTAAGGAGGGATTACGGTTTCCTCTTCCTCTATGGGAATTATGGGTTTTAAGACAGGGTCAAAAATAACTTTTGACGTATCTATGGGTAACAAAGCGATTGTTTTGGCAACTGTGGAATTGGCAAATGAGCCAAGCAATATGGCCAACACTAATGCGTATATGGCGGTTTTCATATCAAAATTGGGTTATTAATCTTATTTTTATCCTAACAAGCCCGTTTATCGAGGTCGAGAAAATGTCAATGGTTTATGGATTTGTTTATGTGGTATAATGAATTTATTATGCAACAAGAAAATCCTTTTTTAAATATGGAGATCGAGCTTGGAGCCAAGGAATCAAAAAGATCTTTAGCCAAGGCTTTGCGGGATGCTGAATTATCCGCGAGCATGCAAACCGGACAATATTCGGAATATCATACGGAAGGCGAGAGAGTGGCAGATCATTATAAGTTGATTTTTAATGTGATGCGCGCAATTAAGTCCGAAGATGAAACAATGGAAATTAATTTACCGGAAGAGATCGGTAAAGCGATTTCGGAGTTGGATCCTTCGATCAAAGAGACGGTACGGCAATATCCGAATTTATTAAGATATGTTGTTTTAACTCATGATATTGCCAAACGTGAAGAGAATAGATCTTTTAATATAAAAAAATTCAGAATGCCGAGCGCGGATGTGGCGCAAGAAGTAAAGCCCGAGGCAATGCAGATGGCGGTAGAATTTGATTTGTTGAAAAAATCAATTGAAGCGGAAATGTCGGATTTGGACGGTAAGCTCAAAGAATTACAGAAAGAAATAAAAATTTTGGAAAAAGCGATTAATAATAAAAAGGCTGACCCTGAACAATTGGTTGAATCTCATAAAAAATTGGAAGAAGATACAGAGACGAAAAAGACGCTTCAAGAAGAAAAAAATCTTCAAGAAGAGAAGTTAACAGGAGCGACCGTAGAATTTTATGATGGTTTAAAATCTTTGGGATTGTCAGGCGAGGATATAACAAATTATTTCGGTTTGGGGGTCGGCTTCATTAAACACGAAGAAAAATCCGCAGAGATGGTAAGAGGAATGGATATTCCGGAAAATGTAAAAATATTATTGGCAAAATTAGCGGATGATCACATTGTGCCTTTAAATAGATTCGCAGATGCCAAAATGGATGATAGTACGGCGGCGACATTTTATGATAGAACTTACGGAGATTATCAAGATGAAGAGTTTAAATTGTCTATCGCCATGGCCTCTTTGGATATATTGGGCTCTGTCAGAAAAGGTGAAAAGCCGGATTTAGCTCCGATAAACAATATTTTACGCGGTAAGAGAGAGTCATGGATCAAGAAAAAAGTTGCTGAAGAATTGAACGGTATGATACAAAGGGTTTTGGAAGAAGATCCGGACTATGCGGATTTGAAAAATGTTGATTTACAGGATAAAAATACTCCGGTAGAGATAAAGAAAAAATATTCGGCCATGCGCAGAGCCGTGGAAGAAAAACTGAAAAGTGATTTAAGGGAAAGGTATATAAGAAATAATTAAGAATTAAGTGCATAGTTCATCAAAAGTTTATAAAGTATAAAGATTAAAGTGAATCAAGAGCAACTTGAGAAACTCTTGATGAACCTTGGTCTTGATGAACTTTGTACTATAAGTTAAATAAGTTTGTATGTCGGGAATATTAGTTTTTGGAAACGGGTGGATTGGAAATAAGTTCATCGAGCGTTATCCTGAAGCCAGGATGTCGGTTGTTATGATTGAGAAGCCAAGGGATTTGGCCGAAGTTTTGGAATTTGAGGAGCCGGATGCGGTTATCAATTGTGCGGGGCTTACCGGTTCACCGAATGTGGATTGGTGTGAAACGCATCAGTTGGAAACCGCGATGGCGAATACGTGGCTGCCTATCACGATGGCAAACGAATGCTCTAAGCTGGGTATCCATCTCACGCATCTTTCGAGCGGGTGTCAGTTTTACGGCGAAGCTCCGCATCCGGATGGCTGGCATGAGGAGGATTATCCAAATCCTGTGGCTTACTACTCAAAAACCAAAGCGGCCGCGGATTTTATTTTGGGGGATTTGCCCAATGTGGCGGTTGTCAGGCTTAGAATACCCATGGATCCCATGCCTTCGGCTAAAAATTCCATTACAAAAATCACTTCGTATCCCAAAGTTATTGATGTAAAAAATTCGGTTACCGTGGTTGATGATTTGTTGGATGTGATGAAGCAGGTGAGTGATAAGCGGGCGCAGGGAATTTTTCACGCGGTGAATCCGGAGCCTCTTACTTATCGTGATTTGATCAAGTGGTATGAGGAAATTGTGGATCCGAATCACACTAATGAGTGGATCACTGAGGAAGAAATGGTTGCTGATGGATTAACCGCCAAGAAAAGATCCACGAATATTTTGGCCAATAGAAGGTTGCCGGAAATTGGGATTAATATGAGACCAACCGAAGAGGCGATGAAGGATGTTTTGAGGAAATACGCAGAATTGCTAAATGCAAAATGAATAACGTACAATGCATGATGCATAATGCATGATGAACAATGCATGATGCATAATGAACAATGCATAATGCATGATGCATGATGATGGATGAAAGGGGGATTTTGGGTATTAAAAAACGTCGATGATCGACGGTTAGAGGAAGAAGCGAGAGTCTTCGGCCCAGAGGGCGGCGGTTTTGAAAGCTTCGTATTCGCTGGAAGTGCGCATGTTGGCGATTTCACATTCAAATAAATCTTTGTTTGTGTTGTTTGAATATGCGGCCACTGTCCATAGCTCGGCCAAACCCGGTTCGTATATATGAATACGGTTGCCGTTTAAGCTCGCCCAGTGAGCGCGTTGTCTGGCCTCCAAATATTCGGGCACGAAAATGAAATGAATATTGCCAAGGATTTTGATTTCACCGATTTGCGGCATTTATTACCTCCTTGCAACGGAAGATAACCCAAATCCGGCAAAAAGTCAAGGCTTGCGGGTTTGGTTTGAAAAAAGTATGCTATGGGTTATGGCTGATATTTTAGATCCTCGGCATGAAGCGATGGTGGAGCATCTGTTTCAAAGATGCTTGGCGGTTTTGAAAATGCCGGGTTTTGAATTAAGGCCCATGCGTCGCAGATTGCGCGGCAAGGGCAAATTCAATTCTTTGACATACGGCTACACCCGGCCCGGAGAGAATTGGGTTGTTATTGATTTATATACCCCAAAAACCATGAAACCGCGAAAAATGGATGCGATCTTGCGGGTTATTGCCCATGAATTGGCGCATCATCAAAAACCTCCGCGATATTATCGATCTTGGTTTAAAGTGAAGTTACTGATTCATCATCCGCCGTTTTGGACGCAGTATAAGCGCAATGT
Organism: uncultured bacterium; assembly: GCA_937949995.1. GTDB lineage: Bacteria > Patescibacteriota > Patescibacteriia > 2-12-FULL-60-25 > 2-12-FULL-60-25 > MWCR01. Next base: position 37,626 of record CALFEO010000018.1, read on the forward strand.
GGCTGAATTTAAGAAAGATGAGATATTGCAACAGTATTTTTAATTCATTTTTTTGATTTATATGTCGATGGAGATAAAGAAATTTGTTATAGCGGGGCATGAATGTCCGACAAAAGAAATATGCAGAGTTTGGCTGAAGCCTCAAGATGAAGATCAAGTTTTTGATTTTAAAGCCGGACAATTTATCATGTTGCATGAGTTGAATGAAGCGGGAGAGTCGGTTTTTTCCAGATCTTATTCAATAGCATCGGCGCCTTATCAATCCAAAGAGATGATTGAATTGGGAGTAAAATCACAAGGAAAAATGAGTGATAAATTGTATACCTCCAAGATCGGTGATGTGTTTGGCGTGCAGGGGCCGTATGGAGCATTTACGCTCTCAAAAGCCAAACGAACCGTGTTATTTGCGGGAGGGGTGGGTGTTACGCCGATTAAATCCATGATTAATGAATCTTTGCATAATGATTCAGATAAGGAACTGGTTTTATTTTATTCGGGAAGATCTTTGGATGATTTGATTTATCATAATGAGTTTAAGGAGTTCTGCATCAATCATGCGAATTTTAAATATATACCGATTATTACACGCGAAATTCCTGAAGATTGGACGAGTGAAACAAAAAGACTGGATCAATCAATGATGAGCAAATATGTTCAGAATCCGGATGAAGATACTGATTTCATCATGTGCGGACCCGTGGAAATGATGGATAATGTGAAGAGTATTTTGGAGACGATGGGAGTTGATGTTAAAACGAGGTTGCGCGCGGAGAGATACTGAATTACAATAAAAATAAGTTCATCAAGATTAAAGTTTAAAGTTCATCAGGAGTGTGTTTAGATTAAAGACTAAAAGATAATTAATAGAATTTGTAGAATCATTAATAAGAAATTTAAGAATTAATTAAGTTTGAATAATATGAAGGGAAAAGTTTTGTTTGCGGCCATAACGGCCATTATGGTGCCTGTGGTTTTTTTTGGAGCGGGGTGTAATCCGTTTCAAAGCGCGCAAGAAAAAGCTTCGGAAAAGATTGCGGAAAAAATGTTGGAGTCCATGGGGGGAGAGAATATGGACATCGATATAAAAGATGACGGAGCATCAGTAACCATAAAAGACGAACAAGGAGGAGGAGAAATGTTTTTTGGAGAAAATGTGGAAATCCCCAATGATCTGACCGATGTTGTCATTTCTTATCCCGGTGCCGCGCCCATGAGCGTAATTCGTGATTTGGGAGGTTCCAAAGGAGCCATGGTTTCGTTAAAAACCAATGACGATGCAAAAGAGATCATTGCATGGTACGAGAAGGAGTATATGGATAAAAATTGGACAAAAACTCAAACCGTTTCCATCAATGACGCGGAAATGCGCGGATTTGAAAAAGACGGCGATCAATTATTGGTTACGATTGGTCCAAATGAAGAAGAAGGAGGAAGTGTGATAACCATCAGCTGGTCGGCTAAAGAGTAATAAAATCAAACGATTAGAATCTCGAGTCAAGGCTCGAGATTTTATATTTTATTACACTCGACAAAATTTTGGCATTGGTATAATATAATCCTGCGAATCTTATTGGCTGATAAGCGCAATCGCCTGCAGATTTTGATATTTTCGGTAAATGTTGCTTGTTTTCAGATTCATCGGGCCATGGCGCAGTTGGCTAGCGCGCCTGCTTTGGGAGCAGGAGGCCGTGGGTTCGAGTCCCACTGGCCCGACCAGTTTCGCGGGTATCGTATAGTGGCTTTTATGACAGCCTTCCAAGCTGTAGAGACGGGTTCGATTCCCGTTACCCGCTCCATCCCCCTTCGCGTGAAGCTTTGGGGGATTCCACGAGAAATCAGCCCGAAGGCTGATTTTTCGATTCAGACGGCTCTTTCTTGAAATCCAAAAATATAAAAACTCTCAAAGAGAGAGTTTTTATGGTGCCGAGGGCGAGGATTGAACTCGCGACGCAAGGATTTTCAGTCCTTCGCTCTACCACTGAGCTACCTCGGCTAAAAAGCTTGCATATCATAGCCAAATTCATTAAAATGCGCAAGTGCCTTGTCAAAAAATCAGCTTTGGGTTAATATTAGGCGCGTAACCGCAGGTAAGTTCATCAAGTTAAAAGTAACAAGTTCATCAAGAGATTCCTGAGTTACTCTTGATAAACTTTAGACTTGATAAACTTTAATCTTAACTACTTAACTCGTTATGAACAGCCTGCCCCGAAAACGAATGAAATGAGTTCTTCGGGGTTATAAACGGCCTGCCCCGTTGAATAACGGGGTTACAAACGACCAGCAGCCTGTAGCTAGTGGCTAGTGGCTTAAAAAGTCTAGGGCGTGTAGCTCAGTTGGTTAGAGCGTTACACTGATAATGTAAAGGTCCCTGGTTCGAATCCAGGCACGCCCACCATAAAAACCGTGAAAGCGGTTTTTTGTATTTTATTTTGCCGTATGTTGTATTATAATTGTTCAGCTAAAACTGTACGCTCTTTTTACAACGAGAAAGGATTGAGGAATGGCCAAGATCAAAGATGGCGCGGAGAGGTTGGATTTTTTTGCCAACAGCTTCATGATGAGATTGACCGCTCCGGGTGATGCGGTTTTTATGTGCGAAAATATCCGTGATTTATTGGTTAAGGTTCATGATGTATTAATTTTGACCAGCATACCGCGGAGTGATTATGCGGTATTGGAAAAGGTCATTTCATGTACCGAAAAAGTGTTTGCCGGCGAAGAAAGAGAAGAATTTTTTGATTTGTTTTACAGACTTGGTGTTGTATTGCTTGATTTGGGTGAAGAGGATTTGGGAATAGCTTGCCAATACCTGCATCATTCTTTTCGCAACCGTCCGCAGACAAGCTGGCCTCCGGCTAAAGCTTATAATCAGGGCAGGGGCGCCGAAGTAAAAAGGATGGTGCCCATTTTAAAACACGAACAAGGCTTTTTGGAGATTGATACGGCTATAGACATAAGAAGCATTCCTCGTTGACTCAACCGCCATTTGTGCGGTTTTTATTTTGACTTTTTCAATTTGAGTGGTAAATTGTTTGAATTCGCATGTTATGAGAATCGGAGTTGATGCACGGATGATGGGAGCTGATAATACCCGCGGAATCGGCCGGTATATTCAGGAGTTGTATACAGCCATGGTGCAAGCCCGGCCTGATTTGGAATTTGTGATTTTTTCCAAAACTTGTAACCACGCTTTGGCCAAATTTAATAATGTTGAAACGGTGATCGCGGATGTCAATTGGTACGGATTGAATGAACAAATCCGTTTGCCCGGAATCATCAGTCGAGCCAAGGTTGATTTGATGCATTTTCCGCATTGGAATGTGCCGATTTTTTATAATGGGCCGTTTGTTTTGACAATTCATGATTTGTTGTTGAAGCATAATAAAAATAGCGCCAAAGCAAGTACCAAGTTTTTTGCATTGCGTTGGTTAAAGCGAATTGGTTATAAATTGGTTTTGGATAATGCGGTGAAAAATGCGGGTGCAATTTGTGTGCCGAGCGGTTTCGTGGCGGAAGATTTGGAATATTTTTTTCCGGAACAAAAAAATAAAATAATTGTGACAGGGGAGGGAATACCGGATTTAAGCAAAGGGGCAAAAGGTGCTCCGGATTTTCCTTATTTTTTTTATGCGGGCAGTGCGTATCCTCATAAAAAATTGGATTTATTGATGGAGGCTTGGAGCGAATTGGCCAAGCTGTATCCTGAAAAACATCTGGTCGTAGCCGGCGAGGTGGATGTTTTTATGGAAAGAGTAAAAAAGCAGGCAAGATCTTTGGATTTGGAGAGGGTGCATTTTTTGGGGTCGGTTTCGGATGAAGAATTGGGGAATTTATATCAAAAAGCGGATTTATTCATTTTTCCTTCGGAATTTGAGGGTTTCGGTTTGCCTCCGTTTGAGGCTTTAAGCATGGGAACGCCGGTTGCCGCGTCCCATGAAAGACCGATGATTGATCTTTTGGGTGATTTGGGAGTTGTCTACTTCAAATCAGGTGATAAAGATGCTATGATTGAGGCTGTCAAAGCGGTGGTGGATAATTTGGAATCAATGCGCAATCAAGCTAAAAATGCAGGTCAAGCATTAAAGGAAAAATATAGCTGGAAAAATACGGCTCTGCTGACCATGAAAGCGTATGATTTTGCCATAAACAGTTAATAGTCCGCTTTGCCGAAAGGCATGAACAATGAGGAACCGCAACAAAAGGAATACTGTGAATTAAAACGCCTGAGGCGCGTTAGGGATTTGGAGTCGCCATTGGCCAGTGTCATGGAGCAAGATGGCGTTATTTTGCTTACTCCGGCGGGTGTGCGTAAACGAGCCAAACGATATCCGAAAATCAAACCGGAGAGAAAGTTTTTTAATTACAATAAGGCTGCGGATGCTTTGGATACCAGCCGTGATGTTGAGTTGTTGGATGCTAAAATCGTAGCTTGCACGGTAAGCAACGATGAACCGCCGAAAGCGATTTGCATACGAGTTAACAATCGTCCGCATTCGCGCAGTGAATATGTGGTTTCTTTAAGAGAGTGTTATCTGGGCGAGATTTTTTCCGATGAAAGAATAACTCCGGCAGAACAATTGGAATACGTAAAAAATGCAAAACATCATCAAATATGCGCTCAATCGCTTGCATCAACCGTTTTGGCCAGCGAGGCCGAACCTTGGATGATTAAATCGCAAGTTAAACCGGAGCCGATTTCAAGGGTAAAAGGTTTGCGTCAAAAGTTACGCAAAATAAAAAATGTTTTTATCAGGCCTCAGGTGCAAGTTGTTCAAAAAAAAGTTAGTTCAAAGCATGCCGGCAAGGAGCCATCGGAGCCAGTCTACGAAAGAGTCAAAGTAAAAAGTTTTGTTTTGGCATTTTGCGCTTTGGCGATACTGGCTTTGGTGCCCGCTTTCGCTTTATCGACTTATAAAACATTGGCGGCGCAAAAAATAACATTCGAGCAAAAGGGCAATGAAGCGGCAATGGCCATGGTTGATATGTCGGCGGGAGATGCTCTGGCGGTTTCTCCGGAGGCTTTGGCCAATGCTTCGGACAAGTTCCGTGAAGCGGCTTTTGTTTTGGACGAGTCAAGAATTTTGGCTTTGGGTGCGGCCGCCGTGGCTCCGGCCAAATACAGGGGCGCTAAAGCTTTGTTGGAAATCGGCGAAAAGACGGGTGAAGCGGCGGGAATCATCACTTTGGGTTTTGGTAAAATATTTGATGACGCGGATCGTCCTTTAATGGAGCGTATTGCCGTATTGGGAGCGCATGCGGACGCGGCTTTACCGTTATTGCAAGACGCTGAATCGGCTTCGAGGTTGGTTAAACCGGATCAGTTTCCGGCGGAATACCGCGAGAAGCTCGAGGATTTGCCCGAACAATTAAATCAAGCCGAGCAAATGGTTCGTGAATTAAAAACAATTTCCGAGGCACTATCCGTATTTTTGGGTAAAGATGAATTAAGAAATTATTTGCTGGTATTTCAAAATGATTCGGAGTTAAGGCCGAGCGGAGGTTTTATGGGTTCGGTGGCGGAAGTCAGATTTTCGGAAGGCAAGATTCATTCCATGTATGTTCCGCCCGGCGGGCCTTATGATTTAAAGAGTCAATTAACAGCCAGAGTTCAAGCTCCGGAACCCATGCATTTAATCAATCCTTTATGGCAATTTCAGGATGCCAATTGGCATGCGGATTTTGCCAAATCAGCGGAAAGTATCAATTGGTTTTGGAGCAATTCGGGCCAGCCGACTTTGGATGGCGTGATAGCGGTTAATGCATCGTTTATGGAAAGTGTTTTATCCGTATTGGGTCCGATTGAAATGCCGGAATACGGTAAAACAATAACTGCGGAAAATTTTTATTTGGAAACACAGAAAGCCGTTGAATTGGAATATGATAAAACCGAAAACGCACCAAAAAAATTTATCGGAGATTTGTTTGATGAAATATTGATACAGAGCAAGAATTTAAAAAAAGAACAGTGGTTGATGTTGGCGTCTGCGGCTTCCGAGGCATTGGAAACCAAAAATATTCAAATCGCTATGTTTGATGCGGATGAAGAGGCATTGATAAATCAATTCGGATGGGGCGGGTCTTACAAGCAAACAGGCGGTGATTTTTTGGCTATTGTCGGGGCCAATATTGCCGGTCAAAAAACCGATCGAGTCGTTAAAGAATCGGTTTTGCATGAAGTAAAAATCGAAGCGGACGGAAGTATCATTGATAAAGTTTTGCTTAATCGAGTGCACGAAGGATCCAAGAATGAGTTGTTTTACGGCGTTCGCAATGTGCAATATGTCAGATTTTATTTACCAAAAGGTTCCGAGATTATAGATGCTTCGGGTTTTTTGACTCCGCCGGAAAATTTGTTTAAGAAACCGTTGGCAACGGATGAAAAAGATGCGCTTTTGGATATGATTGAACAATCGCAAATACCGGGGCCTGATTCCACAACCATAGCCATTGAAGGTGATTATACGGTTGTCGGCGGCTGGCTGCAGTTGGATCCCGGGCGTTCGCAGGATGTAATTATTTCTTACCGCTTGCCGTTTACGGTTTATGATATTTTACGCAACATAAACGAGGATGCGCCGGAAACAGCCAACAGTGAAATCAACAGAGCCGCTTATTTAATGCTTTATACAAGTCAATCAGGGAAATCGCGTCCGTTAAAAACCAGATTAATTTTGGATAGCAAGTGGCAAGATGTTTGGACGAAGGGAATGGTGCGGAATGCGGGAGATAAAAATCAAGAAGAAAATGGAATTATGGAGTTTGATGTTCTTTGGGACAGGGATAGAACGGCGGCTGTACTGCTAAACGCAAAATAATCATGTTTAAGAAAAAAAATGTAAAAAAAGTCAATAAACCAAATAAGGTTTCCGCTGAAAGCGAAGTGCTTAGAAGTGCCGATTTTCCGGATGCGGAAGTGGAACAAAGTTTGCGTACTATTTATCAGGCACCGGAAGGCGATATGCCCGATATGACCAAGCTTGAAATCATAAAAAGCAAACGCTGGATTTGGATTTCGGCGGGAATGATTACCGGGTTGTTGATTTTGATATTAGCATCTTGGGCGGGATTTGCGTTTTTTAAAACTTTCCAAGGATTTGACGGTCAGGGATTGGAACTGATTATCGAGGGTCCGGAACAAATTTTACTGGGTCAAGAAGTTACTTATTTTGTAAATTATAAAAATCCAATGCAACAGCCTTTGGCATCAGTGGATGTAAGAATAAATTTTCCGGCGGATTTTACAATTACGGAAATAAATCCCCAATCAACTTCGGCGGGAAATGTTTGGAAATTGGGATCTTTGGCGGCCGAACAAAGAGGTACCATCAAAATAAGAGGAACTTTTACCGGAGCTTTGGGAACCGTTTCCGCTGTTCAGGCCATAGCGACTTACAGGCCGGCTAATTATTCGAGTGATTTTGAAGCAATGGCCACCAAACAAATAAATTATTCGGGCAGTGTAATAGAAGGCTTGATTCAAGTGCCGGAAAAAGCGGTTCCGGGCGATCAAGTTACCATATTTTATCAATATAAAAATACGGGTACGGAAAGTTTGAAGGATTTGGCTGCGCAGATAACGATACCGGAAGGTTTTACGCCTGATGCGGAAATAATGAGTTCGGGAACCGCCATGGGCAGGGTTATTATGTCCGAGCCGGGAGAGCTTAAACCCGGAGAGCAAAAAGAATTTATTATCACAGGCGCTTTTGCTTCGGGCTACGGCGGTGATGCGATGATTTTGGCGCAATCCGGCAGGATTGGAAACGATTCTTTGTTTTTACCCATGCAAAAATCAGAAGCGATCATACCGGTTTTGGCAGGGGATCTTTCTTTGGCTTTTATCGTTAACGGTTCGGAACAAAATAAACGTTCGATATCTTATGGTGAAGAGTTGAGAGGAATAATCGGTTATGAGAATACGGCTGATGAAGAGTTATCGGATATTGTTTTCAAATTAAATTTAGAAGCTATCGATTTAAATACCGGTGAGACTTTGGCAAAGAATGAATTGGTGGATTTTGCCAAAATAAACGCTTCGGCATCCAATACGGTTTCCGGAACACAGGTAATCTGGAACAGCAAGAATGTTCAGAATTTGGAAACATTATCTCCGCGCCAAGGCGGTAATATAGATATCATGATACCGGTTATGAAGAAGGCGCCAACCAGCGGTGCGGTTGCGTTAAGGGTTACTTTATCAGCGGATATTAAAAAAATCGGTGAAACCGAATTAAACCGTACGGTTGCCATGGCGCCAATGATGTTTGTTTTGCTTTCAGACGCCTCGCTCTTTGCGGAAGCCAGATATTTTACCGAAGAGGGAGCTCCGCTTGGAACCGGTCCTTTGCCTCCGGTTGTAGGCCGAGAAACATCTTACAGAATCATTTGGCAATTGGATAAAACCGTACATTCATTAAAAGATTTGGAAGTTTCGGCAAAATTGCCGAGGTCGGTTAATTTTGGAGGCATAGCCACCAGCACGGCCGGTGAAGTTTCTTTTGATGAATCAAGTAGATTGGTAAGCTGGAAATTGAATCGCATGCCTGCGGAAATTACTGAAGCTGAAACGCAATTTAATGTAATTTTAATTCCGACAAACGCGGATGATGGCAGATTTGCTTTGCTTATGGAAGATGTTGCGTTTACGGCTACGGATGAAGATATTAAAGAGCAAATTTTATTGGTGGTTAAACAATTGAATACGGATTTGCAAAATGATGAAAATGCGGCGGGGAAGGGAGTGGTCGTAAAATAATTAAGAATTCAGAATTAAGAATTAAGAATTTTGAATTTCGCATTAACCTCTTGTTTGTCATTTCTGCTCCTGAGGCGCATCGGATGTGAGAAATCTCCATCTAAGTCAACTTCTGAATGAAAACAAAAAAGACTGCAGAGGCGTGAGATTACGCGTGCAGTCCGATGGACGATTATTAGCCGTTTTTTTCTTCGATCCGGGAGGGCTGGGATTGCCCTTGGATCAAAGAGATGTTGTAGCGCTTTGTGGCGTAAGAGAGCCACCAAAGCGCCAGCGTGACGAGTCCCGCATCGTCCAAAACCCCAAGCACCGGAACGGCGTCGGGGATGAGTTCGAGGGGGAAGAAGAGGTACACAAGCGCCAAGGCGATGCCAACCTTGGGCTTCCAGTCCGTACCTCTGCGGATCAGGAACTGCCCCAAACCAACGAGGTCCGGGACTCCGACGAGAGGATGTCTCATGGATTTTTCCTTTCTCGGCTCAATGGCCGATTTTTTCGTAGGGATAAACCTTGTGTTTATCCGTGCCTGTTTATACAGAACGGATACACACAAGGATCATCCCTACTCACAGTAGAGAAAATCCCGATTGTTATAATTCTTAATTTTTAATTCTTAATTCTTAATTCTTAATTAATTCTTCTTATTGTTGTTTTGGCTCGAGCCCTTGGATTGTTCCAAGGCTTTAGCTTTTTGATTTTCCGCATGACGCGCGGATTTTTTGAGACGCATCGCAACCAAAGTTTGGGCGCGTGATTGATCCAATACCGTATATGAATCGCCTTGATAGGCTATGCAGACCATGGGATCATTTTCATTGTCACGAGTAACTTTTGCGCCGGGGAACTTTGCTTCCAATTCCATGTTTCGTAAAGCATCTAAAAGTTGACTGCCGATTTTTTTACGGAGTTCGGCTTTAGCTTGTACTCGCGGATTGATATTTTGTCTGCGGGCGATCTCTCGTCTATTGTTATTGTTCGGTTTCAGCGCGGCGCGATAACAGCCGTTGCAGAGTTTGTGTCTGCGTTCTTTGGCTTGTCCGCATTTGGGACAGGTTGTTGCCGCTTTTTCCACGATGGCGGCTTTTTGCTCTTTGCAATCACGGCACATCGGCGCTTCGGGATGTTTGTAGTTTCCGCATGAGCAGGTTTTGGCTTTGATGATTTCCGCTTTTTGATCTTTGCGCAATTTGGGACCCGCGCAAGAATTGCATAAACCGTATTTTTCACTCCAAACGATATTGGCAACCAATGCTCCGCATTTGGGGCATTCGTGTGCTAAGGGCGCGACATCCGGTGCTGATGCAGGCTCCTCAATTACTACGGGAGATTCCACCAATTTAAGAATCGGCGCATCTGTTTTGGCCGGTTCCGTTATATTTAAACCGTTTGCCTCGCGCATAATCGCCAAGGCATCATCTTCTTGTATGTAAATATTTTCCGTTGTTTGTATTGCGGACATTGTCTCAAATTTGGGCATATTTTATTTTAGGTTATTTTATTTCTTCTCAAAAACCCTCCATCGCGCCCCCTTGTCAAAGGGGGACATCTCGCCTTGGCGAGATTGGGGGATTTTAGTCAAAGGCCCAATCATCCTGATTGGGCTGTTTTGCGATGAGTTGTTAGAATGGGGAGTCATCACATCTCCCGAAAGTTCAGCCGACAGCCTCCCAGCCCGCGTCGATCTCTTCCGTATTGCACGGGAAGAGAAGAACTTCGGCGAGCTGCGCCGGTTTATTTGTTCTTGGGCGGCGGGGTTGTCTGGTCGCATGGATCACGAAGAGAGCAAGAGGCGTATGAATACGTACCTGCCTCTGGGACTCGTACTCCACACTGCAGCCTTCCGGAAGCTTGTTCGCCAGATAAAGGCGATGGAGCTTCCGAGCCGCGGCGTTGCGCTGACCTCGGATGATTTCATCCGAGAGCCGAGCGCTTTCTTCCCGCGAAGGAGTGCAAGCGCCGGACTTTGCCTGGCGTGCATCCTCCTCGCGGGCCATCCGCGCGCACTCCGAGCAGAACTCGAAATACGCGTTGCGACGGCGCTGGCCGCAGGCCGGGCACTCGACGAGTGCGTTGCGACGGGCGTCGAGGCCCATTCGCACTACTCGTTCGATTGCCTGCCTGGACGTGTCCAGGCCGTTCGCCCGGGCGTGCCGAAGAGCTTTGTTATAAAGCTCGTCGTACGCCGAGAGGCGGCGGGGGGCGGATTGGGTGGGGCGGCGGGGGGCGAGATTTTTTTCCATTTATATTTCCTTTTTTTTGAGACGTGCCACGGCACGTCTCATGTTGTTTGTAGGGATAACCCTTGTGTTTATCCGCGCCTGATTTTTCAGAACGGATAAACACAAGGTTTATCCCTACGAAAATGAAAAAGGTTTATTTGTCGCCTTTAGTAAAGGGGCAGTGGAAATCTTCTCAAAAACCCTCCATCACGCCCCCTTGTCAAAGGGGGACCTCCGACGTACGTCGGAGTGGGGGATTTTAGTCAAAGGCCCAATCAGGATGATTGGGACACTGTGTGATGAATTGTTAGAATGAGGAGTCATCACATCTCCTCTGAAAGATCACTTGCCCTTCTTGCCCTTGCCCTTCTGACCGGAGCCGGTCATTTGGGCGGCAGCGCGCTCGCGCTTGTTGCGCGCGTGCTGCTGGGCCTTCGCCTTGCGGTTCTCGGCGAGCACGCTCGCACGGGAGGTATCCAACACGGTGTACGAATCGCCGTTGTAGGCGATCGTGACCATGGGATCTCCCGACTCGTCACGCTTCACCTCGGCGCCGGGGAATTCATCGTTGAGTTTCCAAGCGCGCAGGGCGGCCAAGAGGGCATTGCCCAACTTGGTGCGTTCCTCGGCGCGCTTCTGCGCCTTGGGGTCCACTTTGTAGGTGGGCGTCTCGGGCTTGCCATTGGCCTTGCCCTTGGGCGAGGTGCGCGGGGCGGGTGCCGGACGCTGGGGGAGGGAGGCGCGATAGCACTCACCGCAAACGCGGTGGTGGCGCTCTTTCTCCTTTCCGCACTTGGGGCAGGTCACGGCCTGCCTCTCCTGCTCCGCTCGCTGCTTTTCGTAGCAGTCGCGACAGAGCGGGTGATCTGCCCGCTTCCAGTTCCCGCAGGCGCAGGTCTTTGCCTGCTTGCGGGCCTCGGCCTGCTCCTTGTAGATCCGCGGAGCGGCACACACCTTGCAGAGGTTGTGCTGCTCACTCCAGACCGAGGGCAGGTTGGCAACCTGCGCCCCGCACTGGGGGCAGGTGCGCGCCAGGGGCGCGACTTCCGGAGCGAACTCCGGCTCTGCCTCGGTCACGGCCGGCGGGACCGGCGTGACGAGGTGGAGCGACGGGCGCTCCTCCGAGGCGGGAGCTTCCTCGCAGAGGCCGTTGGCCTCGCGCAGGATGTCCATCGCCTCGTCGCGGGTGGAGGGGGTGAGAGTGGAGGCGAGGACGGCGACGATAGCGGACTCGAAGTTAGCCATGTTTCTTTCTCCTTGCGGCTTTATGCCGCTTTTTGTTTTTGCTCACCTCCTATGAGAGGCGGTGAGCGGGTTTTGAAATCTTCCGAAATTAATGCACCAAATTTGTTGTTTAGTGGATTGATTTCGGAGCACATCACTAAGAGTCGTGATGAGCATCGAAAGAGATATTGACCGCGCCGGTTAGAGCGCGTCACGGTGCTTCCCCGTGATATTAGACCTCGTTTTTGCGGACATTGGGTGGTCCGGCGTCCCGATGGATATCGGGGCGACTTCTCGGCATTGCGCCGAGCGTTTTACAGAATCAGCTGGGGGCGTTGTATCGGACGATCTCAGCGATCGCCTTTCTACGCTCCAGCTCCTTCTGCCGCTGACGCCACTTTCTCGTCAACGTCTCCTTAAGGCAGCTGATCGCCAGACGGAGAGCGAGAAGCTCTTCGTCGGAGTCGGAGTCGGGGGCGAGGGCGGGGACAGTAACGGTCTCGTAGTTAGCCATGCTGTTTTCTCCCTTTTGGCTCACCTCCTATGAGAGGCGGTGAGCGGGTTTTGGATCTTCCGAAATTAATGCACTAAATTTGTTGTTTAGTGGATTGATTTCGGAGCCCACCACTAAGAGTCGAGGTGGGCATAGACTTTTTGACCGCGCCGGTTAGAGCGCGTCACGGTGCTTCCCCGTGATATTAGACCTCGTTTTTGCGGACATTGGGTGGTCCGGCGTCCCGATGGATATCGGGGCGACTTCTCGGCATTGCGCCGAGCTAGTTTGCGATCTTTTGGTGGCGATCGCGTTCCTCCAGTTCGGCCTTGAGCTCGGCGAGGAGCTCTTCGGCTTCCAGCTCGGCGTACTCGGCGTCGAGCTCCCACTCATTCCAGCGATTGCGCTGGGTGGTGGGACGGAGGATTTGAACCCGCTGGGGAGCTGGTTCGGCGGGGCAAACGATGGCCGTGAGAACTGCCATCACTCTCCAGCCCCATCGGGACCAGAAAGTCACAACGACTACGGCCACGCTGAGGGTGATGGCGAACTCTGCCATGTTGCTTTCTCCTTGCGGCTTTTATGCCGCTTTTTGTTTTTGCTCACCTCCTATGAGAGGCGATGAGCGGGTTATTGGTGGCATCGGCAGGAGTCGAACCTGCGCGCATCACCATCCACCGGAGGTCCGGCTGAGCTACCCGCTCATTTTTCGATGGTCGATGCCGTAATTAACCAACCGATATATTTGCGCATCAGTTGTTTAATTTCGGAGCCCACCACATTAGATTCGTGGTGAGCTGATGAGTTTTTTTGCCTTGACCTCCAGGCATCGGGCATTACACCCACTAAGGAACGTTCTTTGATAACCGGGAACGTAGAAACCCGTTTGGCAGTGTTGCACTGCCGAGGCTAGCCGTTTTGGGCGGCGGCCTCACTGTTACTGTTCGCGGGAACCGCGAACAGCGGGGGGAGGGAGACGATGTCTCCCTCTTCGTAGCTGACGTTCCTTGCGAACGTCAGCCCCTCCTCCATCCGGACGAAGTCCATCAGGAGGAACACCGTAGCCATTCCGTTAGTACGGATGGTTACGGGTTCCGCCTCGACCCCGCAGAGCAGGGCATGCGCTCGCCGAGCGAGCACGAGCTCCGCGATGGGGAGGGCGACGAGGACGGCGATGGCGACGAGGACGGGGGCGGCGGCGAGGATGGCGATAGCCATATTGCTTTCTCCTGTGCGGTCTTTTTTATTGACCGCTTATTTTTTTACCCGCGGAGTTATTTCCACGAGTCCATCCCAAACCCTCAACTCCTAACTCCGAAATATTCGAAGGACTGAATTGAGGGGTTAAGATGGTAAATTGTCGAAGAACTGCTAACAGCGTCCAGCTTCCAGCTACCAGCTACTAGCTACTAGCTACTAGCCATAAAGAGTCCTTCCGGCGTAGGGATAATCCTTGTGATTATCCGCGCAAAAAGACGGTTGGCTCTTTAGGTACGGATAAACACGAGGTTTATCCCTACGAAACCATTTCTTCCGTTACGACGTTACTATCGTTCTTCAGTGTTTTTTTGACTCGAATCTCGCGATCCACGACAAGCTTGGGATAGTTGAGATTCCAGTCCTCTCTCCTCTGAAGGTTAAGCTATTGTAAGGATGCAACAGTGCCGGAGGGGATCCCTCTTCGCTAAAGCTACGAGGGACATTCATCTATTGATGAATGAAGCGATTATTTTTCCTTGGCTTTGTTGTTAAACTTTCAGCTTAACGGGATACTATATCACAAATTGATAATTTTGTCAAGCCCTGCATGGCAATATTTTGTAAATCGGGTAACAAAAAAATGGGCTGATTTTTTGCCTATTTTTAGCGAAAAATATCAAAATATTGTTTTTGGCTATATATAGCTAAATTCGCAAAATCTCTAAACTTGTCAAAATATGTTGGACAAATATAGAACCGCCGGAGTGTACGGCGGTTGAGGGTGGAAGCGGGGATTCATTCATCCTCCGTTTTTTTATCCGATGTTGAACCGGACTCGGTTATGGAGGTGATACCCGCCCAGTAATTGATGCTTCCGTCGGGCAAAACATAGATTGGGTCGATACTGACAGCGTCTTCTTGCCCCTCATCGGGAGTTACGGAGCGATGATGCGGAGGAGTTCCACTGCGTTGCATTACGGGGCGCGAATTGTTGGATTTGATTTTTGGCGGAGAACCGCCTTTGAGATTGATGGCTTTTCGCGGTTTTATGAATGCGCCTTTGCCCATGACAGCCTCCTTACAAGGTTCTAATTTGATACTACTACTTATCCGGCTATTAGTCTATTTCAGCCACTAGCTACCAGCTACCAGCCACTAGCTACTAGCCAAGCCAACTATGATTCGTCATTTCGAATCGGATGTGAGAAATCTCCACCGTTATCACCAACCAAGTAACAT
>CALFEO010000019.1 GCA_937949995.1 uncultured bacterium
TTGACGAGCATATCTCTATTTTAGCATAGAGTTTGCTAGTCTAGAGCCTTATTATATAGCTAAATAAGCATCTAAAATAAAACCGCTAATCATAGCGGTTTATACTAATTATCAATACTATTGATAAACTGTTGATAATATTATTTCACCACACTCCAGCTTCCGTCTTGATTGGTTAAAAAGTAAGTGATCGACTTATCATTTTTCTCTAAATCAACTCTAATTGCTTTATTCAATGTTAAAGAATATTTTTCAATCACAGCATCATCCTGTTTGCTAAGATCTTTAATCACTATCTTCTGACTTGATAAATCCGACCTGTCAAAATCTTGCACAAATTGACCGATATATTCTTCTTCCGTAACACTGTTTATCAACTTTTCCGGCAATTGTTGGTAGATGCTGTTTATTTTACCCTGCGATTCATAGTCCACGACACTGATTAACGCATTAATCATATCCGGACTTAAATAGATATCCATTGCTCCTTGTTCATCTAAAATTATCTTTTTGTTAACAGCTTTTTTAAATTGAGGATGCGTAATTACAATCTCCGCATCTTCGGGTATTTGACTGAAAACATAAGCCCCGCCATCTTGAATTCTGATGCTTACATCTCCAAAAGATAAATCAGCTCCAACCAAAGCCAAATTCGTAATCGGATCAACAACTAAACCTCGTACATCAACTGTTTTTGCAGGCATTTTCTCAACTTTAGTCTGATTGGAGTCACGGTTGCTTGGTAATCCTGAATTATTTTTTCCAAAGCCCAGCCAATTGGCTTGAAAAGCCAAAAAAATAAATATTCCGATAGCCAATAAAGATGCTAAAACCGTAATATAAGTAACTCTTTTTTGCTTTTCTTCAAGATTTTTTTTGTTTAATTTAGCCTTAACCATCAATCTCAAATTATTTAACGCCAAAATCAATACCAGCAAAGTAAGAATTGCCGTCGGATAAAGGAAAAAACCATAATCTTTTACGGCCACCGGCTTATCAACGGTTTGTGTACGAATCGGCATGTTAAATAATGCCAAATCCTGTTGCTGACCGTCTTCCGTTTCCACTATCACCTTATGCAATCCTGGCGGTAAATCTTGAGGAATTACAGCTTCCCAATTGCCTTGCGCATCGCTTTCCAAATCCACTATGGCTTTGGGTTGATTATTTTGTGTTTCCATATTAGTAAATATATAATTTGAGCTTGGTATTGGGATCAGCAAAACCTTTAATCGTGATCGCGTCTAACTTCTCTTCAATAGTTTCAATCTTTAATGTTTGAATAAAAGATCCAACAGCCTCTTCTGCAGACTCGGCAAACTCTCTGATAATTCTGGTTACCACCGCCGGTTGCTCCGCTTGTCCTGCACCGGAGGCTTGAGTCTCGTCACCTAACGATTCCGGAGGAATACACACTGAAGGTTCCTCGATGGTTTTAATTCCGGCAAACATGGGTGCCATGCGAACCTCATATCCATACATCTCTTGTCCATTCGCAACAATAACCGGTCTGAAATGATATAAAACACCTGTTGTCAAACCATCAATTTGAACCGAATGGTAGGTACTGTTTGTATCGTATTGCGGTGTCGAATTTGCATAACCGTAATTAGGCGCCGGTTGTATATCGCTGTGTTCAAATTCATCATAAATAACTCTGGACGTTGCCGGCACATTACTCAACCAAGAAACCAAAACCGAATCCTCATCTATTTGTATCGCCGAAATGGAACTCATGCTCACATTTAATAATGGATAAAGACCCGGAGAACCTCCGCTTCCTTGTGTTGCGCAAGTAGGACAATTGGCAACACAAACCGAACCGTTCCATGTTGTATTGGTTCCGCAAGAAGCAGGTCCGGCTATGCCTTCAAATTGACATGTGGCATCGCAGCCATCTCCAATGGCAACATTCCCATCGTCGCATTGCTCGGTTAATTCTCTTAAATTATTTCCGCAAACTTCGGTAGATAAACAATTGGCACTGCAACCGTCTCCGTCTACATTATTACCATCATCGCAAACTTCATTGCCTTCTATAACGGTGTTTCCGCAGACCTGGCCGGTACCTCCGCCAACAGACATTGCATAGACATCACGTTCCATTAAATTATTACTGACATCTTTGGCATAAATCAAAACCGGAACACTCTCACCCGCCGTAAATGGCACAGCCGGCGTAATTGTTACCGTATAATCATTTGGTGTACCCGCTAAAGACGTGAATGCGGTTGTAGCCGCATAAGTGATTCTTGTGCCGTTTGTGGTAACACTTCCGGCTCCACCGGCAACATTTTTATAATAGATGCCGTTTACGTAAACAACCAGAGTCGCCAAATCAACTCCCGAACCATCATCCTTAACATGAAATATGACTGATCCCGCCGGAGCAATTCCCTGATCATCTCCGGGATTACGTTGATCTACATAAGGGGGATCCGAATCGGCTGTAGTAAATGTCCAAGTGTCTGTTACCATCACATTGGTGGCAATATCCTCGCAATCATATGCGCTAACCGTAACAACTTCATTTTGCGCAAAATCGCTTGCCGGATTAATTTCAAATCTATAACCATAATCAATCGGCGTAACTGTAATATCCGGATGTCCTTGCTGATAAGTGGTCAAAGCAAATGAAGGCGACGAAACATTAAATCGACATGTTGCCGCATTTACACCTGTTCCCGAAATATTACCCGGATAAAACTTTTTATCATGGATATCTATCGTGATATTGGTCGAGACACTATTATTAACACTGCCGCGATTTGGCGTTTCAGCTACGACTCTTGGTGCTACCGTGTCCGCTTCAGTCGTAAAAGTCCAAACCTTGGCATCCATTGTATTTGGCCCATTCGCATCTCCCAATTGATCCTGTGCGGGTGATGCCAAATCCTGATAACCACTGATATTAACAGTATATAATGTGCTGTAATTCCAATTGCGCAGATCACCGGCTATACCCGACGGGCTTGGTGGATTGACTGTTACATTGCATAAATTGGTACCCCATGTTCCGGAACAGGAATAAGCATCCCATGGTGTATAATCGGTTCCATTAAATGTTAATGCTCCGGGAGGAGTTGCGGTATTTACACCTGTACCCACTCCGGAGTTATCCCCCTCACCATTCTTACTATCACGAAGATCAAAAGTATAATTATCTTCGACCGCTACGTTGATGCTTGCATTGGTCGGAACCGGATTCAAAGCATAAGGTTTTTTGGTATCAGCCCAAATATGCATTTGAAAATCTTCCTCATCTTCCAACATATCATTACCATCCAATGAAATATTACTTTCAGTGGTTTGTCCGATTATTCCTACATTGATATCCAACGTGGTCGGCGCACCCGTTCCGTAATTAAATGCCGTAGGCTCCAACATTGTCCAACGCACGGTTCCAAAGTTACCTGTTCCATTTGAATAACCTGTCGTTCGATATCCTGTGGATTTTACCCTTCCTCCGGATATTGTTTGACCCGACCAACTGGGAAAGTAAGTGCCGGTAGTTAAATTATCGGCTAAAACTTTTGTGGTAATATAATCAATCCAAATATTGGAAGCATTTGTATTGGCAGATCTGATTTGTATGGTGGAAGTAAAAGCTTGACCAACATAAAAATAGTTTAAATCAGCAGGGAGACCGGTTCCTCCATCACCCGTATTGTCGCTTCCTGTAAAAGGGGTGGCTAACAATTGAAACCAATTGTTCCCGCCGGGTGCCGCTGCATTAACCGGCAAAGCCGCCAAAATCATGGAGGCTATTAAAGACAAGCTTATTAACTTTTTCATATTTTAGAAATTATTGATCACCTTCCACATCAAGATTCTTTAACATCAAACTTAAATCAACGGAATTGATGACCGGATCTTGATTCAAATTGGATCTGATTCCACGCGTAGTAAGATCATCCTTATCCAAATCGTTGATTATAATTGATAGATCTATAGAGTTCACAACATCATCCCCCATTGTTGCCGGTGTACTGGTGCTTCCGCTGACATCTCCAGCCAACAATCTAACCGTTCCATAGGGAGCTGAATTATCCAATTGTGTAAAATTAAGAACCGTCATACCAACGCCCAATGGGACATTGCGTAAAATTTTAGTAATGTGTTGATGTGTTTTAATTCCGATATCATAATTACCAACCGGCAATAATCCCAAACTTATTGAAGTCGAATAAATACCTTCAACCGTAGTCGTTGCCAAATTTGGCATGGAGTATATTACCGCGTGAGTAGCCGGATCTTTAACCGTCAAATAAAAAATCGCATCATCGTTGGTACTCGTAGCGCCCACACGCATTTCCGGTACAGCCCATTGAATAGTAACAAGTACCTCTTGAATATCTTCTTCCCAAAACGTTCCATGCCAATAAACGTAATTTGTACTGGTAGAGACACCTGCTCCGGGATGGCCGATTTCCGCATTGAACTGATAGTTGGTAGAGGAGGCTGCAAAATCAACCGGACCGCCATGCTCTTGAGTCAAATCAAAGTTGGTACTGGTTGCCGCAACAACAATTAATGGTAGTGCTACCATCAACGAAACCAATAAAAATATTTTTTGTTTAATAAACATCGCTTTGCGTAATTATACTAAATCTAAAACAATCAAGCAAAGCCAACATGCGGATAACATTTCAGTCGGAATATAAAAAATTTCAAGATGGTATGAGGAAGGTATGCAACAGCTGCAAGCCACTAGCCTCTAGCTGCTAGCCACTAGCCGGAACCACACGGATACAACCATCTGTTTTTGCCCCGTGGGCAAAAACGGTCCTCGTTAAAAAGGAGGACATGACTAAAACCCCCTGATTTCGACCTTCGGTCAAAATCGGTCCTCCTTAAAAAGGAGGACAATTGTAGAAACCGGTTGCTCTGGTTTTTACCAAACTCTCCTCCTTTTTAAGGAGGAGTACCGAGCGTATAGCGAGGGGAGGTGATACCGTGGGAGGGGTACCGAGCGTATAGCGAGAGGAGGTGGTGCCGCCCGTTTCGTAGGGATAAACCCTCTTGTCATTTCGAACGCACGTGAGAAATCTCCGCTTATGGAACATTATGATAATAACAGTGGAGATTTCTCACATCCGATTCGAAATGACGAATTATGAGAAGTTGATAAGTTGGAGATTTCTCCCCTCGGCATGAGCTCGGGACGAATGCCCATCCGATTATCCGCCTGATGCTGATGCGCTTAAGAAGCAGAAATGACAAAATATGTTAGTTCATCTGATATTTCCCGGTTCGTAGTTCGATGTTAGCATTTTAGTTACGGCAGATCCTCCCAACCTCCTTGTTAAGGAGGTGCTTCGTGTAAGTATTTCCCACTCCCCAATTCCTAGTTCCTAGTTCCAAATTCGTAATTCGTGGTTCTAAGTTCAAGATTCAATGCTTAGCTTCTCTGGTTCTCAAAACTTCAGCTTCTTAGTTATTTGGCTAGTCATCATATATTACTAGTTTCCAGCCCCCTGTCTTAAACAAGTTAGTACTGAATTCATGCGTCGTAAAATATATTAATTAGCTTAACATAGCAAAAATTAAACACTTCTTTAGCGCATAATGTAAATATATATTTATTTTGATACAACATTGATACAACAAATTCTATACAATCCTCTACTAAAAATTGTTTCACGTGAAACAATTTTTTAACTCATATACATTATATATAGACTAAATCAAGATCAACAACTTAAATCTTGTACAATCATTTGAATAATTTAATCCGGCAGTAGTAAATGAATCTGTAAAGCATATTATAAACAAAAAAGTTGTAAAAATAATTAAACTTAAAGAATATTGATTTGCTAAATTGTTTCACGTGAAACAATTTAGTTATAAATTACTATTATGAAACTACAAATCCGGAACTTTTGTTTCACGTGAAACATTTTGTTTATACAATCTATATTGTCTCAATACCGTTTACAGTGTTTCACGTGAAACAATTCATAAATATTATATCCACTTATTAAAATTTAGCCGCGTGCAAAAAAATTTGTTTCACGTGAAACAAATTACAGTAAATACAACTATTATTAGAATTTATCGTAAAAAATTGTTTCACGTGAAACATATTTATAAATCGTACTTACTTATTTATATAATGCATGCTTTTGAACTATTTGTTTCACGTAAAACAATCTAATCAAGCAAACTGTTACTCAAAATCACTTCCAAATTGTTTCACGTGAAACAATTTAGTTACAAGTCACTAAAATAATAGATATATATAAATATTTTGTTTCACGTGAAACAATTTAAACAAATATAGCGCTTGTGTTAGTAATTTATTGCCGAACAAAGGGATTCGTCAGGTAATTCGATTAGATCCGCATCCACCGGAAATTTCTAAACCATTTCTAGATATATTCAAAAATTGTTTCACGTGAAACAATTTGGTAGTAAAATATAAAAAACCCGCGTATTGCGGATTTTTTATGGTGGACCGAGGGGGAGTTATCGAGTCATTCGACTCGATCCGCCTCCGGCGGAAACCCCCGACCTATTTTACTATTGAAATTTATCATAAATTGTTTCACGTGAAACAATTTAGACATTTCAAAACAAAAAATCCGCGTATTGCGGATTTTTTATGGTGGACCGAGGGGGAGTCGAACCCCCGACCTCTGCAATGCGAATGCAGCGCTCTAGCCAACTGAGCTACCGGCCCTAGGAGTGAGAGAAGTAGCAGAACGATAGTTTTGATATTTCCGAACGACGACGGGGCAGTATAAACGAAGTGCATACCGGCCCAGGTAAAAAATTCTGAGTAACATCGAAGGAAGTGATATAAGCTGAAATTGTTTCACGTGAAACATTCTTATCACTCCAACATAATTACAAATTGTTTCACGTGAAACAATTTGAACAGAAGTATTATGAAACAAAAGGCTTTGCATGGCAAGATCCAGATGTACCAATTACTCATGCACAACCTCAAACTTTCTCAAATTGTTTCACGTGAAACATTTCACTATCAAAGTCTCTACAGACATACTAATCCAACAGGGGAATGTTTCACGTGAAACAATTTATACCAAAATTCATACCTCACATCTCATTCTTTATTATTTATTATTATAATGTATTACAACTCACTTTGTTATTTGATACTTTATTATTTATTATTTAAAAAGAAAGTGGCGTTCCCGGGTGGAATCGAACCACCATCTAGGGCTTAGGAGTCCCTCGTTCTATCCATTAAACTACAGGAACCTATGCGTCGTAAAATATATATACAGTCAATAATTGGCTTTACTTAGCAAAAAATACTATACTCTATAACTATTTAACTGTCAAATCACCCATCGTTAATAACGTTCATAACGTTTAAGTTCATCAAGTATAAAGATTAAAGTTCATCAAGAGCAATCTAAGCCTCTCTTGATAAACTTTGGACTTGATAAACTTTGGACTTGATAAACTTTAGTCTACAATCTAGTAGCTAGAAGCTTGTAGCTAGAGGCTGCGAATGTCTCGTTTGACTTTTTCGCTGAGTTGCAATACTATATCGCAATCTATGGCAAACAAGCAATCTGCGCTCAAAGAATTGCGCAAAACTAAAAAACGCACTGCCCACAATAGTCGCATTAAGACCAACGTCAAGCAATTATTCCGTCAGTGTATGGATCTTATTCAAGCGGGCGATATGGAAAATGCAAAAATCAAAGCTTTGGAATTTCAACAAGCTTCTGATAAAGCTGCAAAATTACATATTATCTCCAAAAATCGCTCAGCTCGTAAAAAATCAGCATTAATGGCAATGCTCAACGGCAAAAGACCGGTTGAAGTTAAATTGGCACACAATAAAAAACGACCCGCCAAAGTAACAAAAGAAGCCGCACCCGAACAAACAACTCAGGTTGAAGCGGAACCAACCACAACCGAAACAACAAACAATGAGGCATAAGCCTCATTTTTGTTTCATACCATCTTCATACCTTCTTAAACATCTTTACAACATCACCTGTGCAACCTCATCACCACCGGCCAAAGAGTTGCGCGATGAATACATTGCTCGCAGTAAAACCAACAATTTTTCATCCGCGTTATTTATCTTCATGCCGGATAATTTTTTTTGCACAAATGGATGCGCGCTTTTTCCATAACCATCCTTAACCATGTGCCATGTTCTCATCTGTGGTAGGGCGGTACTTAGCAATGCCTGCGGATCAAAAGTATCAATATACTTTAACCAATCATTCTTGCCCGCTAATAGATAATCTGCGACAGCATAGATATTATCAACCTTTTGCGCACCTTCACTTTCAAAAATCCCTTCTTTTTCATTAACTCTCAACACCTGCAAAGCCGTATCAATTGCCCATAAATCGCTTTGATATCTTTGTATCAAAGAGGGGACTGATTCCGATCTTACTCCATATCTCCCGCACAAATCCGCGACTATTTTATTCAACTCCGCTCCCTTGGCCGGTTCATGCGCATACAAAAACATTTCCTTATCCTGAAATGATTTCAACAAACTTTCTTTTGGAGCCTTCTCCTCATAATCCAACACAACCGTAATATCTCCATCCCTTCGAATACTTTGACTCAACTTTTCCATCTGCTTTGGAGTAACTTGCTGTAATAAGCCTTCGCAAATCAACATCTTTTTTGAGGCAAACAAAGACTGGCTCGATAATCTTACATTTATTTGTTGAAACAAATCATTCGGCTCCAAAGCCTCAACAGTCGAACCAGCTTTATCGTATTTATTCTTATACGCCAAAACCAAATCACGAAACTTTAATCGCGCTCTAAATGTATCGGGTCCGGTACATATTATCAGCATGCCAACATCCTAACGCAACGTAATAAATAGGGGAAGCCTAGACTTCGTGGATAATATTAGTCTGTAAAATCTTACGCTAAACCTGAAAGATATCTACTCTATATCTCATAATACATAGTATATAGTAAACCATATACTATATACATTGAAATCAAATACAGTTTTTACGCGTTTAGTTCCAACCATTGACAAAATCACTAAACTACGTAATATTCGTATATTGGTTCTTTGGATAAAACCCTGCCACGGAGCATTTCCGTGACATAACCAAAAGAGAGGTTGTCATGTTAAGCGCATTGGTAAAACAAGAAAATCCTGAAGAATCAGTCGAAGTTGCGGAGTCGTATGAGGCGCAGGCCGAATCCGCTAACGGCAAGCATCTGACCGAGTTAGCTCAAGTCACAAAAGCGCGACTTGAAAACATGAGTTTGGTTGAGCTTGAGCACTTCGTGGCGTCTGCAGAAAAATCGAAAGGCCATCCATACCGCGACAAGCTGGCTATTGATGAACTCAAGACCCAATTGAGCGAGTTGCGTACTCAAGCGACAATGATTATGCAGGCTGTTATTGAGGAGGAACAGCGACGCAATTCGCAAGCCTGGTACAACAGAGCTATACACGTACTTAATAACCGCGGCCTGCTGATCCCGCTGGGAGCGGCGGTTATGATGACTATTTTTTTGTCAGTGTGGTACTTAAAAACCGGAAATGAACCGGTGATCGCAATGAATAAAGAAAATGTGATTCATCTGCCAATCGCTATGACTCGCTGGCTGGATGTGCCGTGCATTTTCTTGGTAACAATGGCGCTTACCAAAACCATGAGGCTCATCAAAAAACTTAGCGCCTCGGAATATGATCTAATAGCTCTTGGTGCCGGACTGTTCATCGGATTTGTATACGGTGTAGGCCCCATAACGGTCAGCATGCTATTCCTCGCGCTGTTCGTCGGACTATTCGCAGGATTTCACTCCGGACTAACAACCGGATTATTCTGCGGACCGCGCGACGGACTGCGCGACGGACTGCGCGCTGTTCTGATCAGTGTACCAGCAAACATACTAGGCTACGGACTTGGCACCGGACTGATCATCGGACTGGCTCCGGCTCTGCCTGTCTGGCTACCGCCTGCCTTGATCCTGTGGGGACTCGCCCGCTACATGCTCAAAAAGCAACGCGGGTGGTGAATCGTTTAAAGATGCAACCACGAGCCACCAAAATATTCCTCAACCACCGCCAAAACAAGCCCGCAAAAAAATCCTCCACTTATCCTTCCTCACCTCTAAAACCCTCGTGCATCACACGAGGGTTTTCCATGTCAAAAAAGACATCCTAAGACGTCTTTGTTGTTTTTGGTTTTTGTGGTGCGTAGAGCGTAGTGGGTTATTATTTATAATATAATTAGTACCGCTCGCTTTATTATTTATTATTCTTGACCCTCGAAGCTCGTAGAGCGTAGTGGGTTGTTATTTATTAATTAATTGGTCCCATCTCCTCCCAATTCTTCCCCGCTTTCGCATCCACCACAATCGGGCATCCAATCTTCTCAACATTTTGCATTGTCTCAACCACAACTTTGGCAACTTTCTTAACATCTTTCTCCGGAACCTCGAGCACCAACTCATCATGCACCTGCAACAACAACCGGGCATCCTTGGAAACTTTCGGCAACTCCTTTGCCACATCAATCATCGCAAGCTTAATCAAATCCGCCTCGGTTCCTTGCACCGGCATATTAATCGCCATTCTCTCGGCTTGCGCTCGTACCATTTGCAGAGGCGAATTGATTTCCGGCAAAGGTCGCTTGCGCCCAAACAAAGTCTCCACATAACCCTGCGCAGAGGCCAAAGCTTTAGCCGTATCCATAAACTCACGGATTCCGGAAAAAGCTACAAAATATCTATCAATAAAATCCTTAGCCTCCGCATAACTGATATCCGCTGTTCTGGATAAACCTTGCGGACCTTGTCCAAACAAAAGTCCAAAATTAATCGCCTTGGCAACTCTGCGCTGATCTTTCGTCACATCCTCGGGCTTCAAATCCCAAATCTTGGCCGCGGTCGCCGTATGAATATCCTCACCTTTCTCAAAAGCCTCCAACATGGCTTTATCTTTAGATAAAGCCGCCGCTATTCTAAGTTCAATCTGCGAATAATCACAGGCTAACAGAATATATCCTTTTTTCGCGATAAATCCTTTTCTAACTCTTCTACCCAGTTCCGTCCTTATCGGAATATTCTGCATATTCGGATCTGATGAGGACAAACGCCCTGTTGCCGTCACCGCCTGATTAAAAGATGTGTGCACCCTGCCATCCGCGTCCGCCAACTCCGGGATCGCCTCTACATACGTGGATAACAATTTGGATAATTCACGATAATCCTCGATCATTTCTATAATGGGATGCAAACCATGCAACTTTTCCAATTCCGTTGCCGCCGTGGAAATTCCCGTCTTTCCTCTTTTGATTCCTTTGGTCGATATTTCCAGCACATCAAACAATATATGGCCCAACTGCTTGGGCGATAGGGGATTAAACTCTTCACCCGCCAACTCATGCATCTTTTTTTCCAACTTGGCTTTTTCCTTGCGCAACTCTTCGGCCAATTTCTTAAAATACTTAACATCAACCATAATTCCCGTCTCTTCCATTTTTGCCAGAATCGGTATTAACGGCATTTCAAATCTTTCCAGCACAGAGCTTAACTTCTGCTCTTCCAACTCCGTTCGCAATCTCAATTCCAACTCACGAATCGCATCAAGCGCCATAATCGGCTTGGTATCATCCAATACTTTCTGCAACTTCATTGCCGCCACGGATTTTAAATCGTGTCCGCGCTCCCCGGCCGCCAACAAATAAGCCGCCAATTCCGTATCAAAATCTAAACCCGCTATTTCCAGTCCCAATGCATCCGCCCAATGCCACACTTCTTTCAGTCCATGCCCGATTTTTTTAATGTCGTCATCCTCAATCATCAACTTTAAAATTTTCTTTGCTTCTTTTTTATCCAAAACCTGCTTCGCAATGGTCACCGTCATCTCATCACTCCCAAACACAACCGAGGGCAAATCCTCAAACAACGATTCCTGAACAACCTCCGGCAAATAAATATATATCTTGCCCTCCTTTTTCACAATATCAAAAAACTTCTCAAAATCCTCAACGCTTGTCATCACTGCGTGATTTATTGAACTTGGAACTTGGAACTTGGAACTTGGCTTATTTTGATCCACGTTCTCAGTTCCATGTTCTAAGTTCTCCTGTTGTTTTCCAAACAACCTGGCAATCAAACTTCTAAAACCAAACTTCGATAAAACCGCAACCACATCATCCTCATCAACTTTTCTGCGCAGTAAATCCTCAACTTTAAATTTAATCGGTGCATCGGTCACAATCCGAACAATCGGCAATGTTTCCAAAGCAATCTTTTCACCTTCCAACAACTTCTGTCTCACCGCGGATTTTATATCACTGCTTGGATCTTTCGCAGCTTTCAAAATTCCCTGCAAATGATCATACTTTTGCAACAACTCTGTCATCGTCTTCTCGCCAATCCCTTTAATCCCCGGAATATTATCCGATGCGTCACCGCGCACAGCCTTAAAATCCACCACCTGATCCGGTCGCAAACCCGTAATCTCCACCAAACTCTCCGGAGTATAAATCACCGTCTCACTCACACCTTTTTTAAAAGCCACAACCGAAACATTTTTGGATATCAACTGCCACGCATCTTTATCTCCCGTCAAAAGCAAAACCTTATATCCGTCTTTCTCTAACCTCACTGCCAAAGTACCTAAAAGATCATCCGCCTCAAAACCATCCAACTCCAAATTGGTTCCACCCAAAACTTTAACCACTTCTTTTACATCATCAAACTGATCATAAAAAGCTTGATCTTGCTTTACTCTTTTTCCTTTATACGTCTCCAAAGCCTCATGCCGAAAAGTCGGCGTCGCCGTATCCCAACAAACAGCCAAAACATCCGGCCGTTCTTGCGCCAAAATCTTTATTAAAATCGCCGTAAACCCATAAACAGCATTCACCAATTTTCCATCCGGAGCCGTCATGGGCGGCAGTGCATGCCAAGCCCTGTGAATCAGTGCATTTGCATCAATAACCAAAGCTTTTTTATTGCTCATAATAAGACTAAAGTACAGCAAATAAGCCCCAAAGTCCAATTGTCTGAACCTTGATTCGCTCATTGTCTGAACCTTGATTAACTTGACACTGTCGTTCGCCACGCTCGGTCGCGACCGACGTGGTTCGCGAACGACGTGTCTTGATTACTAGATAAGTTCATCAAGTTAAAAGTAACAAGTTCGTCAGGAGTTCATCAAGTTGAAAGTCTAAAGTTCATAAAGAGAGGCTTAAATAACTCTTGAAAAACTTTAGACTTGATGAACTTGTTACTTGGTGAGATGAACTTTAGACTTTACCTATCCCGCGTAGCTTATTGCGTAGTGGGATGAACTTTCCACCAGTCTGTGTAATCATGTTAATTAGGTTGGTAATCGGTTTGATAATCAAGGTTCAGACAATATAGTAATCAAGTTAATTAGGTTGGTAATCGGTTTTTAAATCAAGGTTCAGACAATGAGCGAATCAATGTTCGAACAATAAAAAAATCGAGCTCAACTCGACCCTCAAATCTTTGTTATTTATAATTTATTATTTATTATTTGTTATTTGTTATTTGTCGCGAGCAACTTGCGAGCGACCTGCGGTCTGTAAGTAATCGCCACATCCACTCCTTTATTTACAATTCTTTTTGTCGCCAGATTGGAATTGGCTTTATCATAAGCCGCAATCAACACGCCTCTTTCCCTTAACCACTTCATCCTTTTTTTCGTCAACGATCCTCTGCGCGAACCAACCGCCCAAGGCTCTACAGCCATAACCTGATTCCATAATTCTTTGGAACCGCGCAAAGCCGACCAAGTATGCAACAAAACCAAGCGCCTCACATCGCTCACCTGTTCTTTCAACAAATTCAAAGCTTCGATATCAAAAGATGAAACAACCGTTCTCTCTCGCAATTGTTTACTGGTTTTTAATTTCGCTATCAGAAGCGGTACAACTTTTGCATCCTTGATTTCCATATCCAATTGCAATGGAGTCGTGATCGCTTCTGTCACTTCATTCAATGTCAATATTTGACCGGAACCCCTTAAGGGCAATGCCTTCAATTCTTTTACCGTTAAATCACTTATCTTGGATGCTGTTCCCGCTATACGTGATAAATCTTTATCATGCCCCACAACAATATCTCCATCTTTGGAAATCCTCAAATCAAACTCTATGCCATCGGCTCCGGCCTGAACCGCTTGCATAAATGAAAGCAAAGTATTTTCTTGTACGTGCCGGCTGGGCATTCCTCGATGACCGAATATAATCATAATCTTGCCTAAGCATACCTGAAAAACAAAAAATTACCAATTTCAGACATCAATTAACGATTGACATA
The DNA here is from genome assembly GCA_937949995.1 of uncultured bacterium. Classification (GTDB taxonomy): domain Bacteria; phylum Patescibacteriota; class Patescibacteriia; order 2-12-FULL-60-25; family 2-12-FULL-60-25; genus MWCR01. The sequence goes on from CALFEO010000019.1 coordinate 14,275, forward strand.
ATACACAAAATTGTCTTATATTAACCTACCGTTCTTTTCCAAAGGAGGCTCATGACTACGCTTAAACAAGCCTTGGCCACGATTCAATCATACAAAAAAGCTTTTGACGCGGGCATCTTTGATGTAAAAATGTCCGCCTTCAAAAGGGAGGAGGAATTACGAACCAATTTGGCACGCGCCATCGCCATCGACAATCCTCCGCTTAATCCCAACTCATCGCAAGATCTGCACAAAACCGCGGAATTGCCGGGCGATACCATACTTTCGCCAATCGCCGAAGCTCTCTATAAAAAATACAAAATCTATCTTCGCATCGCTTTCAGCATCTCCGAAGAAACCGGTACTTGGAAAAAACCTCACATCAAAAAATTCAGCGACATTTGTGAAAACTACATTCGTTTGCGCAGTGAATTCGCCGATGAAGGCAGGCTGCGCAGTTGGCGCCCGCATGAGCTGACCGCTTTTCACCGTCTCTGTGTCAGATTGGCGCGCGATAACAACATGAGTACCGAAGAAGTCATGGATGAATTCGAAAACATGCCGGACATGATTATTAACGAAGCATCCATCTATCTCGCCGAGCGCTTATTCGAAGCCTTCCAATCCTAACCATCGTCCCAACTGGACGATTTTTAATTCTCTTGCTAACATCAAACTCAATCGTCGCCCGTGGAACGTCCCACGTCCTACATCAAAACCATGTGCGGCGATTGGGACGTGCAACGTAAGACGATATAGTTAAGGCGTGGTAGCCAAGTGGTAAGGCACGGGTCTGCAAAACCTGTATTCGCGGGTTCGATTCCCGCTCACGCCTCCACCCCCCGTCGTCCGATAAACATCGGACTATGGGGGGTGTACTATAACAAAAGCCTCGGTTTTACCCGAGGCTTTTCATTTATCGGAATTCAGAATTCGTGGTTTGTTTATTTATGAATCAAGCACCTCTACAACAACCTGACGCTTACCCCATTCTTTAGCGGCTTGAATTTGATCCGCACCGCCAAAGTATAAGTCGATACGATAAGAGTATTTGGGAGCCAATCTGTCGCGGACCGTACAAACACCAAAGCCCGGAACATTAATCTTGGTACCAAACGGCAAGCTGGCCGCACAACTTAACTCACCTTGCTCATGAAGTTTACAAATATCCGATCCATCGGCACTGATACAAGGAGTTGAATCTGTTTGCCACGGCACACTGTTGTAAGCTGTAATGGTATATTTTTTTGTATACTTAACGGCCATGGATTGTTGAACCGGCTCCACCGACTGAACAACCACGGATTCAACCGGAGCTTCTTCGGTTTTTAAAGTAATCAATCCATTGTCTTTTACTACGTCATATAGAGAACGGGTAATCGTTGTAAAAGTCGGCACAATCGGCATAATGGTTACAGCGGAAGCGGTTTGCACCTTTACCGAGGTAACTATAATAATCGCGATCAAAACAGCCAATAATGCATTCTTAATTTGATTGTTTAACAACTTGGATTTATTGGTTCTTTTCATAATCATGGCCTCATAAAAAGCATTTCTCATATTCTAACCTTCGAATTTTCGCTTAAATGGCGATCCTTCTCGGCTATTTGGTCAAATATTTGGCTAAAATCAGCTAAATAATTAATCCGTGAATATATGAATTTTTTGCTTTTTATTCTTTGAGACTGAAAACTATACCACAAAACCCGTATTTTGTCAATGGTTAATCCTCAATTTTTAGCTAAAATAAGCCAATTTTGCTTACCACAATCCTCTTATCAACCATGCCAAACCATGCTAAACTTAAACAACTGACAATTACTTGCAAATTAAATATATTTTGAAAAATAACTTCCAAATTATGCATTATGCGTTATGCATTATTGATCGCATATTATTCCGTTACAACGCTATAACCAATCTCTCTCCCTATGCCCATTCCCGAACTCAAACCTCCTTCATACCTTAACAAGGAGCGCAAATCTCATAAAAAAGATTGGAAGGTCAAAGCCAAAACCATTGCCGTGGTTTCGCTTATTTTTGGATTGATCGCTTTTCTGTTGGGCGTACTCGCATTCACCATTGCCATGGCCTGGATCAGCCGCGACTTACCAGAGCCCAACACCTTGCTCACTCGCGACATAGCGCAATCCACTAAAATCTATGATCGCACAGGTGAAGTTTTATTATACGAAATTCACGGCGACGAAAAACGCACCTTGGTTGAAATTTCGGAAATGCCCGAATATCTCAAACAAGCAACTATCGCCTTGGAGGATAGAGATTTTTATAATCACAGCGGAATCAACTACAAACGCATTGTCAAAGCCATCTACGTCGACATTATCGAACGCCGCAAAGCGCAAGGCGCATCAACCCTGACACAACAGCTGGTTAAAAACGCCATTCTGTCTCCCGAGAAAAGATGGGAACGTAAATTCAAAGAAATCTTGATGGCTTTGCAAATCGAACGCAAGTTTACCAAAGATCAAATCTTGCAAATGTATTTGAACGAGATTCCTTATGGTGCTCTTATTTTTGGCGTGGGCTCGGCCGCTGAAACATATTTCGAAAAACCGGTCGGCGAACTTACTTTGGATGAATGCGCTTTACTCGCCGCCATTCCTCAAGCACCCGATTACTACAACCCATATGGCGCCGGCGTTTCCGGAGATAACCGCGACGCGCTCATCCGGCGCCGAAACTTGGCGCTTGATTCCATGGTGCGCGACAATTACATCACCAAAGAACAAGCCGAAGAAGCCAAAGCTGTAGACACTCTGGCCAAACTGGTACCCCATAAAGTTGCCGGTATAAAAGCCCCGCATTTTTCCATGTACATCCGCAGTCTTCTTATCGCAGAATACGGACAAAAGGAAGTTGAGTCCGGTGGATTGCGTGTCATCACAACTTTGGATTGGGAAATGCAGCAAATCGCCGAAGAAGAAGTAAAAAACGGGGTTGAAAAATACGGCGAACGCTATGGCTTTGAAAACTCCGCACTTATGGCCATGGATCCTCAAAACGGACAAATTTTAGCCATGGTCGGCTCCGCTGATTTTTTCAACAAAGACATAGACGGTCAGGTCAACGTCACACTTCGTCCACGCCAACCCGGCTCATCTTTTAAACCGATTGTTTACACCGCCGGTTTCATCAAAGGCTACACTCCGGAAACCGTTCTTTGGGATGTTTTTACAACCTTCAACACAGAGGTCGGTCCCTACAAGCCCAACAACTACAACTTCCAATATTCCGGTCCGTTAACAGTCCGCCAATCACTGCAACGATCACTCAATATTCCCGCTGTTAAAATGATGTATTTGGTCGGCACACAACGAGTTATCGATTTTGCCGAACAACTGGGCTATACAACTTTTGCTGATCGCAGCCGTTTCGGTATGTCTTTGGTTTTGGGCGGCGGCGAAGTTCAACTCATCGAACACACCAATGCTTATGCCGCCATGGCCAACCAAGGCATTCAATATCCCATCGCCGGCATTCTGAAAATTTCCGATTCCAACAACGAAACCCTTTTTGAATGGCAAGAAAGCGAAGGCAAACGAGTCATACCCGAAGACGCCGCTCTTCATATCACCAACGTCATGGCCGACAACAGCGTCCGCACTTTCGGTACCGGTGTTTTAACTCTGCCCGATCGCCCGGTTGCCGCCAAAACCGGAACCACCAATAATTTTAAAGACGCTTGGACAATGGGCTACACACCCAACTTGGTCGCCGGTGTTTGGGTTGGCAACAGCCGCGGTGAAGAAATGAACAGCGGAGCCGACGGCTCAATCGTCGCCGCTCCTATTTGGCAGGCTTTCATGAAACGCGCCGGAGCCAAACTCCCAATTGTAAAATTCAAAGATCCTCCGCCGTTAAATACCGACAAACCTGTCTTAACCGGCAAATCATTCAAAACCACGGTTAAAATAGATCGCATCAGCGGAAAACTGGCCACCGAGCACACCCCTCCTGAATTTATCGAAGAAAAAGGTTTTTACGAAGGTCACAACATTCTGTGGTATATCGATAAAGACGATCCCCTTGGTCCGGCTCCATCCAATCCCAAAGCCGATCCGCAATTTGCCAACTGGGAATCAGCCGTTCAAGCTTGGATCGAAAAAGAACAGTGGAACACAACCAGCACCGCACCAACCGAATACGACGATGTACACACACCACAAAACAAACCCTCCATTTCCATTCTGTCTCCGCAAAACAACTCCAATCTGTATTCACGCGATTTAAATATCACTGTTTCCGCGCAAGCTCAACGTCAAATTGTACGGGTCGAAGCTAAAATCGAAGACACCGTCATCGGCCAATCATCGGGCAGTGGAACAATTAATGCCAACATTCCCAACAACATACCGCGCGGATATCACGAAATTGTGGTCAAAGTAACCGATGATGTCGGCAACTCCAACGAAGCTCGCGTCATCATTAATCTAAATGCCGATCTTGCTCCCATAAAAGTTTCCATTTCCGCCCCGGCCGCCGGCACCCGCATTTCCGCTTCCAGCTTTCCCATTCCGGTTTACGTCCAAGTCAGTGAAATCAGCGATGTGCAAAAAATCGACTTACGCTACGAGCAATACGGCGCAACCAAAATAATCAGCACCATCCTTTCGCCCGACGGCCGAACCAATCAAATCAACTGGAACACTCCGCCCGACCTGGGCACCGTAACCCTGATCCCCACAGCCATCCGCCAAGACGGTTCTTCCATCCAAGGCGATTCGGTCACGCTCACCATAGATCCATAAAAACGTGAAATAACCAATCACCAACAAAACAATAATCAAAAATCACCGAGAAATTCGGTGATTTTTTGTCTTGAACCACGATTCACATGATTATTGGATTCGCGTGATCATTCTTCTATATTCACAAGCCTGCAAACGAAAGTTCCAGATTCCAAATTCGTCGTTCTCCTGATAGCTATTAAGCAAATCCGCCAAGCTGGTAATAACAGTGGAGATCTCTCACGTCCGTTCGAGATGACAAACCTTGGTTTGCTTTGCTGGTAGCTAGTAGCTAGTAGCTGATAAAGGCTGATGCGCCTAAGGAGCAGAAATGACAAAGGGTTTATAGCCCCTGATAAGGGGTTGGGGTTGTGCTCGTAGCTAGAAGCTGGTAGCCGATGAAGGCTGATGCGCCTAAGGAGCAGAAATGACAAACTGTTATTTGGTTGGTGATAACTGTGGAGATCTCTCACGTCCATTCGAGATGACAAACCGCAGTTGGTTTGGCTAGTAGCTAGTAGCTAGTAGCTAGTAGCTAGTAGCTAGTAGCTAGAAGCTAGTGGCTTATTCAATTATTGCCTTATCGGCATCACCAAATATCTGTAACCCGACTCTTCCTCTTTTTCCGGCAAAATCATCATCGGTGACATGGCCCCGATTACAGCCAAACGAATCTTATCCGAATCAAAAGCATTTAATCCATCTGCCAAATATTTGAAATTTAAAACAACCGAGTTTGCCTCTCCTTCAAACTCACCTCTGATTTGTGATTTGGTTTTACCGGTTCCCTCATCCGAAGATTCAACAACGCAAGTTCCTGTCTTGGGATCAAATGAAAGATGGACATCATTAATCTCTTTCTTGGAAAACAAACTCGCTGTCTTAACCGCCTTTAACAATTCAGCTCTCGACAACAAAGCTTTGGTCTTAAACTCTGTAGGAATAATATTCTGATAATCAGGAAAAGAAGCCTCAATCAAACGCGTGGTCAACTCCACTGAACCGTAAATCACAACCAGCTGATTATCGGAAACACTCCAACCCACATTCTCCGGAGCTTCTATCTCATCCTTATAAGAAGAAATAATTCGTTGGATTTCACTCATTGCACGGGCTGGCACCAAAACCGTAACTTGCTTATCCGAGTCTCCGCTGCCAATCAATTGCTCGGCCAACCTGTAAGAATCGGTTGCCACCATAGCCACCTTGCCCGGATTGCTCTGATTATTGAAAAAACAAGCCACACCCGAAAGCTCGGGTCTGGATTCGGACAAAGAAACCGAAAAAACAACTCGGCTTATGGCTTTTTTTACATCCGCGGCTTTTAAGGTAAAAGTATGGTTCTTCTGTAATTTTGGCAACAGCGGAAATTCCGAAGCCGGCATTCCGCGCATAACCGTCTCTTGATCATTGGAGCCAACCACCAAACCCTCGTCCGTCAATTCAAACTCAACCTTGCCCGAGGGCAAAAGGTTTACAAAATCCATAAACACCTTGGCCGGAACACTGTATTCACCATCAACATCCACCCTTCCTCTAATCACACAGCTCACCGATATTTCCAAATTGGTAGTATGCAGTTGTATCCCGGTTTTCTCGGCCTTTATCAACACGTTCCCCAAAACCGGCAAATTGATATTCTTTCCCGTAATGTGGCTTACCATCGACAAACCTTGCAATAAATTTTCTTGAGTACACGAGAACTTCATATTACGAATTTACAGTACGAATTATCACCGCCTTTGGCGGGATCCCGCATACACTAAATATATTAAATACTTGTTGCGGGACTAATCTGCGCGAACTACGAATCAGTAATTCAGCCATCATCTTATCCCATGGGATAAAATGCAACCCATTCGTAATTCGCGCAGATTCGTAATTCGTACGGTTTATTATTATAAGTTATAAATTTATCTAAATAGTAATGATAGTAATAAGGGGTGTGGATGAAGTGGAAAACCCGATTTTAGCCGTCTGTTTAGCCCGGATTCTGTTCACACCCCATGTGCACTGACCATGTAATAACCTAGGGACTAAACAACAAGGTCTGTGCAAGGTTTAATACCGCTAAAAACTATCCACCGGTTTTTACACATGTTAATCAACCTGTTATTCAGAACTTCCCCCCATGTAAATTTTTTCTCTGATCAAATTAATATCCCTTTTCAACTGCTCGTCTGATTTTATCAATCCGTCAATTTTATTGCACGCATGCATAGCTGTTGTGTGATCCCTGCCTCCAATGTGTTTGCCAATGGCCGGAAACGAGCACTTTGCCTCTTCTCTTAATAAAAACATGGCAATTTGGCGGGGAAAAGCAAACCTTTGTTCTCGGCTCTTGCCCATCAAATCATCCATTTTAATGTCATAATACTGGGTAACAATCTCCAATAAACGGCGGGCGGTTATCGTCCTCTTTGGCACAGACGGCACAAAACTCTGCAACAAGCTTTGTACGGAAGCCATATTGGGCTCGATATTCTTAAACTGATGATAGGCGATAACTTTATTCAGCGCCCCCTCCAACTCTCTCACATTTAACTGTACGGTTCCCGCAATATATCGCAAAACCTCGGTTGTCAGGTGATAGTTCTTCTCAACGCATTTTTTATCCAAAATTGCCACGCGAGTTTCAAAATCAGGGCTCGAAATATCCGCAACCATTCCCCATTCCACGCGTGAAACCAAACGCGACTCCAGCCCCTGAATATCTTTAGCCTGTCTGTCCGATGTAATTACAATCTGTTTGTTTAATTGATGCAAAGCGTTGAAAGTATGAAAAAATTCCTCTTGCGTACCCTCTTTTCCGGCAATAAATTGAATATCATCTACCAGCAACACATCCAGATTACGATACAACTCCTTAAACTCTTTTGCTCTTCCACTGCGGACCGATTGGATAAAATCATTTGTAAAACGCTCGCAAGTTACATAATGCACCTTGGCCTCCGGATTGGTTTCCAAAACATGGTGCCCGATCGCTTGCAATAAATGGGTCTTTCCCAGACCGGCTCCGCCAAAAATAAACAGGGGATTATAGGTAACACCCGGCCCTGCCGCCACAGCTTGTGCCGAGGCATGAGCCATTTCATTGGTTTTTCCAACCACAAAATTGGTAAATCTGTATCTGGGATTTAAACCCACCCCATTGGAACCATCCGCACCGCCCTCGGCGCCCGATCTCGGCTGACCGGTGCCCGCAACATCGGCATCCACCGGATAACTGCTTTCCATTTCTTGATCCGAAGCCAAACCCGGTACTATTGTGGTATTGCGCACTTCGACTCTATAGGTAACCTCTCGAATTGTATTATTGGTAGCATTGCGAAGAGCACGAATTATCGCGTCATGATACTTTTTTTCCAGCCAGGCCTTGGTAAAAGTATTGGGAACCGCAATAATAACCTTGTTTTCTTCGATTTGTGAGATAAAAGTGTTCTTAAACCAGGTTGTAAAGTTGGCTTTGGAGAGTGTAAGCTCCAGCTCTCCAAGTGTCGCCTGCCAAATTTCATTGGAATTCATAAGAAGGATCGCGTTAAGGGGTAAGTTTCAACATAAATATCAACAGCCCAGCAAGACCCTGTCAAACCTGTGGATAGACGGTTGATAATTGCACAGTATACCTTACCGCAACCTTCCAGGGAACTACCGACAAAACAACACACTCTACCGTTCGTAACGTTTATAACCCCGTCATCAGGTCATCCGACCTGACAAGTTCGACGGGGCGGGCTGTTTATAACGAGTTCAGGGGCAATAAAAGATCAAAGTCTTTCAAGTCTAAAGTTCATCCCACTACGCCTCAAGGGCTTCGCGGGACAGGTCAAGAGTTACTCTTGCTTCTCTTGACGAACTTTAGGCTTGAAGAACTTGTTACTTAATGGGATGAACTTTTTACTTTTAACTTGATAAACTAATCCTTGTTACATATTACAAGTTACATGCTACATGCTATAATCTTTACATTAACAATAATCATAGTCATCACTATATGAAAAATCTTCTTTACATAGTCGGCGCAATCGTGGGCTTTGTGCTCGTCATTTATCTGGGTGTACTCACACGCAACTCCTTGCAAGAATATAACTACATCGGCCGAGACGTGCGCGACACCATCACCATCAATGGCCAAGGCGAGGTCGAGGTTAAACCCGATCTGACAACAATCACCCTCGGGGTCTACACCGAAGGCGAAACCGTGGAAGCTGTTCAAACCGAAAATACCAACAAGATGAACAGCATTATCAACATGGTTAAAAGCATGGGGATAGATGAAAAAGATATCAAGACTTTAAACTTCACGGTTAACCCGCGTTACAACTGGAACGAAGAGGGTAGAGAAGATGCCGGCTACGAAATCAACCAAAACATTGAAATCAAGGTCAGAGATCAGGAAAAGGTTTCCAAACTGCTTTCCGAAAGTGCCATGCTGGGCGCCAATCAAATCGGAGGCCTTCAGTTTACCATCGACGATTCAGCTTCTTACGAACAACAAGCACGCTTGCAAGCCATCAAAGACGCTGAAGCCAAGGCCAAAGACCTGGCCGGTGAGCTTGGCCTCACCTTGGTCCGCGTCGTCTCTTTCTACGAAGATACATATAATAACTATCCCACACCATATTATGGCGGGATGGAACGCGCTGTAGCAATGGATATGGCCATGGTACCCGAAGCCGAAATCGAATCCGGCTCTCAAACCGTCACCAGCAACGTTTCCGTTACTTTCGAAGTTCGCTAAACACACCAATCACTAAAATCAATCAACGCGGTAACCCGCGTTTTTTGTTTATCTTTAGGCAAAATATAATTAAATCCGCTCAAATGGAGCTTCCACCTCCCAATCTTTTGACAAGTCTCGAATTCTTTGCTATTTTAAGCCTCATAACATTGGTAATAACCAATAATCAAATTCCAATTATCAATAAATACTCAATCTTACAATAACCAAATAACCGGTTGGACAAAACAATAAACATCGAGCCAAACTCGATTCAACCATTGGTTATTGGAGCTTGGTGATTGATTATTTCAAGCAGTATGGCTACTAAAAGAACATTTCAACCCAACACCCGCAAACGCGCCAAGAAACATGGATTCCGTCAGCGCATGGCCACAAAAAACGGACGCAAAGTTTTAGCTTCGCGCCGTGCCAAAGGCCGCGCCCGCATTGCGGTCGCCAAACAAGGCTAAAAAAACAGGCGCAAGCCTGTTTTTTGATGCAAAAACAACTACATCAAATTAAAAATTATGAATTATGAATTAAAAATGAATGTAGCCTTCGGCATTTCTATACTAAATTATGAATTAAGAATTATGAATTAAAAATGCTTGAGGCCTTACGGCATTTCTTTGCCAAATTATGAATTAAGAATTATAAATTAAGAATGAACGTAGCCTTACGGCATTTATATATATATTCCGAATATCGAGCTTTGCTCGATTCCAACATTCATAATTCTTAATTCATAATTCTTAATTCATAATTCTTAATTCATAATTTTTAATAAGTGGGTTATACTGTGATTATGTTATCCCGTGACAACCGTCTGAAAAAAACCAAAGATTTTGCGCTCATGGCCACCAAGGGACGGTCTATTTACGGCGTCTATTCAACCTTACGGATTCGCGCCGTTCATCCATCCAAAGATCATCCCAAGCCTCTCGAAGAAGAACCTAAGATCGGATTCATCATCTCCACCAAAACTTTCAAACGCGCTGTAAAACGCAACCGCGCCAAACGCAGATTTCGCGCCGCCGTTAAAGAACTTATCACCCAATTTCCCAAAGGCTATCAATACATTTTTATTCTCAAAGCTCAAACACTGGACGCACCCTACCCGGCCATGCGCGAAGATGTCGCCCACATTTTAACCAAGATCGAAAAAATCATGACACGCCCCCTCAAACTTTCTCCCCGAGCGAAAAAAGAACTGGGAAAGGGCAAAATCGCTCACGGTGCAAAGTTTGTAAAACCGAAAAAAGTCTGAACCACGATTCACCCGGTTACTTATTGTCTGAACCTTGATTTCCTCTCAGATTCACGCTCATATTAACTTGACACTGTCGTTCGCGAACGACGTGTCTTGATTACCGGATGAGTTCCTCAAGTCTAAAGTAACAAGTTCATCAAGAGTAACTTAAGCCTCTCTTGATAAACTTTAAACTTGATGAACTTTGCACCGGTTCTGTGCAATCATGTTAATTAGGTTGGTAATCGGTTTGATAATCAAGGTTCAGACAATATAGTAATCATGTTAATTAGGTTGGTAATCGGTTTTTAAATCAAGGTTCAGACAATAAGATAGTTCAGACAATATGAAAGAAATGCCTCCTCCGGGAATCATGAATTGGTTCGTCTGGATCCCTCGCAGAATTGCCCGCGGATTGATTGTTATTTATCAAAAAACACTCTCGCTCGATCACGGGCCTCTGGCTCGTTTCGTTCCATATCCCACCTGCAAATATCATCCCACCTGTTCCGAATACGGCTATCAAGCCATATCACGTTTCGGTATCATCCGTGGAATCCCCATGACCATTTGGCGCATTTTGCGGTGCAACCCCTGGGCTGAGGGAGGGGAGGACCCTGTTCCCGAAAAACACAAACATTAAAAAATCCAAAGCCGCTTATATCAAGCGGCTTTTTGTTCTTCTTCATCATTCTTCTCCATCATCGACTCCGCTATGGGCGGAAGCTCAACCACCGCATCAATCTTGATGGTTCCTCGCACTCCCGCTTCCCACTCCGGAATTTTTTTTACTTTAAATCCGGCCGATTTAACATCCAAAACAGCAGACTCTTGCTTATCCGGATACAAATCCCGCAAAACATTTGCAGACTCCGGAATCGTACCGCGCACAACAAAGCTGTCCGGACTTATTTCTCTTACACCCGACTCCACCGCAAAATCTTCATCAACCGAACGCAAAGTTTCGGGCAAAGTATTTTTGACCGTATCCGCAGAACCGAAATCAATCTCACCGAAATTCTCATCGAATTCCGGCGCTTGTTCCTTTACCGAAAAACCCTCTTTATCAAAATTCATATCAACAATTATACCACAATCTCATGCAAGTCCGCGGGCACATCCAGCAACTTCATCTTCGCATTTTGACCTTTAACAATCTCCACTTCACTTTGCGAGCAATCACACAACTCGGCCATGAACCGTATTAACTCTTTATTGGCTTTGCCCTCAATCGCCGGAGCGGCAACTCTAATCTTCAAGGTCTTACCCTCCCACCCCACAACCTCCGTCTTTTTTGCATTGGGAACAATTTTTACATTTATTGTCATAATCAATAAACAATACAACATTCGTCAACAAAAAGAAAAATTCAAATGAATGTTATCCTGATTGACCACCCGTACTACATTCGCGACAATAAATATATGTACGCCGAATACCATCGGAAGGCAATGCGCTGTCCAAAACATAATTATTTATCAAACGCGATATATTTTATTACTGTTTGTTGTCAAAATCGTCGGCCACTATTCGGATGCATAAAAAATCACAACATGATTTTAAACCCTGCGGGCCAAATGATTCATAAATGGTGGCAAAAAATCCCCGATAAATTTACCGGCGTATTGATTGATGAATTTATTGTAATGCCGGACCATGTTCACGGTATTATAAACATTACAAATGACCACGTGGGGATGTACGAACCAACGGGCCTGGACGACCACGTGGGGACCGACGAACGAACCGGCATGGACGACCACGTGGGGACCGACGAACGAACCGGCATGGACGACCACGTGGGGAC
>CALFEO010000020.1 GCA_937949995.1 uncultured bacterium
CTCGCTTTATTATTTATAACTTTATTATTTTTTATTTTAATGTATTACCGCTCGCATTATTATTTATAACTTTATTCTTTAATAATTAAATAAGTTATTTGTTATTGTAATTTATTGTGCAGCTGTTATTTTCTCCAAATCCGCATTCGTGATTCCCAATCCCAAAAATCTCATTATTTCATAAGCCGCATCGCCATCCTTTAGGTAAATAGCACGGCATTTTACAGGATCAACATACCAAGCCTCTCCATGTTTTTGAACTTGCAGTAAAATATCTCCTTTGAGTCGATTAGCCAATGCATTAGAACCGCAAACCGAAGTCGCTTGATTCATTTCAGCGGTTGTTTGTACTTTGGGAATTTGCGCCAAATCCGTATCCGATATTCCAATACTGAAAGATCTCATCATTTCATATGCCGCTGTTCCATCAAACATATAATACCTCTTCGCATCACTTTTTCTTACATACCAAGCCTCGCCGTGATTTTGAACCTGTAACAATATTCTGCCCAATAAACGAGCGGGGGCGTTTCCTGAAGATTCTCCGCTTAACTGACGGTTAACCGCTGATCTGGTATCAGCGCCAAAATATCCCAAAGCCGGAACAAAACCGTTTGCAATTTGATATTTCATCAAAGCGTTTCTGGTAAAAGCGCCGAATTTATCCGTTTCCTGCCCCGAAGAACCCGGGCCCGTATCCGTAATCACAAAACCGTTATTGTTTAAAAACTTTTGCAATTCCTTAACATCGGGATCAATCATTCCCGTTTCCAAATTTTTACCAAAAACAAAACCTTTGGTAACTTGCATTTTCGGCTCATCTGCCGGATCGATACCTGCGGATTGCTCATCCCGCACTGTTGCTGTATTTGTAACGGATTTCAATGTCAATTCTGCACGATTTATATAGACTCCCATAAATTGAACCGAAACATCCTTAACTCCATCACCATCCAAATCCACCATCACGCTTTCATTTTCTTGCAATGAAAAAACTTGAGGCTCTGAAGCAACCATAATGGTAATAATATTACGATACAAATCAAGTTCTAGTATTTTTAATGAATGTCTGTGCAAATTCGCAAAATCACCGGCCGCGATATCAAACAAAGCTTGCGATCTTACATAAGCCAGCAAATTAATACCGTCTCGATCGATCAATCCCACTTCTTTAACGGCATCCATGGCGACTATTTTATCCGATTTACCGCTTCCAATACCGTTTGGAGGATAAAAAGCTCCTCCGCCTTGAGATGCAGCCGCGGTTTGCGGTTCCGGAGCAAAATTGGCTGTAACCGTAATATTTGCGGTTACATTGGTATCCGTTCGCGGATTATCAGTGGAAGAATCACTCCAATCCGTAAATACATAGCCCGCCAAAGGCACGGCGGTTACCGCATCCCCGTTCGCACCATAATTCACCGTCTGAACCGAGGTTCCCGTAATTGAGCCATTCACTCCGGCTGTATAGGTTAATGTATAAGTATTAATGGCAAACTCGGCCGTAACAGTGATATCGGATGTAACACTTCCATCAGCTCTGGGATTGTCGGTTGAATTATCGGACCATTTAACAAAATGATAACCAACATCCGGAACGGCCGTAACCGCAGTACTGCTGGCGCCATGATTAACGGTCTGTGCCGTATCGCCCGTTATGGATCCATTGGCACCCGCCAAATAATTCACGCTGTAAGTTTTTAACTTCAATTCTCCGGCAATTGCCAAATCATCACCATCCAGTCTGCCCACCGCAAAACTCCCCGGAGCACCGGTTGCGCCCCATGCGTATAATCTGAAAGTGACCTGATTACCGGGCTGTATATTTTGCAGAACCGGAATCAACGACATATCCACGCGAGGACGCGCGGTTCCATCATTCTCGGAGGTTAAATAAGCGAACTGCGCGCCCAAATCAACTCCTGCGGTGGCAAAATCATCCAAGCTGTACTGCCACTGATAAGCGTTTGGGCCGGTTCCGCTGCGACGTAAGTTTGAGTCTAAAAACCCCAAATACAAATCATAACCCGTTAAACTTTCCAATTTAAATTGCAAATATTCATTATTGGAGATGGCATCGGCCTTAACACCGCCTACAACAAAATCATTAGCCGAAAAAGCATCCAACAAAAACGAGGGATTGATGCCCGATCCTCTGGTTAAAATCGAATTTTGCAAATTCGCGTTCAAAGTGGTTGCGTCAAATGAAGCTTGATCTCCATTTGTCCCGAGCGGATCAAAAGCCGCGATAATATTCGGTGAAACCGTTCCGGTAAATACCAAATCTTCTCCGGCTAATCTGCCAAAAGCAAAAGTACCGGCCGTGGTTGTTGCGCCCCAAGCATATAATCTGTAAGTAACTTTCTTTACATTTTGCAAAGCCGGCACTCCGGAAAGATTAATGGAAGGCATCACAACTCCGGTATCCGCCGTGCCGTTATAAAAACCTTCAGCTCCCAAATCAACTCCCGCTGTGGCAAAATCATCCAAACTGTATTGCCATTGATACGAAACCGGCCCCGTGCTGCTTCTGCGGGCATTAAAATGCAAATCATCAAAATTCAATCGATAAAAATCATCAGCCTCAAAAGTTAATTCAACATAATCATTATTGTTGATGGAATCTGTTTTTGCTCCATAAGCCGTATAATTGGTGCTGGAAAAGGCGTTCAGTAAAAAAGACGTCAACAAACCGCCGCCTCTGGTTAAAACTACGGGCGATAAATTGGTCTCCTGTGTTGTGGCTGAAGACGAGACTTGATCCCCGTTCGCACCGGCAAACTCAAAAGTTGCCAATTTATTCGGCAAAACCTCACCCACAAAAGCCAAATCATCACCGGCTAAGCGGCCGATGGCAAAAGTACCCCCACCGGCCGAGGCTCCCCAAGCATACAATCTGAATGTAACTTCCGTACCGCTCGGAAGATTCTGCAAAGCCGGAATAACCGACAAATCTATATCAGGCATCGCGATTCCGTTTGTAGCCGTTCCCGTATAAGACCCTTCCGCACCAACATCAACTCCGGCCGTGGCGAAATTATCCAAACTGTATTGCCACTGAAACGCATTCGGACCGGTGCCACTGCGCCTTATAATGTAGTTCAGTTCTGTTAAAAATAATCTATGATTATTTTTAGGCTCAATCACAACCTGAAAATACTCATTTTGGGCTATAGCATCAACTTTTGTTCCCGCCGCCACATAACCGGTCGAAGAAAAAGCACTGCCAAGCGCCGACGGCGTTATCCCGGCTCCTCTTGATATTGTTGCCGTTTGCAAATTCAAATCATTGGTAGTGGCATTAAATGTTACCTCGGTCCCCAACAATCCCGCCATCTCAAAACCCGCAATAGTCGCCGGTGCCGCACTCGCGATATTCGGTAAAAACAGCACCCCGCCAACCAAAGCCCCCAAACTCAAAAATTTACACAAATATCGTTTCAACATATTGCACCATTATAACATTTTTACGCACTGTTGCAAAAACTGTTGGTACAACACTCGATTATTGGCTACACATACAG